>NZ_JBNGEN010000056.1:0-204 GCF_049977365.1 Brachymonas moutaii (nom. illeg.) | reverse complement strand
CCGATGGGGGCTACACGGGAGAGCCTTTTGCGCTGGGGGTGCGTCAGACGCTGGGTGAACAGGTGACAGTGCAAATTGCCAAGCGCAGCGAACTGCACAGCTTCAGGGTCATGCCCAAGCGCTGGGTGGTGGAGCGCAGCTTTGCGTGGCTGGAGAAGAACCGCAGGCTCTCGAAGAACCATGAGCGATGGCTCAACACCAGCT
>NZ_JBNGEN010000055.1:0-207 GCF_049977365.1 Brachymonas moutaii (nom. illeg.) | reverse complement strand
CCAGCCACGTGTCCACACCATCATCACGCGGACCGGCAAGAAGAGTCGGGGTTGCCATCACTCGCTCCTTCAAAACGTCTGGCTGTAGGCCAGGGTGAGATAGAAGTGCATATCGACTTCACTCAGCATGTACACCTTGATGGTGCGATCATCCACAACCAGCAAAATAGTTGGATCATCCGCAGAACTCAGCGGATCATCAGGATC
>NZ_JBNGEN010000054.1:0-208 GCF_049977365.1 Brachymonas moutaii (nom. illeg.) | reverse complement strand
CGGAAATTCCCGCAGCGGCAGATGGTGAATGATGACTTCATCCTTGAATATTTTTCCGATGTCGACCTCTGCAGTGTGGAAAGTTCCATCCTTCGATTTCCAGGACACCCTGGCGGGCGCTGGAAAATTCCGGATCCCAATATAGCCACCACCACCGGCCTTCTTCAATGCACTCTCACCTTCCGATCCGGCCCACTCCGAAAAAGAT
>NZ_JBNGEN010000053.1:0-211 GCF_049977365.1 Brachymonas moutaii (nom. illeg.) | reverse complement strand
CCTCAATAACCCCTCTTACGGCCCCAATCTTCAGCAGCGCATGATGATGGATCGTCAAGAGCAAAATGACCAGTCGACTGAAAACATGCAAATTCAGCGACAACGCCAGCAGGCATGGCAAGCCAAGGAAAACGCCATTCAGGCCCAGATCGAGAGATACCGCTCCACTCCTTACTACGGCAGTCTGGCTGTGAATATGCACGACAAGGGC
>NZ_JBNGEN010000052.1:0-219 GCF_049977365.1 Brachymonas moutaii (nom. illeg.) | reverse complement strand
GGTTTCAGCGGCAGCCTGGATGCCAAAGAACTGGCCAGCGGTCAGCCTGTGAAAAGGTATTACTGGAAGGGACATTATCCAAAGCTTGCTGACATGGGCTCATTGGATTCCTTTTCTACCGATGGAAGTAAAAATGTTGGAGAAATTCAGCCAAAGATGCGTGACAACCTCTTCACCATCACCGCTACCACCCGCGAGGTACGGTCATGAGCATCTCTA
>NZ_JBNGEN010000051.1:0-219 GCF_049977365.1 Brachymonas moutaii (nom. illeg.) | reverse complement strand
GATCTTGTCCACGAGTGCAGGGTGTGCCATGCCTTCGATGATCAGGATTTCCCGGTCGCTGCCCATGGCCTTGAGTTCCTGCGGCAGCATCAGCGCACGCTTGTCCTCCACCTCGGTATAGCTGCGGTCCTTGCCCTGCGTGTACTGGCGCCGCCTGACCGTGGTGTACCCCAGCATTTCCGAATAGTCGTTGGCATCCTGCTGTTCGCGCGGCGCATA
>NZ_JBNGEN010000050.1:0-239 GCF_049977365.1 Brachymonas moutaii (nom. illeg.) | reverse complement strand
CCCCAAACCGAGCACGCCTTGCGCTCCTTTCAGGCCGATCATCATTTGCGCGTCGATGGCATAGCCGGGCCCCATACGCTCAAGGCCCTGGAGACTGCGATGGCGCATCATGCCCAGGCAACCCCCTCCCACTCACATGCCTCCCAGCCCGAGCACTCCGAGGTGTCCGCACTGTCCCGGCATGCCGATTCCCGCATCGCGGCCTTCCACGACCGTGTGCAGCATGAGCCGACTCTGGG
>NZ_JBNGEN010000049.1:0-250 GCF_049977365.1 Brachymonas moutaii (nom. illeg.) | reverse complement strand
TCCAGTAGTCCATTCTGGAAGCTCTGACCACAGACTGGAGAAAATCATGCAAAAACATCAATGGACACAAACAGTTATTGGATCATGTCTGGCTTTGTTTGTCACAGCTTCATGGGGGCAACAGCTCAGCCCTGCTGACATGGGATACGCCGATCAGATGGAAAGACAACGCGCCATTCAGGTTCAGAACATCAATCAGCAACAGAATGCAGCCAGGAATGCTGCACGCCAGCAGGCATGGCAAGCCAAA
>NZ_JBNGEN010000048.1:0-258 GCF_049977365.1 Brachymonas moutaii (nom. illeg.) | reverse complement strand
CTTTTGAGCCTGTCGATTGCCGGCCTGTCTTTTCTATCCGGATGTCAAATGAACCAGCAAACTCCATCTTCGACCCTATCAAACGCCGCTACCGCTGTGGCTAACCCCGATTCAGTCCCTGTGCTGCATTTCAAGTTGCATTCATACGGTGGTTTCTGCTTCAACACCTATGAGTGCAAAGTGGTTTATGCAGGGCTGGCGCAGCCTAATACTCCACCCGGTAAGTTGCGTCCATCGTTTGAGTCTGTGGGAGGTGAG
>NZ_JBNGEN010000047.1:0-272 GCF_049977365.1 Brachymonas moutaii (nom. illeg.) | reverse complement strand
GCATCAATGTCTCCATTGAAGCCGGTCTCTCCCTCTGCTCCCGTGGCAGAAAAACCAAAACCCACTGCGATGAACTCCCATTCACATGGAGGCTTTCCATGCCAATAGGATTCATTGACCAAAGGATCGGTTGCGAAGTAGCCTCGATATTGGGTGTCAGATATCTTTTCCAGTGGAAAATTGAAAAATGCACTCGGAACAGCTGCCGCTCCGATCGGAAATCCATGTACCGGGGCACAGGCAGAACTTTTGGCAGACATGCTGATGGATGC
>NZ_JBNGEN010000046.1:0-279 GCF_049977365.1 Brachymonas moutaii (nom. illeg.) | reverse complement strand
GGTCTCGCCCTCTGCACCTGTAGCAGAGAATCCAAACCCTACTGCAACAAATTCCCATTCACAGGCTGGCCGTCCTTCCCAGAAAACTTCATCCACCAGGGGGTCGGTCGCAAATGTGCCCCGATATTCTTTATCTGATATTCGTGTGAGCGAAAATGGGACCACTCCATCTGGAGCCATGATGGTTCCGGCCGGGAAACCATGGGGTACCCCGCAAGCTGGATTTTTTCCCTGCATGCTGACCGATGCGCCAAAGCTGGAAAACGGACCCGGTGCGTC
>NZ_JBNGEN010000045.1:0-301 GCF_049977365.1 Brachymonas moutaii (nom. illeg.) | reverse complement strand
TCCTCGGTTTTGAGGTTGAGAATGTGTATCTGTTTCGCAAGGAGAAGGAGATGTATAAAAGCTCTGGGCTATTTTTTGGTGTATGCACCATATTCATAACCTGAACAAGCAGCATAGGGATACCTGCCTTCATGTCGGCTGATAGTGCATCCATCCACTCCATACTTGGAAGCACATGCTGTTGCAGCCCGGCTAACTGCTTTTTGGGGAGAGCGATCAACGACCACGAAAAACTCATGACTATCGATCGGATAAGTGACGGCAGCGCAGGAATTTGCAAAAGTCTTCAATATTCTGCACT
>NZ_JBNGEN010000044.1:0-305 GCF_049977365.1 Brachymonas moutaii (nom. illeg.) | reverse complement strand
ATCCACCATATGCCACTACATGACTTTCCTCGCCCTAACGATCCAAGGAGCTCTGCAGTTGACCCCACCATCTTACTGGTAGTAGATGACCGCACGATCAAGGTTTACATGTTGGCGTCGTTGACTATAAAAAACGGCGATTACCTAACCCTGGTATACAGCCAGACCTTCTAAGCGAGGTGCGGTATGGCAACCGATCAAATTCCCGGCCCTCGTGATGACGGTGTAGATACCTGGGTGGCAGATGCCTCCGTCATCGACAGCCACACTCAGGCTAGCCAGACTGTTGCGCAGATGCCCGTGCC
>NZ_JBNGEN010000043.1:0-315 GCF_049977365.1 Brachymonas moutaii (nom. illeg.) | reverse complement strand
AAGGCGGCGCGCAATCCCTACACCAGCAGCGCCACGGTGGATGTGGGAGTGGCCGTGCAGACACCCGTAGCCGAGAGTCTGGCGCTGGGACAGGGATTTCAGGCTGCTCAGAGTCTGTCTCAGGATCAGGGCCGTATACACGGTGAGCCCTCGGTGCGGTAACCGTCAAGCCTGCCGACATGCATGTCTCATGCCTCCTCATCTTCCGCAGCGGATGCACGCTCTCATCCCTACAGCATTGGGCTCAACAGTCCCTTTCGGCAACCCTGACCACAGACTGGAGAAAATCATGCAAAAACATCAATGGATACAAAC
>NZ_JBNGEN010000042.1:0-326 GCF_049977365.1 Brachymonas moutaii (nom. illeg.) | reverse complement strand
TGGTGGCATATGCGGCATAGCGCGGATCGTTCACAAAGTGAAAGTACTGCAGCCAGGTGAAAAGTCCGGGTTGGCGATTGTCAAAACCAAACCAGATGAAGAGCAGCTTGCCGGAAATCCAGCACCCACCCAGCAGAAAGAAAAGCAGTGCGGCAGCCAGCGTGGCTGCCTTGATCGAAGTTTTCATGGCGTGTCTTGGAAAACTCAGAAAGTGAGAGGACCATGTGCCTCACGGCTTTGCACTTGCTCTTGCGCGCGAACTCCCTGCACCGCCTGTCCCAGCGCCAGGCTCTCGGCTACGGGTGTCTGCACGGCCACTGCCACAT
>NZ_JBNGEN010000041.1:0-335 GCF_049977365.1 Brachymonas moutaii (nom. illeg.) | reverse complement strand
GCCAAGTGGAGCGAGGTGGACAGGGATGGGGTGAGCCTGCTCGAGCAGGCATTAAAAAAATCAGGTTGGCGCGGCCCGCAAGAGACTGGGGCGCAGCGCCTCAAGCAAGTTCTTGATCTGCGACGCGCAGAGCGTGAAGAACACGGACACAGCGGGCTGCAAGGGCTATGACGCGGGCAAGAAGGTCTCGGGGATCAAACGCCACCTGGCGGTGGATACCCAGGGGTTGCCGCATGCTGTAACGGTGACGACGGCGGATGTGACGGATCGCCAAGGAGCCCTGCAGGCCTTCAAGCGGTGCAAGACAGGGCTGCAGCAAGTCAAAAGCGTGCTCG
>NZ_JBNGEN010000040.1:0-360 GCF_049977365.1 Brachymonas moutaii (nom. illeg.) | reverse complement strand
AGCGGAGCGGCCGCCAACGCCCTGAATGTGGGAGGCGCGCAAATCACCAACGTGGCAGCAGGCAGCGTCACCTCCACCAGCACCGACGCCGTCAACGGCAGCCAGCTCTACAGCGTGCAGACAACAGCCAACAAGGGCTGGAACGTTACCACGGCAAGCACCGGCACCGGCACCGTCGGCGGCACGAGCACGACCAACATCAAGCCTGGAGACACCGTCACCGTCACGGCGGGCAACAACATAGCCGTCACGCAAAGCGGCAACGCCATCACCGTAGCCACCAGCCTGACGCCGAGCTTCACCAGCGAAACCCTGGGAAGCGCCAACACCGTCACCCTCACCACCACCACTGGAAGTGGA
>NZ_JBNGEN010000039.1:0-369 GCF_049977365.1 Brachymonas moutaii (nom. illeg.) | reverse complement strand
CATTCAGTTCCCTGAGTACCTTGCTGGCATCAAAGCTGTTTTGCAATGTGCCGCTGCTGGCTGCTACCTGCTCTGTGGTGGTGCTGGTCTTGAGGTTGGCAATATCTTGCTGCTGCGCTGCCGCATTGGTGATTTGCACATGGGCGGTGTTGATGCCGCTTGCTGTGCTGCTGCCCTGCTGGGCGCTGTCTTGCCCATAGCCCACTGCCTTGCTCACGCCGCCCGCTACGCTGCTGCCACCGCTGATGTCGATGCTGTTGCCCTGATAGGTGCTGTGGTTGACCATGTCGCTGGCTGTGAGCGTGCCGGTGCTCAGGCTGTTGCTGCCCGCAGTTTCGGCCGCCTGCGTGCTGGTGATGATGCCGCCCT
>NZ_JBNGEN010000038.1:0-375 GCF_049977365.1 Brachymonas moutaii (nom. illeg.) | reverse complement strand
AGTGTCACTTCCACCAGCACCGACGCCATCAACGGCAGCCAGCTCTACGCGGTGGCCAAGCAGGCAGCGAAGACGACCACGGTCAATGCAGGTTCCAACATCGTGGTGACCGAGGCTGCCAACGCCACGGGCGGGGTAGACTACACGGTGAGCACGGCAGACAACCTCAATGTCACCAGCGTCACCGCAGCCGACGGAGCCGGCAACACGAGCGTCACCAGCGCAGCGGGCACTACCACGAAGGACGCGGCAGGCAACACCAGCACCCTGAGCGCCACCGGAGTCACCTTCACGCCGACGAGCGGCAACGCAGTGAGCCTCACCACCGCGGGCCTCAACAACGGCGGCAACACCATCACCAACGTGGCAGCAGGA
>NZ_JBNGEN010000037.1:0-392 GCF_049977365.1 Brachymonas moutaii (nom. illeg.) | reverse complement strand
CAGATCATTCCTGCAAGGATATAGGGGGAGGTGTTCGTCCCCAAGGCAAAGAAGATCAAGTGACGTTCAATGGAATAACTTCCAAAATCCTTGACCATGCCAGCACCCCCCGCGCAGCCGACCGGGAGCCCCTTTCCCTGTCATGGCTGTGCAGCCATCCCCTCTTTCGGCACATGGCCCTCGGAAGTGCAGCCCTTATTTCCACCCTCTCTCTTTCTGCGTGCCATATGCAAAATCCTATGACCAAAATGGCTGCGGCGTCCGCCGATATTCCTGTGATTGCGTTCAAGGGCGATGGACCCGTCTATGCGCACCGCAACCCCCATCCCAGACATGTGTATGAGCTCACCATACAAATAGAAAATGCTCCAGGTGAATTAAAAAGCTCAAGC
>NZ_JBNGEN010000036.1:0-421 GCF_049977365.1 Brachymonas moutaii (nom. illeg.) | reverse complement strand
CACCTTGAATTATCCTTGCCACAAATCACATCCAAATCCACACGTACGCCTCCTAGCTTGACTCCATCGAAGGCGCCACTTGAATACGATACGTTGCTGAGTACTTGGCCTGTTTGGGGATCAGTTATTCCTGGGAAAATTCTGGAATTGGCCAGGCTTTCCTCACGCATTCTCGTGGCAGCCAACTGCAAGGTGCCTTGCGTAATGGCAACACCTGGACTTGCTGCAACAACTTCCACCAAGGTCTCCAGAAGACGTTTTTGATATTGCAGTTTATAGATTTCATCATATAGCTGCGTCTTAACGTACTCATCCGTCGTTTCTTTAATCTGCTTGCGCAAGGCCTCTTGTTTAGGCTCCACATACTGGCTTATTGCATTGAGTGCGTTGGTCTGAAATTCTTGCGTAACAGCCACTTGAA
>NZ_JBNGEN010000035.1:0-440 GCF_049977365.1 Brachymonas moutaii (nom. illeg.) | reverse complement strand
CAGCGGCTTCAGTGCCGGAATTGCGCTGAGCGCAGGCGTACAGGGCACTGGCTTTGGCATTACCGCAGGCGTCAACCGCAGCCAGGGCAACGCGGACGGCAACAGCACCAGCTGGCGCGACACGCACGTGGGCGATGCGGGCAGCCACACCACCATCCAGACGGGCAATGCACTCACCCTCGAAGGCGCGCAGGTGCATGGCAGCGGTGTGGACATGGCAGCCGATAGCCTGCACATCCAGAGCCAGCAGGACACAGCCACGTACAAGAGCCAGCAGCAAGGCATGAGCGGACAGATCACGGTGGGCTATGGCACCTCGGGCAGTGCCAGCTACAGCCACAGCAAGATCAACGCCGACCACGCCAGCGTGACCGAGCAAAGCGGCATCCTTGCCGGAGACAATGGCTACCGCATCAACGTGCAGGGCAACACCGATCTCA
>NZ_JBNGEN010000034.1:0-480 GCF_049977365.1 Brachymonas moutaii (nom. illeg.) | reverse complement strand
GGCCAACGGAGACAACCAAATCACCGGAGTCGCGAGCGGTCTGGGAGGCGGCACCCTGGCGAACGCGAGCGGAAGCACCCTCACGAACGCAGCCAACATTGGGGACCTGCAAAACGCGAGCAACGCCGTCACCACGAGCGGGTTGAACTTCACGGGCAACGACGCCACGGCCGGCACCGTTCACCGAGACCTGGGCAGCACCCTGGCCATCACCGGAAGTGCCAGCACCGCGGGCAGCTACAGCGGAGCGAACCTCAAGACCGTCACCAACCCGACAAGCGGGGCCATCGAGCTGCAACTGGCAGACAACCCCGAGTTCACCAGCGTCACCGCCACGGACGGAGCCGGCAACACGACTGTCACCAGCGCAGCGGGCACTACCACGAAGGACGCGGCAGGCAACACCAGCACCCTGAGCGCCACCGGAGTCACCCTCACGCCGACGAGCGGCAACGCCGTGAGCCTCACCACCGCGGGCCT
>NZ_JBNGEN010000033.1:0-484 GCF_049977365.1 Brachymonas moutaii (nom. illeg.) | reverse complement strand
TCCTGTGCGGATGCCAATGTGGAAAAAACAGAAATACCAATAGTGGTGTATATTGAAAGTTTCATCGTGACATGCTTTTATTTAATTTTATTTGAGATAAAACATTTTTAATTGGGCGGTTTAATTCTGCAGCATGAAAGCCTCAATCGAGGTGGAATATTGGACCCTGTAACCTGGGAATCTTCCGATGTGGACATCAGGCGCAGGCACAGTCACTGAAGCGATGGCGGAAGAAGACAGAAAGGCAACCTCGGCGGAGGCTGCCATGGCGTGCATGTGGGCGCGTGCCACTCCTCTACATTGGGCAACACCGTCGTCGTGAACTTGGTCTCAACCAACCGTATATCCTGACTCCTTGACGGTTACCGCACCGAGGGCTCACCGTGTATACGGCCCTGATCCTGAGACAGACTCTGAGCAGCCTGAAATCCCTGTCCCAGCGCCAGACTCTCGGCTACGGGTGTCTGCACGGCCACTGCCACAT
>NZ_JBNGEN010000032.1:0-543 GCF_049977365.1 Brachymonas moutaii (nom. illeg.) | reverse complement strand
CGGTCAGCCGGTGAGACGGTATTACAGGAAAAGCATCTATCCAAAACATCCAGAAATAGGTGATTTAAAGGGATATGCAGACCTCGGCCATCAGTCGCCAGAACAATTCAGTCCGGAGAATAGAAACCACCTCTTCACCATCACAGCTACCGCCCGCGAGGTGCGGTCATGAGTATTTCTACAGATCATTCCTGCAAGGATATAGAGGTCGGCGTTCGTCCCCAAGGCAAAGAAGATCAAGTGACGTTCAATGGAATAACTTCCAAAATCCTTGACCATGCCAGCACCCCCCGCGCAGCCGACCGGGAGCCCCTTTCCCTGTCATGGCTGCACCGCCGTCCCCTCTTTCGGCACATGGCCCTCGGAAGTGCAGCCCTTCTCTCCACCCTCTGTCTTTCTGCGTGCCATATGCAAAACTCCATCACCCCCAATGGTGGCACACCATCGGATATTCGGCTCAATGTCTTTTCAGGTGACGGCCCTGTGTACGGGCACCGCAAAAAGCATCCACAGCATGTCTATGAGATAACCATCAGGATTGAC
>NZ_JBNGEN010000031.1:0-560 GCF_049977365.1 Brachymonas moutaii (nom. illeg.) | reverse complement strand
AGCGGAGCGGCCGCCAACGCCCTGAATGTGGGAGGCGCGCAAATCACCCATGTGGGAGCAGGAGCCGTCACCTCCAGCAGCACCGACGCCGTCAACGGCAGCCAGCTGTATGCAGCCAACCAGGGCACCGCGAGCGCCCTGGGAGGAGGAGCGGGAGTTGACGCGAGCGGCAACCTCACCGCACCGAGCTACACCGTCACCACCAATCCCGCCACCGGAGCCACCGGCACCTACAGCAACGTGGGAGCGGCGCTGAGCGCAGTCAGCACGGCGGCCTCGCAGCCGCTCACCTTTGCAGGAGACAGCGGCAGCAACGTCACCCGCAAGCTGGGCAGCACCCTCACCATCAGCGGAGGAGCCACCGACCTGTCCGGCAGCGGCAACATTGGAGTTGTCGGCAACGGCACCGACAGCCTGAGCCTGCAACTGGCCAAGAACCTCACCGGCCTCACCAGCGTCACCACCAGCGACACGGCAGGCAACACCACCGTGACGAGCGGCAGCGGAGTCACCATCACACCCGCGAGCGGCAACACAGTGAGCCTCACCACCGCGGGCCT
>NZ_JBNGEN010000030.1:0-611 GCF_049977365.1 Brachymonas moutaii (nom. illeg.) | reverse complement strand
AGTTTCAGTGGCAGCCTGGATGCCAAAGAACTGGCCAGCGGTCAGCCTGTGAAAAGGTATTACTGGAAAGGAAATTATCCACGTCTCAAGGATCTAGGTCCGTTGAGTACATTTCCTGATGGGGGGGCCTTGCACATTGAGCAATACAGCCCCGAAGATCGTGACAATCTCTTCACCATCACCGCTACCGCCCGCGAGGTACGGTCATGAGCATCTCTACAGATCATTCCTGCAAGGATATAGGGGTAGGCGTTCGTCCCCAAGGCAAAGAAGATCAAGTGACGCTCAAGGGAATAACTTCCAAAATCCTTGACCATGCCAGCACCCCCCGCACAGCCGACCGGGAGCCCCTTTCCCTGTCATGGCTGCACCGCCATCCCCTCTTTCGGCACATGGTCCTCGAAAGTGCAGCCCTTCTCTCCACCCTCTGTCTTTCTGCGTGCCATATGCAAAATCCTATGACCAAAATGGCTGCGGCGTCCGCCGATGTTCCTGTGATTGCGTTCAAGGGCGATGGACCCGTCTATGCGCACCGCAACCCACATCCCAGACATGTGTATGAGCTCACCATCCAAATAGACAATGCTCCAGGTGAATTCAAAAGCTCAAGT
>NZ_JBNGEN010000029.1:0-740 GCF_049977365.1 Brachymonas moutaii (nom. illeg.) | reverse complement strand
GGCGCATGGTCTCAGGCCAGAGCCGAGAGAGCTTCATGGGCTTTCTGAACCGTGCCTTTGTGGTCATCATCGTGGTCGCCTCCGCCCAGGGCTTCGCCCTCTCCGGCCACAGCATGATGCAGACGGTCCGCGATATGCAGAACATCGTGGCTCAGGCCATCACGGGCAACGAATACACCAGTCCTGACAAAATGGTCGGCAAGGTACTGACCTACATGCTGACTCTGCAGAGCATCCTGCAGATCTACCAGGGTTCGGTCAGCCCAGGCGGGGCTGATTTCAGCAATACCCTCACTTTCATCACCGGCGCTGGTCAGGCCGTCCCTGCCCTGCTCGCCGGCGGGCTGTCCCTGCTCAATGAGGTGGCCCTGAATCTGAGTTTCGTCTTCGGGCCTCTCTTCATCCTGTGCTACATCTCCGTGCGCACCCGCTTCCTGTTCGTGAACTGGGTCAAGTTCACGGTGACCACTCTGTTCAGCATGGCGGTGCTGTCGGTGGTGACGGTGATCGCCCTCAAGGCCATCATCATGATGGCCGCCATGCTCATCGGCATGAATGTGTCTTCGGCTGTCGCCGGCGCTGCCGCTTCCGCCCTGGGCTCCGATTCCCTGCTCGGCTCCCTCCTCGAAGCCGGTTCGACTTCCCCCTCCCTCACCGATATCGCCACCGTCACCGGCGGTGTCGGCATGCTCCTCACCACCCTCATCCTCGGCGTCCCTCCTCTGGTCGTGAGTTTCTTC
>NZ_JBNGEN010000028.1:0-863 GCF_049977365.1 Brachymonas moutaii (nom. illeg.) | reverse complement strand
TCGGTATCTCTCGATCTGTGCCTGAATGGCGTTTTCCTTGGCTTGCCATGCCTGCTGCTTGTTCTGTCTTTCATACTCGGATGCAGCCTCTTTCCCACGCATGATATTTTGATTGATGGCTTGACCCATCCATGGGTTTCCATATTGAGCATTCGCATGGGTGGGGAAATTTATTAAAATAATTGCTGCTATTGAGGTGGCAATTTCAATGTGCGTCCATGGATGTTTTTGCATGATTTTCTCCAGTCTGTGGTCAGGTTTGCCGAAAGGGACTGTTGAGCCCAATGCTGTAGGGATGAGGGCGTGCATCCGCTTCAGAAGAAGTAGTTGAGACATACCGATCGGTAGGGGATATGGCGTTGTCTTGGGAGGAAACAGGGCCGGTCTGCCGTGGAGAAGCCTCAATCGAGGACCGGATATCGGTATCAGCCCTCAGGGAACTTGCAGAAGAGGATATGTTGCGAGCTTCAGATGCTGGCGCATTCAACGAAGAGATGGGAGCGGAGGACTGAGCGAACGAATTGGGCAAGGCAGCATGGGTAGGCAAGCTATTTGTCTCACGAGCAGCACCTGAAAGATGCGTGTTTATCCCCCGTTGGCTTTGTGAGACTGTGCGGATTTCATCAGGCTGGGAATTCATGGTTTGAGATTGCCTTTGCGACACCATTTTCCAAGAGGAGTCAGCTCTGTCAGCTGCATCAACATATCTGCTGCTTTGGGGTGAGAGTTGCGTATGAGCCCCGTAATTCCATCCGCCTGTTCCTTGCTGCTGACGTTGCATCAGATCCTGAGGGCCCGCAGCGGGCCCCATGCCGCGTCCGACTCCAAGGGCAGCACCAGCTGTGCCTCCGACGGTATTGAAT
>NZ_JBNGEN010000027.1:0-890 GCF_049977365.1 Brachymonas moutaii (nom. illeg.) | reverse complement strand
CGAAGTGCAACACCTCCGTCCTGAGGTAAGTTGTCACGATGAGCACCCGATACCGCCACTTGCAACCTGAAGAGCGCCTGACCCTCGCTTCCTTGCTCCAGCAAGGCTGGAGCCTGCGGCGCATTGCTCAGCAGTTGGGGCGCAGCCCCAGCACCTTGAGCCGCGAGGTGACCCGCAACCGCAGTGGCGATGCCTACTGGTCTGCCCCCGCTCAGAGCCTGTACCAGCAGCGTCGCATCGCCTCTCGCCCCCTGCCCAAGCTGCATGCCGACGGGGCGCTGTGGCATGTGGTCACCGATCTGTTGCTGCGCCGCTGGTCTCCTCAGCAAATTGCCCGCACACTGCGGCACATGCATCCTGATGATTCCTCCCAGCGTGTGGGCCATGAGACGCTCTACAACGCGATCTATGCCTATCCCCGTGGTGAGCTGCGCAGCCAGCTCATCGCCTTGCTGCGCCAAGGCAAGAGCACACGCCGCCCTCGCAGTGGCGGTGAAGACCGCCGGGGCAAGCTGCCCGAGATGGTCAGCATCCATGTGCGTGCGCCCGAAGTCGATGACCGCCTGATGCCGGGGCACTGGGAGGGCGATCTCATCAAGGGTGAGGGCAACCGCTCCGCAGTGGGTGTTCTTGTGGAGCGCAGCTCCCGTCTGGTGCTGCTGTGCAAGATGCCCGATGCCACCGCTGCCTCAGCCCTGGCCGCCTTCAGCGCCAAGCTCAACCAGATCGCCCAGCCTCTGCGCCAGACGCTCACCTACGACCAGGGCAAGGAGCTGGCCTGTCATCGCGAGCTGACTCAAGCCACCGGGGTGAAGATCTACTTCTGTGATCCCCACAGTCCTTGGCAGCGCGGCTCATGCGAGAACACCAACGGCTTGTTGCGCCAGTTC
>NZ_JBNGEN010000026.1:0-911 GCF_049977365.1 Brachymonas moutaii (nom. illeg.) | reverse complement strand
TTCCATTTTTTATCAGGGGGATCATCCGCCTCTACCAATCCTGCATATACCACTTTGCAGCCGTAGGTATCGAAGCACAGGCTTCTAAAAGAATGCTGCTTGAAGTGCAATACCGGAATGGAATCCGGGTCGGCATTCGTCGCCGCGTGATGGATCGAACGGGGGGAGGTGGGCATGGTCATTTGGCATCCTGAAAGAAACAACGGAAAGGACAGGAGAGTTGCGGCCAGAGCAATGGATTTGCGTTTCATGAGGCGTCTCGAAGTGTCAATCGGGCGAGTGTTTCAGCCAGGCAGTCGACACGCAGACAGCCTGGAAGCAGCAGTCCATGGCGCACGCGCTGGCCAGCCACGTGTCCACACCATCATCACGCGGACCGGCAAGAAGAGTCGGGGTTGCCATCACTCGCTCCTTCAAAACGTCTGACTGTAGGCCAGGGTGAGATAGAAGTGCATGTTGATATTACTCAGCATATAGACCTTGATGGTGCGGTCATCCACGACCAGCAGAATGGTGACATCTTGAAGCGTATTTTCTGGTGCATGCGGAAATTCCCGCAGCGGCAGATGGTGAATGATGACTTCATCCTTGAATATTTTCCCGATGTCGACCTCTGCAGTGTGGAAAGTTCCATCCTTCGATTTCCAGGACACCCTGGCGGGCGCTGGAAAATTCCGGATCCCAATATAGCCACCACCACCCATTGTCTTTAAGAATTTTTCCCCTCCGATTGACTCAAAAGAAGGAGATATCTTCCCTGCCGATTGATTAGGCTGCGAAAGACCCGCATACGTAATCTTGCACTCCCGTGTATCAAAGCAAAATCCAATGTAGGTATGCTGCTTGAAGTGCAATACCGGAATGGAATCCGGGTCGGCAGTCGTCGCCGCGTGATGGATCGAACGGGGGGC
>NZ_JBNGEN010000025.1:0-923 GCF_049977365.1 Brachymonas moutaii (nom. illeg.) | reverse complement strand
GCCTTTGTCGCGCATATTCACAGCCAGACTTCCGTAGTAAGGAGTGGAGCGGTATCTCTCGATCTGGGCCTGAATGGCGTTTTCCTTGGCTTGCCATGCCTGCTGCTTGTTCTGCCTTTCATAGTCGGATGCAGCCTCTTTCCCACGCATGATATTTTTATTGATGGCTTGACCCATCCATGGGTTTCCATATTGAGCATTCGCATGGGTGGGGAAATTTATTAAAATAATTGCTGTTATTGAGGTGGCAATTTCAATGTGCGTCCATGGATGTTTTTGCATGATTTTCTTCAGTCTGTGGTCAGGTTTGCCGAAAGGGACTATTGAGCCCAATGCTGTAGGGATGAGGGCGTGCATCCGCTTCAGAAGAAGTAGTTGAGACATACCGATCGGTAGGGGATATGGCGTTGTCTTGGGAGGCAACAGGGCCGGTCTGCTGCGAAGCAGCTTCAATCGACGGCTGGATATCGGTACCAGCTCTCTGCGAGTTTGCCGAAGAGGATATGTTGCGAGCTTCAGATGCTGGTGCATTCAACGAAGCTACAGGAGTGGAGAACTGAGTGAACGAATTGGGAAAGGCAGCATATGCAGGTTGAGCAAGAGCGGGAAAGGCGTTGACTTCGCGAGAAAGGCCGGTGGGCTGCGTATTGATTCCCCGTTGACTTTGTGGTGTAGATCGAATGCCTGGTTCGGATCCCATGGTGGTATTAGTTGCAGAAGTCAGCATTCTCAGAGTCGAATCGGAACTTTCTGCACTCATAGGGGCAGCAGAAGTGGGGGCCATTTGTCGATGAAGTACAGAGGATGGCGTATCGCTCGTGCTGTATTGCTGGCGCTGCATCAGATCCTGAGGGCCCGCGGCGGGCCCCATGCCGCGTCCGACTCCAAGGGCCGCACCAGCTGTGCCTCCGACGGTATTGAAG
>NZ_JBNGEN010000024.1:0-1016 GCF_049977365.1 Brachymonas moutaii (nom. illeg.) | reverse complement strand
TATTGTTGCTGTAGCTAATGGACTACTTGAATACAAGCCAAGCGATCAATTAAGGACTTTGTCAGAAGCAATAGATGCGTCGAAAAATTCAGATGCCTCAACTCTATATGGCCTTACGGGCGGCTTTCAGGCGGTACAAGGCGGGTGGTACTTTCCTATGGGGGAAAAAATTACCTATCAACCAAAGAGCATCTCGGATGCGATCGTCGAGAGTTTTGCAGGGGTTCATGACTTTTTGGGAGGTCAGATGTGGGGGTGGTACGATATTCAAGGTAATACCACGCGAGGCAGAACTACAGTAGATAACATCGGTTCAAATGTGACAACTATATTGGCGATCCCCGCTGCCGCACCGTTTGCACTTTCAGATCTAATATCGCCTGATGTACTGCAAGTTATTGTGAGATTCAAAGGTAAGTGACATGAATTTTTTTTTAAAGGCGTTTGCTTGTGTAGTCTCTATTGCCGTACTTTTTGGATGCAATGGTTGTTGGACGCCAATGCCTGTGGTAAGTTGCGGTGTAATGCAGAAAGGCACGCCTTGGCCAGCTATAGCAACTAGACAAAAAGAGAATAGTCTTGGAAGAACGAATGCGAAGCAGCGCTGGAACGATGCTGTTGCGTGCGGTGCAAAATATGGAGACGAATCTCTGATGAGCGCAGTGGGCTCAAAAAATGGACAAGAAATGATTTTTGATTTTGATAAAGCAAGAAAATTTGATGCATGTATGGAAAACAAAGGATATCGCCGACTTTGGCCGGCAGAATGCGGAACTCAAGATCCAAAGGAAAATAAAGGGAAGTGCAATTTGTGAAAACATGGTTTAATTTATGAAAATAGCTGATTATTTATTTCATAATTTGATGCCGTGATAATGTGCAAATCACCAATTCGGCAGCGCAGCAGCAAGATATTGCCAACCTCAAGACCAGCACCACCACAGAGCAGGTAGCAGCCAGCAGCGGCACATTGCAAAACAGCTTTGATGCCGGCAAGGTACTCAGGGAACTGAATA
>NZ_JBNGEN010000023.1:0-1066 GCF_049977365.1 Brachymonas moutaii (nom. illeg.) | reverse complement strand
ATTACTCCAGGATCTTGGCCACAACGCCAGCGCCGACGGTACGGCCGCCTTCGCGGATGGCGAAGCGCAGACCTTCTTCCATGGCGATCGGGGCGATCAGCTTGACGGTGATCGTCACGTTGTCGCCAGGCATGACCATTTCCTTGCCTTCGGGCAGTTCGATGGCGCCGGTCACGTCGGTCGTACGGAAGTAGAACTGCGGACGGTAGTTGTTGAAGAACGGGGTGTGACGGCCACCTTCGTCCTTGGAGAGCACATACACTTCAGCGGTGAAGTGGGTGTGGGGCGTGATGGTGCCGGGCTTGGCCAGCACCTGACCACGCTCGACTTCTTCGCGCTTGGTGCCGCGCAGCAGAACGCCGACGTTGTCGCCAGCCTGACCCTGGTCGAGCAGCTTGCGGAACATTTCCACACCGGTGACGGTGGTCTTCTGGGTGGGCTTGAGACCGACGATTTCGATTTCTTCGCCGACCTTGACCACGCCACGTTCCACACGGCCGGTCACCACGGTGCCGCGGCCAGAGATGGAGAACACGTCTTCCACAGGCATCAGGAAGGCGCCGTCGACGGCACGTTCCGGGGTGGGGATGTAGGAGTCGAGGGCATCGGCCAGGTTCAGGATGGCCACTTCGCCGAGTTCGCCCTTGTCGCCTTCGAGGGCGAGCTTGGCAGAGCCCTTGATGATGGGGGTGTCGTCGCCGGGGAAGTCGTACTTGGAGAGCAGCTCGCGCACTTCCATTTCCACCAGTTCCAGCAGCTCGGCGTCATCGACCATGTCGCACTTGTTCAGGAACACGATGATGTAGGGCACGCCGACCTGACGGGCCAGCAGGATGTGCTCGCGGGTCTGGGGCATCGGGCCGTCAGCGGCCGAGCACACCAGAATGGCGCCGTCCATCTGGGCAGCACCGGTAATCATGTTCTTGACGTAGTCGGCGTGCCCGGGGCAGTCGACGTGCGCATAGTGGCGGGTAGCGGTTTCGTACTCGACGTGCGCGGTGTTGATGGTGATGCCGCGTGCCTTTTCTTCGGGGGCCGCGTCGATTTCGTCGTACTTCTTGGCTTC
>NZ_JBNGEN010000022.1:0-1073 GCF_049977365.1 Brachymonas moutaii (nom. illeg.) | reverse complement strand
AATTCGCTCATCCTTGAAGATTTTTCCGATATCGATCTCTGCGGAATGGGATGTACCGTCCTTGGAGCGCCACCTCACCTTGGCGGGGGTAGGAAAGTTTTTGATGTTGATGTGTCCTCCACCTCCTGCCAGCTTCAACGACTTTTCTCCTCCCCATTCGGCAAAGGATGGTAACTTTTCGTTAGGCCAAAAATTTGGCACAGCAAGCCCCGCATACGCGATCTTGCAGCCTAAGGTATCAAAGCACAGCCCTTCAAACGAATGAAACTTAAAATGCAGCACAGGGACTGAATCGGGGTTAGCCACAGTGGTAGCGGCGCTTGATAGGGTCGAAGATGGATTTTACTGGTTCATTTGACATCCGGATAGAAAAGACAGGCCGGCAATCGAAATGCTCAAAAGCGTGGATTGAAGGAATAATCGTTTGTTTTTCATGTCACTCTTGTGCTTTTGCTATTGAAGAACATGCTTTCTTTCATTCAAATAAATTCATATGAATGAAATGAATCATTGTCACAAGCAATTTTTCTTCATGGTAGATAGTGATTTATCTCACCGTGAGAGCCTCGGCGCAGGTGACATACAGGCTGAGGCACGGGCATCTGCGCAACAGTCTGGCTAGCCTGAGTATGGCTGTCGATGACGGAGGCATCTGCCACCCAGATATCTACACCGTCATCACGAGGGCCGGGAGTTTGATTGGTCGCCATACCGTGCCTCGCTTAGAAGGTCTGGCTGTAGGCCAAGGTTAGCTCATTTTTGGTATAGCTGTATTTATTACCAGGAATTTGCTCACGATTGGTATTGATGGATGCCAGCATGTACACCTTGATTGTCCGATCATCAACTACTAGTACTATCGTAGGATCGTCGGAAGAGGCCATAGGATTGTCTTGAAAAGCAAATTCACGCAAAGGCAAGTGGTGAATGATTCGCTCATCCTTGAAGATTTTTCCGATATCGATCTCTGCGGAATGGGATGTACCGTCCTTGGAGCGCCACCTCACCTTGGCGGGGGTAGGAAAGTTTTTGATGTTGATATGCCCACTCCCCCCCATTGTTTTGAGAAATTC
>NZ_JBNGEN010000021.1:0-1199 GCF_049977365.1 Brachymonas moutaii (nom. illeg.) | reverse complement strand
AGATCAAGGCGACGGGCGTGGCGGGGTTGGGACTGTCTCTGCTGCTGTGGCTGGGCATGGTGCTCTGGATGTTCCGATCTCCGCGCCGCTCCACGCATGGCGATGCACGCTTTGCAGACAGCAGTGATCTGGCCAAGGCCGGATTGACCAGTGACGATCCCACGGGAGTGCTGATTGGCCGTCTGGGACGCACCTATCTGAGAGACAAGGGCCAGCGCTTCATCGTGCTTGCGGCTCCCACGCGATCAGGCAAGGGGGTGGGGGTGGTTGTTCCGGTGCTGCTCGACTATCGGCAGAATGTGGTGGTGCTCGACATCAAGCAGGAAAACTACGATCTCACCAGCGGCTACCGCAGAAGCCTTGGACAGGAAGTGTTCATGTTCAGCCCGTTTGCAGCAAACGGAGCCACCCACCGCTGGAACCCGCTGCGGTATGTCTCCGAGCATCCGGGGCAGCGTGTCGGAGACCTCCGTGCCATTGCGCAGATGCTGTATCCGGATGGCGATGGCACCGGCAATCAGCAGTTCTTCACCGATCATGCGCGCAACGTGTTTCTGGCTCTGTGCCTGTATCTGTTCGAGTCATACGACCAGAACAAGAGCCGCAAGCGGCCGTTGCCCTACCCCACATTCGGTCAGCTCTACCGCACCAGCGCCGGGAACGGCAGCGACCTGAAGCAGCACCTGTCGGACCTGGCCGGCGATGACCGCCTTTCGGATGTGTGCAGGACTGCCTTTGCGGGCTTCCTGTCGCAGGCACAGGAGACTTTCTCCAGCATCATGGGCACATTCAATGCGCCGCTCACGGCCTGGGCCGATCCCCTGCTCGATGCCGCCACCAGTGCAGACGATTTCGACCTGCGCGAGGTGCGGCGCAGGCCCATGAGCATTTACCTCTGCGTGTCGCCCAACAAGCTCAGTCAGGCGGCGCTCGTGTTCAATCTGTTCTTCTCTCAGCTCATCAACGAGAACACCAAGGCCCTGCCGAGCCAGGACAGCACGCTGACACGCCAATGCCTGCTGCTGATGGATGAGTTCACCAGTATCGGTGCGGTGGACATCATTGCGCACGCAGTGAGCTACATGGCTGGCTACAACCTGCGCCTGCTGCCCATCATCCAGAGCATGGCCCAGCTCGATGCCACCTATGGCAAGGAGCGTGCCCGCACGATCATCACCAACCATGCCACACAGATCGTG
>NZ_JBNGEN010000020.1:0-1889 GCF_049977365.1 Brachymonas moutaii (nom. illeg.) | reverse complement strand
TCCACTCCTTACTACGGAAGTCTGGCTGTGAATTCATTAGAGGCTGGCGTCTATTGGGGTGGAGGTGGAAATACGAACAGGAAAATTTCAGAAGAAAAAGCCATCGCAATTTGTGCACAAAATTCATGCAAGATATTAAAAACCATCTACAACACCTGCGCTGCCGTCAGCTGGCCTGCCAATGCCCCTCAAAAAATCATTGTCTCTACCAATCATGATCCGCAGCTGGCCATACAAGAGGCCGGGCAGTCATGTGAGAAACAATATGGAGCAGAGAACTGCAGAATCAGTCTGAATAAAAAGACAAACAGCTACGCTTATTGCTCCGGTTACGACTACGGCGCATACCGCCAGAAATAAACAACATCTGCACTTCAATCCAGACACGCCACAATCCCGCATGGCACTGATATAAAAATATCAACGCCCCATTCAAAAAATCAAACAGGATAAAAATTGAAAAAATACATACTTATATTTTTTGCCGCAATCACGTACTCCATTGCAATTGCCAAAACATCTACAAATTCAAACATCAGCACCTGCCTCAAAAAAGCAAACGGCGTCACCTCTGAAATATCCAACTGCATAACAGCAGACAGCAATATTCAGGACATGCGCCTGAACAAGGCGTACAGGGATCTAATGAATCAAGAGAAGTCAATACCTAGAAAGAAGAAAATCCAGGAGGCTCAACGCTTATGGATAAAATTTCGAGATGCAAACTGCAATTCCTATGCAGACACAGAAGGTGGCACCCTAGAAGATCTGGCGGTACGCGAATGCTATCGCAAAAGCACTGAACAAAGAGCAAAAGAACTCGAATCGCTCAAATGAATTATTGATACGCCCCATTTCCCTATTCTTGCCATCACTTCCTCAAGGCAAATATCATGGAAAATTCGTCTAAAACACCCAAAGAAATCATGAGTCACTGGCATCTTGGACAAACATCTTCCAAGTATGAAACTGGCAATCGGGGGATATCCACCATCTCGACCGGCAGAGGTGACCATGGTGGCGTTTCTTATGGCGCGTATCAGTTATCAAGCAAGATGGGAACTCTTCAAAAATTTCTTCATCATTCCAAATATGAAGAATATTTTTCAGGACTACATCCTGCAACACAGGCCTTCAACTCGAAGTGGCGTGATCTCGCCTTGCATGATCCCGCTTTCCGACAAGCAGAACATGCATTCATTGAACAGACTCATTACAAACCAGAATTACAGCAACTCAAGAAACATGGCATCCCCATAGATACGAGAGGGAAAGCCGTTCATGACATGCTATGGAGTACGTCAGTGCAATATGGAAGCAAAGCTTCTGATATTTTTGAAGCGGCCTTAAAAGGCCATGATATCAGGCACACTTCCGATGCTCAATGGATTGAGGCCGTGCAAGACTACAAGCTGAAGCATGTGCATCAGCACTTCAGAAATTCTCCTGAACTTTGGCATAGCTTGGAAAAACGCATTCAGCACGAAAAATCAGATTTGCTCAAACTGGCACACGCAGAGCACAGCGTGATCCCTCATTTAAAAAATGATCCACACAAAGGCCAATCTCAATCAGACCACATATTGTCTTCTTCGCTAGGCGCTCCAATGGGCGTTCACAGCTGCGTAGTCACACATACCTCCCAGCCCGAGCACTCCGAGGTGTCCGCACTGTCCCGGCATGCCGATTCCCGCATCGCGGCCTTCCACGACCGTGTGCAGCAAGAGCCGACTCTGGGTGGCTACAGCGAGCTGGAGCGCTCGCGCATTGCGGCGGCTTCCCTGGCTCAGTCCCAGCGCATGGGGCTCGATGTGGCGGGGCTCACGGAGCTGGAGTGCTACGTGCATCCGGGCAAGGGACAGGCTTTCTTTGTGGCAGACGATCCTGTG
>NZ_JBNGEN010000019.1:0-2789 GCF_049977365.1 Brachymonas moutaii (nom. illeg.) | reverse complement strand
CCCCCAAAGACCATCGACAGCGAGGGCATGGTGATTGCGGTCGTGATAACCGAGCGCATGCAGATTGCCCTGCAAATGCCTGAGCTGGTCATGCGACATGGTGCTATGGGGGATATGCAGGTCAAGAGACGCTTCGTTTTTTGGGACGGCATGTGCGTTCGTGAGCGGTCCATGCCCTTGAGACACAGCATGAGATGTGCCACTCAAATTTTTCCATGCCTCAAAGGCCGATAAGCCATTATTGATGTGCTCCATATATTCAGCTTTCATGCCTTTGAGGGCATGGGCTGACTCTTTCAAGGAGATGCTGGCGTGATTTCCCTGACCATAGTGGCTCTTGAAGTCTCCCTTGTGGGGATCGCTGAAACTGGCCCACTCACAGGCAAGCGCATATTGTGCCTTTTCAAGGGTGGCGCCATTTTTTCCTGAAATATACGCATATATTTCAGGCCTTTTTTTGACGATAAGATAATCAGAGAAGATCCTGTCCTGTAGCTCAGGGGTGAATGCTTGATGTCGATCGAGCTTCATCGAAACGATCGCGCCATCCAAGGTGTCAGGAATGATCTGGTATTTTCCTACTGCGAAAAGACGATCGCGATGTCCGTGGGGTAAGTGCTGTCGTTGCGATACTTGGGCAATTGTCATTTCCGAGAAAATGATCTTCTTGTCAGCACCAATGATATGTCCATGACTGGTTCCCTTGTTGTAGGCATTGTAGCCATCCGAAATGGATTCACCTTTGTGGATGAGGGTCTGCAGTGCATTCATGGTTTTCCTTCGTGCGAATGGAGTCAGTGGCTGTTTTCGAATTCCCAGGATGTATATTGCAGATCGGAATTTTTGTTTTTGTTCTTCCAGTCTGATATTTCTCCGGTGGCATTTACGGAGATGATTTTTCCGGTGAATTTGTTCTTGAATCGTGCGAGCATCACGCCATCTCCACTGTATGCGTTGAGCTCTTCCATTCCTTCGCAAGCCTTGCAACCAGCTGTGGGACTGGTGCTGCAGATGTTCTGCCAATCTCCGCCGACAACTTCTGCCTTGCAATCAGGGTTGGGAACAGGTTCCCACCCCTTCTCGATTAATTTTTCTCGAATGAGACCATATGCGGCGCCGGGTTTCAGAATGGCCTGAAGCTCTTTTTTGCTGCCATGCACGGCATCTTCATCGGTCTTTGTAATGGCGCCTGGATTCAAGGATGCAGCTTTGGTATTGGTGCCGGTGCTTCTGTTGTTTTTGCTGTCGATCTTTTCTCCGTGATTTTTATCCGTGGACGCAAGCGATGTGATTTGTGAGTTCTGTTGGCATCCTGAGATGATGATGCCAAGGAAAAGACACCATGCATATGGACGGTGAAATTCTTTGATGCGGTGTGCGATTGAATTTTTCATGAGTGATTGCTATTTGATTTGGATGATTGATGTTCGGTGTGACAAGTTCGAATTTCATCCGCATGACTCTGCGTGAAGCGGCGTCGTGGTCATGCATGGCTGCATGGCCTTGGATCGGATGAAGGCTATTTTTTGGTATACGCTCCATAGTCGTAACCAGAACAAAACGCATCTGTGTGATTGGTGGCTGAGCTCTTTGAGGATTTGAGGGGGTTGCTCGCATAGATGCATTGATTGACGCCATACTTTTTCTCGCATGCAAAGTATGATTTTTCAATGGCCTTCTGGGGGTCCTTGTCAACTGCCAATGTCCAGTGCAAGCTGTCTGTTGCAGATTCAGGGCGAGATGCCCCAATGCAGCCATTGGAAACGGTCAATAATATTCGACACTGTCCTTCATGGCAGTGACTCAAAGCATTGCGTTCGGATGCCGCTTTCGATATATTTCCGCCGCCACCCCAATGAAGAATATTGGTGTTCCCCTGGGTGATGAGGCTGCCATAATATGGGGTTGACTGGTATCTCTCGATCTGGGCCTGAATGGCGTTTTCCTTGGCTTGCCATGCCTGTTGGCGTGCAGCATTTCTGGCTGCATTCTGTTGCTGATTGATGTTCTGAACCTGAATGGCGCGTTGTCTTTCCATTTGATCGGCGTATCCCATGTCAGCAGGGCTGAGCTGTTGCCCCCATGAAGCTGTGACAAACAAAGCCAGACAAAATCCGATAAATTTTTGTGTCCATGGATGTTTTTGCATGATTTTCTCCAGTCTGTGGTCAGGGCTGTCGGAATTGACTGTTGAGCCCTCTGTTTTGAGATTGAGGGCGTGAATCCGCTTCAGAAGAAGTAGTTGAGACATACCGATCGGTAGGGGAGATGGCGTTGTCTTGGGGGGAAACAGGGTGGGTCTGCTGCGGAGAAGCCTCAATCGAGGACCGGATATCGGTATCAGCCCTCAGGGAACTTGCAGAAGAGGATATGTTGCGAGCTTCAGATGCTGGCGCATTCAACGAAGCGACGGGAGCGGAGGACTGAGCGAACGAATTGGGCAAGGCAGCATGGGTAGGCAAGCTACTTGTCTCACGAGCAGCACCTGAAAGATGCGTGTTTATCCCCCGTTGGCTTTGTGAGGCTGTACGGATACTGTCTTCAGTAGTTGCACTATGGGTGTGACTTGTAAGACGACCCACTGCATTTTGGGTGTCATGCATATCAGTATGGGATTGAGGAAGGGGCTGCGTATGAGCCCCGTAATTCCATCCGCCTGTTCCTTGCTGCTGGCGTTGCATCAGATCCTGAGGGCCGGATACAGGGCCACGCATACCTCCGCTTGATGCTTGAGCGGCTATGGTTCCTACTTGGTTGTAGCCACTTGCCACTGCACCCATTCCGTTGCT
>NZ_JBNGEN010000018.1:0-3074 GCF_049977365.1 Brachymonas moutaii (nom. illeg.) | reverse complement strand
GGCAGGAGCCCGCGCTGCTGTTATGTGTGCCCAAAAATATGGAGAAAATAACTGCAGAATAAGCTCATCAGAAGAAAAAAACAGCTATGCCTACTGTTCAGGCTATGACTATGGCGCATACACTAAAAAATAACCTAGACTTTTATTTCTCTCCTTCCTCTTAGGAAGCCGATACACGCCCTAAATATCAATATAAATTGATACAGCAGTCCATTCCGACAACCCTTGCCACAGACTTGAAAAATCATGCACAAACATCAATGACTCAAAAAATTTTTTGGATCGTGTCTGGCTTTACTTGTCACGGCTTCATGAGGGCATCAAAGTCCTACTCACAAGCAACAGATCAATAATATTTACAAATAAAGTTCAACCCAAAGGCAGCCTCCGAAGACAGGGCGAAAAAAATCAACAACATAATACTGCATACCAGTAAGCTTGACACCTCAAAGAAAACGTCATTCAACATCATATCGAGAAATATCATCTCCGCGCCCTACCAGCTCAAGTTATACACACCCCTTCAAGTCATTGATTTAATTAATAAATAAAAATCCAACTTTCGCAAAAAACATAAGTACTTGCCGAAATAAAATTTCCATATTTTTCAACACGCTTTCAAGAAAAGCATGATCATAAGCTCTGCACATAGTGTGCTTTTAATAAAGCGGCGCAGACATGCAAACCTCATAATATTGAAGAAGATTTCAAATCTTCGTGCATATACAAATATATGTTCAAAAATACATCAACCTTCACATGTAAACATCAATTAAAAAGAGCGCATTCAATTACATCCACACTCCATATAAAGACCGAAAATGTCTTCCTTACAAATTCACAAAATTAATTTGGAAAAAATAAATTTTGCGATCTTTGCCTGTATTTTCTCAAGTGTGACACTTGCAGGTTGCCACGAGAAAAAAATCAAAGACCAACCAAGTTCTCAACAAACACGCACCGGGATTGATACCACCCAATCGAAATCTGTATCCATCTCTCAAAGACAAAATTCCTCATCAAAAAGCATGGACTATCAATCACTTGTTCCACAAGGATACAAGATCATCCAGGTCCAACAAGGCGACCTCAATAACGATGAAATTACCGATGCACTCATCTTGATTGAAGAAAAAAACAGCACCAGCGAATTGGCGGGAGAAGGTGCGAAGCGCATCTTGATGGTAATCACTGGGAAAGAAGGAGGCGGATATGAAGTCGCTGCAAGAAACAACAAACTGGTTCCATGCAAGACCTGCGGTGGCATCTCCGGAGATCCTTTTGGATACATGAACATTCAACCCGGAGGAGCCATTCATCTTCTCGTGGAAGGAGGATCAAGAGAACACTGGTCATCCGAATATTTTTTCAAATTCAATGAATCTCAAAAAAACTGGTCCATTGAAAAAATTCTTATGGAATCATCGGATTCAGAGAGCGGAAAAAGCATCAGCAGAAAATATCTTCCAAAAAATATCAAACAAGGAGAATTCAGTGCCTTTGACCCCAATGCACTGGCAGCACCAACCATCAAATAAAACCCAACTTCAGGGAACCAAAAATCCATCGTAAATTACCTTTCCAGCAACAAGAATAAATACCCACAAGGAAAAAACATGCACCTCAAAAATAAAATTACAGAAGAGTGCCTTGGTAGCTAAAAACTGAAAATTTCATAAATCAAATAAATCACCAATTCATCAAGCAAACAATGCCTTCCAGGCATCATCCACAGAACCACTTCTGACGCCAATCGTCACTCGAATTCAAAGAAATGAAAAAATATTTTATTTTGCCATTTATCAGCATCTCCGCGCTCTCCGTGCATGCACAAAGCCTATGCTCAGCCGATGAAAAAACGGCTTTCTCCTGCCCGCTAAGAAATGGGAAAACGGTATCTCTCTGTTCCAGCGTGGACGCCGATGGAAAAAATTACCTTCATTATCTTTTCGGCAACAAGAAAAATATTGAGCTATCTTATCCATCCAAAAAAATACCTTCTCAAAAAGCCTTTCGCAGAGACTACTCCAAATATGGCTTTCACAGCTATGTATCCTTTTCAATCAACAGAAATCGCTATGGCGTGTATGGCAATACGGATTCAAATGACTGGAGTCATGATGGGGTAATGGTCAACTCGCATCTTCTCAAGTGCATCCAACCACCTCAAAAAAAATATTTCTCAACAATAATTGACCAGCAAAACATCCCTGCAGATCAGTAATCCTTCAAGCACATCGCATCAACATAAAACATCTGCCATGACAAACATTCCCCCTCATTCCGAACAAAAATCAAATGCAGACTATCTTTTGCAAAAAGCAATGGAATCCGGCATCCAATCTTCAAAAGAACTCGGCATATTCATGGGGCAGATGACGGTAGAAAGTGGACACTTCAAATCCATGCAAGAAAATCTTCACTATTCTGCATCAGGACTATTTAAAACATTTCCTGGAAGAAATGGCATAGACTCTCCAGAAGAAGCTCAACGCATAGTTCATGGTGGCGCCGAAGAAATTGCAAATACAATTTACGGCGGAGAGTGGGGAAAAAAGAATCTCGGAAACATCCATCACGGAGATGGATGGCGTTACCATGGGCGAGGTTATATACAGCTCACTGGCAGAGACAATTATGCTCGTATAGGTCGCGAGCTCAAGCTGGACCTTGTCAACCATCCAGAATTGGCTGCCGACAGGGAAATTGCTGCAAAGATCGCCATTCACTACTGGAAAGACAGGGTTGTTCCAGCGCATGCACAAAATGATGTCAAACTATCCGGTGCCATCATCAATGGCACGCATCAAAAGCCCCCTCATCAATATCTTGAGCGTCTCCATGCATCTCGTGATTGGGAACATGCAATAGCACATGGGTATACGCCAGAAGCCCACTTGCATTCCTCTACCTCAAATTCTCAATCTCCTGCATATCGATCTCCTTCTGCCGATGTGCATATCCCCCATAGCACCATGTCGCATGACCAGCTCAGGCATTTGCAGGGCAATCTGCATGCGCTCGGTTATCACGACCGCAATCACCATGCCCTCGCTGTCGATGGTCTTTGGGGC
>NZ_JBNGEN010000017.1:0-4885 GCF_049977365.1 Brachymonas moutaii (nom. illeg.) | reverse complement strand
GAGCTGTTGCTGCTGTTTTGCTGGCTGTCCTGCTGCGCCGCCTGCAGCGTGATGCCCTTGTCCGCATACAGTGCGGTGCTGCTTCCGACTGCGCCCTTGTGGATGTTGGCCGCGTTCAGGTTCACATCACACCCCGCGCTGCTGATGAGGATGCATCAGATTACCCCGCATGCTATTTCTTATGCCTTCTCAACCACCACCACCTGCCGTATTTGGCACGTTTGGCGGCCATGTCAGCTTTCCATTTGTCTGCAGCTTCTTTATTCTTTTGTTGCCGCTCCAAGTAACCTGGCTTTTGCTGCATAAGCCAAACATAGTAACCCTGAACAAAACCTTCTGCGAATGGAACACAAAAAACTACAAATAAAATAAACCACAAAGAATGTCCAGAATCCAAAAAATCATCAATATCTATGGGCCAGCCTTTACAAGCACCAAATGCAAAAATTAACAAAAGCATAGGAACCTGCCACTTTAATGAGTCAAAAAAATACTCTTTATACAATTGCTTAAATGTTTTTTCTTCCATGTTATTTGTTTGAATTTATTTTTGAAAAAGACCATCCGGCAGCTTCTGCACCAATAGCTTGTAATATAGGATTTTTAGGAATACCTCCAATTACGCCAGATGCCCCAGACGTTAAAATTGAACTCATCTTAATAGGCTCAGAATTCATTATTTTTGTCGCAGAATCTCCAGCCACACCAGTTACTGCCCCCACACCAGCAGAAATCACTACACGTGGCGCGGCCCCCAGAGACATCGCTTTCGAAATCGCCGGCACAGCCGTTAGTCCTGCACCTGCTGCCCCTCCTGCTCCAGAAAGCAGGGTTTCGTAAGGATCAATGTTTCCACTTTTCAGTACCTGCGCTCCAGCATTCACGCCAGAACTGATGAAGAATGCCTCGGGTGCCAACATGAGTGCCGGTGCCGACACTGCTATTGTCGCAACTCCCTTTGCCGTTTCCCGTGTCAATGCATCCTTGTATTTTGACAGCACTGCCTGATCGGCCGGATTGGATGAATACCATGCGATCACACTTGTTGCCTTGCAACCAGCGGCCGGACAGTTGGCATACGGAAGCATATAGGTTTTCCCATCGGCATACGATGGCTTATAGCTATAGGCCTCCTGCTTCTGGCTCGGCGCCATCCCTTGAGCACCAATCTGGGGCCAAGACGTCTGGTCCCAGATGTAAGTCCCATTTGACTTACTCATAATGTAATCAATGATTTCCTGATCTGGACGTGGAATATTCTGAATGCTCTGCACAAACAGGATGCCATTGTTTCCCTGTGCTCCCGTCATCCCTTCAGCTGTCACACTGGTCTTCCCTCCTATCATATTGTCGTAGGGAGTCGATGAAATGATATTCTTCGACCACGTCGCACCGGTTTTCAAATTATTTGACCAGCGTAGTGCATCCATGATCTGCGCCTGTGTGAATCGGCCATTGCTCTGTCTTGCCCACGCCATGGCCTTTTGCTGTTCCGATTGTGACAAGAATCGGTTATCTTCCACCGCCATCTGTGCTGCACTGCCACTGGCAACGATGCCGGCATTGCTTGCCGTTGTCGCCCCCGCAGCCGCTCCTGCCAGTCCCACTATCGCGCTGATCGTGCCCTTTTGCTCGGCGCTCAGTTTGTCCGGGTCACTTGTGCCATAGAGCCAGTTCGCAACCTTCGGTGCGGCCCCTTCTGCTGTGGCTGCCGATACGCCTGCTGTTACGGCATCTGTGCCCGTGGCTGCTGCGACTGCCGCTCCCAGTACCGCATGGGCCACCAGGTGCGCTGCGCTGCCGTCCTGGGCGTTCTCTTTGAAGTAGCTCCCGATTTGCTGCGCCACTTGCGGGCTGGCCATTTTCGCGACCGTTCCCATTGCACCATTGCTGTTGGGGACGTACAGCCCGGCTGCTGCGCTGTCGAGCAGCACACCTGCCGTTTGCAGGTTCTGCACCTTGGCTTCGTACTCGCTTTGGCTCAAGGTGCCGCTCTTCAGGTCCGCCTTGGCCTGGTCTATGCCCTGGTTGATCTGTGCCTTGGCTTGCTGGCGGTTGGTGTCGAATTCCTGTGTCACCGCCGTTTGCAGGTTCAACTCGCTCTGCACCTTGCTGGCATCAAAGCTGTTTGGCAATGTGCCGCTCCTAGCTGCTACCTGCTCTGTGGTGGTGCTGGTCTTGAGGTTGGCAATATCTTGCTGTTGCGCTGCCGCATTGGTGATTTGCACATTATCACGGCATCAAATTATGAAATTAATAATCAGCCATTTTATTAAATGAAATTCACATTCACATCAGGTGTTGCACTTCATATTTGAGGCCGCCCTTCAGAAAAAACAATATTGCCAGGAAAATTTCATACCTCATTACTGAATATCAAGTACCACTGATCCAAGCACCTAGCTGTAAGACGATCTTCCTTTGCCAAGGCATAGATAAAATCAGAAAAACCACAACACAGCACACAAAAAAAGTGCACTTCAATATTTTTACAAAATTCGCCCCCGATGCCTCACGAAACCAAAAAACAGGGAGCATAAAAGCAGTTATTAACAGCCCTGCATTGAATGCAAAAAAAATATCAATAATAATTCGCTTTGAATTTTCACCAACCCAATTTCCAGAAAAAATCCACACAACAACAGGAACAACAACGAATTCAGCCAAAAATACAATTACAAACATGAAGCATGTCATCATCCCAAAAAACCAAAAAAATCTCCCCACCCAAGAACTCAATTTCATCTCGATTACCTTCCCTGAATTCGACCAACTTGAGAGTTCACTTTATCCCCCACCATCTCCTGAGATATCCCCGATGTGATATTTCCAGACAAACCAGGCAAAACACTTGGAGGATTTATTTTCTGAACACCAAAAACACCCGTATCTACAAAATCAGGTTTCCACCATGGATTTATTTTCACCCTTACGACCGACTCTACTCCGCTCCCAACTCCATACCCAATAACGCTCCCCACAGCGGCAGCTGCCACACTCCCATTCGGATTCTCTCCCTTGATCGCACTACCTAAAAGAGCTCCTCCAGAATTAACAGAAATTGAAGAGGTCAAACCTTGGAGAACAGACCCACCGCCGGTCAAAAATCCCCCTCCACCAGCCATTGCCGCATCAACAGAGTTAACAGAACCATTACTAAGATATTGATACGCAGAGTTTATCGCAGAACCAAGGGTTCCAGCTATTGCACGCTGAGAAAGCGTCATTGGGCCACCTACCACGACGCCCAATCCTACTGCACCCACCCCGGCCAAACCCGTGCCAATTGGATTATTTTTTACGTCACCCTCAACCAAACCATTATAAGTCACACCGTAATTCAGGTAGCGAACCCCTTTTAAATATAACTCCATGGTTTCAGCCGCATATTTGCTATTATATGATGCACTTCCATACATTGCATCCGTAGAGGAAGATGCGCAGTTAAGATTGCTGCACCCCAATACCGACCGCAAACTGTAATCATGAACGCCTGATGCGCCCGCTGCGGCATCAGAATTACGCCACATCTCTGCAACAATTCGCGCCTCAAGTTCTCCCCTGCTTATCGATCGGCCTTCAATTTTTGCAACAGCATTAAGAATTTGCGTATTACTTGCCCAAGCGCGAGCTTTGGCATACTCACTTCGATTTAGCATGCGGTTATCTTCCACCGCCATCTGTGCTGCACTGCCACTGGCGACGATGCCGGCATTGCTTGCCGTTGTCGCCCCCGCTGCCGCTCCTGCCAGTCCCACTATCGCGCTGATCGTGCCCTTTTGCTCGGCGCTCAGTTTGTCCGGGTCACTTGTGCCATAGAGCCAGTTCGCAACCTTCGGTGCGGCCCCTTCTGCTGTGGCTGCCGATACGCCTGCTGTTACGGCATCTGTGCCCGTGGCTGCTGCGACTGCCGCTCCCAGTACCGCATGGGCCACCAGGTGCGCTGCGCTGCCGTCCTGGGCGTTCTCTTTGAAGTAGCTCCCGATTTGCTGCGCCACCTGTGGGCTGGCCATTTTCGCGACCGTGCCCACTGCACCATTGCTGTTGGGGCCGTATAACCTCGCTCATATCCATAGACTTTACAAATTGCATTTTCCTTTGTTCTCCTTTGGGTCTTGAGTTCCACAATCTTTACCGGTTAGCATAACGTCATATCCTTTATGCGCCATACATTGATCAAATTTTTCAGAAAGCTGAAGATCCACAGGGGCATCCTTTGAATAAGTAACTGCACTTCTAAGAGAAAGATCCCCCCGTTTTCCTCCACATGCCTCTACATCTCTCCAACGCTGATCCGCATCAGTTCTACCGTATGTGGCGGGTTTTTGATAGAAGGCCACGGGCGGCCAAGGTTCCCCAACAGGACCACCACAACTGACTACGGGCATCGGCGACCAGCAGCCATTGCACCCATACAGTGCAACAGCAGGCAAGGAGCACATCAGTGTTTTCAGTAGTTTATTCATTTCATTTACCTTTCAACTTCATGATAACCTGCATAAAATCAGGAGAAACAAGATCAACAAGTGCAAATGGCGCAGCAAGAGGTATGGCCAATATGGTGGTCGCAGTAGAGCCTATTTTCTCTACCGTTGTTCGTCCTCGACTAGTATTTCCTTGATTATCGTACCATCTCGGCAACTCACCTCCGATGAAGTCATGCGTTCCAGAGAAACTCTCAACAACGGCATCGGAAACGCCTCCAGGCGCATAGGGTATGTTTAATCCTGCTGGTAAATACCACCCCCCTTGTATCGCCTGAAATCCGCCTGTCGGACCATAGAGCTTAGACGCCTCTTTATTTATTTTAGGATCCAATGCTTGGTTTAGAGTTAATATTCTCTCATCCCCCTTGTATATTATTGATCCATCCGGACTTGATGTG
>NZ_JBNGEN010000016.1:2500-5463 GCF_049977365.1 Brachymonas moutaii (nom. illeg.) | reverse complement strand
AAAAAAGCGCCCCCATACGACGGGGGCGCTTCGAGCTGTAATGAGCCTGACGATGACCTACTTTCACACGGGAATCCGCACTATCATCGGCGCAGAGTCGTTTCACTGTCCTGTTCGGGATGGGAAGGAGTGGGACCAACTCGCTATGGTCATCAGGCTTTAACCTTGCTGCCTGCACCCGGACTGCACGCTTGTTCACGTGCCACCCGGCCACAGACGAATTCATAGAGTCTCCATCAGCTATCTTGATTGCGCCTGGCATAACACTTTCACCATGCCCAGCCTCTGGCTAGGGAAGGTCAAAGTTATAGGGTCAAGCCGCACGAGCAATTAGTACTGGTTAGCTTAACGCATTGCTGCGCTTCCACACCCAGCCTATCAACGTCCTGGTCTAGAACGACTCTTCAGGGGGGTCTAGCCCCCGGCAGATCTCATCTCGAAACGAGTTTCCCGCTTAGATGCTTTCAGCGGTTATCTCTTCCACACATAGCTACCCTGCGATGCCACTGGCGTGACAACAGGTACACCAGAGGTGTGTCCACTCCGGTCCTCTCGTACTAGGAGCAGGCTTCCTCAAATCTGCAGCGCCCACGGAAGATAGGGACCAAACTGTCTCACGACGTTTTAAACCCAGCTCACGTACCTCTTTAAATGGCGAACAGCCATACCCTTGGGACCGGCTACAGCCCCAGGATGAGATGAGCCGACATCGAGGTGCCAAACACCGCCGTCGATATGAACTCTTGGGCGGTATCAGCCTGTTATCCCCAGAGTACCTTTTATCCGTTGAGCGATGGCCCTTCCATACAGAACCACCGGATCACTATGTCCTGCTTTCGCATCTGCTCGACTTGTCAGTCTCGCAGTTAAGCACGCTTATGCCATTGCACTATCGTCACGATGTCCGACCGTAACTAGCGTACCTTCGAACTCCTCCGTTACACTTTGGGAGGAGACCGCCCCAGTCAAACTGCCTACCATGCACTGTCCCTAAGCCCGATTCAGGGCCCAAGGTTAGAACCTCAAACGCACCAGGGTGGTATTTCAACGTCGGCTCCAGGTGAACTAGCATCCACCCTTCAAAGCCTCCCACCTATCCTACACAGATCCGTTCAAAGTCCAATACAAAGCTACAGTAAAGGTTCATGGGGTCTTTCCGTCTTTCCGCGGGGAGATTGCATCATCACAAACATTTCAACTTCGCTGAGTCTCTGGAGGAGACAGTGTGGCCATCGTTACGCCATTCGTGCAGGTCGGAACTTACCCGACAAGGAATTTCGCTACCTTAGGACCGTTATAGTTACGGCCGCCGTTTACTGGGACTTCGATCAAGAGCTCTCACCCCATCACTTAATCTTCCAGCACCGGGCAGGCGTCACACCCTATACGTCCACTTTCGTGTTTGCAGAGTGCTGTGTTTTTAATAAACAGTCGCAGCCACCTATTCTTTGCAACCCTTTCACGCTCAGATGCTCTCCTCACGCTACCGGGGCACACCTTCTCCCGAAGTTACGGTGTCAATTTGCCGAGTTCCTTCTCCAGAGTTCTCTCAAGCGCCTTAGAATACTCATCTCGCGCACCAGTGTCGGTTTGCGGTACGGTCGTTGCAAGCTGAAGCTTAGTGGCTTTTCCTGGAACCCCGTTCAGTGACTTCGCAAGCAAGCTCGCTCGAGCGGCAGCCTCGGTATGTGTGCGCCGGATTTGCCTAACGCACGCCTACTTCTGCCTCAACCGGGACTTCCAACACCCGGATCACCTAGTAAGATTCGTCCCCACATCGCACTTGCAATCGGTACAGGAATATTGACCTGTTTCCCATCAGCTACGCATCTCTGCCTCGCCTTAGGGGCCGACTCACCCTACGCCGATGAACGTTGCGTAGGAAACCTTGCGCTTACGGCGAGCGGGCTTTTCACCCGCTTTAACGCTACTCATGTCAGCATTCGCACTTCTGATACCTCCAGCACGCTTTACAACGCACCTTCTCAGGCTTACAGAACGCTCTCCTACCACGCACAGCATGTGCTGTGCATCCGCAGCTTCGGTAACTGGCTTAGCCCCGTTACATCTTCCGCGCAAGACGACTCGATCAGTGAGCTATTACGCTTTCTTTAAATGGTGGCTGCTTCTAAGCCAACATCCTGACTGTTTTTGCCTTCTCACTTCGTTTCCCACTTAGCCAATTTTAGGGACCTTAGCTGGCGGTCTGGGTTGTTTCCCTCTTGTGTCCGGACGTTAGCACCCGGTGCACTGTCTCCCAAGCTGTACTCTGCGGTATTCGGAGTTTGCCTTGGTTTGGTAAGTCGCCATGACCCCCTAGCCAAAACAGTGCTCTACCCCCGCAGGTAATACTTGAGGCACTACCTAAATAGTTTTCGGAGAGAACCAGCTATTTCCAGGTTTGTTTAGCCTTTCACCCCTATCCACAGCTCATCCGCTAGTTTTGCAACACTAGTCGGTTCGGACCTCCAGTACCTGTTACGGCACCTTCATCCTGGCCATGGATAGATCACCTGGTTTCGGGTCTACACCCAGCGACTCAATCGCCCTATTCGGACTCGATTTCTCTTCGGCTTCCCTATTCGGTTAACCTCGCCACTGAATGTAAGTCGCTGACCCATTATACAAAAGGTACGCCGTCACCTTGCGGCTCCGACTTTTTGTAAGCATGCGGTTTCAGGATCTATTTCACTCCCCTCCCGGGGTTCTTTTCGCCTTTCCCTCACGGTACTAGTTCACTATCGGTCGATGATGAGTATTTAGCCTTGGAGGATGGTCCCCCCATGTTCAGACAGGGTTTCACGTGCCCCGCCCTACTTGTTCGCAACTTAGTACCACCACAACGTTTTCGCATACAGGGCTATCACCTGCTACGGCCGACCTTTCCAGATCGTTCTGCTGACGATGTCGCTATCTTTGCCAGGCTCCTGCGATTTCGCTCGCCACTACTTTCGCAATCTCGG
>NZ_JBNGEN010000015.1:0-15874 GCF_049977365.1 Brachymonas moutaii (nom. illeg.) | reverse complement strand
TTGCCCAAGGGCACTGACCTGTCGGTGCATGACCAGGACATGCTGGACTCCATCGCAGATCTGATGAACAACCGGCCACGCCAGACCTTGGACTGGAACAGTCCCTACCAGACCTTCAGGCAGTTCATGCGGGACATCCAACAGGCCAAGACCGCTACCATCCACTGATCGAAGTCACTGCAGTTCCATCACAGTGTTGCACTTCGCTTTGGAGACCGCCCTTCTTATTCTTTTTCAAACTGAAGCATGCGCGGCATCATGGGGGTTCAGATGTCAGGAGAATCCATCATGCACGCCGCTTTTTCGCTTGTTCACGCCCGTCATGCCGCTCCGGTGCGCATTGTGATGGTGCCGGGCTGGCACAACTCGGGGCCTGCGCACTGGCAGACGCGCTGGGAGCAACGGCTGCCGCAGGCCGAGCGGGTGCAGCAGCAGGACTGGGAGGCGCCGGAGCGCGGAGCGTGGGTGGCGCAGCTGGCGCGCACGATCACGGCGCGGCCCGGTCCGGTGGTGCTGGTGGCGCACAGTCTGGGGTGCATCACTTCCGTGCATCTGCCGGCTGCCGTGGCGGCGCGGGTGCAGGCGGCGCTGCTGGTGGCGCCGGCCAATCCGCTGCGCGTGGCGGCGCTGGAGGGTTTTGCCCCGGTGCCGCGCACGGTGCTGCCTTACCCGAGCGTGGTGGTGGGCAGCGACAACGATCCCTACTGCCCGCTCGATCTGGTGCAGCAATACGCCGATGCCTGGGGCAGCGAGCTGGTGCGCATGACGGGTGCGGGACACATCAACGCCGATTCGGGGCATGGCACCTGGCCCGAGGGGTGGGAGATTCTGCAGGGGGTGCTGCAGCGAGTGGCCTCCGCGCCGCCGCATGCGGTGCGCCAGCCGGCCGAGGCCTGCCGAATGTGCGCCTGAAGCCCGCCTGAACGGCATGCCCTGCCTACCCGCCCCTGCCTGCAGATGCGCAGACGGTGTGGGATGCAGGCGGCGCAGGCCCAGGCTCAGGTACTTGTCGCCGCGATGCGCGCTGTGCCTCTGCCGCCTTTTTCTGCCTCTTTTCGCCCTTGTTCGGCTTACCGACTGTCTGGAGACTTTGCCATGTCCCGCGTTATCCCCATTGCCCCGACGGCCCCGTTGCTTCCGTCCTCCGATTCCCTTGTGCCACAGGCGCGCGACGTGCTGGCGCTCACGGCGCTGGCGTGGAGCCTGCCGGTGCCGTCTGCTGCCCTGCGGCCTGCGCCTGCAGCACCTGCCATTCACGCTCACGCGGCCGATGCGGGGCCGCTCCGCATTCCGCTGAACGAGAGCCGCGAGGCCCAGGGCTGGCCCTACTGGCCGGCCTATCCGGGCATGGCTGCGGGCTGGCGCTGAGGGCGGGCCGACTGTCTGCACCGGGTGCGGATGGCGCCGGGGCCTGCTGAGGCATGGGCAAGGCCCAGTGCTGCAGGGCTGGCAGGTCGATGCCAAACACATACGGAAACCGCACGGCCCACGTTGCATAGCGCAGGGCGCCGGATTCGGACAGGCTCCAGAGCCGGCCCTGGGGGTCGAAGGCGAGGTTTTCCAGCCCGGGAACGAGGGTGTAGCGGGCCTGCGTGCGCCCGTGGGCATCGAGCCGGTACAGCGTGCCCCGGTGGCTGTCGCTGGTGGCGACCCAGAGCGTGCCGTCGTGGTCGAACGCCGCGCCCTGTGCCCGGGGCGGCAGAGGCACGGCAGCGGTGGCCAGCGTCTCGTTCACGCACTGGTCCGGGGGCAGTGCGTGCAGGGTGGCGGGATAGAGCCGGTACAGGCGGGGCGGTGGCTGTGTGCGGGCGTGGCGCGCCCAGACGCCCAGCCAGAGGGCCTGCCCGTCCCAAGTGACAAAGGAGCCGCGCAGCGCCCCGCAGAGCTGCCATGCGCGTCGGGCGCCGATGACCGGGCCGGTGGCGTGGGTGCGGGGCAGGTCGATGCGCCAGAGGGTGACGGTGTCGGCCATCCACAGCCGGCCGCTGCCCTGTGCGCCTGCAGGCGACCATGCCAGCCCACCAGCATGGTGGCAGGTGCCGGCGGGCCAGTCCAGATGGCCGCGTGCCTGCCCGGTGGCCGGGTCGAGCCACGTCACGCGGCAGGTGGGAGATATGGCAGCGGCCGCACTGCCCACACCGCCCGACGCCGCCACCTCGGCACCAGCCGCAGAATGGTTCCCGGCATCCGACGCGGTGCGGTAGCTGGAGAGGTACATCCAGCCGGAGTGGTCGAAGGCGAGCCCCTGCGGCACCCAGCCTGCCGCCAGCCCGGGAATCGGCCAGCGGGGCGTCAGGGCAGACACGGGCATCGCGTCTGCAGGAGAAATGCCCTGCTGTGCCGGAGGGGCCTGCTGCGCCCGCACAGGAGGCAGGAGCAGCCCGCCGAGGCCGATCCCCAGCAGCACACCCCCCAGCAGGCCGCAGCCCCACCGGAGCATGGCGCTGGAGCAGGCGCTGTGGGCTCGGGGATGCAGCAGAGGCAGTGCCATGGCCCGCATCGCCTCACTCCCAGCCGAAGCGGCGGATGTAGAAGCGCTTCATGAGCTGGGTGAGCAGCATGTAGCCCAGCACCAGCAGGGGCAGCAGCGCAAAGTAGTGCAGCGGCAGGGGCTGCAGCCGCAGCACGGGGGCCAGCGGCCCCATGGGCAGGAAGATGCCCACGGCGATGATCGCCACCGACATGACCACCAGCAGCCAGGCCGGGCGGCTCTGCACAAACGGAATGCGCGGGGTGCGGATCATGTGCACGATGAGCGTCTGGGTGACGAGCCCCTCCACGAACCAGCCGGACTGGAAGAGCGTCTGCTGCGCGGGGGTCTGGGCCCCGAAGATGTGCCACATCATGAGGAAGGTGAGCACATCGAACACCGAGCTGATGGGTCCGAAGCAGATCATGAAGCGGCCTATGTCGGCCGGGTTCCAGCGCAGGGGGCGGCGCAGGGTGTCGGCATCCACATGGTCGAAGGGAATGGCCGTCTGCGAGATGTCGTAGAGCAGGTTCTGCACCAGCAGGTGGATGGGCAGCATGGGCAGAAACGGGATGAACGCCCCGGCAATGAGCACCGAGAACACGTTGCCGAAGTTGGAGCTGGCGGTGATGCGGATGTACTTGAGCATGTTGGCGAAGGTGCGGCGCCCTTCGAGCACGCCCTCCTCCAGCACCATGAGGCTCTTTTCGAGCAGGATGATGTCGGCTGCCTCCTTGGCGATGTCCACGGCCGAGTCGACCGAGATGCCGATGTCGGCAGCACGCAGGGCGGGGGCGTCGTTGATGCCATCGCCCATGAAGCCGACCACATGGCCCCGGGTCTTGAGCAGCCGCACGATGCGCTCCTTGTGCGCGGGAGTGAGCCTGGCGAACACGTTGTGCCGCTCCAGCTCGGGGGCCAGGGTGGCGTCGTCCATGGCCTCGATCTGGCTGCCGAGCAGCAGGCCCTGCTGCGCGAGACCGACTTCGCGGCAGATCTTGGAGGTGACGAGGTCGTTGTCGCCCGTGAGCACCTTGACCTCCACGCCATGCGCGGCCAGTGCGCGCAGGGCAGGGGCGGTGGATTCCTTGGGCGGATCGAGAAAGGCCACATAGCCCGCGAGCGTGAGCCCCGCCTCGTCGGCAAGGCCGTAGGTGGTCTGGGTGCCGGGCGTGCGCCGGCCCGCCACGGCCACCACGCGCATGCCCTCCTCGTTGAGGTCGGCCGTCACCTTGCGGATGCACGCGAGCAGCTCCGGCGTGAGGGGCTGCTCCTCCTGCCCGTGCCGCACCGAGGTGCAGATGGACAGCACCTCCTCCACCGCGCCCTTGCAGATGAGCAGGTGGTCGTGCGCGGGGGTGGCCACCACCACCGACATGCGCCGGCGGGTGAAGTCGAAGGGGATCTCGTCGACCTTGGCATAGCGGTGTGCGGGGTCGAGGGCGCGGAGATCGTCGGCATGGGCGAGCACGGCCACGTCCAGCAGGTTCTTGAGGCCGGTCTGGTAGTAGCTGTTGAGGTAGGCGAATTCCAGCACCTCGTCCGAATCCTGCCCCCACACATCGACGTGGCGGGCGAGGAAGATGCGGTCCTGCGTGAGCGTGCCGGTCTTGTCGGTGCAGAGGACGTCCATGGCGCCGAAATTCTGGATCGCGTCGAGCCGCTTGACGATGACCTTCTTGCGCGAGAGAAACACCGCCCCCTTGGCCAGGGTCGAGGTCACGATCATGGGCAGCATCTCGGGCGTGAGGCCCACCGCCACCGACAGCGCAAACAGCAGCGCCTCGGTCCAGTTGCCCTTGGTGAAGCCGTTGAGAAGCAGCACCACCGGCACCATGACGAGCATGAAGCGGATGAGCAGCCAGCTCACCTGGTTGACCCCCGTCTGGAACGAAGTGGGAGCCCGGTTGGTCGCCGTGACGCGCCCGGCCAGCGCCCCGAAGTAGGTGTGCGCCCCCGTGTGCACCACCACGGCGGTGGCCGAACCCGACACCACGTTGGTGCCCATGAAGACCAGGTTCTCGCGCTCCAGCACCTCGCCGGTGGCCGCGCGGCGCAGGGTGGGGAATTTCTCGATCGGCAGGGATTCGCCCGTCATGGCGGACTGGTTGATGAACAGGTCCTTGGCCGTGAGCACCCGGCAGTCGGCCGGGATCATGTCGCCCGCAGCCAGCACCACGATGTCGCCGGGCACCAGCGCGTGCAGCGGCTCCTCCAGCCGCTGGGGGCCCTGGGCCTGCAGGCGCACTCCGAAGTAGCGCTCGGCATCGGGCTGCACCTCGGCCACCGGGTCGGGACGCATCACGGTGGCCGTGTTGCTGACCAGGGCCTTGAGGGCATCGGCCGCGCGGTTGGAGCGGGCCTCCTGCCAGAAGCGCAGCAGCGTGGAGAACACCACCATGGTGCCGATCACGATGGCGCCGCGCATGTCGTCGGTGGACCAGGACACCCCCGCGAGCACGGTGAGCAGCAGATTGAACGGGTTGCTGTAGCAGTGCCACAGGTGATGCCACCAGGGCAGCGGCTTTTCCTGCTGGATCTCGTTGGGCCCGGTGCGCTCGCGCACGGCGTCCGCCTGGGCCTGCGTGAGTCCGCCGGGCTGGCTGCCCAGCTGCGTGAGCAGCTCGGCCGCCCCGGCATCGGAAGCGGCCAGCATGCCGGCCGACAGATCGGGCGGCAGGCTGTGCGCGCCCGGATGCGCCGCCGACACATCGGCCAGGACAAAGCGCCGGAAATGGCGCGCAAAGTGGCGGGTACGCAGAAAATGGGCAAACGATGCCCGAAAGGCCAACGGCATGGAGTTCTCCGGTACGGCCGGGGCCCATGCCCTGGTCGGCAGGCCGCCTGCGCACCCGAAAACCCCGCAGGGCCCTGTCCGGCGCGTGTCAGGGGCTCAGCAGACATTGTCGGACAAGCCCTGCCCCGCCGGGTGTCATTCCCATGACACTCTGCCGCCGGGCCGGCGCCCGAAAGACCCCGGTGGCCACATCGGCACCTGCGGACTCCACCGGCATGCTCCCGGACTTCCCGCCCGGCAGCGCAGCAGCGCGTCAGGACACCAGCCGGGCAGCGCCCTGCGGTCCCCCCGCCGGCAGTGCGCGCAGCCAGGCGTCGAGCACGGCCACGCTGTAGCGGCTGGCCACGCGGTCGACAAAGCGGGTGAAATCGGCATGGGCGTCGTCGTCGGCACGGTCGCTGATGGTGCGCAGGGCGGCAAACGGCAGGCCATAGTCATGGCAGACCTGCGCCACGGCCGCGCCCTCCATTTCCACGCACAGGCCATCGGGCAGCGCCTCGCGCAGGGCAGCGCTCTCGGCGCTCGTGGCGACGAAGCGGTCGCCGCTCAGGATGAGCCCCTCGTGCACGCGCGACGCCTGCAGATCGAATTCCGCCACCGCCTCGCTGCCCAGCGTGTCGTGCGGATGGGCCAGCACGCTGTGCGCCGCCTCCACCAGCGCACGCGAGAGCAGCGCATCGACGGGAAAGCGCGAGCGCCCATAGAGCGGTACCTCGTAGGGCGCGAACAGCGGCGAGGCGTTCATGTCGTGCTGCAGCAGGCTGTGGGCCACCACCATGTCCCCCACCCGCACGTCCCGGGCGAGCCCGCCGGCCACGCCGGTAAAGACCATGCAGTCCACCCCGTACTGCGCAATCAGCGCGGTGGCCGTGGTGGCTGCTGCCACCTTGCCGATGCGCGAACGCACAGCCACCACCTCATGGCCATGCCAGTGCCCCTGCCAGAAGCTGCGCCCGCCGGTGACGCTGCGGCGCTCGTCGGGCAACCGTTCGATCACGGCCGAAAGCTCGGCATGCATGGCACTGACGATGCCGATGCGGGCAGGACGGAAGGACGACGGGGACAGATCGGCAGACATGGACAGACAGTGCTCCGGCAGCAGGGAAGGCAGCCATACGGAAATGGAAACGGCAAAGGCCATGGAGATGGCCATGGCGCGAGAGGGCCATGGACAGGGAACCTCGCGGCACCGCTTCGGCGCCGCAGCCTGCCATTGTGCCCTGCCGCAATATGTTGCGAGTCGCAACAGGGCCGGAGGTCGCGGCGCCTGCATGGTGTAATCGCCCATGGAGCCGGTGCCCCCGATGCATGCCCGTGCCGATGGTGCCGGCAGCCACCCCTCCATCCATTTTCATGCTGTGTGGCCCGTTCCGGGGCCGGTGTGTGTGCCGGCCGCGCGGGCCTGTTTCCTGCTGACCGATCATGCTGTCCCGAATCACCCGTTTTCGCGGCTGGTGGGCTGCCGCCCTGTCGAGCCTGCTCCTGGCCGCCTGTGGCACCCCCGCTCCCACTCCCGACACCCATGTCCGCCGTGCCCCGCCCGTGCGGACGACACCCGGCAGCGACCTGCCGGCCTGGGTCGGGCGCTATCGCGCCCATGACCCCGTGTGCCCGCACGCCGCCCCCGGCTCCTGCAGGGGCATGGAGCTGGCGCTCACCCTGCGGCCCAACATGACCTACAGCCTGACCACCACCATGCTCCGGCGCGGCAGGCCCTACACCTTCACCAGTTCGGCGCGCTTCCGCTGGGACGCCTCGCGCACGGTGATCATTCTGGCCTCCAAGGACGAAAGCGCCCGCCTGCGCGTGGGCCGCAACACGCTGGAACGCATCGGCACCGAGAGCATGAGCCCCGAAGAAGCCGCCAGCCACCCCCTCGTGTACACGCGGGACTGAGCACTGCGGCTGCACGCACAGTGCTGCAGGGAGGGCTGAAGCAGGGCCAAGAAACAGGCCCGGAGGCACACCCCCCTGATGCGCACATGGCCTGCATCAGACGGGGCGTGGGGCGCGATCGTTCAGCGCACCAGCGTGGGCAGCGGCCAGGCCGGTGCCGGCGTCTCGGTGCGCACGGCCTGCCCCTGGGCGATGGCCTCGCGCAGGGCCGCCACGGCCTGTGCGGAGTCGGCTGCCGTGGTCAGGGCGCTCACCACCGCCACCAGATCGGCTCCGGCGGCAGCAGCCGCGCGGGCCCGCTGCGGCGTCATGCCCCCGATGGCCACCAGCGGCAGTGCGGGGTGATCGGCCCCCGCCTCGTCATGCACAAGGTGCGCCCACCAGGCCACGTTCGCATCGCCCAGCGGCACCCAGGGCATGTCCTTGGTGGTGGTGGCGTGCACCGGCCCACAGGCCACGTAGCTGGGCCGGACGCGCAGGGCGCGGGCCAGCTCCCAGAGGCTGTGCGTGCTCACCCCCAGCCGCAGGCCGGCGAGCTGGATGCGGTCGAGATCGGCATCGGAGAGGGTCTGCAGATCCTCCTGCCCCAGATGCACCCCATGAATGCCGTGGCCGTTGCGGTAGAGCACATGGCGCAGGGCCGCCTGCCAGTGGTCGTTGATGTAGAGCAGCGCTCCATGCCGCGCGGCCGCCTCGGCGCAGCGCGCCACGTCGGCATCGAGCTGGCCGGCCTCCGGGTGCTTGACGCGCAGCTGCACCACCCGCACGCCCAGATCGAGCGCGCGCAGCACCCAGTCGGCATCGCCCATGACGGCATACAGCCCGTGCGGATGGCCTGCCGCATGGACGCTGCGCGGGAGCGCCTGGAACGCCTGCGCCCGGGCCGCCCCGAGCAGCGGAAAATGCCGCCGTGCCCCCGTGAAGGCCAGCGGCAGCGCCTGATCCAGGGCCTCGATGCTGGCCAGTGCCCCCATCATGCCCAGCACGCCGCAGTCGGCTGCACAGAAGCCGTGCTCCTGCGCCTGCAGCGCCGCCATGTACAGGGCATCCGCGGCACGGGCGCTCCAGTGCGGCGCGCCGGGCCCGCCTGCGAGCGGGGAATGCAGCCAGCCCTGCGCCTGCGGACTGCTCAGGTACACGCGCGCTGCCTCCCGCACGGCTCCGGGATGGGCCAGCACCAGATGCTGCTGCCCGGGCAGGGCCGCCTCCAGATCGGCACGGCAGCGCTCTGCCCATGCCTCGATTGCCGCATCGGCCGCGCCTGCAGCGGACACCGCACCAGCGGCCAGTTCCGCCAGGGCGGGCTGCCAGTCCATGGCATGCACGGTCAGAGGCTGTGGCTGAAAAGTCGTCATCATGGAATCCATCTCCTCCATTCAACCATCCGGACATCCTGCACCGGGCCGCGCGCGCATGCACGACCCGATACCGGCCCGGGGGTATGGGTGCTCAGGGCTGAGCGGCAGCCGGTGCGGGAGCCGGCCTTGCGGGCCGGGCGGGCCGGGGCACCGCCGCAGAGGCATGGGGCCGCACGCGGGGCCGACGGCGGCGCACCACTGCGCCCGATGCCGCCGAGGCCGGACGCATCCCCACCGGAGCCGCCAGCCGCCGGTGCACCACGGGCACTCGCGCCGCAGCGGACACGGGTGCCGCCACCGGCGCGGCGTCCTGCGCGGGCGCTTCGGCCCTGGGTTCGGGAGCGGCGGCCGGTGCAGGGGCAGCCGGCACACTCGGCACCGGATGCGGCACATTGGCCGGCGTGTCCTTGAGAATGCGCATGCGCTCGGGCCGCACCTGCTGCTGCAGCCGCTCGGGTTCGCCGGGCGGCACCGGCGCAAGCCCCACGGGCGCCAGCCAGGCATGTGCCCACGCATACCAGGCAACATTGAGCAGCAGAACCAGGGCAAACAGCCAGCGCAACATGGGCAAACACCTTCCTTTCAGTGGGCATTGTGCCCTACGCGCCCCTTGCCGCACAGGCAGGGAACGGACTCATGCGGATGCATCCGTGCTCAGAATGCGCCCGCCGGACGGCGGCAGGGGCCGCACGCTGATCTCGTCGCTGAGCACTTCCCGCACGGCCGGCGCCACCCCGGGCTGCTCGATGCGCACCCGCAGTCCGCCGCGCTCGCTCACGCCGCAGGCCGTGCCCACACTGCCGTCGGAGAGCCACACGGCCTGCCCTGCCAGGGCATCGCGTGCCGCAAACCGGGCCTGCCACGGGGCAAATCCCGCACGGGCGAACTGTGCCAGGGCCTGCGCCAGGGCCGGCGCCACACGCGCCAGAATGCCGGGCGCCGTGGCATCGGGCTCCCACTCCTGCACGCAGGCCGGAGGCTGGGGCGCGGGACGGCCCGGCTCGGGCGGCGGCAAAGCCCCCACGGCCGCGATGTTGATGCCCACGCCCACCACCACATAGCGCTCCTGCCCCACGAGGCAGACCTCCACCAGAATGCCCACCAGCTTGCGCTGGTGGTACCAGAGGTCGTTGGGCCACTTGATGCGCAGCTCCTGCCGATGCTGCGGATCGAGACTTGCTGCAACGCTGCAGCCCACCATGAGCGACAGCCCGGAGAGATCCCCGCTCCCGAGCGGCACCCCCATGGAGAAGGTGAGTGCCTGCCCGGGGGGCGAGGGGGCCCAGTGCCGGCCCAGACGCCCACGGCCCGCAGTCTGCCGCTCGGCCACGAGCAGCGTGGGCTGCAGGTGTCCATCGCGGGCGCGTTCCATGAGGACGGTGTTGGTAGAGGTGAGTTCGGGCTGCACCTCGACGCTGAAGCCGGGCCACAGGGGCTCGATCTGGCTCCAGAGCGTCTCGGACGGCCACTGCAGGGACAGCGAGGACATGGCGGACAATGACGGAGATTGCACACAGAGCCTGTGCGGCGGCGTGAATTATTTCGACCGCGACTCTGTGCTAATTTAGAAAAAGGGAATAATGCGGCCGAACGGCCGGCCCATGCCTCCTGCATGCGCTGCGGCCCGCGCGACACGGTCTGCGGCCATTGTAGGAGAAGGCCGCCCTGCGCCGCGCCCCTCCGGAACACCCCTCCATCCCGACACACACTGCCATGAGCAAATCTCTCGTCATTGCCGAAAAGCCCTCGGTCGCGCAGGACATCGTGCGCGCCCTCACCCCGGTGGCTGGCAAGTTCGACAAGCACGACGATTACTTCGAGAACGCGCACTACCTCGTCACCAGCGCCGTCGGCCACCTGGTGGAGATCCAGGCTCCCGAGGCCTACGACGTCAAGCGCGGCAAGTGGAGCTTCGCGCACCTGCCGGTGATCCCGCCCCACTTCGACCTCAAGCCGGTGGACAAGACCAAGTCCCGGCTCAACGCCGTGGTCAAGCTGGCCCGCCGCAAGGATGTGACCGACCTCATCAACGCCTGTGACGCGGGACGCGAGGGCGAACTGATCTTCCGCCTCATCGAGCAGTACGCCGGCGGCAGCAAGCCGCTGGGCAAGCCCGTGCGCCGTCTGTGGCTGCAGAGCATGACGCCGCAGGCCATTCGGGACGGCTTCGACCACCTGCGCCGCGACAGCGACATGCAGGGCCTCGCAGACGCAGCCCGCAGCCGCAGCGAGGCGGACTGGCTGGTGGGCATCAACGGCACCCGTGCCATGACGGCCTTCAACTCGCGCGACGGCGGCTTCTTTCTCACCACGGTGGGCCGGGTGCAGACCCCCACGCTGGCCATCGTGGTCGAGCGCGAGGAAAAAATCCGCGCCTTCGTGAGTCGCGACTACTGGGAAGTGCACGCCACCTTCCAGGCCGAAGCCGGCGACTACATGGGCAAGTGGTTCGATCCGCAGTGGAAGAAAGGCACCGACCCCGAAGCCCGTGCCGACCGCCTCTGGAACGCCCGCGACGCCCAGGCCATTGCCACGGCCGTGCGCGGCCGCGCCGCCAGCGTCACCGAGGAAAGCCGCCACGCCACCCAGGCCAGCCCGCTGCTGTTCGACCTCACCAGCCTGCAGCGCGAGGCCAACGGCAAGTTCGGCTTCTCGGCCAAGACCACCCTCTCGCTCGCCCAGAGCCTGTACGAGCGCCACAAGGCCCTCACCTACCCGCGAACCGACTCGCGCCACCTGCCCGAGGACTACCTGAGCGTGGTGCACAAGACCTTCGGCATGCTCTCCGCAAGCGACATGCGCCACCTGGCCCCGTTTGCGCAGACGGCCATCGACAAGGGCTACATCCGGCACAGCCGGCGCGTGTTCGACAACAGCAAGGTGAGCGACCACTTTGCCATCATTCCCACCCTGCAGGCTCCCGGTGCCCTGAGCGAGGCCGAGCGCAAGCTCTATGACCTGGTGGTGCGCCGCTTCATGGCGGTGTTCTTCCCCAGCGCCGAGTTCATGGTCACCACCCGCACCAGCACCGTCTCGGTCCCGGCGGACGGGGATGGCGCCGCCGCAGGAGCTGGCCGCCCCGCCGTGAGCCACCACTTCCGCAGCGACGGCAAGGTGCTCGTGCAGCCCGGCTGGCTCGCCATCTACGGCAAGGAAGCCGCCTCCGAAACCGGCGACGAAGGCAAGGACGGCAAGCACCTCGTGCCCGTACGCGAGGGCGAGCTCGTGCGCACCGAACACACCGAGGCCAAGGGCCTGCACACCCGCCCCCCGGCCCGCTACTCCGAAGCCACGCTGCTCGGCGCCATGGAAGGGGCCGGCAAGCTCGTCGACGACGACGAACTGCGCGAGGCCATGCAGGAAAAGGGGCTGGGCACGCCAGCCACCCGCGCCGCCATCATCGAAGGCCTGCTCTCCGAGAAATACCTGCTGCGCGAAGGGCGCGAGCTCATTCCCACCGCCAAGGCCTTCCAGCTCATGACCCTGCTGCGGGGACTCGAAGTGGCCGAGCTCACCCACCCCGAACTCACCGGCGAGTGGGAATACAAGCTCGCCCAGATGGAACAGGGCCGCCTGAGCCGCGAAGCCTTCATGCAGGAAATCGCGGCCATGACCGAGCACATCGTGCGCAAGGCCAAGGAATACGACCGCGACACCGTGCCCGGCAACTACGCCACCCTGCAGACCCCCTGCCCCCACTGCGGCGGCGTGGTCAAGGAGAACTACCGCCGCTATGCCTGCACCGGACGCCCCGACAGCACCGCAGGCGACGAAGCCGGCGAACACCACGGCTGCGGATTTTCCATCTCCAAGACCCCCGGCGGACGCACCTTTGACGTGGCCGAGGTCGAGCAGCTGCTGCGCGACCACCGCATCGGCCCGCTCGAAGGCTTCCGCAGCAAGGCGGGCTGGCCCTTCACGGCCGAGCTCCAGCTGGTGCTGGACGACGACACCCACAACTACCGGCTCGAATTCGACTTCGGCAAGGAAGAGGACACCGACTCCGGCACACTGGCCGACTTTGCCGAGGCCCAGGTGCTCGGCAAATGTCCCATCTGCGGCAGCAACGTGGTCGAGCACGGCAGCAACTACGTCTGCGAAAAGGCCGTTCCCACCGTCGCCCATCCCACGCCGAGCTGCACCTTCAAGACCGGCACCGTGATCCTGCAGCAGCCCATCGACCACGAGCAGCTCGCCAAGCTCCTCGTCGAAGGCCGCACCGACCTGCTCGACAAGTTCGTCTCCAACAAGACGCGCCGCCCCTTCAAGGCCTTCCTGCAGTGGGATGCCGCCGCCGGCAAGGTCGTGTTCGGCTTCGAGCCGCGCCCCGGCGCACGTCCTTCGGCCCGCAGTGCCGCCAAGCCGACCGCCAAGGCCGCTGCTCCTGCTGCCCGTGGAGCCAAGACCCCGGCCACGCCCCGCCGCAAGGCCACCGGCACCGCCACCAAGCCTGCCCGCACCCCTGCGGCAGGCACGCTGCACCCCGATGCGGCGCTCGCGGCCGTCATTGGTCCCGATCTGGTCTCGCGCCCGCAGGCCATGAAAAAGCTCTGGGACTACATCAAGACCCACCAGCTGCAGGACCCGCAGGACAAGCGCACCATCGTGCCCGATGCCGCCCTGCGTGCCGTGCTCGGCACCGACCGCGCCAACATGTTCGCGCTCGCCGGACTGATCGGCGCCCACCTGCGCAAGGACGCCTGATGCCCACCGTGCAAAGCGCCCCGGTGCGGCGCTCTGGCAGCCGCTCCTGTCTCTGCGGCTGCGCCGCGCCCCGGCTCTCCCTGCCGGTGGGCGGCTGACTGCACGAGCGCACACGCACTCCAGCATGGGCATCGGCATTCTCTACGCCCTGGGCGCGGGGCTGCTCTGGGGACTGGTCTTCGTCGGTCCCCTGATCGTGCCCGACTACCCGGCCGCCCTGCAATCGGCCGGGCGCTACGTGGCCTTCGGTCTGGTCGCGCTGCCGCTCGCCTGGCATGACCGGGCCCGCCTGCGCGGCCTGCACGCCTCCGACTGGATCGAGGCCACCCGCCTCACCCTGGTGGGCAACCTGCTCTACTACTTCTGCCTTGCCAGCGCCATCCAGCGCACCGGCGCCCCCGTGTCCACCATGATCATCGGCACGCTGCCGGTGGTGATGAGCCTGAGCGCCAACTGGCTCTACGGCCAGCAGGAAGGCCACCTCCCCTGGAAGCGCCTGGCGCTGCCGCTGCTGCTGATCCTGTCCGGGCTGCTGCTCGTCAACCTGACCGAGCTGCGCGGCGGCCACGCCCCGGCCTGGGGCTGGCGCTACGCCAGCGGCCTGGCCCTGGCCGTGCTGGCCCTCGGATGCTGGACCTGGTATCCCCTGCGCAACGCCCGCTGGATGCGGGCCCACCCCGACCAGAGCCCCACCACCTGGGCCACCGCGCAGGGCTTGGTCACCCTGCCGCTTGCCTGCCTGGCCTACGGAAGCGTCAGCGCGGTTCTGGCCGTGGCCCAGCCTGGCTTTGCCCTGCCCCTGGGGCCGCGCCCGCTGGTCTTTGCCGGCCTGATGCTCACCATCGGGCTGCTGTGTTCATGGCTCGGCACCCTGCTGTGGAATGCCGCCAGCCAGCGGCTCCCCACCACCCTGCTGGGCCCGATGATCGTCTTCGAGACCCTCTCGGCCCTGGCCTATGCCTTCGTGCTGCGCCAGGAATGGCCCGCCCTTCCCACCCTGACCGGCATCGCCTGCCTGATCGCAGGCGTCACGCTGGCCATGCGCATCCGGCCCGAGCCCTTGTCCTCCTGAGCTCATCGCCCTCTCTGCACACCGGGAAAGAGGAGGCGTCAAAAGCAGCGCGCCCGGCAGACTCCAGGGTCTGCGCGGGCGCGCGGTACGGGGCTGGCGACATCCCGCCCGGCCTGCCTTGTCAGACAGGCCCTGCGGGCAGCGCCGGCATCAGGGTTGCGTGATGGTCACATCCACGCGACGATCCGGTGCCAGACAGGATACCAGCGCCGCCCCCTTGAGGCTGCGGCCGCAGTGGGAAACAGGCTGGCTGGAGCCCTTGCCTTCGGCCACGATATGGTCGGCAGGCACCCCCTTGGCGATCAGATGCTGTCGCACCGTCTCGGCCCGCTGCAGGGACAGCCGCTGGTTGGCGGCCGCCTGCCCCAGACGATCGGTATGTCCGGTCACCGTCACATGCGCCTGCGGGCGATGGGCCACCACATCGGCGGCCAGGGCATCGAGCTCCGTGCGTCCCTTGGCATTCAGGTCGGCTGCGCCCCCCTTGCCCAGCGGAAACAGCGCATCCGCCTGCAGATGCACCACCTCGGCGCGAGGTGCAGGTACAGCGCCATTCACCCGTGCCGCACAGCCCTCGGGCATCCAGTAGAAGGACTGGCCCTTCATGTCCTTGTCGAAGATGACCTTGTACTGGCAGACCGTGACCGGCCCGTCCGGCACATCCCGGAACTTGAAGAGATAGTCCCATTCCCGGGCGCCATGGGTTTCGCTGAAGTGCGGACGTCCCACCAGATGGTAGAGGTCGTCCTTGGTCACGCCCTTGCCGATCTTGCGCAGATTCTCGACGTTCGGGAAGACCCCTTCAGGCACACCACTGGTGTCCTCGGCCTTGGGGAAGACCACTTCCCTGGCCGTACCCTGGTCGGTGATGCCGTGGCTGACCGCATAGGTGCAGCCTGCGAGCATCGAGGCCGCGCCTGCGCAGGCCAGGGCCATGAGTGCAATCGATTTTTTCATGATGAAGCCGTTCCCTTTCTGATGATGCGATGCCTGTGTCATGGCGCTGGTCCTTACCACTGGAAGCCGGCACCGATGGTGGCACCGACGTAGCCGCGGGTGTTGCTGTTGAGGCTGCCCTTGAACACCCACTTGCCGTTGTCGGTGATGGTGGACACACCGACCGCCATGGCCGACTGGCCGCGGTAGGTGGCACCTGCCACTGCTGCCATGCTCTTGCCCGGCAGATAGGCCTGCGGCAGACCGGCAGAGGCCATGGCGCTGGCTGTGCCGGCGCTGGCATTGCGATCCACGTTGCCGATCTGGTTGCCCAGAGCGCTCACCTGGTTACCAAGGGTGTTCACGGCCTGGTTGGTCTGGTAGAGCTGTGCGCCATTGACTGCCTGCGTGCTGGTGGAGGAGACCTCACCCGGCGCCACATTGGTCAGCGTGACGGGCGAAGAGCTGTCCGCACCCACCAGCGTGAGGGTGTTGGTGGGCGTGCCGCCGTTCGAGGTGGTGGACCCCGAATTGGCGTACTGCACCGGACCGGCCCCGCCGTTCTGCAGCTGGGTCACCGCCTGGTTGGTGGCGTAGAGCTGGCTGCCGTTGATGGCGTCGGTGCTGGTGGAGGTGACACT
>NZ_JBNGEN010000014.1:0-21502 GCF_049977365.1 Brachymonas moutaii (nom. illeg.) | reverse complement strand
GCACATGTCCAAGCAGAAAATCCGCATCCGCCTCAAGGCCTTCGACTACAAGCTGATCGACCAGTCCGCTGCCGAGATCGTCGACACTGCCAAGCGCACCGGCGCCATCGTCAAGGGTCCCGTGCCCCTGCCGACGCGCATGAAGCGTTTCGACATCCTGCGTTCGCCGCACGTCAACAAGTCGAGCCGCGACCAGTTCGAGATCCGCACCCACCAGCGCCTGATGGACATCGTCGATCCCACCGACAAGACGGTGGACGCGCTCATGAAGCTCGACCTGCCTGCAGGTGTCGACGTCGAGATCAAGCTGCAGTAAGCGGCACGTCCCCCGCTTCCGGCTTCGGCCGGAAGCCGACCAGGACCCTTCGGGCCGGTGAGCGATCACCGGCCTTTTTTCTTGCGCGCTCCCAAGCGCGGCGTGCGCTGCTGCGGCTGCCGCACCACATCTCGCTGCCTTCTGGCACGCAGGCAGAAACACGGCGCTTGCAAAAGAATGGCAGCCCCTCTACAATTGTCAGCTTCGTGTCCCTTGCGAGCTGATTTTGTGCGCGCAATCCATGGGGCGCGAAGTTTCATCAACAGTCTTTCACATCAACACGCGGTCAGCCAATTGCAGTTGGTCGTGGTGAAAGTTACGGAGAAAACAATGAGTCTGAGCAAACACTTGGGTTTGCTGGGCCGCAAGGTGGGCATGATGCGTGTCTTCACCGATGAAGGGGATGCCATTCCCGTCACGGTGGTCGACGTGTCCAACAACCGCGTGTCCCAGGTCAAGACCGAAGCCAACGATGGCTACGTGGCTCTGCAGGTCACCTATGGCAAGCGTCGCGCCTCCCGCGTCACCAAGCCCCAGGCTGGCCATCTGGCCAAGGCCGGCGTCGAAGCCGGTGAAATCACCCAGGAATTCCGCGTGACCGATGAGGTTGCCGGCAAGTACCCCGCAGGCGCAACCCTGCCTGCAGCCGAGCTGTTCAGCGTGGGCCAGGTGGTCGACGTGCAGGGCACCTCGATCGGCAAGGGCTACGCAGGTACCATCAAGCGCCACAACTTCGGTTCCCAGCGCGCTTCTCACGGTAACAGCCGTTCGCACAATGTTCCGGGTTCCATCTCCATGGCCCAGGATCCGGGTCGCGTGTTCCCCGGCAAGAAGATGACCGGTCACCTCGGCGACGAAACCGTCACGGTCCAGAACCTGTCCGTCGTGCGTATCGACGAAGCCCGTCAGCTGCTGCTGATCAAGGGTGCCGTTCCTGGCGCCAAGGGTGGTTTCGTGTCCGTCCGTCCGGCGGTCAAGGCCAAAGCTGCTGAAGGAGCCAAGTGATGCAGATCGAACTCCTGAACGAACAGGGCCAGTCTTCTGCCAAGGTCGATGCCAACGACACCGTGTTTGGTCGCGACTACAACGAAGACCTCGTGCACCAGATCGTGGTGGCCTATCAGGCCAACGCGCGTCAGGGCACCCGCAAGCAAAAGGACCGTACCGAGGTCCGTCACTCCACCAAGAAGCCCTTCAAGCAGAAGGGTACCGGCAATGCCCGTGCCGGTATGACGTCTTCTCCGCTGTGGCGTGGAGGCGGTCGTGCATTCCCGAACGGCCCCGAAGAGAACTTCGCACAGAAGCTCAACAAGAAGATGTACCGCGTCGGCATGTCTGTGATCCTGTCGCAGCTCGTGCGTGACGGCCGTCTGGCCGTGGTCGATTCCCTGGATGTGGACAGCCCCAAGACCAAGGGTCTGGTGTCCAAGTTCAAGGCGATGAACCTCGATTCCTCCGTTCTCGTGATCGCCGAGGAAGTGGGCGAGAACCTGTACCTGGCTTCCCGCAATCTGCCCAACGTCCTGGTCGTCGAGCCCCGCTACGTCGATCCGCTGTCGCTGGTCTTCTACCGCAAAGTGCTCGTCACCAAGGGCGCTCTCGGCAAGCTGCAGGAGATGTTCGCATGAGCACCAAGAAATTCGACGAAGGCCGCCTGATGGCCGTGCTGCTGGCACCTGTCGTGTCCGAAAAGGCCACGATGGCAGCCGAGCAATCCAATGCTGTCACCTTCAAGGTGATGCAGGATGCCACCAAGCCCGAAATCAAGGCTGCCGTGGAACTGATGTTCAAAGTGGAAGTGACGGGCGTGTCCGTGGTCAACACCAAGGGCAAGGTCAAGCGTTTCGGCCGTACCATCGGTCGCCGTAACAACGTGCGCAAGGCCTACGTCACGCTCAAGGAAGGTTCTGAACTGAACCTGTCAGGGGAGGCTGCATAATGGCTGTCATCCAGATCAAACCGACCTCCGCTGGCCGCCGCCATGTCGTCAAGGTTACCCGTGACCATCTGCACAAGGGCGCCGGTTTCGGTCCCCTGCTCGAGCCTCAGTACCAGAAGGCCGGTCGCAACAACAACGGGCACATCACCGTGCGCCACAAGGGTGGCGGTCATCGTCACCACTACCGCGTGGTGGACTTCGTGCGCAACGACAAGGACGGCATCGTCGCCAAGGTCGAGCGCATCGAGTACGACCCGAACCGCACTGCGCACATCATGCTGGTGTGCTACGCCGATGGCGAACGCCGCTACCACATTGCCGCGCGCAATCTGCAAGTCGGTTCCAGCATCGTGAGCGGCTCCGAAGCTCCGATCCGCGTGGGCAACACCCTGCCGATCCGCAACATTCCCGTCGGTTCCACGATTCACTGCATCGAGCTCAAGCCGGGCAAGGGTGCACAGATCGCGCGTTCCGCTGGTGCTTCGGCCACTCTGCTGGCCCGTGAAGGCATCTACGCACAGGTCCGCATGCGTTCGGGCGAAGTGCGCAAGATCCACATCGAATGCCGCGCCACCATCGGTGAAGTGGCCAACGAAGAACACAGCCTGCGTCAACTTGGCAAGGCCGGCGTGAAGCGCTGGATGGGTATCCGTCCGACCGTCCGCGGCGTGGCCATGAACCCTATCGACCACCCGCACGGTGGTGGCGAGGGACGTACCGGTACTGGTATGGCGCCTGTCGATCCTTGGGGCAACCTCACCAAGGGTTACCGTACTCGCAACAATCGCCGCACGCAGTCCATGATTGTGTCGCGTCGCAAGAAATAAGGGGTAGACAATGGCTCGTTCTCTCAAAAAGGGTCCATTTGTTGACCATCACCTGATGGCCAAGGTTGAAAAGGCCATCGAAACCAAAGACAAGAAGCCCGTCAAGACCTGGTCGCGTCGCTCCATGATCCTGCCCGAGTTCATCGGTCTGACGATCGCCGTGCACAACGGCAAGCAGCACGTGCCCGTCTATGTGACTGACCAGATGGTTGGCCACAAGCTGGGTGAATTTGCCCTGACCCGTACCTACAAGGGTCACGCGGCAGACAAAAAAGCGAAGAAATAAGGAAAGACCATGGAAACACGTGCAATTGTTCGTGGCGTCCGTCTGTCGGTCGACAAGGGCCGTCTGGTCGCCGACATGATTCGCGGCAAGAAGGTCGATCAGGCGCTCAACATCCTGACGTTCACGCAGAAGAAAGCTGCCGTGATCATCAAGAAGGCGCTCGAATCCGCCATTGCCAACGCCGAGCACAACGATGGAGCCGATATCGACGAACTGAAGGTCAAGACCATCTACGTCGAGCAGGGTCCCACGCTCAAGCGCTTCACCGCCCGCGCAAAAGGCCGCGGCAACCGCATCAGCAAGCCCACATGCCATGTGTATGTGACTGTTGGCAACGAAGAGGTGTAAGCAATGGGACAGAAAATCCATCCTACCGGTTTCCGCCTGGCGGTGACCCGCAACTGGAACAGCCGCTGGTATGCCAACAACCGCGACTTCGCCGGCATGCTGGCCGAAGACGTCAAGGTGCGTGAATACCTGGGCAAGAAGCTCAAGAACGCCTCCGTTGCCCGCATCCTGATCGAGCGTCCTGCCAAGAGCGCCCGCATCACGATCTACTCTGCCCGTCCGGGTGTGGTGATCGGCAAGAAGGGTGAGGACATCGAGAACCTGAAGAAGGAACTGAACGCCATGCTGGGCGTTCCGGTCGCCGTGAACATCGAGGAAGTGCGCAAGCCCGAAGTCGATGCCAAGCTGATCGCCGATTCCATCACGCAGCAGCTCGAAAAGCGCATCATGTTCCGCCGCGCCATGAAGCGCGCCATGCAGAACGCCATGCGCATGGGCGCCCAGGGCATCAAGATCATGTCCGCCGGTCGTCTGAACGGCATCGAAATCGCCCGCACCGAGTGGTATCGCGAAGGCCGCGTGCCTCTGCATACGCTGCGTGCCGACATTGACTACGGCGTGAGCGAAGCACACACCACCTACGGCGTCATCGGCGTCAAGGTGTGGGTCTACAAGGGTGATACCCTGGGCCGCAACGATGTGCCCTCGCTCGACAGCACGCCCCGTCCGGATGACGAGCGTCGTCCGCGCGGCCGTCGTGATGGCCGTGGCAACGACCGTCCGCGCACCCGCCGCGTGGCCGGCCCCGGCAACACCGCTCCCGCCGATGGCAGCGACAAGCCGAGCGAAGCCTCTGGTGCCGAAGCCAAGTCCGCCGTTAAGCGCGTCCGCAAGGAAAACGCGCCTGCTGCAGCAGCAGACGGTACTGCAGCCGAATAATCCCGTTCGGTTGATCCAGGAGAAACAACATGCTGCAACCTGCACGCAGAAAGTATCGTAAAGAGCAGAAAGGCCGCAACACCGGTATCGCCACTCGTGGCAATACCGTGGCGTTCGGTGACTTCGGTCTGAAGTCCACCGACCGCGGCCGTCTGACCGCCCGCCAGATCGAGGCCGCACGTCGTGCGATCTCCCGTCACGTCAAGCGTGGCGGTCGCATCTGGATCCGTGTCTTCCCCGACAAGCCGATTTCCGAGAAGCCCGCTGAAGTCCGTATGGGTAACGGCAAGGGCAATCCGGAGTACTACGTCGCTGAAATCCAGCCCGGCAAGATGCTGTTCGAGATCGTCGGCGTTTCCGAGGAACTGGCACGTGAAGCTTTTGCACTGGCCGCTGCCAAGCTGCCGCTGCGCACCGTGTTCGCAACGCGCCTGCTGGGCGCTTGATCAGGAGGAATAGACCATGAAAGCTGCTGATCTGCGCAACAAGGACGTCGCTGCGCTCGAGGCCGAAGTCAAGGACCTGCAGAAGGCCCACTTCAATCTGCGCATGCAAAAGGGCACCCAGCAACTGCAGAACACTGCAACGCTGCGCCAGACACGTCGCGACATCGCACGTGCAAAGACCATTCTTGCTGAAAAGCAAGCCGCCAAGTAATCAAGGAGTGACCAGATGACGGAAGCAAAAACCTCCCTCAAGCGCACCTTGATCGGCAAGGTGGTGAGCGACAAGCGCAGCAAGACGGTGACCGTGATGATCGAACGCCGCGTGATGCACCCGCTCTACGGCAAGATCATGATCAAGACCAGCAAGTACCACGCCCATGACGAAAATGGCGAGTACAAGGTGGGCGACATCATCGAAATCACCGAAAGCCGTCCGCTGTCCAAGACGAAGAACTGGGTGGCTACCCGCCTGGTTCAGAAGGCCGGCGTGGTCTGATCCCGCCGCCTGCGTCTGTCCGCAAGGACCGCACGGAAACGCCCTGCACTGCAGGGCGTTTTTTTTTGGTCTGTGGATCTGTGGGGCGTGGTTGGCGGATCGGGAAGGCATTCCATGCCATGCAGAGAGGGCCCGATGCAGCCGGTGGCGAGGCTGGAGGGGAAAGTGGGCGCACGGGGCAGACATTACCGGGCGGTGCGTGGCGGGAGGGAGATGTGGCCCGGGTGCCGGCCAAGCGGGGGGCGTTCAGAGGCGTTCGGGCAGGGCGCGGCGCATCTGGATGGCTTCGGCAATGTGGGCGGCAGCGAGTCGGGGGTCGCCGGCCAGATCGGCAATGGTGCGGGCGATGCGCAGGGTGCGATGCATGCTGCGGGCGCTCCAGCCCAGACGGACAGCGGCTGTCTGCACGAAGGAGCTGGCCTCGGGGGTGAGGTCCAGTACCTGGTCGAGCCGGGCACCTTCGAGCAGGGCATTGGGGCAGCCTTGTCGATCGAGGGCGATGGCGCGTGCGGCGGTCACACGCTCGCGGATGGTAGCACTGTGCTCGCCGCGCGGGGCATGGAGGAGATCCTGTGGGGGGACGGCGGCGACTTCGACGCGCAGGTCGATGCGGTCGAGCAGGGGGCCGCTGAGCTTGCCCTGATAGCGACTCACCTGGTCGGGGGTGCAGCGGCAGGCGCGCACGGCGCTGCCGAGGTAGCCGCAGGGACAGGGATTCATGGCAGCCAGCAGCTGGAATCGGGCAGGAAATTCGGCTTGCTGGGCGGCACGCGAGATGTGGATGCGTCCGGTTTCGAGGGGCTCGCGCAGGGCTTCCAGGGCTGCCCTGGGAAATTCGGGCAGTTCATCGAGAAAGAGTACGGCTTCGTGGGCGAGGCTGATTTCGCCGGGGCGTGGAGGGGAGCCACCGCCCACCAGAGCCACGGCACTGGCGGTGTGGTGGGGGGCACGCACGGGGCGCTGTCCCCAGCGGGCGGGATCGAAGTGTCCGGCCAGGCTGGCAATGGAGGCGGATTCGAGCGCTTCGCGGGCCGTCATGGCTGGCAGCAGACCCGGGAAGCGCTGGGCCAGCATGGATTTGCCTGATCCGGGGGGGCCCATCATGAGCAGGCTGTGGGCGCCTGCGGCACTGATTTCGAGCGCACGCTTGGCTGCGGCCTGTCCCTTGACATCGGACATGTCCGGGTAGTCGGGCTGGGGCAGGGCATCGGGGGCATGGAGTCGGGTCCAGCCGCTTTCCTGCTGGTCGCTGTCTGCCTGGGAGGCCGTCAGGCAGCTTCCGGATGGCAGGAACTGACGGACGACATCGAGAAGATGGCGTGCACGGTACACCTCGGCGCCGGGGACCCAGGCCGCTTCTTCGGCGCTGCCGGGCGGCAGGACCAGCGGAGTGCCGCATCCCTGTCGGTACAGGGCAGCGGCCATGGCCAGTGCGCCCCGTACAGGGCGCAGGGCACCGGAGAGGGACAATTCGCCGGCAAAGGCGTGGCGCCCCAGGCGCTCGCGGTCGATCTGGCCAGAGGCGGCCAGAATGCCGAGGGCGATGGGGAGATCGAAGCGGCCTGAATCCTTGGGCAGGTCGGCCGGGGCGAGGTTGACGGTGATGCGCTTGTTGGTGGGGAATTCCAGTCCTGCGTTCTGGATGGCGCTGCGCACACGTTCGCGGGCTTCCTTGACTTCGGTGTCGGCCAGACCGACGAGCGTGAAACTGGGCAGGCCGTTGGCGAGATGCACTTCCACGGTGACGGCCGGGGCGGCGAGCCCGAGGAGCGCATGGCTCGGTATCTGTGCAAGAGTCATGGCACGGAATGTCGCAAGGAAAATGGCAGACCATGAGGTCCAAAAGATCAATGGTGAGAGGCATTGTACGCACAAGGTATGTGCAGCGGCAGAGGGAAAGAAGCTGGGCTGCGGGAAGGGGGTATCCGTGGCAGCAAGGGCTGGTTTTCGCATGATTATTCGACTATCATCGAAATATGGAATTGTTTGAAGCTGCTGCATTGCTGGCTGCGCTGGGGCATGAATCCCGGCTGGCCATTTTTCGTCTGTTGGTAGAAGCGGGGCCTGCAGGGCTGCATGCGAGTGGGGTGGGCGAGCGGCTGGGCATGGCGCCGGCCACGCTGTCGTTTCACCTCTCGCAGCTCAGCCGGGCAGGGCTGATCGAGGGGGTGCGCGAGGGTCGGTTCATTCGCTATTCGGCGAACTATCCCCGCATGGATGCACTCATTGCCTTCCTGACCCAGGACTGCTGTGCTGGCATGGCCACGCCTCCGGCGACGGTGTGCCTGCCGCTGACGGCGTGCTGCAGCACGATGGACAAGCGGCGGGCCCAACTCGGAAAAAAGGAAGAGAACCTCTCATGAACCAGAACGAAAAGCGTGTGCTTGTGCTGTGCACGGGCAATTCATGTCGGTCCCAGATGGCCGAGGTGCTGTTGAATGCCGATCTGGCGGGACGGGTGCGGGCCGTGTCGGCCGGAACCCGTCCCCAGCCGGGCGTGGCGGCTGGGGCACTGGAAGCCCTGCGGCTGGCCGGATTGCCTGTCGAGGGGCTGCATCCCAAGGATGTGGAGAGCATGGGCGGGGAGGTGTTCGATCTGGTGGTGACGGTCTGTGACCATGCGCGCGAGGCGTGCCCGGTTTTCCCGGGGGCACGGCATCTGCACGTGGGGTTTCATGATCCCCATGGGGAGCCGCTCGCCTCGTTCGTGGCGGTGCGCGACGAGATTCGTGCCCGGCTGGTGCCTGAGGTGGCTCAGGCCCTGGGCGTGGCGCTCGATGCACCGGTACAGGGGAAGTGACCATGTCCGCAGGATGTCGTGAAACGGAGCAGCCCCAGGGGCAGCGGGCGCCCATGGGGGTGTTCGAGCGCTATCTGAGCGTGTGGGTGGTGCTGTGCATCGGGGTCGGGATTGCCTGCGGGCAGATGGCGCCGGGGGTGTTTCGGGCCATTGGCCGCATGGAGGTGGCACGGGTCAATCTGCCGGTGGGGGTGCTGATCTGGGTGATGATCATTCCGATGCTGGTCAAGGTGGATTTCGGGGCCCTGGGCGAGGTGCGGCAGCATGTGCGTGGCATCGGGGTGACGCTGTTCGTGAACTGGCTGGTCAAGCCGTTCTCGATGGCGCTGCTGGCCTGGCTGTTCGTGCGGCATCTGTTTGCGCAGTGGCTTCCGGCAGGGCAGATCGACAGCTATGTGGCGGGACTCATCCTGCTGGCGGCGGCGCCCTGCACGGCCATGGTGTTCGTGTGGAGCCGGCTCTCCGGAGGGGATCCGCTGTTCACGCTCTCGCAGGTGGCGCTGAACGATTCGGTGATGGTGTTTGCCTTTGCGCCCCTGGTGGCCCTGCTGCTGGGCATGGCCTCGATCACGGTGCCGTGGGATACGCTGATGGTGTCGGTGCTGCTGTACATCGTGCTGCCGGTGATCGTGGCCCAGCTCTGGCGCCGGCAGCTGCTGCAGCGCGGGCAGGGGGCGCTGGAGGCGGCCATGGCGCGCATGGGGCCATGGTCCATGGCGGCACTGCTGCTCACGCTGGTGCTGCTGTTTGCCTTCCAGGGGGATGCGATCGTGCGCCAGCCGCTGGTGATTGCACTGCTGGCCGTGCCCATTCTGCTGCAGGTGCTGTTCAATGCCGCGCTGGCATATGGGCTGAACCGGGCGGTGGGAGAGGCGCATGCGGTGGCCTGCCCATCCGCCCTGATCGGTGCGTCCAATTTCTTCGAGCTGGCCGTGGCGGCAGCCATCAGCCTGTTCGGTTTCGAGTCTGGTGCGGCACTGGCCACGGTGGTGGGGGTGCTCATCGAGGTGCCGGTGATGCTGCTGGTGGTGCAGGTGGTCAATGGTTCGCGCGGCTGGTATGAGCGGGGCCTGAGGCAGGGATCGCATTGAAGGGAAGGAGAAGGACATGCATGCGCAGAAGATGGCGTGGGGTTCGCCCCTGATTCGCTGGATCGTGATGCTGGGCGTGGCGGCTGTGGCGTGGGGGGTGCTCTACAGCCAGCTCGATGCACTGGCCAATGCGGTGCTCGCCCTTCTGGGAATGACCCGGCAGACGCGGCTGGGCGAGGCGCTGCACTTCTTCTTCTATGACGCACCCAAGGTGCTGCTCCTGTTGATCGGCATTGTGTTCGTCATGGGTGTGGTGCAGACCTTCTTCGCACCCGAGCGCACGCGTGCGCTGCTGGCGGGGCGGCGGCTGGGAGTGGGCAACGTGCTGGCGGCGACGCTGGGCATCGTCACGCCGTTCTGCTCGTGCTCGGCGGTGCCGCTGTTCATCGGTTTTCTGTCGGCCGGGGTGCCGCTCGGGGTGACCTTCTCTTTTCTGATTTCTGCGCCCATGGTCAACGAGGTGGCGCTGGCGCTGCTGTTCGGCATGTTCGGCTGGAAGGTGGCTGCCCTGTATCTGGGGCTGGGCCTGGCGGTCGCGATCGTGTCGGGGCTGGTGATCGGGAGACTGCACATGGAGCGCTTCCTGGAGGACTGGGTGCGCGAGATGCAGCAGGGGCAGCATGCCATGTATGTCGGCGAGCGGCCCGACTGGGTGAGCCGGTTCGAGGCAGGGCGCGAACATGTGCACTCGATCGTGGGCAAGGTCTGGCCCTACATCCTGGCCGGCATCGCGCTGGGGGCGGGCATCCACGGCTATGTGCCGCAGGACTTCATGGCCTCGTTCATGGGGCGCGATGTGTGGTGGGCGGTGCCGGCAGCCGTGCTGCTGGGCGTGCCCATGTACACCAATGCCGCGGGCATCATTCCGATCGTCGAGGCATTGATCGGCAAGGGGGCGGCCGTGGGGACGGTGCTGGCGTTCATGATGAGCGTGATTGCGCTGTCTGCCCCTGAAATGATCATTCTGCGCAAGGCGCTCAAGCCCCGGCTGATCGCGACCTTTGCGGGAGTGGTGGCCCTGGGCATTCTGCTTGTGGGCTACGTGTTCAACCTGGTACTGTGAACGATGGAGGAATCATCATGAAAGACGTGAAAGTGTTGGGAACGGGCTGTGCCAACTGCCGCAATACGGTGGCGCTGATCGAGGCTGTGGCCAAGGAGCGCGGAGCCGAGATCACGCTCGAGAAGGTGGAGGACATGCCCTCCATCATGAGCTACGGCATCATGTCGACCCCTGGGGTGGTGATCGATGGCAAGGTGGTGCATGCGGGCGGGGTGCCCAGCCGGGACAAGGTGCTGGGCTGGTTCTGAATCCCGCCGGGTACAGAAGGCGCCTGCCTTCCTATCATCCTTGCGGGCCCCATGCATCTCGCTCCATGCACCGTGATCGAGGTGCATGAGACCGGAAGCGTGGAATGCCCGAATGTGTCACAATGTGCCGCATTATGAAATGTGGTGATGGGGACAGGGCTGGAGTGCAGTGGCCGAATGGAGTTCCCCATCATCGCCGAGGGGCCACCCTGGGTGGCAGAACGTGAGGAATTCATTGACATGATGGGCCACTGGTATCTTCGTTCGGTAGACTGGGTGCACCACCTGCCGGCTGCGTTCTACAGCCATCTGCGCGACAAGGCGCGCGTGGCGCACTATCTGCCGGGAGAACGGATCTTTGTGCCCGCCCAGAATCCCGAATGGGTCTATCTGCAGGAAGAAGGGCACAGCCGCATCTACAGCCTCTCCGAGCAGGGGGAGGAGTTCACGCTGGAGGTCGTTGCTCCTGGAGAGATCTTCGGGGAGCTGGCCATTCTGCAGGGGGCGCGTCGCGAGCACTATGCCACCGCCCTCGATGCAGGCGTGGTGCTGCGGTTTGCACGGGAGGTGTTTCTGGCGCTCATGCGGGAGGCACCGGACTTTGCGCTGACGGTGACGCGTCAGGTGTCGGGGCGGCTCTTGCGCATCGAGTCGCGCGCCCGCGATCTGGTGTTCCGTGATGTCCCGGCGCGGCTGGCGCAGTGCCTGCTGCGGCTGGCCCATGACTTCGGCGAACCGGCACCGGAAGGAGGGGTACGCATCGGTCTGCGCTTTACCCAGGCCGAGCTGGCGACCCTGATTGGCGCCTCGCGCCCGACGACCAATCTGGTGCTCAGGCAGATGCGCGAACAGGGCTGGATCCGCATCGACCGACGGCATCTGGTGCTGATGGACCAGGCGGCGCTGCAGGGGCTGAATATGCAGGAGAGTGCGGGAGTTTCTTCATCGGCAAGCAGCCAAGCAAATGCGGGTGTGCAGAATGGAGATGCAGAAGAAATGCAGGTGTCCGCCAGCTAACAGACAGGCAGTGGGGAGCTGGGATATCGTGGAATGGCACAGATCGTCAGGCGGTTTGTGTACGTCATGCCACAGCGTTCGGAGAATGCTGTGGATATTTTGTGCTCTGAATTTCAGGAAATTCCTATGCCCAGCATTGCCATCGCTACTTATCCTTCGCACGAAGCCGCTGAAGCTGCTGTCAAGCAGCTGACTCAGGACGGCATCGATATGCAGCACCTTTCCATTGTCGGAAAGGGCTATCACACGGAAGACGATGTCGTCGGCTACTACACGACCGGCGACCGGGTGAAGAGCTGGGGAGGGGCCGGCGCTTTCTGGGGGGGACTGTGGGGGCTGCTCGTGGGAGCTGCCTTTTTCATTATTCCGGGCATCGGTCCCGTAGTGATTGCAGGGCCTTTGATCTCGGCCCTTGTGGGAGCGCTGGAAGGGGCGGTTGTGGTGGGCGGACTCTCGGCTCTGGGAGCTGCGCTGGTGAGCATCGGCATTCCCAAGGACTCTGTCCTGAAGTACGAAACTGCCCTCAAGGCTGACAAGTATCTGCTGGTCTACCACGGCAGTCGTGAGGATGTGGAAGGGGTGCAGGCGCGCATCGAGATGCATGGAGGACAGGATGCCGTGGAAAGCTATTCCAGTGATGACGGAACGGCAAAGGCTTCCTGATCTGCAGAACGGCACTTCTTTCCAAAGCGGATGATTCTGCAGCAAGGGAAGGCGATCCGCGATAATCGGGAAAGTGGACGGGATCATGGCCTCTGCGCGAGGCTGTGCACAGGGCGCTACCGCGCTCCGCATCCCGCATGGTCTCCGGCTCCCTGCGGGTCGCAGGGCATGGCATCCTGGATGCCCGGACTGCTCTCAGGAGGAGCGCCGGGCGTTTTCTTTTTCCTGCATTCATGGAATCGTTCGCATGCAACGTCGCGCCTTTACTTCCCTTTCCGCGTTTTCCCTGCTGGCTGCAGCCGGCATGTTGGCTGGCTGTGGCAAGCAGCAGGGAGCGGCGCCTGCCGCATCCGGTGCCTCGGGTGCCGCTCCGGCGGGCGCAGCCGATGCCGGACATGCGGGCAAGTTCGTGATCGGGCTCGATGACAATTTTCCGCCCATGGGCTTTCGCAACGATAAGCAGGAGCTGGTCGGATATGACATCGACATGGCCCGCGAGGCAGCCCGCCGCATGGGCATGGAAGCCGACTTCAAGCCCATCGACTGGAGCGCCAAGGAAGCCGAGCTCAATGGCCGGCGCGTGGATGCCCTCTGGAACGGCATGACCATCACCGAGGAGCGCAAGAAGAACGTCGCCTTTACCAGGCCCTACATGGAGAACCACCAGATCATCGTGGTGACCGCAGCCTCTCCCATCCATGCCAAGGCCGATCTGGCCGGCAAGGTGGTGGGGGTGCAGGACGGCAGCAGCGCCGTGGAGGCCGTGGCCAAGGACCCGGTGTCCAGGCAGATGAAGGAGATCAAGAAGTTTGGCGACAACGTGGCAGCTCTCATGGACCTGACGACGGGACGCCTCGACGCCGTGGTGGTGGACGAGGTGGTGGGGCGCTACTACACCAGCCGCAAGGCAGGGCAGTACCGCATCCTCTCCGACAACTTCGGCAGCGAGGAGTACGGCGTGGGCCTGCGCAAGGACGACAAGGCCCTGCTGGCCAAGCTCGATGCCGCGCTCGATGCCATGAAAGCCGATGGCACGGCCCAGAAGATCGCAGCCAAGTGGTTCCAGGCTCCGCAGCAGTAAGGTTCGCTTCTTCGCTCGAAAGGGGCTGCGGCCCGGCACGGTGCGCCGTGTCCGGTCTGCGGCCATGATTGCCCATGGATACCTTGCTTGCCATGCTCCCCCCGATGCTCGAAGGCGCGGGGACGACGCTCAAACTCTTCTTCATCACGCTGGCGCTGGCCCTGCCGCTGGGGCTGGGACTGGCCCTGCTGCGGCTTTCGCGCTGGGGGGCCGTGCGCACCGCCGTGAATGGCTACCTCTGGCTGATGCGCGGCACGCCGCTCATGCTGCAGCTGCTGTTCGTGTACTTTGCGCTGCCCTTCGTGCCCGGGATCGGGCTGCGGCTGCCGGATTTTCCGTCGGCGGTGCTGGCCTTTGCGCTCAACTACGCGGCCTACTTCGCCGAGATCTTCCGCGCCGGCATTCAGAGCGTGGATCGGGGGCAGTACGAGGCGGCCCAGTCGCTCGGCATGAGCTACGGCCAGACCATGCGCCGCATCGTGCTGCCGCAGATGGTGCGCCACATCCTGCCGCCCATGAGCAACGAGACCATCACCCTGGTGAAGGACACCTCGCTGATCTACGTGCTGGCGCTCAACGACCTGCTGCGTGCCGCGCGCAACATCGTGCAGCGCGATTTCACCATCACCCCGTTCATTGTGGCGGCGGCCTTCTATCTGATCATGACGCTGGTGCTGACATGGCTGTTCCAGCATGGGGAGAAACGGTATGCACGCCAGGACCAGTGACGCAGACGGCGCACAGGCTCCCGCTCTCGTCGTGCGGGAGGTGTGGAAGCGCTTCGGCGACAACGAGGTGCTTCGGGGCATCTCGCTCGATGTGGCTGAAGGCGAAGTGATCGCCATTCTGGGTTCATCGGGCTCGGGCAAGAGCACGCTGCTGCGCTGCGTCAACCACCTGGAGCACATCGACCGGGGACGCATCGTGATCGAAGGCGAGACACTGGCCGATACCGATGCCTCCGGACAGGCCCGCTACCCCGACGAGCGTACCGTGCGGCGCATCTGCGCGCAGACCGGCATGGTGTTCCAGCACTTCAATCTGTTTCCCCACATGACCGTGCTGCAGAACCTCATCGAGGCCCCGATGACCGTCAAGGGCATGGCCCGCGCGGCCATCGTGCCCCGGGCGGAGGAGCTGCTGCGCAAGGTGGGGCTGTTCGACAAGCGCGACGCCTATCCGGGGCGCCTTTCGGGCGGACAGAAGCAGCGGGTGGCCATTGCGCGGGCGCTGGCCATGGAGCCCCGCATCATGCTGTTCGACGAGCCCACGAGCGCGCTCGATCCCGAGCTCACGGGCGAGGTGCTGCGCACCATGCGGGCCCTGGCCCAGGAACGCATGACCATGCTGGTGGTCACGCACGAAATGGCCTTTGCCCGCGAGGTGGCCCATCGGGCCGTGTTCATGGATCAGGGGGTGGTGGTCGAGGACCGTCCGGCACGGGAATTCTTTGCCGAGCCGCGTCACCCGCGGGCACAGGCGTTTCTGCAGCACATGCCCTGACCTGAGGGGCCGGGAGGCGGGAGATGTCCGGAATGTCAGGGGGCCGACATGCTGCAAGACCACCGGCGGCACTCGACCTTTGCGGGGGGACACACAATGGGCCCTCCTGGGAATGCGGCACTTGTGGCCGCGTCCGCACGGCCTGCAGTGTGGGGCCGGCACAGTGCAGCCATGATATGGCTTGCAGAGCGGAAGTCCCGGGGACAGAACCATTTTCATGCCTCTTTTGCAAGGAACGTACCCATGACACACGCCTCCACCCCCAAGCAGCCTCCCCATGTCAAGATCACCGAGGACGGCCCCTATGTGGTCAGTGGCGGGGTGCCGCTGCGGCAGCAGGCCATCGTGACCGATGCGCAGGGGCAGTCGCTCGACTGGGAAACCACCCGGACCTTCGAGGCGGGCGAGGAGTATGCGCTGTGCCGCTGTGGCCAGTCGGCGAACAAGCCCTATTGCGACGGCAGCCATGCCAAGGTGGGATTCGACGGCACCGAAACCGCCGACCGCGCGCCCTACCGCGAACGTGCCGAGCTGATGCCCGGCCCGGCGCTGTCGCTGACTGATCAGGAATCGCTGTGTGCCTTTGCGCGCTTCTGCGATCCCCATGGCCGGGTCTGGAACCAGGTCGAGGCCACTGACGACCCCGAGGTGGCGCGCAACTTCGTGCGGCAGGTCAACAACTGCTCGGCTGGTCGGCTCGTGGCATGGAACAACCAGACCGGTACGCCCGTCGAGACGCCGCGGGCTCCGGCCATCGGCGTGACCGAGGACACGGCACGCGGCTGCTCAGGCCCTCTCTGGGTCCAGGGCGGCATCGCCATCGAATCGGCCGATGGAACCGTGTACGAGCGGCGCAACCGCGTGGCGCTGTGCCGCTGCGGCCAGTCGCGCAACAAACCCTATTGCGATGGCACGCACGCGGCCATCGACTTTCAGGACGGGCTCTGAACCGGGCGCCCGGACCTGCGGGAGACAGTGCTCCGTTTCTGCTGCAACGGCGCCTGATGTCCGGGACGTGTGGCCGGGTGCCTGCCTTGCAGGAGGCATCGACCCGCACGGGACAGCAGGGGCCGGACAGTGGATCGGGGCATGCAGGGCTCCCGACCCCCGTCCCCGGTGGCGCGCCGCTCCAGGCACGCTGCCCGACGGGACGCCATCCGCACAAGGAGAAAGACAGATGAGCATGACACACACCACGGAGCTGCCGCGCACGGCAGCGGTGATCGGGACGGGCACCATCGGAGCCAGCTGGACCGTGCTGTTTCTCGGGGCGGGCCTGCAGGTGCGGGCCAGCGATCCTGCTCCCGGCGCCGAGGCGCACCTGCGCGCCTTTGTGGCCGAAGCCTGGTCCAGCATGGAACAGCTCGGGCACACGGCGGGGGCCGTACGCTCGATGCGGCCCAGCAGGCCCTGACGGTGCATGCCAGTGTCGAGGAGGCTGCGCAGGGAGCGGACTTCGTGCAGGAGAACGCACCCGAGCGGCTCGACATCAAGCGGCAGGTGTATGCCGGGCTCGAATCGGTGCTGGGGCCGGACGTGATCATTGCTTCGTCCACCTCCGGCATCATGCCCAGCACACTGCAGGAAGGCATGCAGCACCCGGAGCGGCTGGTGGTGGGACACCCCTTCAACCCGCCGCATCTGATTCCGCTGGTGGAAGTGGTGCCGGGCAAGCAGACGTCCGAAGCCACGGTGCAGGCCGTGCTGGCGCTCTATCGCGCCCTGGGCAAGACCCCCATCCGGCTGCGCAGGGAAGTGGTGGGACACATCGCCAACCGGCTGCAGGCCGCCATCTGGCGCGAAGCGGTCTATCTGGCACGCGAGGGCGTGGCTTCGGTGGAAGACATCGATCTGGCCGTCTCTGCCGGGCCGGGGCAGCGCTGGTCCATCATGGGGCCGAGCATGATCTTCAATCTGGCCGGCGGGCTGGGCGGCATGGAGCATTTTCTGGAGCACCTGGGCCCGGCGCTGGAAACCTGGTGGGCGGACCTGGGCTCGCCGCACCTCGACGCCGATACGCGACGGATGCTGGTGGAGGCCTTCGGCACGCCCGATCCCGCCCGCTTCACCCAGGCGGTGGAACACCGTGACCGGGCCCTGCTGCGCCGCCTGCAGGCCCTGGACGCGGATCAGCACGATACCGGAGCGGCGCCCGCAGCCTGACGACTGACCGGTGCCCCACTGCTTCCTGTAGCCATGGAAAACGGCCTGCCCTCGCGCACGGTGCGTGCTCAGGGACAGGCCGGAGGAAGCGAAAAGGGCAGGAGGGGTGGAATGAGCGGGCTGCCGCGCGTCACCTCCTCCTGCAGTATTCAGGCCGCGCCGGGCGTGGGGGCGTTGGCGTTGGCTTCCGCGACGGTGAAGGCGGTCATGTTCACGATGCGGCGCACCGTGGCACTGGCCGTCAGTATGTGCACCGGCTTGGCGGCACCGAGCAGCACGGGGCCGATGGCGATGTTGCCGCCGGCTGCCGTCTTGAGCAGGTTGTAGGCGATGTTGGCCGCATCGAGCGTCGGCATGACCAGCAGGTTGGCGTTGCCCGTCAGGGTGCTCTCGGGCATGAGCGTCTTGCGCAGGGCCTCGTCGAGCGCCACATCGCCGTGCATTTCGCCGTCCACTTCGAGCCAGGGGGCGCGCTGCTGCAGGATGGACAGCACTTCGCGCATCTTGACCGCCGTGGGATGGTTGGTGGAGCCGAAGTTGGAGTGGCTCAGCAGCGCCACCTTGGGCACGATGCCGAAGCGCTGGATTTCCTGCGCGGCCATGATGGTGAACTCGGCAATGCGTTCGGCGCAGGGGTCGTAGTTGACGTGGGTGTCGACGATGAAGACCTGCTGCTTGGGCAGCAGCAGCCCGTTCATGGCGGCATAGCCCTGCACGCCGGGCTCGAACCCGATCACCTGCTCGATGTACTGCAGGTGCATGGCCGTGCTGCCCCAGGTGCCGCAGATCATGCCGTCGGCATAGCCCTTGTGCACCATCATGGCAGCGATCAGCACCAAGCGGCGGCGCATCTCGATCTTGGCCATGGGGATGGTCATGCCCTTGCGGGAAGTCATCTTGTGATAGGTCTGCCAGAAGTCGCGGTAGCGCTCGTCGTCCTCGACGTTGACCACGTCATAGTGCTCGCCCTGGTGCAGACGCAGGCCGAACTGCTCGATGCGCCGGGCAATGATGGCAGGGCGTCCGACCAGAATCGGGCGGGCCAGCCGCTCGTCCACCACGATCTGCACGGCGCGCAGCACGCGCTCCTCTTCGCCCTCGGCGTAGACCACGCGTTTCTTGGTGGCCATGCGGGCGACGGTGAAGATGGGCTTCATGGTCGCGCCCGAGGCGTAGACGAAGCTCTGCAGCTGCTCCTCGTACTCGGCCATGTCCTTGATCGGGCGCGAAGCCACGCCCGCGTCCATGGCGGCCTGCGCCACCGCCGGTGCGATCTTGATCATGAGCCGCGGATCGAACGGCTTGGGAATCAGGTACTCGGGGCCAAAAGCGAGGTTCTGCCCCACATAGGCAGCGGCCACCACTTCGCTTTGCTCGGCCTGGGCCAGCTCGGCAATGGCGTGCACGGCCGCGATTTCCATCTCGTCGGTGATGACGGTGGCCCCGCAGTCCAGGGCGCCGCGGAAGATGTAGGGGAAGCACAGGACGTTGTTGACCTGGTTCGGGTAGTCGGTGCGGCCCGTGGCCATGATGGCATCGTCCCGCACCTGGCGGACTTCCTCGGGCTTGATCTCGGGGGTGGGGTTGGCCAGCGCAAAGATGAGCGGATTGGCCGCCATGCGGGCCACCATCTCGGGCTTGAGCACGCCGCCCGCAGACAGTCCCAGGAACACGTCCGCACCCTCGATGGCCTGGCCGAGCGTGCGCAGGTCGGTGTCCTGCATGAACTGGGCCTTGTCATCATCCATGAGCTCGGTGCGGCCCTGGTAGACCAGCCCGGCCAGATCCGTCACCCAGATGTTCCGGCGGGGCAGGCCCAGCTTGACGAGCAGGTTGATGCAGGCCAGCGCGGCCGCGCCGGCGCCGCTCGTGACGACCTTGACGTCTTCGAGCTTCTTGCCCACGACCTTGAGGCCGTTGAGCACGGCGGCACCCACCACGATGGCGGTGCCGTGCTGGTCGTCGTGGAAGACCGGAATCTTCATGCGCTGGCGCAGCTTGCGCTCGACGATGAAGCAGTCCGGTGCCTTGATGTCCTCCAGGTTGATGCCCCCGAAGGTGGGCTCCAGTGCCGCGATGATCTCGACGAGGCGGTCCGGATCCTTTTCGTTGATCTCGATGTCGAACACGTCGATGCCGGCGAACTTCTTGAACAGGACGCCCTTGCCCTCCATCACGGGCTTGCCGGCGAGCGGGCCGATGTCGCCCAGACCCAGCACGGCAGTGCCGTTGGTGACCACGCCCACCAGGTTGCCGCGGGCCGTGTAGCGGAAGGCTGCGGAGGGATCCTTCACGATCTCCTCACAGGGCGCAGCCACGCCGGGCGAATAGGCCAGTGCCAGATCATGCTGGTTGACCATCTGCTTGGTCGCCTCGACGCTGATCTTGCCGGGGCGGGGCAGCTCGTGGTAGTCGAGCGCAGCCTGGCGCAGCTCGGGATGGCGATTGGCCGACGTGTTGGGGTTGCTGGCGGAAATCTCGGGGGGCATGGGGGTTCTCCTTGCGTTCTTGTCTGGCTTGTGGCGAGATGTGACTGCCATTGTAGGCGGCTTGTTCTGCCCGGCAGACCCAGGATTTCCGGGAGGGTGCGGCATGCTGCCTCTGGCACATGGGATGGATAGGGGGCGCTGCAGGGCAGACGGGCCCCCCATGGGCCATGAGGGGCTCGTGCAGGACGCTTATGGGTGCGCAGCCGGGGCAGTTCCGGGACGCACGATGTAGCCCGTCAGGCGCCAGTGGCCTTCCTGATCCAGTCCCATGCTGACCCGCTCCACCACCACCTGTCCGTCGGTCAGCCGGGTGCCCATTTCCACATTGGCGTAGAGCCCCGCAGGAGAGCGCGGGTCGGCTGCCGGATGCAGAACGCGCCAGACGCCGATCCATCCCCGGCTGGCGACCTTGCCCTGGAAGCCCTTGTGCGCGGCATGCAGCTCGGAGAGGAACTTGCTCTTCTTGAAGGTCTGCCGGATGAACGGCATGGTCGAGGCCCACAGGGCCTCATCCTCGCCGCGGTCGAGCTGCTGCAGCGTCTGCTGGGCGCGGGCAATCAGGACATCGGCCGAATCGGCTTCGGAAGGGGTCTGGGCCTGTGCGGGAGCCATGCACACAGCGCCACACAGGAAGCAGGCAGCCGCGAGGGCGCGCAGAGAAACAGAGGAAGAAGTGGACATGAGAAATCGAGGATGAAAAAGGAGGTGGGGTGGACAGAAAAATGACGTTGCACTTGCCATGCAGCAATCCATGAGGCCGCATGCAACCCTATGGAATAGTACACAACGTTGTGTTAAAGCGATCTTTGTGCGCGCTTCGTCTGGCTTGTGTCCACGAGGGTCTACCCTATAATTTTTCACAATTTTCATCAACAGGGAGATCACAAAATCATGCGTTTGGTTGCGGCGGCAGGACTGATGGCCGGGGTTGCCGGTATGGCTCAGGCAGAATCCAGTTTTCAGAATGCCAGCGGCTCGCTGACGGCGACGGCGCATCTGGACTTCCAGATCACCGTGCCGCATGTGCTGTATCTGCGCGTGGGCACGGCGGCTGCAGGCTATGCCACGGGCAGCACCGTGGACCTGATCAGCTTCACGGTGCCTGCAGCCAATGTGGGTGATGGCACCGTGGTCGCTGCCACTGCCACGAGTGGGGACCAGGGCAACGGCACCGTGACGGCGCGCGTGATGGGCAACGGGGGGATGTGACTTTCACGTCCACCACCGCGGGAGCGCTCAAGAACGACAACGGGGATACCGTGTCGTTCAGCAAACTGGCGGTGAGCTCTGCCGTCAACACCAGCGCCACCGCCCTGCCGCACCCGACCTTTGTGGATGGAGGGATCAGCTCTGCCTTGACGCTGACGGCCACCAACCATGTGGTGAACCAGGATGCCAAGTGGACGTTCACCTATCTGAACAACTCCATTCTGGGCGCGGGCACTTACGGGGGCGTCAACACCAACAACAGCCGTGTGACCTATACGGCCGTCATGCCCTGAGGCAGGGGTGTTCTGCCATGACGGGAAATGCCACTGCGGTGGCATTTTTTGCATGAAGCGGGTCCGCACCTGTCTGCTCATGGGCGCCCTGTGCGGTGCCGGAGCGTCTGCCTGCGCCTTCACGGCCACGATTTCCAGAGGGACCAAGGCAGTGTATCTGCAGGTGGGCACGGGCACCATGAGTGGCACCTATTCCTCGGGGGGAACTCCCGGCACCAACACCACGGTCAATCTGGTCAGTGCCACGCTCTCGGTGGCGGATGTCACGTCGGGCTCGGCCGTGACGATGACCTCCAACAGCCCCACCACCAGTCCCTACGATGGATACACCTTCTGCAATGTGCC
>NZ_JBNGEN010000013.1:0-21811 GCF_049977365.1 Brachymonas moutaii (nom. illeg.) | reverse complement strand
TATGCGCAGTCGTACTGCTGACAAGCTGGGGCACGGGCATCTGCGCAACAGTCTGGCTAGCTTGAGTATGGCTGTCGATGACGGAGGCATCTGCCACCCAGGTATCTACACCGTCATCACGAGGGCCGGGAATTTGATCGGTTGCCATGCTGCACCTCGCTTAAAAGGTCTGGCTGTAGGCCAGGGTCAGATATTTTGTGACGTTGATGATGCTCAGCATGTAGACCTTGATGGTGCGGTCATCCACTACTAACAGGATAGTTGGATCATCGGCGGATCCCATTGGATTATTTGGAAATGGGAAGTCGCGTAGTGGCATATGGTGAATGATTCGCTCATCCTTGAATATTTTTCCGATATCGATCTCTGCGGAATGATATGTACCGTCCTTGGAGCGCCAGGTCACCTTGGCGGATGCCGGGAAATTTTTGATGTTGATATGCCCGCTTCCTCCCATTGTTTTGAGAAGTGCCTCGCCACCCACAGATTCGAACGAACGGCTTTTTTCACTTGGTGAATCATCCGTGTCTCTCAGACCCGCATAAACTACCGTGCATCCATAAGTGTCAAAGCAAAAACTTTGAAAACTGTGAAACTTGAAGTGCAACACAGGGACTGAATCGGGGTTAGCCACAGCGGTAGCGGCGTTTGATAGGGACGAAGATGGAGTTTGCTGGTTCATTTGGCACCCCATGAGAGAAACAAAAATGGAAATTACGGCTATTCGGCAGATGATGGAAAACGGTCGCACTGGGCCTCTCCTTGGCGGGCTTTCCTGCCCGATACGGCATCATACACTTGGAAGCTCAAAAATTAATAAATTTGACTCATAATTAACCACTTTTTAGTAGATCATAGGTTGTTATATGAAACATAAGTTAGTAAGCATGACTATAGGTCAGGTAGCCCATCCCGGATGATTGCATTGATCCCAAACGCTATCCGCTGTTCATGGTCAGAACTGTCCGGCAAGAGCGGATAGAGTCCTTGCCATCCACCCGGGGAGTGAAACCATTTTGATGACCCTGCACAAGAATGCCCGCACCACGCCCGCCGTGCGTGCCGAGATCGCGGCCAGCAATGAGACAGCCAGTGTCCTGGCCCAGCGCTTTGGCATCACCGATGCAGACGGCGTACAAGTGAAAGAAGCGCTCCGTCTTTTGGGACCGCTCGCACACTGCCCATCATCTGCAGACCGTGCTCACGCCTGCGCAAGAGATCGTGGTCGTCCACCTGTGGCGTACCTTGCTGTTGCCCTTGGATGACCTGCTGGCTGTCACGCGCGAGTTCGTCTGCCTCCATGTCTCACGCACGGGCCTGGATCGGTGCTTGCGCCGCCATGGAGCGGGTAACCTCAACGCTCTCAAACCCCAGGAGCCTGCGGTGGCCTTCAAGAGCTACGAGCCAGGCTATGTACACATGGATGTGAAGTGCCTGCCCCAGATGCAGGACGAAAGCAGCAGGTGCTATCTGTTCGTGGCCATTGACCGGGCCACGCCCTGTGTGTTCGTGCAGTTCAAGGCCAACAAGACAGCCGCCAGTGCGCAAGCCTTCCTCAAAGCCCTGCACAGGGCCTGCCCGATCAGGATCAGCAAGCTGCTGACAGACAACGGCAAGGAGTTCACAGACCGCCTGTTTGCCAGCAGAGAACGCGAGCCCAGCGGCAACCATGAGTTCGATGAGCTGTGCGAGGAGCTGGGCATGGAACACTGTGGCATCCCGAATGCTCATAAGGTCGTTTGCAAACAGATGCGAGTGAGGCTGGTACCCCTCCTTCATAAAAAAACGCACCGATCACAAGGGATGCGGTGCGCATGGGGAAAAGCAATGATCTCGCTCGCTGGCGCTGTCCCGCCAGCTGGAGGGCCCGGGTGCTGGCCCAGGCTGGTGGTCAGAGTGCGGGGATGCGCAGCTTCTGGCCGGGGTAGATGCGGTCGGGGCTCGACAGCATGGGCTTGTTGGCTTCGAAGATGACCATGTACTTGTTGGCGTCGCCGTAGTACTTGCGGGCGATGGCGGAGAGGGTGTCGCCGCTCACCACGTCGTGGTACTGGGCATCGGCTGCGGCGGTGTCGGCCACGGTGAGGTTGTTGTCGACCGACTGGACGCTGGCGACGTTGCCAGCGGCCAGGGTGGCTTTTTCGGAGGCTTCCTTGCTGGGAGCGCTGCCGGTGAGGGTGACTTTGCCGCTGGCACCGTCGAAGACCACGGCCAGATCGCTCAGGCCGAGGTTCTGGGTGTCGATGTACTGCTTGATGGCGTCGGCGGCCTGGGCGTTGAGGGCGGACAGGTCGGGGCTGTTGCTGGCCGCTGCCTGCTCGACTTCCTTGTGACCGAAGAGCTTTTCACCGGCTTCCTTGATGAAGCTGAGTAGTCCCATGCGTGATCTCCTTGATAAAAGCGGAAAAGTGACTGGACCCTTAAAGGGTAAGGGCTTTCCAGGAGGCATGCATGGACGCAAGGGGCAATTTGGGTAAGCAAATGTCAAATTTTGCGCACTGGCATCGCATAATCGCGCCTATGAGTTTCCTTGCCATCGACGTCGGCAACACCCGCCTGAAATGGGCCCTGTACGCGCAGGCCCGGCCGGATGCGCCGCTGATTACCCACGGAGCGGAGTTCCTGGAGAACATCGACCGCCTGGCCGAAGGTCCGTGGAAGGATCTGCCCGTGCCGGACCGGATGCTGGGCTGTGTGGTGGCGGGCGATGCGCTCAAGCGCCGGGTGGTGGAGCAGATGGAGATCTGGCCCGATCTGGTGCCGCGCTGGGTGGTGCCCCGCCCCGAGGAGGCTGGGGTGCACAACGGCTACGACATTCCCACCCGCCTGGGCGCGGACCGCTGGGTGGCGATGATCGGTGCCCGGCACCGCATGCTGCAGGGCTGCACGGACGGCGCCGGGCCACGCCCCCTGGTGGTGGTGATGGTGGGCACGGCGGTGACGGTGGAAGCCGTGGATGCCGAGGGGCAGTTTCTGGGCGGGCTGATTCTGCCGGGGCACGGCATCATGCTGCGTGCGCTGGAGTCGGGCACGGCAGGGCTGCATGTGCCGACCGGGCATGTGACGGAATTTCCCACGAACACGAGCGATGCGCTGACGAGCGGCGGGACCTTTGCGATTGCCGGCGCGGTGCAGCGCATGGTGCGTCATGTGGCGGAGCGCTGCGGACAGCCGCCCCTGTGCGTGATGACGGGGGGCGCGGGCTGGAAGATGGCGCCCTACATGGAGACGCCTTTCGAGCTGGTCGAGGGGCTGATTTTCGAGGGGCTGCTGGCCATGGCAGCCGCCAATGATCCGCTTGCCAGCCAGCAGCGCGTGACGGCACTCTGACGACGGCTGCTGCGGCGGCTGCATCTGGGTTTGCACGCGGCAGGCCTTGCACGGACTGCCGCGCACAGAGGGCTGTGTACCGGGGGTGATGTGGGGTGCTGAGTGCAGGGCGCCCCCGGGGCACCGCACCGGAGCGGGTGCCGCCCTCCTCCTTGGCTTGGCCTTGTTTCGCTTTATTTTCTGTCCTGTGCGGTCCGGGCGGTTCCGGCTCAGGCGCGCGGTGCGGACGGCGTGGCGCCGCCGGGCTGCGGCTGCGGCTGCGGCCGAGATGGCACTGCGGGCGCCGATACGGCACCGGGAACTGCCGGGGAAACGACGACGCCCGGTGCGGACGTGCCGGCGGGCGGCTGGGGCGGCCAGTCGCGCAGATGCACGTCCATCTGCGGGAAGCTGATCTCGATGCCGGCAGCGGCGAAGCGCTCGACGATGGTCTGGTAGAGGTCGTTGGTGACGCGAATGCGGTCGGCCAGTTCGGGCACGTAGGCGCGCAGCTCGAAGTTGATGGTGCTGTCGGCCAGGGCGATGAGGGCGGTGACGGGGGCGGGGTCGTCCATGACGCGCGGATGCGAGCCGGCGATTTCGAGCAGGAGGCGGTGCACGCGGCCGAGGTCGGAATCGTAGGCGACGCCCACGGGCAGCACGATGCGGGTGACCGTGTCGCTCAGGGACCAGTTGATGATCTGGCCGGTGATGAAGGTCTTGTTGGGGATGATGACTTCCTTGTTGTCGTAGTCGCGCACGGTGGTGGCACGGGTGCGGATGCGCGTGACGGTGCCGTTGAGGTCGCCGATGGTGACGGTGTCGTTGACGCGGAAGGGGCGCTCGACCAGCAGGATGAGGCCGGAGACGAAGTTGGCAAAGATTTCCTGCATGCCGAAGCCGAGCCCGACCGTGAAGGCCGCCGCGAGCCACTGCAGCTGCGACCAGCGCAGGCCGAGCTGGCTGAAACCGAGCAGGCTGCCCGAGATGACGATGGCATAGCGCAGCAGCGTGGTGACGGTGTAGCGGGTGGAGGACGAGATGCGGTCGTAGGGGGTGAGCAGGATTTCGAGCAGGCCGGGCAGATTGCGCGCCATGCTGGTGGTGAGCACGATCACGGCCAGGCTCACGCCGAGGTCCATGAGGCTGATGGCCTGGCTGATGGTCTGGCCATCACTGTCGGTGGTGGTGCTGTGCCACACGACGATGCTGTCGAAGCGCAGCAGCGCCGGCAGCACGCCAGACCAGGCCCACAGCAGGCCGCCGAACAGCAGCACGAACAGGGCCATGCGCACGAGCCGTCGGGTCTGGGCGCTGACGGTGACGAGGGTGAGGCCCGAATCGACGTCGGGCGATTCCCCCGATTCGAGGTCGGCCACGGCAGGCTGTTCGCCCCCGTCGCCCTGCTGCGCCTTTTGCGCGGCCAGGCGGCGTTCGCCCAGGAGCAGCCAGCGCTGCAGCAGGCCGGCTGCCACGGCCACCACCAGCCCCACCGACAGGCTGGTGATGAGCGCGTGCAGCACGATGGCGCCCGAATACACATAGCCCAGTGCCACGATGATGGCGCAGAACGCCAGCGCGGCAGGCAGGAGGATGCCGACCCAGCGCACCAGCAGGTGCCGCCGGTGGGCATGCCCGGGAGACATCGGTGCCCACTCGCGTGCCTCGCGCAGGGTGCGTGCAGCGAGCACGGCCAGCCCGCCGGCGAGCAGCATGAGGGCCAGGCGGGTCTGGCTGTCGATGTCGGCGTCGACGTTGCGGTCGAGGGGAACGAGCGCCAGCAGGGCCAGCGGCACGATGAGAGTGGTGCCCACGGGCCAGAAGCGCCGCGCGGCGCGCACGCGGTCCGGCGCCCAGTAGAGGTGGGCCTGCGCCAGCCCCAGCGGCAGGATGAGCGAGTGCAGGAAGCAGATGATGAAGATGGTGCCATCGGTGCGCAGCAGGGCCTGGCCCCAGGCCTCACCCCCGGTCACGCGCTGCAGCAGATAGCCCAGTCCGCCCGCCAGGGCAGGCCAGGGAGCGGCATGCAGCAGGGTCCAGCCCAGAGCCTCCAGGGTGTAGCGGAAGCGATCCTGGAGCGGGTCGTGCATGCACGTGGCAATCTGCTGCAGTGCGGCAGGGGCGCGCCGCGCAGCCACGAACAGGGCTCCCACGGCCAGCACCACGAGCAGGTACAGAAAGGGCGCCTGCACGAGGTCGGCCAGCACGCGCGCGGGCATCTGCAGCACGGCGCCGGGGTGCAGCGACTGCGCCAGATGCGTCGGCAGCTGCAGCAGCCAGGACAGGCTCACCGGGCGGTGGCTGGGGATCCAGAGCAGCTCGCGCTCCATGAGGTCGCGCAGCTCGGTGCCACGGCTCGTGATGGTGTAGAGCGCCGCATCGGTCTGCTCCAGCATGGTGATGCGGCGGCGCAGCAGGGGATCGAGCTGGTCCATGAGCTCGACCTGAGTAGCCTGCCAGCGTGCCATTTCATCGGCCGAGGCGTTGTTTGCCGTGGGGGCGGAGGCGGCCTCGGATGCAGCTGCGGCGATGCCGGTGATGCCACTCTGGGGCTGCCCATGCACCAGGGCGTAGCGGCGCTCGGAGAGGTTGTAGAGCCGCAGGCGCAGGTCACCCAGCTCGGACTCGACCGTGCGGCGCTGCTGGTAGAGCGCATACACCGAGGGCAGTGCAAGCCGCTGCTGCCACAGCCAGTGGCCGATGGTGGCGTTGCTGCCCCCGAGTCGCAGGCGGGCCTGGGTGTCGCGCAGGGTGGTGGCGACCAGATCGCTGGTGCGCTCGGCTTCGGCCAGCGCAGCGCGGTCGGCGGAGAGGCTCTGGGTATTGGTCAGCAGCTCGTTGGCGAGATGGGCGTTTTCGCGCGCGATGGCGGCGATGCGGCTGTCGGGAGAGGGCTGCTGCGCGGCCAGGGCGGTCATCTGGGCGGCGAGCTTCTGCAGGCGGGCCTGGCTCACGGCTGCGATGCGGCGGCTGAGCCAGTCGAGGCGTGGGGCGCGCAGGGTTTCCTGCTGCCGCAGGCCGTGCAGGGTCGATTCGAGGGCGCGCTGACGCAGATCGCTGGTGTTCTGCTCCAGTTCGGCCACGGCCAGCGCCAGACTGGCCTTACGCTGCTCGGCGCTGTGCTTGAGCTGCCGGGCCTCGGTGAGAGCAGCCGGCTCGCCCTGTACCTCGGGCAGCGGGGTGGTGGCGGTGTCGGCGGCACGGCGCAGGGTGTCAAGCCGGTCGAAGGTCTGGCCCGGGCTGGAGATGAGGCCGGTGAGCTCGTCGGAGGTGCTGTCGATGCGCGAGCGCAGATCGGCCTGCGCGCTGCGCTCCTGGGCGAGCAGGCGTTCGAGCGTGTCGCTGTCGGCATCGGCCGGAATGCGCCGCACCCAGGCCTGCAGCTGGGCGTCGATGTCTGCCTGTGTGAGCGGCCGCACAGTGGCAGCGGCAGGAGCGCTCTGCTGCTGGTGCAGGGTCTGGAGACGGGCGGCCAGAGTATCGCTTTCCTTTTCGAGGGCGGAGGCGTCGTCGAGCAGCGCCTTGGCGGTCTTGAGCTGGGCGGCTCCGAGCCCCGCATTGGGCAGGGCCTTGCGGGCTGCCTCGATGCGCGGCGCCACCGGAGCCGGTACGGCTGCCGCACTGCCCGTGCCGGAGCTGGCTGTGCCATCGAGCACTGCAGTGGGAGCGGCAGGCAGTGCAGCAGAGGACGCCGTTGTCGCACTGCCGGTCACCACGCCGAGCAGCCCTGCCACCCCGGTGTCCGCCGTCTGGGCGGCGGCCGATGCAGGCTGCACGCCACCCGCCACGGTCAGGGCCACCGCAGCAGCCACCCCGCACAGCCACCGCACAAGCGGCCTGCCGGACGAAGGCGCAGCAGAAGCCGCAGTGGCGGAAACAACGGAAGCAGAAACGGAGGCGGCGGATTCCGGGATCATCGGCAGACGGGATTCATGCAAGGGTAAACGGAGCCCGTCACGCGAGACATCGATGGGCGCCTGGAAGGACGAGGAGAGCGCGCAGGCATTCCCGCGTCAGGGGGCCTCGGTGACGGCCTCTCCGTCGGACGCGGAAGGCACCGGGGCCGGCCGGGCCAGCCAGCGCTCGGCCAGCCGGACCCAGAAGGTCGCTCCCTGGGGCAGCAGGCGGTCGTTGAAGTCATAGCTGCCGCTGTGCAGCATGCATGGCCCTGCCCCGTGCCCCAGACTGCGGTGCTGCCCATCGCCGTTGCCGAGGAAGAAGTAGCACCCCGGCTTCTGCAGCAGCATGAAGGAAAAGTCCTCTGCCGCCATGCTCGGCTCCTGCCGGTGGCTGTGGCGCGGACCGAGCAGCTCGGTGGCCAGCTCATGCACGAAGCGGGCCTCCTCGCGGCTGTTGAGGGTGGGGGGGTAGTTGCGCTCGAACTCGAAGGTGGCCGTCATGCCGAAGGCCTCGGCCAGATGCTCGGTAAGCAGCCGCATGCGCTCCTCGACCAGATCGAGCACATCCAGCGCAAAGGTGCGCACGGTGCCCTGCAGCGTGCAGCGATCGGGGATGACGTTGGTGGCATCGCCCGCCTCGATCATGGTGACCGAAATCACGGCGGCATCGAGCGGCCGGGTGTTGCGCGACACGATGGTCTGGAAGGCCTGCACCAGCTGACAGGCCACGGGCACCGGGTCGTTGGCGTCCTGGGGCATGGCGGCGTGGCCGCCCTTGCCGTGCAGGGTGATGCGGAATTCATTGCTCGACGCCATCACGGCCCCGGGCGAGGCGGCAATGTCGCCCGCAGGCAGGCCGGGCCAGTTGTGCAGGCCAAAGATGGCCTCCATGGGAAACCGGGTGAACAGGCCGTCGTCCATCATGGCCTCGGCTCCCCCGCCTGCCTCCTCGGCAGGCTGGAACACGAAGTGGATGGTGCCGTCAAAAACGCCGTGCGCAGCCAGATGCTGCGCGGCCCCGAGCAGCATGGCGGTATGCCCGTCGTGCCCGCAGCCGTGCATGCGGCCGGGATGCCGGCTCGCATGGGCGAAGGTGTTGGTCTCCTCCATGGGCAGGGCATCCATGTCGGCGCGCAGGCCCACGGAACGCGCGGCATGGCCACGCCGCAGCACGCCCACCACGCCCGTGCCACCGACCCCCCGGTGCACCTCCAGCCCCCACTCCTCCAGCCGGCGCGCGACGATGTCGGCGGTGCGGAATTCCTCGAAGCACAGCTCGGGGTGCGCATGCAGATCACGCCGCAGGGCGACGAGCGCATCGGCCTGCGCGGCAATCTCGGCCGGAATGGCCAGGCGGGGCAAGGGCGGGGCAGTCATGGTCACAGTGTAGCCGCATGCGCTGCGCAGACCCGCAACCGGGGGCCTCAGGTGGCCGGACGGTCGCTCAGGTTGCGCAGGTTGGCCTTGAGTTGCGGGCCCATGGGCATGTTGATGCGCACGTTGCGCGGCGGGATGGGCTGCATGAACCAGCGCGTGTAGAGCCGGGTGAACTCACCGGACTTCATCATGTGGCCGATGGTGCCGTCGACCAGCGTCTTGAACCGGGGATCGTCCTTGCGGAGCATGCACGCATAGGGCTCGACCTGCAGCGGAGTACCCACCACGGCGTAGTCGTGCGGGGTGCGCGAATTGGCGATCAGGCCGAACAGCAGCACGTCGTCCATCGCAAAGGCATCAGCACGCCCGGTCTCGACCATCAGGAAGGCGTCGGCATGGTCCTTGGCCATGACCATCTTGGCGTCCAGATGGTGGTCGACCAGGTACTTGCGCATGACCTGCACGTTGGTCGTGCCCGTCGTGACGGCGACCACCTTGCCCTTGAGATCGGCATAGCCGTGGATGCCCAAACGCGCCTTCACGGCGAGGCGGGTGCCGGTGTAGAAGTGGTTGATGGCGAAATCCACCTCCTTGGCACGGGCCGAATTGTTGGTGGTGGAGCCGCACTCCAGATCGATGGTGCCGTTGGTCAGCAGCGGGATGCGGTTCTGGGAGGTGACGGCCTGCATCTCGACCTTGATGTCGGGGCGCTTGAGCTGCTTGCGCACCGCCGCCACGATGGCATTGCTCATGTCCATGGTCAGCCCCACCGGCCGCGTGCCGTCAAGGTAGCTGAAGGGCACGGACGACTCGCGGTAGGCCACCGTGATCTTGCCGGTCGAGGCAATCTTGGCCAGGGTGTCCCCCGCCTGGGCCGGCAGCACGACGGCGGCAGCCAGCACGGAGAGGGTCAGGGGGCGCAGTGCGCGGCGGGCAGGGAACGGAAAACGCTTCATGGGCGAGGCTCCTGGATCGGTCGGTAAGGGAAGGATGCCGGCAGACTCCGCCGTTTCCGGGATAAGGCGAAAGGCGGAGGCCATGCAGACCCAAGCAAAAAACACGCCAGCCCCGCCGGCAGGTGCACCCCTGCCACGCTTCCTCGCCGGAAGCCCGCCTCCTGCGCTGGCAGCACCGCACCCTCAGCCAGCTCCCCTGCATGTCCAGCACGACGCATTCCGGTGCATGGCGCCCCAAGTCCGCGCCTGCCCTGCACGATTCCGTGGTCGCGCCCCGGCCACACCTGCAGGCCGATCCGGCTCCGCCCCCGCGCCACTGCACGCAGCAGGAAGGACGCGCAGTATCATGAATCCGGCTTTTCTTCGTGGCATCCCTGCCGTGACCGGAGAGCAGAGGTCGTGCACCGGCACGCCATGCGCTGCCCGGCCGACGCGATGCCGTGTCCGCACCTGTCATGAAAGCATGCGCCCATGAGCCTCCCTGCCCTGCCCTGCCATCTCAATGGCCGCTACACCACGACCGACCAGGCCACCGTCAGCGTCTTCGACCGAGGATTCATCTTCGGGGACGGCATCTACGAGGTAGTGCCGTTCTACGGCGGCAAGCCCTTCCGGCTGGAGCAGCATCTGGCCCGGCTGGAGCGCTCGCTCAGCGCCGTACTCATGCGCAACCCCCATACCCCGGCCGAATGGCGCACCATGGTCTGCCAGCTCGTGGAGCAGCTCGGTGCCCAGCTGGGGCTGACCCCGGAGCAGTTCGACCAGACGGTGTACCTGCAGGTCACGCGGGGCGTGGCCGTGCGCGACCATGTGATCGACCCCACGCTCTCCCCCTCGGTGTTCGCCTACGCCAACCGCTGGACCCCGCCGTCGGACGAGATGGTGCAGCATGGCGTGCGCTGCGTCACGGCCGACGACTTCCGCTGGGAGATGGCGCATGTCAAGAGCATCAGCCTGATGGGGGCCATTCTGGCCCGTGACCTGAGCCACCGCGTGGGTGCCACCGAGACGGTCATGTTCCGCCACGACATGCTCAGCGAAGCTGCCGCCAGCAACGTCTGGATCGTCAAGCAGGGCACCGTCATCGGCGTGCCGCGCAGCCACCTTTCGCTGGAAGGCATCCGCTACGGCGTGCTTGACACCCTGTGCGCCGCGCTGGGCATCGGCTTCGAGCTGCGCCCTGTGTCCCGCGAGGAAGTGCTGACGGCCGACGAGGTGCTGCTCACCTCGGCCTCCAAGGAAGTGCTTGCCGTCGTGCAGCTCGACGACCAGCCCGTGGGCGCCGGTGTTCCGGGCCCCGTGGCCCTGCGGCTGCAGGCCGCCTACCGTGCCTGGGCCCGCAGCGGAGCCGACACCCCGGCCTGATGCCGCGCGCAGGTCAGGCCCGCACGGGCCTGCCGTGTCTCCGCCTCAGCCCTGCACCCAGGGCAGGCCATGGTGGCGCCAGCCGCCCTGCGTGCCCCGATGCCCCTCGGCATCCAGCCCCCCTTCGAAGCCTTCGAGCACATTGAAGCATGGCGACAGCCCCAGCTCGGTGGCGCGGGTGGCGGCTGCCACCGAGCGCACGCCACTGCGGCACAGAAACAGCAGCCGGCATCCCGGATGGGCCCGGGCCACGGCTGCAATGCCGGCATCGAACCCGGCATTGAGCTCCATGCCGGGATAGATCTTCCAGCTCAGGGGGACGGCGCCGGGCACCTGCCCCACCCAGTCGCGCTCGGCATCGGTGCGCACATCGACCAGCACGGCCGAGCCCGCCTGCACCCAGGCCCAGGCCTGTTCGGGCGACACGTCACCGGCATACCCGGGCTGTGCGTCCGGCGTGAAGGAGGAAGGGAAAGAGGGGGAGGCAGCAGGGGCAGTCATCTGGCAACTCGTGGGATCGGAATGATCCGAGTATCACCCCTCTTGCCGGCCCCCGCTCTGTCCGGGGTCAGCGATGGCCGCCCAGCAGGCCACCCAGCATGCCCACGAGGCTGGAGGCATCGAGCTGCCCGCTGGCAGCGGCGCCTTCCGTCACCTGCCCCTGGGGAGTGAGATGGTTGACCAGATCGGGCAGCACCTGGGCCAGCATGCCCGAGGCCTGCGATGCATCGAGTCCCAGCTTGCCGGCAAGAGAGCTCACCACGCCCGAACCCAGTGCGGACTGAATCTGCTCTGCGCTCACGGGCAGGTTCTGGCCGTTGCCGATCCAGGAGCTGACCTGTTCACCCAGACCGGCCTTGCCCATGAGCTCCTGCAGGCCATTGAGCCCGCCGACCTGATTGAGCAGCCCACTGAGCAGGCCCGCGCTCTGCTCCTGGCTGCCGCCCCCGAGCAGGCCACCCAGACTGCCGAGCAGCCCTCCCTGGCCGTTGTTCTGACTGTTGAGGGCGGCGCCCAGTACCGAATCCAGCAGTCCCATGGGATGCTCCTTGTGCAAAGAAAAGTGAAGAAGAGAACTGTCTTCCGGTAGCGAGCCTTGATGTCTCGGCCGTGGGCCGGACACGCGCCGCCAGAATGAACAGCGATGAAAATGTACCCTATCCCCCGCGGCAGGCATCAATTCATCATATTCGAATGTCTTTGATTCAGGTCAAAAGTCACATCCCGCAGCCAGTGCCTAATCGACATGTTTCTATAAGTAACCTGCAAGGAGTTGGCGATGGATGTCCTGATGCGTGAACTGTTTAGTACGGATATTGGGCTGCTGTCCCTCTTTACCATCGCTTTCATCATCGTGATGGCTGTGTTCATCTACAAGTTCGTGCGCCGGCACATTGCCGAGGACCGCGCCGCAGCCGAACAGCAAAAACCTCAGCTGCGCACCTGAGCCTGAGCCACCATCACGCCGGCAGGGGGCTGGCTGGCGCATGCGGAGGTTCCAGTGCGTCGCTTATACTTGATGCAAGGGCTCTGTTGGCCCTTTTAGACTCCCCACCGTGACAAGGGAAAACCATGTTTCCAGAATACCGCGACCTGATCACCAAGCTCAAGACCGAAGACGCCCGTTTCGAGCGCCTGTTCGACAAGCACAACGAACTCGACCAGAAGATCAAGAATATCGAAGCCGATCCTGCTGGTCAGACCGGTGCCGACATCGAAAACCTCAAGAAGGAAAAGCTGCAGCTCAAGGACGAGCTGTACGAAATCCTGCGCAAGGCTGCCGGCAAGGCATGACCAGACGGGCCGCGGGCCGGGCACTCCCCGGACGCTGTCCTTCTGCACCGAGAACCCACCCCATGCGGTGGGTTTTTTGTTGCCCGTCCAAGACCGAGTGGAAAAAGAAGATGGGGCTCTGCCAGAGGCAGCGCAACGCCCCGTACCGGCCCCGCTGGCCTTTCACAGATCCCGGCAGCGCCCTCAGCCCCGCAGCATCAGATAGGCCAGGGCCGCCAGAGGGGCGGTCTCGGAGCGGAGCACCCGGTTTCCGAGCGTGACGGGCAGCCAGCCCTGCTGCAGGGCGGCAGCTTCCTCTTCGGGGGCCAGGCCTCCTTCGGGACCGGAGAGCAGCCACACCGCGCGGTTCGCCTCCAGGGCCGCCGTGCGCACATGCAGGGGCTGCGCGCCGGCAGCGAGCGACAGCACGAGGCGCAGGGGGAGCAGCGCTGCTGCATCTCCGCCGCCCGAACCTGCCGCCGGGGCCAGTGCGTCCTGCAGATCGCGCACGCCCCAGACCGGCGGCACCGACAGCCGCCCCGACTGCTCGCTGGCGGCCACCGCCACGCCCTGCCAGTGGGCCTGTCGCCGCGTGGCGCGCTCGCCCTTGAGACGCAGCACGCCGCGCGCGGTCATGAGCGGCTGGATGCCGGACACCCCGAGCTCGGTGGCCTTCTCGACCAGCCAGTCCATGCGGTCGTTGGCAGGCATGCCTGCGGCCAGATGCACTTCGGGGGCAGGGGCGGAGGAAGGCAGCGCGGCATGGCAGGCCCCGATCTGAACGAGGACCTCGCTGCGCCCCATGCGGGTGATGGTGGCCTCAAAGGCGCCCTGTGCACAGGCCGGTGCATCCGCACCGGGCACGGGGAGCCCGTCGATGTCGAGGGTCAGCCCGCCATGAAAGAGCACGATGGCATCTCCCGGCTGCAGGCGCAGCACCTGCACGTGGCGGGCGGTTCCGGGGGGCAGGCTGATTTCCTCGCCGCTCACGAGCGGCACGGGGCAATGGAAGCGGGCAGGCATGGCAGGTCTGTCGAAAAGGGAAGGATCAGGAAATGTGCCGCATCGGCGCGCTACACGCCGCCGGCCACGTCGAGCAGATGGCCCGTGACATAGCTGGCCGCCGGGCTGGCCAGCCAGACGATGGCCTCGGCCACTTCGCGGGGGCTGCCGATGCGCCCCAGGGGCACGGCCTGCAGGCGGCGGGCCATGACTTCGGGGCTGTCGTGATGGATGCCGGTGTCGGTGATGCCGGGACGCACGGCGTTGACCCGCACGCCTTCGGCGGCCACCTCGCGCGCGAGGCCGACGGTGAAGCTGTCGATGGCGCCCTTGCTGGCGGCGTAGTCCACATACCGGCCCGGCGAGCCGCCACGCGAGGACGAGCTGCCCACGTGCACGATGGCACCGCCCCGGCCGCCATGGCGCGTGCTCATGTGGCGCACGGCCTCGCGTGCGCACAGCATGGTGCCCAGCGTGTTGACGGCAAACAGGGTCTGCCAGCGGGTCAGGTCCTGCGCGTCGAGCCGCGCAGCAGCGGGCGCCAGTCCGGCACTCGTCACCAGGGCATCGAGCCTGCCGGCACGGGTCAGGGTGTCGGCAAAGAGCCGCTGGACCTCCTCCTCGCGGGACACGTCGGCCTGCAGCGCCCAGGCAGTGCCGCCGCCGTCAGCGATGTCTCGCACCACGGCCGCAGCTGCCGCTGCATCCCGGTGGTACGCCACCACCGGTCGCCAGCCCCGGGCAGCCGCAAGCCGGGCCACGGCGGCCCCTATTCCCCGGCTCGCGCCGGTGATGAGCATGACGGAAGCGTCGGGGGAGGCCACAGTGCCCATGGCGCTCACACGCGGCCGAAGGCGTAGCCAGTCACGTCGCCAGTGCCCTCGATCTCGTCGACCAGGCGCAGCAGCGGTGCGAGCTCGCGATAGCGCCGCGCCGTGTGGCGGATGTAGTCGATGAAACGGGGCGCATCGGCCAGATAGCGCGACTTGCCGTCGCGCAGCGTGAGACGGGCAAAGATGCCTGCGACCTTGAGGTGGCGCTGCAGCCCCATCCATTCGACGGCGCGATAGAAGGCGCCAAAGTCGCCATGCCAGCCCTCGTGGTCGAGCAGCCCGGCCTTGCGGGCACGCTGCCAGTAGCGCACGGTGATGTCGAGCACCATGTCCTCCTCCCAGCTGATGAAGGCGTCGCGCATGAGGCTGGCGATGTCGTAGGTCACGGGCCCGTACACGGCATCCTGAAAGTCGAGCACCCCCAGCGGAGCCCCCGGTTCGGCTCCGAGCATGAGGTTGCGGGGCATGAAGTCGCGATGCACATAGACCTGCGGGGCAGCCAGATTGGCTTTCACCAGGGTGGCAAAGGTGCGCTGCAGCACTTCGCGCTGGGCCTCGGTGAGCTGCACCTTGCGGTGCTCGGCCAGATACCAGTCGGGAAAGAGCTGGAGCTCGCGCAGGAGCATGGCTTCGTCATAGAGCGGCAGCTCGGCAGGGCGCGAGGCCAGCTGCCAGGGCAGCAGCACATCGAGCGCCTGCACGTACAGCGGCTGGGCCGCCTCGGGACGCTCGGGGTCGAGCGCCGTCATCATGGTGCGGTCTCCCAGATCGGTGAGCAGCATGAAGCCGTGGGGCTCGTCCCACTCCAGCACGCGAGGCGCGTGGAGCCCCGCCTCCTCCATGAGGCGCGCCACATGGACGAAGGGGTGGCAGTTCTCCCGGTCGGGGGGCGCGTCCATGATGATGCGGCTGGGCAGCCCGCCTGCGCTGTCGATGCGCAGATAGCGGCGGAAGCTGGCATCGGCACTGGCCAGAACCACGGTATCGGGCAGCAGCTGGTGGGACGGAGCCACCTGCCCGAGCCAGCGGGCAAAGTCCTGGGCACGGGCGGAATCGGCCCAGGTGACGGAGGGAATCGCAGACATGGGGAAACATCCTGAACAGGCCGGCCACCCGGCACGCCCGCATTGTAGGCGTTTGCCCCGGGCCGCCGGCACCGCGTGCAGGCCCGCAGGACGGCTACATTTTGGCGCGGACATGTGATGGGGCGGCCGGCAGAGACTGGCACAATGGCAGGATGGCCGTGCCTGCGCGCGGGCCCTGTCGTTTTCCCCGTTTCCTGTTGTCCAACCCCAACCCTACGTCTGGCGTGATTCAGAATTCCTCCCCGCTCCGTCGGCGCTCCCGCACGGACGAGATGCCGCCGCGCCTGCATCCGCAGGCCACCGCGCTGGCAGCCTGGCTGCTGTGTGCCGGATGCCTGGCCCCCTCCTCTGCCGGTGCCGGCACGACCGCTGCGCCTGCCCCTGCCGCATCCCGCGCCGAGGCAGCATCGGCTCCTCTGTCCCTGCAGCCCAGCCCCTGGCTCGACGAGCGCCTGCCCGTGCGCGAGCCCGGCACGGCCAGCCCCGGCGCCACCACCGTGGTCGATGCCGACCGTCTGCATGGTCAGGTCGACCGCAGCGTGACCGCCACCGGCCAGGCCGTGCTGCGCCAGCCGGGCGGCGTGGTGCACGGCGACACGCTCGTCTACGACCAGAGCGCCAACACGGTCATGGCCACCGGCCATGTGCGCATCAACCGCCAGGGCAATGTCTACCGCGGCGACCGCCTCCAGCTCCAGCTCGACACCATGTCCGGGGGCTTCTCGGACGTGCAGTATGGACTGCTGCGCAACGGCGCGCACGGCACCGCCAGCCAGGTCGACTTCATCGACGACACCCACAGCCTGGCGCACGAAGCCATCTACACCACGTGCCGCACCGACGACGCCCGGGCGGGCAAGTCCAACCCGGCGTGGTACTTCCGGGGGGACAAGATCCTCATCGACACCGAACGCGACGAAGGCTACGTGCAGCACGGCGCGCTCGTGTTCAAGGGCGTGCCCATCCTGCCGATTCCCGGCGGACTCGGCTTTCCGCTGTCCGACAAGCGGCGCTCCGGTCTGCTCGCTCCGAGCATGTCCTACGGCTCCAACGACGGTCTCACCTACAGCCAGCCCTACTATTTCGACATCGCCCCCAACCGCGACGCCACCGTCACCCCCACGATCTACAGCAGCCGGGGCGTGAACCTCTATGGCCAGTTCCGCTACCTCGAACCGCACTACAGCGGCAACATCGAGGTCAACGACATGCCGCACGACAACCTGCGCGACATCAAGCGCTGGAGCTACCGCCTCAACCACACCCAGACCATCCCCACCGGCACCAGCCTGGGGGGCGATCTGGGACTCACCCTCAACCTGCACCGGGTGAGCGACGACAACTACTGGCGCGACTTCAACAGCCTCTCGGCCATCAACAGCTCGCTGTCCGACCGCCTGCTCTCCAACGACGTGCGGCTCAACTGGAGCCACGGCGACTGGTCTGCCTACGTGTTCGCCCAGAAATGGCAGACCCTGCAGCAGCCCGACACCCTCACCCCGCCCTTCGACAAGCTCCCGCAGGCACACGCCACCTACAGCAGAACCGACGTGCGGGGCTTCGACTACTCGATCGACCTCGACACCACGCGCTTCCGCTCCGACAGCACCCTCACCGGCTACCCCAACGGCCAGCGCAGCTACGTGCAGGGCCGTGTCAGCTACCCGTGGCTGAGCTCCTGGGGACACCTCACCCCCACCCTGCAGCTCGACGCCACGCGCTACGACACCTCCACCCCCATGAGCAACGGCGCCACCAGCGCCACGCGGGTGCTGCCCACCTTCACGCTCGACGGTGGACTGGTCTTCGAGCGCTCCACCCAGTTCTTCGGGCGCAACATCACGCAGACGCTCGAACCACGGCTGTTCTACGCCTACACGCCCTACCGCGACCAGAGCTACCTGCCCGTGTACGACACGGCGCTCAAGGACTTCAACCTCTCAAGCATCTTCAGCGCCAACCCCTTCTCCGGCAACGACCGGGTTGCCGACATCAACGCCCTCACCGCCGGCGTCACCAGCCGGCTCTACGAAGCCGACACCGGCAAGGAACTGGCCAGCTTCACCGCCGCCGCACGGCGCCAGATGCATGCCCGGCAGGTCACCCTCAACGCCAGCGACACCGCCGACAGCAGCAGCTTCAGCGACCTGCTCTTCGACGCCAGCCTGCACTGGAGTCCCCGCTGGAGCACGCGCGCGGCCCTGCAGTACGACCCCACCATCGGGCGCAACATCCGCTCGGTCTTCGGTGTGAGCTACAGCCCCGGCCCCTACCGCACCCTGTCGGCCAACTACCGGCTGCAGCGGGGCGTGAGCGAGCAGGTCGACGCCGGCTGGCAATGGCCCATCAACGACCTCTGGGGCGAAAAGGACGCCTCGCCAGGCCGTGGCCAGGGCCTCGGGCCGAACCGCTGGTACTCGGTCGGCCGCGTGTACTACTCGATGCTCGACCGCCGCATCGTCGACGCCATCCTTGGCATCGAATACGACTCCTGCTGCTGGATCGGCCGGGTGGCGCTGCGCCGCCAGCAGACCCAGGAAACCCCGGTACAGTACAGCAACAAGATCATGTTCCAGCTCGAACTCACCGGCCTCACCCGCCTCGGATCGAGCCCCATTCCCACCTTCCGCGACAATATTCCGCACTACCAGCTGCTGCGCGACGGTTCCGCCGCCGAGCACAGCCGATTCGAGCAATACGAATGACCCCCACCGCAGAGCATCCCATGACTTCTTCCGTCGTCCGCCTGTCCTCCCTGACCCGCCGTACCGGCGCCCTCACCCTGGCCACCCTCATGGCCATCGGCGCCGTGCTGCCTGCCCAGGCCCGCACCCCCTCCCGCAAGAAGGGCCCCACGGCTGCCGCACCGGCAGTCCATGCGACGCCGGGCGCCCCGGTCGTGGGCGACTACATCGTGGCCGTGGTCGAATCCACCCCCGTCACCAACCGCGAGGTCAACCTGCGCGCCGACCTGATCGCGCACGACCTCACTGCCCGCCATGCCGCCGTGCCCGAACGGGCCGCCTTGCTCAAGCAGGCCCTCAACGACCTCATCCTGCGCAAGGCCGCCATCAGCTTCGCCAAGAAGGCCGGCCTCACCGCCAGCGACGAGGAGGTCAACGTCCGCCTGCAGGAAGTCGCCGCCCAGAACCAGACCGACATCAAGACCCTGCTGGCCCGCGTGCAGACCGACCGCCATCTCACCCCGGCCCAATACCGCCAGGAACTGGCCGACCAGATCGCCGTGGAACGCCTGCGCCAGGGACAGATCGCCTCCATGACCGGCAAGGTCACTGACGCCGACGCGCTGGCCTACCTGCGCGAGCAGCAGGCCAAGGCGGGCGCCGGAGTCGCTCCGGTCGAAATGCTCAATCTGGCCCAGATCATCATCGCCGTGCCCCGCAATGCCGATGCCGCCACCGTGCAGCAGCTGCAGGCCAAAGCCGAGGAAGCCCTCGCCAAGCTGCGCTCGGGTACCGACTTTGCCACCGTGGTGCACGACTACACCGATGGCTCCGGCCGCACCACCGGCGGCGTCATGGGCCTGCTGCCCGCAGCGCAGTACCCGGCCGAATTCACCAGCGCCGTGCAGAACGTGCCGGCAGGCCAGACCACCGGCATCATCCGCACCGTGGCCGGCTTCCACATCCTGAAAGTCGTGGACCGCCAGCAGACCACCGCCGTCATGACCGTGCCCGAGCTGCACGTGCGCCACATCCTGCTGCGCACGGGCCCCAAGCTCACCCAGGCACAGGCTCTGGCCGAGCTCACCAAGCTGCGCCAGCAGATCACGGCTGGCAAGCGGGACTTTGCCGATGCCGCACGGGCCGTCTCCGAAGACGGCAGCGCCCAGCAGGGCGGCGACCTGGGCTGGACCCCGCCCGACGTGTTCGTGCCCGAATTCACCCAGCAGATCGACCGGCTGCAACCGGGACAGATCAGCGCTCCGTTCGTCACCCGCTTCGGCGTGCATCTGGCCCAGCTCCTCGGACGCCGCGCCATGCCCATGACCCCGCAGCAGGAGCTCGAAGCCGCCCGCGCCGCCCTCCGCCAGCAGAAGGAAGCCGCCGCCGGTGCCGAATGGGAACGCAACATCCGTGCCCGTGCCTACGTCGAGCTGCGCGAGGCCGCGCATTGAGCCGTTCCACCCCCTCCCGCCCCGGCCACCATGCCCGCACCCCGGTGGCCCACAGCGGGGGCCATGTGGCGCGCAAGCGCTTCGGCCAGAACTTCCTGCATGACCAGGCCGTCATCGAGGGCATCGTCGATGCCATCGACCCCCGGCCCGGCGAGCCTCTCATCGAGATCGGCCCCGGTCTCGCTGCCCTCACCCGGCCGCTCGTCGAGCGCTGCGGCCATCTGACCGTCATCGAGCTCGACCGCGATCTCGCCGCCCGCCTGCGCACCGTGCCCACGCTCGACGTGATCGAGGCCGATGTGCTCAAGGTCGACATCACGGCGCTGGCGGCCGAGCGCGGCTGGACCCGGGTGCGCCTTGCGGGCAACCTGCCCTACAACATCTCCACCCCGATCCTGTTCCACCTGCTCGACCACGTCGCCATCGTGCAGGATCAGCACTTCATGCTGCAGAAGGAAGTCGTGCACCGCATGGTCGCCGGCCCGTCCACCTCGGACTACAGCCGGCTGAGCGTGATGCTGCAGTGGCGCTACGCCATGGAAAAAGTCCTCGACGTGCCCCCGGGCAGCTTCAACCCGCCCCCCAAGGTCGACAGCGCCGTGGTGCGCATGGTGCCCCTTGCGGACGCGCCTGCCGTCGATGCACGGCTGCTGGGCGAGCTGGTGCAGTCCGCCTTCAGCCAGCGACGCAAGCTCCTGCGCCACAGCCTGGGCCACTGGCTGGAGGCCCACGGCTACACCGGCGATTTCGACCTGCACCGCCGCGCAGAAGAAGTGCCGGTAGCCGAATACGTGGCGCTGGCCCAGTCGCCCTCCCTGTCCGCCTGAAGCGCCCCGCCGCACGGCACAGGCAGCAGCACACAGGCGCTGACAGGGCAAAAGCAAGAGCCTGCGCGCGTCAGCACGCAAGCTCCCACAGCGACGGAACGGAACCGCCCCTGTCAGTCGGCCGATGCCTTGTCGGCCTTGCTCCCCTTGGCGTGCTTGCCCGCCGCCTTGCCGGACCTGGCAGGCTTGACGGTCTTCACCCCCTTGGGCAGGTGAGCGGCCACCGCATCGGCACCTGCCGGAGCAGGCGCAGCCCCTTTCCCTGTCTGCGCAGCACCGGCCACAGGCACTTCCGCCCTGGCAGCTGCCGGCACACGCCCGCTCTGCCCCGCAGACTTCGATTCGGCTGCAGGCGCCAGAGTCCGGCGCGGTGCACGCTCCTCGTACTCGCGGCGAAGCTGCTTGCGGACCATGGCCTCCTCGAAGCGGCGTTTCTCGTCAGAGGTAAAGGGCCGCAGCGGTGTCACGGCCACCGGCCGCCGTTCCTCGTCCACCGCCACCATGGTGAAAAAGCAGCTGTTCACATGCCGCGTCTCCTGCGACAGAATGTTCTGCGCCTCCACCTTGATCCCCACCTCCATCGACGAAGTGCCCGTGTAGTTCACCGAGGCATAGAACGTCACGAGCTCGCCCACATAGATCGGCTGCCGGAACATCACCTGATCCACCGACAGCGTGACCACGTAACGCCCCGCATAGCGGCTCGCGCAGGCATAGGCCACCTGGTCGAGAAGCTTCAGAATGGTCCCCCCGTGCACATTGCCGGAGAAATTGGCCGTATCGGGAGTCATCAGCACCGTCATGGTGAGCTGGTGGGCAGGTAAGTCCATGGTTGACAGATCGGTTCAGAAAAAAAGAAAAATCAGGCAGGCCAAGCCCCACGCCAGGCATGAGGCACGCGCCCCGCTTTGCCGCATGCAGCCGCAAGCACCAGCAACCCAAGCAAAATCCAGGCCACCCATGCCGCACCTCTGCATGCCGCTGAGGTACCGCATTGTGCGCCAACCACAAGCTCCCTGCCGCAGACATGGCCCACTCACGGCCAACTGCCCCGCAAGGCACGGGGCGCCCCTCAGCCCCATGCCCGCCAGTTCCGCAGCCCGCTACGCGGCCGCCAACGCTGATGTCGATGCTGTTGCCCTGATAGGTGCTGTGGTTGACCATGTCGCTGGCTGTGAGCGTGCCGGTGCTCAGGCTGTTGCTGCCCGCAGTTTCGGCCGCTTGCGTGCTGGTGATGATGCCGCCCC
>NZ_JBNGEN010000012.1:0-24370 GCF_049977365.1 Brachymonas moutaii (nom. illeg.) | reverse complement strand
TGGTAGGCCTGTGAAAAGATATTACTGGAAAGGAAATTATCCACGTCTCAAGGATCTAGGTCCGTTGAGTACATTTCCTGATGGGGGGGCCTTGCACATTGAGCAATACAGCCCCGAAGATCGTGACAACATCTTCACCATCACAGCTACCGCCCGCGAGGTGCGGTCATGAGCATCTCTACAGATCAATATGTCGAGCTTTCAGATCATTCTTGCAAGGATATTCTGGTAGGCATTTATCTACAGGATAAAGAAGATCAAGTGACGTTCAATGGAATAACTTCCAAAATCCTTGACCATGCCAGCGCTCCCCGCGCAGCCGACCGGGAGCCCCTTTCCCTGTCATGGCTGCACAGCCATCCTCCGCTTCGACGCATCGCGCTCGAAATTGCGGCTCTTCTTACCACCTTCTCTCTTTCTGCGTGCCATATGCAAAATCCTATGACCAAAATGGCTGCGGCGTCCGCCGATGTTCCTGTGATTGCGTTCAAGGGCGATGGACCCGTCTATGCGCACCGCAACCCCCATCCCAGACATGTGTATGAGCTCATTATTCAGACAGATGAGGCACCCGGCGCTTTCAATGGTTCTTATGCTTCCATCAGTATGACCGCCAAGAGTTCTGCCTGTGCTCTGGTTCATGGATTCCCGATAGGAGCGGCATCCATACCAAGCGCATTTGTGGAATTTCCCCTTGAAAAAATATCCGATACCCAGTATCGTGGATACTTTGCAACGGACCCCTTGGTCGATGAGTCCTATTGGACTGGGAAGCCTCCGTGTGAATGGGATTTTGTGGCGGTCAGCTTCAGTTTGAGCGCTACTGGGGCCGAGAAGGATACTGGTTTCAATGGGAGTATTGATGCGAAAGAATTGGTAAGTGGCCAGCCTGTAAAAAGGTATTACTGGAAAGGAAATTATCCACGTCTCAAGGATCTAGGTCCGTTGAGTACATTTCCTGATGGCGGGGCCTTGCACATTGACCAATACAGCCCTGAAGATCGTGACAACCTCTTCACCATCACTGCTACCGCTCGCGAGGTGCGGTCATGAGCATCTCTACAGATCAATATGCCGAGCTTTCTTTCCATGCCTATGACGATATAAAGGTAGGTGTTCGCCCCCCCAATCATGAGGAAGAAGTGACTTACAAGGGGGTAGCCTACAAAATTCTTGAGCATGCAAACAATCCCCGCACGGGCTATCAGGGCACCATTTACCAGAGAAAGGATACGGGCGAGATCGTGGTGGCCCACCGGGGCACCGAATCTCCCAAGAAGGACATCCAGGATGCCATCACCGATGCCGATATGGTGCGGCATCACCACAATCAGCAGGTCGACGATGCGATTCGGCTGACGCAGCATGCTGTAGCTTTGTCCGAAAAAGATAGGAAACATCCCCCCATCACCGTGACCGGCCACTCCCTGGGCGGCACGCTGGCAGAAATCACGGCGCACAAGTTCAAGCTGCACGGCGAAACCTTCAACCCCTACGGGGCAGCAGGTCTGGACCTGCATATTCCCGAAGGGGGTACCGCAGTCATCAACCATGTGCTGGCAGGGGATGCCGTCAGCGCGGCCAGCCCGCACTATGGGCAGGTGCGCATCTACGCCACCGAAAATGACGTGGCCACGATGCAGCAGGCCGGCTATCGGACACGCAGCAACCAGTCCCTGTATACCGCAGGATGGCAGACAGCCCTTCCACTGACTCAGGTGGATCATGGGATTGCCAACTTTCTCACCCATGACGAGCAGGGCAGGCCACATGCCTCCGTCCTCAATGCACAGAATCTGCAGCGGGCACATGACCATGCGGAAATGATTGCGCACTATCGCCATGACGTGACCCTGCACCGCGGCACCATCGGGCGCCTGCTGGCCCAGGCGGAAATGGGTGCAGACACCGAGCTGCTGGCACAGGCAGGCCCCGGTCGGGACCGGCTCCTGTCGGAAGCGGCCCTGTTGGTGCAGCACGGCAACCCGAAGATCGCGGCCTTCCACGACCGTGTGCAGCAAGAGCCGACTCTGGGGGGCTACAGCGAGCTGGAGCGCACGCGCATTGCGGCGGCTTCTCTGGCTCAGTCCCAGCGCATGGGGCTTGATGTGGCGGGGCTCACGGAGCTGGAGTGCTACGTGCATCCGGGCAAGGGACAGGCTTTCTTTGTGGCAGACGATCCTGCGAAGGCGGCGCGCAATCCCTACACCAGCAGCACCACGGTGGATGTGGCAGTGGCCGTGCAGACACCCGTAGCCGAGAGTCTGGCGCTGGGACAGGGCTTTCAGGCTGCTCGCCACATGCAGGAACCGGTGCAGGGTCAGGGGCACATGGCCAATGGTCCGGTTTTTTCCTGAACATCCTCCTTGTGTGCGTGCGAGGCGTGGCGGCTGGTCTGGAAGCGCCGCACGGCGGCGGATGTGTACCCGAGACATGCGCTGCTCCATGCGGAGGTCATGGCTGCACCGCGAAGGGCCGGATGCCTGGGGGCCAGGGCGTGCGCCGCACAGGGGGCCGGTTCCGGGGGCAGGGAGCTGTTGTGCGAAAGGGTCAGCGAAGCGCATCGAAAACCCGCATGAAGGCACTTTTGTATGACATTTTTGTAAGAAACAGTTGCACAATGCCCCGAACGGTGCCGGAGGGGCCTTGCCCACGGGCTGCGAACGGCCTGCATTCCGTGCCGCACAGGTACACTTTGAACCTGAACATATATTTTTTCGTGGAACCCGGGTCCGCGTGGTTCCGATCACGCCGGGCCTGTCCTTTCCGCTTCCAGACATGACAGACGAAACGGCGGCGCAAGCCCAGGGCGCAAGCCTCGAATTCAAGAGCGCCTTTCTCACCGTGGTGGCGCTGGTGCTCAAGACCACCGACATGTCGGCCATCGAGGCGGATCTGTCTGCCCGTCTCGACGAGGATCGCGGCTTCTTCGATCAGGATGCCCTGCTCATCGACCTCGACCAGGTCAGGGCGGAAGAGGGGGTGCCCGATTTTGCCCGCCTGGTGGCGCTGCTGCGTGCCCATGGCACCCTGCCCGTGGCTGTGCGCGGGGGGTCTTCTGCCCAGATGCAGGCCGCCCAGGCGGCGGGTCTGGCGCCCGTGCCCGACGAACTCCCGGCCCGCCCGGCTGCCGCTCCTGCTTCCGGCACCGACAGACCCCCGCGCCGCGAGCGCAAGTCCCGTGCGGCGCAGGCTGTTCCGGCGGTCGAGGTGCGCCATGAGGTGCAGCCCCCGGCAGCCGGAGGCGCTCCCACGGTGGTCATCGACAAGCCGCTGCGCTCGGGCCAGCAGGTCTATGCGCGCGGCGCGGATCTGGTGGTCATGGACATGGTGAGCTTCGGGGCCGAGGTGATCGCCGACGGCAACATCCACGTCTATGCACCCCTGCGCGGCCGTGCCATTGCCGGTGCGCGGGGCAATACCTCTGCCCGCATCTTCTCGACCTGTCTCGAACCCCAGCTCGTTTCCATTGCGGGCATCTACCGCACGTCCGAGAACGACCTGCCCAATGACCTGACCGGCAAGCCAGCCCAGGTGCGGCTCGACGGCGAGAAGCTGCTCATCGAACCCCTCGCCTGAGGGCCACCCACCGGATGGCCCCAGGCGTTTTCTCCTTTCTTCAGCAACCCCAATACACAGGACCCCAGCACATCATGGCCAAGATCGTCGTCGTGACCTCCGGCAAGGGAGGCGTGGGCAAGACCACCACCAGTGCCAGTTTCGCCACTGGACTCGCCCTGCGCGGGCACAAGACCGTCGTGATCGACTTTGACGTCGGCCTGCGCAACCTCGACCTCATCATGGGATGCGAGCGCCGCGTGGTGTATGACCTCATCAACGTCATCCACGGAGAGGCGAACCTCAACCAGGCGCTCATCAAGGACAAGCAGTGCGACAACCTCTACGTGCTGGCTGCCAGCCAGACGCGTGACAAGGATGCCCTCACGCAGGAGGGGGTGGGCCAGGTGCTCAAGGATCTCGACGGCATGGGATTCGAGTACATCGTGTGCGATTCGCCCGCCGGCATCGAGACCGGGGCGCTCATGGCCATGCACTTTGCCGACGAGGCCCTGGTGGTGACCAACCCCGAAGTCTCCAGCGTGCGCGACTCCGACCGCATTCTGGGCATGCTCAGCAGCAAGACCCGCCGCGCCCTCGAAGGCGCCGAGCCGGTCCGGGAGCATCTGCTCATCACGCGCTACAACCCCAACCGCGTGGCCGACGGACACATGCTTTCGCTGGAGGACATTCAGGACATTCTGCGCATTCCGCTCATCGGGGTGATTCCCGAGTCGGAAGTGGTGCTGCAGCAGTCCAATCAGGGCATTCCCGTGATCCATGCCAAGGGCACGGCGGTGGCCGAGGCCTACAGCGACGTGGTGGATCGCTTTCTGGGCGAGGAACGTCCCATGCGCTTCGTCGATGCCGAGAAGCCCGGCTTCTTCAAGCGTCTTTTTGGAGGCAAGTAAGCCATGGCATCCCTGCTTTCCTTCCTGCTCGGCGAGAAAAAGAAGACGGCCAGCGTTGCCAAGGAACGCTTGCAGATCATTCTCGCCCACGAGCGCAGCGGGCGCAGTGCCGCCCAGCCCGATTACCTCCCGGCCCTGCAGCGCGAGCTGGTGGCGGTGATCTCCAAGTACGTGCAGATCAGCCCCGACGATCTCAAGGTTCAGCTCGACCGTCAGGACAACCTCGAGGTGCTGGAGGTCAAGATCGAGCTGCCCGAGTCCCGCTGAGGCCGCATTGCGCGGCACCCGCCTGTCCGGCGCTGCCTGCCGTCACTGCGCGGACGACGCAGATGCGGCAGAGGATTACGGAGAGCTGTCCCCGTCAGGCAGGGCATCGAGCCGGGCCAGGGCGGCGCGCCGGCCGGTGTCCAGATCGATCACGGGCAGCGGATAGTCGTGGCCCAGCCGGATGCCTGCAGCCGCCAGCGTGGCAGGCTGTGCCAGCCACGGGGCGTGCAGCGCATCGGGAGGCAGGGCGGCCAGTTCGGGCACGTAGCGGCGGATGAAGGCGCCTTCCGGGTCGAAGCGTCGGCTCTGGCTGACGGGATTGAAGATGCGGAACCAGGGCTGGGCGTCGCAGCCGGTGCCGGCGACCCATTGCCAGCCGCCGTTGTTGCTGGCGAGGTCGAAATCGTTGAGGTGCAGGGCAAAGTGGGCTTCACCGCGCCGCCAGTCCACGCCCAGGTGCTTGACCAGAAAACTCCCCGCGATCATGCGCAGGCGGTTGTGCATGTAGCCGCTGGCATGGAGCTGGCGCATGGCGGCATCCACGATGGGAATGCCGGTACGGGCCTCGCACCAGGCGGCAAACCGCGCATCGCCCGTAGCGCCGTCTTCCCAGCGCAGGGCCCGCATGCGTGGGCGCAGCGCCTGGTCGACCACTTCGGGGTGGTGCCACAGTACCTGGCTGTAGAAGTCGCGCCAGCATAGCTCGGCAAGCCACTTGGTGGCTCCGGCCTGTCCCTGCTGCTGCAGAGCCCAGGCGGCGCGGGCGACTTCGCGGATCGAGAGTGTGCCAAAGCGCAGATGCACCCCCAGATAGCTGGGCCCCCGCCGGGCCGGAAAGTCCCGCCAGGTGTCGTAGTGCGCCATGCGGGCCAGAAAGTCCTGCCACATCGTCTGTGCCCCCTGCACGCCTGCGGGCAGCGGGAGTTGCGACAGGTCGGTGGGCTCGAAACCGATGTCCGCAAGCGTCGGCACCGCCCGCGCATGGACAGCAGGCCGGGCGGCCAGGGCTGCGGCATGGGGGGCTACCGGGCGGACCGCCAGATGCCGGGCATCGAGCCGCGTGAGCCACTTGCGGTAGTAGGGCGTGAAGACGGTGTAGGGCATGCGCGTGCCGGTGCGCAGCTCGTCCGGTGCGGTAAGCACGTGATCCTGGTGGAGTCGCAGCGTGATGCCCTCGGCGGCCAGTGCCTGCTGCACGGCTGCATCGCGGGCACGGGTGGCGGGTTCGTAGTCCTCATTGGCATAGACCGCCTGCGCTCCCAGCTGCTGCGCGAGGGCGGGCACCTGCACCGTGGGGTCGCCCTGCAGCACGATGAGCCCGGCCGCGGAGCCGGCAGCCGATCCGGTGGCGAGGGCCAGGTCGCGCAGCGCGGCATCGAGCTGGCGCAGGCTCTCGACGATGAATTCGACGCGGCGGTCCCGGCGCGGCAGGGGGTCGAGCAGGGCAGGGTCGAACACGAACACGGCATGCACCTGGCGACACTGCTGCAGTGCGTGGGACAGGGCGGAGTGGTCCTCTGCGCGCAGGTCACGCCGGAACCAGACGAGGCCCGTGTCCAGCACAGCGGCATCTGCGGCGGAGGCAGGGGGCGCGGAGGGCGGCAGGGGGGAGCGTGCAGCGAACATGGGGTGGGGGCTTCAGTCGTCGCTGCGTCGGCGGCGCAGCAGCTGGGTAATGGGGGTTTGTCGGGGGCCGGGCACAAGGGTGGCGGATGCACCTGCCTCGATGCTGCCGGGCCGGACCACTTCCAGATACCAGCCGCAGCAGCCCTGTGTCACCATGTCGCGTGCCGCCTGGGCATAGCCCATGATGTGCACGAACTTGAAGCAGGGCTGGCGGGGTTCGGTCACGCGCAGGCTGCAGTCGGGAAAGTGCAGGGTGTCGCCCACGTACACGTCTGCTTCCAGCAGGCCGTCCAGGGTGAGGTTCTCGCCCATGAAGCCCGGAGGCAGTGGCTGGTCGAACAGGTCCACGGCATGGGCATGGCGCTGTGCCTGCCACCACGCATAGTGCGCGTGGGGATAGGCATAGACGGCCTTGCGCAGTCCGCCGTGCCACTGGGGGTCAGCCTGCTCGTCGTGGGCCAGCCCCAGGGCATGCACGGCCACGCGGCCGGTGCGTGGCTGTTTGCCGATGGCGCTGGCCACGCTGCGCCCCTGGATGTGCAGGCGGCCGACCGGGGCCGTGTTGACGCTCAGGAGGGTGATCATTCAGGGGATCTCCAGGGAATGAAGCATCAGCCGCGCATGAGTGCCTCGATGGCATCGGCATCGACCGGCACGTCGCGTGTGATGAGTTCGCAGCCCGCGGGGGTGACCACGGCATCGTCCTCGATGCGGATGCCGATGTGCCAGTAGGCCTCGGGCACATCGTCGCCGGGACGGATGTAGAGCCCGGGCTCCACCGTGGTGACCATGCCGGGCTGCAGGATGCGGCTGGGGCGTTCGCGCACGGTATGGCCCGTGAGCGGATCGGTGCGTACCTGCACGCGGTCCGCCTCGGAGGGTTCCACGTAGCTGCCGCAGTCGTGCACATCCATGCCGAGCCAGTGGCCGGTGCGGTGCATGTAGAAGCGCTGGTAGGCGCGTGTGGCGATCACGTCCTGGGCGGTGCCCACGCGGTTGGCGTCGAGCAGCTTCAGGTCGAGCAGGCCCTGCGCAAGGACGGCCACCGTGGCCTCGTGGGCATCGTCGAAGCGGGCTCCGGGCCGAATGGCGGCCACGGCCGCCTGCTGCGAGGCCAGCACCAGGTCGTACACCGCCCGCTGCGGACCGGTGAAGCGGCCGTCGGCCGGAAAGGTGCGGGTGATGTCGCTGGCATAGCCGTCGAGCTCGCAGCCGGCATCGATGAGCACCAGCTCGCCCGCGCGGACCGGGGTGCTGCCTGCCGCATAGTGCAGCACGCAGGCATTGGAGCCGGCGGCGACGATGCTGGTGTATGCCGGGAACTGCGATCCATGGCGGCGGAATTCGTGGGCCAGCTCGGCATCGAGCGTGTACTCGCGCACATCCTCGCCCCGGCGCAGCAGGGTGGCACAGCGCTGCATGGTGCGCACATGGGCCCCGGCGCTGATGGCGGCAGCCCGGCGCATGATGGCGAGCTCGTGCGTGTCCTTGACGAGGCGCATCTCGTCGAGCACGGCACAGGCATCCTGCAGGCGCACAGGCACCACAGCTCCCTGGCGCACCCGGGCGCGCAGCGCATCGAGCCACCCTGCCACCTGTGATTCCAGCCCCGCATGGGTGGCGAACGGGTAGGCCACCACCTCGGCCCCGTCGAGCAGGGTGGGCAGCTCGCTGTCGAGCGCATCGGCCGGCAGGGCCGCTTCCACACCCAGCGCGGCAGGTGCCGCCGCCGGGCCGAGGCGGTAGCCGGTCCAGATCTCGCGTGCTTCATCCTTGGCGCGACAGAACAGCGTGCTGTGCACGCCTCCGGCCGCATCGGTGCGCACTACCAGCGTTGCTCCAGGCTCGGTGAATCCGGTGAGGTAGTAGAAGTAGCTGTCGTGGCGATAGGGAAATTCGCCGTCGCGGTTGCGGGTCTGCTCGGGTGCCGTGGGCACGACGGCCACGGCACGTGGACCCAGGGCGGCCGCCAGCCGTTCGCGGCGCGCAGCATAGAGGAGGGGGAGAGAGGAGGTCATGGGGCAACCTTATCGGAAATGGGAATCAGACCACGGCAGGCGGGGAAATGCGAGCATCCCCAGAACGGGCGCCCTGCATGGCATGAGACTCAGGAGAGGAAACACAGAGGATCAGCCGCACACCTGCGCATTGAGCGCGGCCAGCCGTTCCGGGGTGCCCACATCGGTCCAGCGGCCCGTGTGGAGCTCGCCCGTGATGCGGCCGTCGGCCATGGCGGCGCGCAGGACAGGGGCCAGAGGAGCCTCGGTGCCCTGCGGGTTGCCGGGGGGCAGCGTGCAGTACGGAGCGGTGAACAGGGCGGCGCGGAACAGGCCGATGGTGCTGTAGGTATACCGGGGCAGGGGGCTGTCGGGGCGGGGGGTGGCGTGCAGCCGGCCATCGGAGGCCAGGGCGAAATCGCCTTCGGGATGGTGTGGCGGATTGGGCACGAGCCACAGATGCGCCAGCGCGTCGCTGGCGGCAAATCGGGCCATGGCGGCGCGGTCGAACACGAAGTCCGGGGCATACACATCCCCAGCGGCCAGCCAGAAGATGTCCTGCAGCCGCGGCAGGGCGCGCACGATGCCGCCAGCGGTCTCCAGCGCATGGCCGAAGTCGGCTTCTTCTTCCGAGTAGTGCAGGGTGGTGACAGGCAGGGTGGCATCTGCCCGCCACTGCCGGCCCAGCCGGGCAGGAATCTGCGCTCCGAGCCAGCCGGTATTGATGAGCACCTCGGTGCAGCCCTGTCGCGCCAGGGCTGCCAGCGGCCATTCGAGCAGCGGGCGGCCCTGCACGTGCAGCAGGGGCTTGGGCGTGTGGTCGGTGAGCGGGCGCATGCGCTTGCCGCGGCCGGCAGCCAGCAGCATGGCTGCGGAACGGGAAGAGGAGGTGCAGGAATCGGCGTCAGGCATCGGTTGACGAAAACAGAGGGAAATGAACAGGACCCGGAAAGGCCATCCATCGGAAAGGCGGCCTCACTCAGGAGGTGTGCCGGTCTGCCGGCCTGCTCCCGGTGTCGGGACGGGGAGGGCATCGGCGTCGCAGTCGTCACCCTCCTCGGTCAGGCGGAAGGCCTGCGCCTCCCATTGCGCGATCACCTCGCGGGCCAGGGCCCGCACGGAAGGGGCATCGTCCTGCGTCACCACCTGCACCAGCCCGCTCACGGGCAGCAGGCCCACGGCTCCCTGCAGATAGTCGCCCTGCACATGGGCAGGCACACCGGCCCGCTGGAGCAGGTCGGCCAGCAGATGGGCCTGCAGCATGTCGGACGCCTCGTGAAGGATCTGCATGGAAACACCTCCTCGGACAGCAACAGCGCACACCACCGCCGCCAGCCGGCAGGGCTGAGCCATTGTAGGGCGCTCCCCTGCGGCTGCCGCACTGCACAAACAATTGGCAGGCAGCTAAAATAGCAGCCTTTGCGTCCTTCCCCTCCCCCTCCAGAGTCCCGCCCATGACTTCTACCGTATCGGCCACCACCATGGCCAACGCCATCCGCGCCCTTGCCATGGACGCCGTGCAGCAGGCCAATTCCGGCCACCCGGGCGCTCCCATGGGCATGGCCGACATGGCCGTGGCACTGTGGGCGCGTCATCTGCGTCACAACCCCACCCATCCCCACTGGCACAACCGCGACCGCTTCGTGCTCTCCAACGGGCATGCCTCCATGCTCATCTATGCGCTGCTGCACCTGACCGGCTACGACCTGCCGATCGAGGAGCTGCGGAAGTTCCGCCAGCTCGGCAGCAAGACCCCGGGCCACCCCGAAGTGGGCGTGACCCCCGGCATCGAGACCACTACCGGCCCGCTGGGGCAGGGCGTCACCAATGCCGTGGGCATGGCGCTGGCCGAGAAGCTGCTGGCGGCCGAGTTCAACCGTCCCGGCCATGCCATCGTCGACCATCACACCTACGTGTTCCTGGGCGATGGCTGCCTGATGGAAGGCATTAGCCACGAAGCCTGCAGCCTGGCCGGTGCCTGGAAGCTCAACAAGCTCATCGCGCTCTACGACGACAACGGCATCAGCATCGACGGCAAGGTGCAGCCCTGGTTTGCCGACGACACGGCCGGCCGCTTCCGCGCCTACCAGTGGAACGTCATCGGCCCGGTCGACGGCCATGACGCCGAGGCCGTCTCCGCCGCCATCGAACAGGCCAAGACCAGCCAGGACAAGCCCACGCTCGTCATCTGCCGCACCCACATCGGCAAGGGCAGCCCCAACCGTGCCGACACGGCCAAGGCCCACGGCGAGCCGCTCGGTGCCGCCGAAATCGCCCTCGTGCGCGATGCGCTGGACTGGCACCACGCCCCGTTCGAGATTCCGGCAGCCATCTATGCCGCCTGGGATGCCCGCCAGGCCGGCCAGAAGGCCGAAGCGGCCTGGGATGCCGCCTTTGCCGCCTATGCCGCGCAGTATCCGCAGCTCGCTGCCGAGTTCACGCGGCGCATGCGCGGGGAGCTGCCTGCCGGATTTGCCCAGACTGCCCTCGACGCCCTGCACGCGGCCGACCAGAAGGCCGAGACCGTGGCCAGCCGCAAGGCCAGCCAGATCGCGCTCGAAGCCTTTACCGCCGCACTGCCCGAGCTGCTCGGCGGCAGCGCCGACCTCACCGGCTCCAACCTCACCAACACCTCGCACACCCAGCCGCTGCGCGTCGATGCGCAGGGCCAGGTGGTGCTTGCCGAGCCGGCCCAGGGCGATGCATCGCCCGCTGCCCGCTTCCACATCAACTATGGAGTGCGCGAATTCGGCATGGCCGCCATCATGAACGGCGTGACCCTGCACGGGGGCTACATTCCCTACGGCGGCACCTTCCTCACGTTCAGCGACTACTCGCGCAACGCCATCCGCATGGCCGCGCTCATGAAGCAGCGCGTGGTGCACGTCTTCACCCACGACAGCATCGGCCTGGGCGAGGACGGCCCCACCCACCAGAGCATCGAGCACGCTGCAAGCCTGCGCCTCATCCCCAACCTGGACGTATGGCGTCCCTGTGACGGGGCCGAGACCACCGTGGCCTGGACCAGCGCCATCGAGAGCAGTGCCCATCCCACAGCCCTCCTGCTCAGCCGCCAGGGCCTGCCCTACGCAGCCAGGCAGGATCTGTCCGTCATCCGCAAGGGCGGCTACGTGCTGGCCGAGCCGATCGACGGGCAGGCACCCCAGGCCGTGCTCATCGCCACCGGCAGCGAAGTGCAGCTCGCCCTCAAGGCGCAGGCACTGCTGGCCGAACAGGGCGTGGCCGTGCGTGTCGTCAGCATGCCCAGCACCACCACCTTCGACCGCCAGGACGCCGCCTATCGGGCATCCGTACTGCCCGCCGGCCTGCCGCGCGTGGCCGTCGAAATGGGCGTCACCGCCTTCTGGTGGAAGTACGGCTGCGCTGCCATCGTCGGCATCGACACCTATGGCGAGTCCGCTCCTGCGGCGGCCCTGTTCACGCATTTCGGCTTCACGCCCGAGCATGTCGCCGAGACCGTCCGGTCCGTGCTGACCCAGGCATGAGTTTCTGTTTCCCCGGTTCTTCCTCTTCCATCCCTCCAGGAGAAAACAAATGGCAATCAAGGTAGGCATCAACGGCTTCGGCCGCATCGGTCGCTGCGTGTTCCGCGCTGCAGTGGAAAACTTCGGCGACGACATCCAGATCGTCGGCATCAACGATCTGCTCGAGCCGGATTACCTGGCCTACATGCTCAAGTACGACAGCGTCCATGGCCGCTTCAGCGGTGATGTCAAGGTCGAAGGCGGCAACCTCGTCGTCAACGGCAAGGCCATCCGCCTGACCGCCGAGCGCGATCCGGCCAACCTCAAGTGGGGCGAGCTCGACGTGGACGTGGTCATCGAGTCCACCGGCCTGTTCCTGACCAAGGAAACCGCCCAGAAGCATCTGGCCGCCGGCGCCCGCAAGGTCATCATGTCCGCTCCCAGCAAGGACGACACCCCCATGTTCGTCTTCGGCGTCAATTCCGCCGAATATGCCGGCCAGGACATCATCAGCAACGCCAGCTGCACCACCAACTGCCTGTCTCCCGTGGCCAAGATCCTCAACGACAAGTGGGGCATCAAGCGCGGCCTGATGACCACCGTGCACGCTGCCACCGCCACCCAGAAGACCGTGGACGGCCCCTCCAACAAGGACTGGCGCGGCGGCCGCGGCATCCTGGAGAACATCATTCCCTCGTCCACCGGCGCTGCCAAGGCCGTGGGCGTGGTGCTGCCGGCCCTCAAGGGCAAGCTCACCGGCATGAGCTTCCGCGTGCCCACGTCTGACGTGTCCGTGGTCGACCTCACCGTCGAACTCGACAAGCCCGCCACCTACGCCGAAGTCTGTGCCGAAATGAAGGCCCAGAGCGAAGGCGCCTTCAAGGGCATCCTGGGCTATACCGACGAGAAGGTCGTGGCCACCGATTTCCGTGGCGATGCCCGCACCAGCATCTTCGACGCCGATGCCGGCATCGCGCTCGACAGCACCTTCCTCAAGGTCGTGAGCTGGTACGACAACGAATGGGGTTACTCCAACAAGTGCCTCGAAATGACCAAGGTCGTGAGCGCCAAGTAAGCGCACCGCGACGTGCCCTCGCTGCCCTTCGGGGCAGCCTCCACGGCCCTGTGCAAGCCCTGCACAGGGCCGTTTCCGTCAGGGGATGGTGTGCCGGGGACGACTCAGGTGGTTCGCTGGACGATCCAGACACTGCCCAGCACCGCCAGCAGCCCGCACAGCGCCATTCCCGAGACCGACTGCGCCAGCAGCGCCCACCCCAGCACCACGGCGGTCAGCGGACTCAGCAGCCCCAGGGACGCCACGGCCACCGTGGGCAGCCGGGTGATGCCCCGAAACCAGAGCCCATACGCCAGCAGCGCGCCGACCAGACTCAGATAGGCATAGGCCGACCACTGCAAAGGAGACATGTCGGCTGGCAGCGGAGCTTCCCACAGCCGGACTGCCGGCATCAGCATGGCGCCGCCCAGCAGGAGCTGCCAGCCAGTCAGCGCACCGATGGGCAGGGCCACCTGCCAGCGCCGCGTGAGCCACATGCCTGTCGCCATGCTGATGGCCCCCAGCAGGGCGGCGATGATGCCGATGGGGTCGGGCACAGTCTGCGGGGAAAGCAGCAGAAGCGCCATGCCGCCCACCCCCGCGCCTGCCGCCGCGAGCGTGATGCGGCGGGGCGCACGTCCATCGACGGCCCAGGTCAGCCCCATGACCAGCAGCGGCTGCACGGACCCCAGCACGGCAGCCAGCCCTCCGGGCAACCGATAGGCCGCCACGAACAGCAGCGCCTGGAAAAAACCGATGTTGAGTGCGCTCAGCACCGCGATTCGCCACCAGTCCCTGCGCTGCGGGACGACGCGGGCATACAGAAGCAGCAGCACCCCTGCGGGCAGGGTACGGAGCAGGGCGGCCGTCAGGGGCCTGCCGGGAGGGAGCAGTTCCGTAGTGACGATGTAGGTGGAGCCCCAGATGGCAGGGGCTGCAGCCGTGAGCAGGACATCGCGCCAGCGGAGCGTGGAGCAGGGAGAAGGCATGGTTTTTTCTTGAATTGAAGATAATGGAAGCCAGCATGCCGTTCAATTAGCTTGAAGTCAAGATATATGTCCGATCCTTCTACCGTCCGGGCACCCGACGCCGTCGATGCCATCCTCCAGCAGTGGCAACGCGAGCGTCCCTCCCTGGATGCTGCGCCCATGGGTCCTCTGGGCCGTCTCAAGCGCTGTGCAGCCTTGCTGGAGCCGCGCCTCGAAGCCGGGCTGGCCGCCTTCGGTCTGCGGCTGTGGGAGTTCGACATGCTGGCTGCCCTGCGGCGGGCAGGAACCCCCTATTGCCTGAGTCCGACCCAGCTGTTTTCGACCCTGATGGTGACTTCCGGCACCATGACCCACAGGCTCCGGCGGCTGGAGATGCAGGGATGGATCGAGCGCATTCCGAACGCGCAGGACGCCCGCAGCATGCTGGTGCAGCTCACCGCCGCAGGGCAGGCCCTGATCGACCGCGCGGTAGAGGCGCATGTGGACAATGAGCGGCAGCTGCTGGCCTGTCTGCCTGCGCAGGCGCTGTCCGAGCTCGATGACGCGCTGTCCATGCTGCTGCGCACGCTGGAGTCGCCGGTACCTCCGGCAGAGTGAGCGCGCCCGCATGCCCACACAGGGCGGGAGCGGTCCCCCCGGACAGTGCCTGCACCGTGTCCTGCGGTGCTCTGGCTCAGGCGGTGCCGTCGTCAGGAGTCGCGGCTGGCTCGGGAATCTCGAAGACCTTGCGCAGATAGGTCAGGTAGCCCGCGTCCTCGCACATGCCCTTGCCGGGCGTGTCCGAAATCTTGGCCACGGCCTGCCCGTTGCAGCGCGTCATCTTCAGCACGATCTGCAGCGGTTCCGGCCCGACATCGTTCGTCAGGTTGGTGCCCACCCCAAAGGCCACCTGGCAGCGGCCGTGAAAGCGCTCGAAAATCTCGATGCAGCGCGGAATCGTCAGCCCGTCGCTGAAGATCAGCAGCTTGTCCTGCGGATCGCAGCGGTTGGCGGCGTAGTGCGCGATCATGCGCTCACCCCAGGTGAAGGGGTCTCCGCTGTCGTGCCGTGCCCCATCGAACAGCTTGCAGAAGTACATGTCGAAGTCCCGCAGGAAGGCGTTCATGCCGTACACATCCGACAGCGCAATCCCCAGATCCCCCCGGTACTCCTGGGCCCACTTCTCGAAGGCAAAGACCTGCGTGTCGCGCAGGCGCGGCCCCAGCGCCTGACAGGCCTGCAGATATTCGTGCGCCATGGTGCCCATGGGCTTGAGGTCGAGCTCCTTGGCAAACAGCACGTTGCTCGTGCCGGTGAACTGCGCAGCCGGGCCGCGGCCGATGCGGTCCGCCACGCGCGTGAGCAGTTCCCGCTGCCAGTCGCGCGAGAAGCGGCGGCGCGTGCCGTAATCGGCCAGGTGCAGATCCTCCAGCCCCGGCGCCTGCAGCAGCGCGAGCTTGGCATCGAGCCGGCGACGCCCCTCGTCCCAGCCCAGCCCGGGAGCCAGGTGGCGGAAGTACACCTCGCTCACGATGGCCAGTATCGGAATCTCGAACAGAATGGTGTGCAGCCAGGGCCCGCGCACCCGGATGTCGAGCTCCCCGTTGTCCATCGCAGTCAGCGTGACCGAGCGTGCATTGAGCTGGAAGAGCCGCAGAAAATCCACGAAGTCGCTCTTGATGAAGCGCAGCCCTGCCATGTAGGCCAGTTCGTCCTCGGTGAAGCGCAGCGTGCACAGATGGCGGATCTCCTCTCGGATTTCCTCGATGTGCGGCGCCAGCTGCACGCCCGGAGTCCGGCACTTGAACTTGTACTCGACGTGGGCCGCCGGAAACTGGTGCAGCACCGCCTGCATCATGGTGAACTTGTAGAGATCGGTGTCGAGAAGGCTGTCGATGATCATGGGAGTGAGAAATCCATGCCGAAAAAGGCCGAAACAGGCCGGAAACCTCACCGCAGCGGGTTCCGATCGGGCCTACTATGCCACGTCCTGCACGACCTCACCGGCCAGGGGCATCTCCCTCCATGCCACCGTGACGCCCCGTCCGGCAGGGCAGATCCTCCATACGGAGAAATCATTCCCTTTTCGGATTGCCACCGCACTGGTTACCCCCTAAGTTGCAACGTATTGCAACAAATCTATGCAGAAGCAAAAGATGCATTGGAAGTCGCCAATTTTGATAAAGTGACTCCCGAGCATCGCGCTCCCCGCCTTCCTCCCTGGGCGGGATTTTGCTGATTCATCCATTGGCAAAATGACTTTTTGCCCCAGAACTCCGTTCCGGGGCATTTTTTTGTCCTGCCTCTTGTCCGACTCTCCCAGATTGCTCCGGCTTCCGCGCAACGTGTGCAGAGCCAGTGTGCAGGGCAACTTTTTCCCCCAACGGGGCCGGGGTGGCTGGTTTCGTGGTGCAATCGCTGAGGCATCTGCCGCTTCTCATGCAGCATGTACCCTCAGGCCGAGGGGCTGGCATGGCCGGCAGGGGCATTCTTTCACGTGCGCTCCCGCCGCTGATTCGGGAGCGCTGCCTGCACGGCGCGGGCAGGTCGCGCCGCATCGCTTTCGGGAGCATTCGCATCATGGGCTATCTCTGGGTCAAGGCCTTTCACATCGTGTTCGTGGCCAGCTGGTTTGCCGGGCTGTTCTATCTGCCGCGCATCTACGTCAACCTTGCCATGGTGCCTCCCGGGTCCGATGCCGAGCGCGCACGCCTTCTGCTCATGGCGCACAAGCTCATGCGCTTCACGCACATGCTGATGGTGCCGGCGGTCGGGCTGGGGCTGGTGCTCTGGCTGGGCTATGGCATTGGGCTCACCGGTCCGCACAACGGCTGGATGCATGCCAAGCTCACGCTGGTGCTCGTCATCCTGGCCTACCACGCCAGCTGTGCAAGGCTTCTGCAGCGTTGGGACGCCGGGCGCAATACCCGAAGCCATGTCTGGTACCGCTGGTACAACGAGCTGCCCGTGCTGGTGCTCACGGCCGTCTGCATTCTGGTCGTGGTCAAGCCCTTCTGAGCAGGGCGTCTGTCTGGGGATCTGGCATGGACGCGTCTTCTGCACAGCCGTCGCCGCCGTCCCTTTTCGCAGGGGGGCACCGCAGCGTGCCGAGCTCGGCCTGGCCGCTGGCGGGGAGCTGGGCACTGCTGATCGTCTATGCCTCGCTGTTTCCCTTTTCGGGCTGGCGCAGCACCGGCATGCCCTGGTGGGGATTCATGACCGCGCCTTTCTCGCGGTACTGGACCGGGTTCGACGTGGTGACCAACCTCGTGGGCTATGTGCCGTTCGGGTTCCTCATGACCCTCGGCATGCAGCGGGATGCACAGCGGCTGGGGCGGCACTGGGCGCTGCTGCTGGCCTGGCTGGCCGGCAGCGTGCTGTCCCTGTCCATGGAAACGCTGCAGGTATGGCTGCCCGGGCGGGTAGCGTCCAATCTCGACTGGCTGCTCAATACCGCAGGGACCCTGGTCGGTGCCCTGCTGTCGGTGCTGCTGGAGCGGGCGGGACTCCTGGGGCGCTGGAGCCAGTTCCGGGCGCGGTGGTTTTCGGCCGACGCGCGCGGGTCGCTGGTGCTGCTGGTGCTGTGGCCGGCAGCGCTGCTGTATCCCACCCCCATCCCCTTCGGTCTCGGACAGGTCATGGAGCGCGCCGAGCACCAGCTGGCCCAATGGCTGCAGGGCACGCCCTGGATCGAGTGGCTGCCGCTGCGTGCCATCGAGCGCCAGCCCATGCTGCCGCAGGTCGAGCTGCTGGTGGTGGCCCTTGCCCTGTTCGTACCCTGTCTGCTGGCCTATGGAGTCATGAGATCGCGCTGGCGCAGGCTGCTGGCGGCGGCCCTGGTGCTCGCGGCCGGATGCGGGGCGCTGGCCCTGTCCGCAGGCGTGTCCTACGGGGCAGACTTCACATGGAACTGGCTGTGGGGCCCCGTGCGGCAGGGAGTGGGAGCAGCGGGCATGCTGGCCCTGGCGTGCCTCTGGCTGCCACGGCGTGCCTGCTGGGTGATCGCCCTCGTGGCCCAGCTGGTGATGCTGCAGCCCCTCAACGAGGCAGCCGTGTCCGCCTATTACGTCGATGGCGTGGCCGACGGTCTGACAACGGCCTATCTGCTGCGCTTTTTCGGGCTCACCCAATGGCTGGGCTGGCTCTGGCCGTATGCCGTTCTGCTCTATCTGGTGGTGCTGCTGGCAGGCTGGGACACGCGGGAACGCTTCTAGAGCGCCTTCGGCTGCCGCTGCCTGTGCACGGCGGGGTGGGCGAGGCGTGTTTCCCCGGGGCTTGTGACACAATGCCCCCATGCATACCGACACCCCTTCCTCTCCTTCCGGGCAGGCGCCTGCATCCTATTTCCAGCGCCATATCTTCTTCTGCATCAATCGCCGCGACAACGGCGAGGCCTGCTGTGCCGACCACAATGCCGAGGCTTCCTTTGCTTACTGCAAGCAGCAGGTTCAGCAGAAGGGTCTGGCCGGTCCCGGCAAGGTGCGCGTGAACAAGGCAGGCTGCCTCGACCGCTGCTCCGCTGGCCCCGTGGCCGTGGTCTACCCCGAGGCCGTCTGGTACACCTATGTCGACCAGGAGGACATCGACGAGATCGTCGAATCCCACCTCAAGAATGGCCAGGTCGTCGAGCGCCTGCTGGTGCCTCCCACCGCTGGTCGTTGATCCGATTCCCTCTGCCTCCGCATGAACGCCCAGACCGAATCCTGGACCCTGCAGGGCCCCGCAGGCGCGATCCAGGCTGCATGCGACCGGCCCGCAGGCACGGCACCTGCGCGCGGAGTCGCCATCCTGTCCCATCCCCACCCGCTCTTCGGCGGCACCATGGACAACAAGGTCGTGCAGACCCTGGCGCGGGCCTTCGTCCAGGCCGGCTGGATGGCGGTGCGCTACAACTTCCGTGGCGTGGGCCAGAGCGCGGGCAGCTACGACGAAGGCCGGGGAGAAGTCGAGGATCTGCTCCACGTCATAGCCCAGATGGCGCCTGCGGGGCCTCTGGCGCTGGCCGGTTTTTCCTTTGGCGCTTTCGTCACCAGCCAGGCCCTGCAGCGACTTCTGGCGCAGGCGGTTCCGCGCGAACCGGAGCGCCTCGTGCTCGTGGGCACGGCCGTCAGCCGCTTCGAGGTGATCCCGGTGCCTGCGGCGCTGCATGCGCGCACCTGTGTCATTCATGGCGAGGTGGACGACGTGGTGCCCCTTGCCGATGTCATGGACTGGGCCCGCCCCCAGACTCTCCCCGTCACTGTCGTGCCCGGTGTCGGTCACTTCTTTCACGGCCAGCTGCCCGTGCTCAAGCAGCTCGTCATGCGCCATCTTCTTGCGCCCGTTGCCTGGGGCTGAGGTTCGCGCAGCGCCCTGCGCCCTTCGGGGAACAGGGCCCGACATTTCACCATTCGATACAAAGTCGCTGCCGCTTCCCGTCCCGGTGCGTGGGGCGTCATGGGGTACAGTAGGTCCACTTCCGTCGTGTTCCCCGAGCGTCTTCGCGCATTTTTCCGTTTTGCCCATGCCTGTACTTTCTTCCCTGCGCAGCCGTTTCGTCCTCGTGACGGCCACCCTGGCCCTGACCTTCGGCGGCCTGGCCCTGGCCAAAAAGGCCCCGCCCCCCGCCCCTGTGGCAGCGCCCGCGGCCGTGGCGCCTGTGCTGCCCGGTTTCCCCGTGCCTCCCGATGTGGCTGCCCGTGCCTATCTGCTCCTCGACGTGAGTGCAGGCAACCAGGTGCTCGCCGCCAAGGACATGGATACCCCCATGGAGCCCGCCTCCCTCACCAAGCTCATGACGGCGTATGTGGTGTTCGATGCCCTCAAGCAGCACCGCATCACGCTCGACCAGACCTTCGGCGTGAGCGAAAAGGCCTGGAAAATGCCTGGCTCCCGCATGTTCATCACCCCCAAGATGCAGGTGCGCGTCGAAGACCTCATCAGGGGCATGATCGTGCAATCCGGCAACGACGCCACCATGGCCCTCGCCGAAGGCCTTGCCGGCAGCGAGCAGGGTTTCGTGCAGAAGATGAACGACACCGCCCGCACCCTGGGCATGACCCACACCGGCTACCGCAACCCCGAGGGCCTCACCGAACCCGGGCACATCACCACCGCGCGTGACATGGCGCTGCTCGCCACCCGGCTCATGGCCGACTTCCCCGAATACATCAAGTACTACGCCATCAAGCAGTGGCACTACCCCGGCACCCCCGAATCCAACCAGAACAACCGCAACCTGCTCCTGTTCCGCGATCCCACCGTCGACGGCCTCAAGACCGGCCACACCGACGCAGCCGGCTACAACCTCGTGGCCACGGCGCGCCGTGCCTTCCCCAACCTGCCGCAGGGGCGCCGCCTGCTGGCCGTGGTCTTCGGTACGGCCAGCGAAAATGCGCGTGCCAACGAAACCCAGAAGCTGCTCAACTGGGGCTATACCGCCTATGACGGCGTGCAGCTCTTCGGGGCCGACCAGCCTGTGGCACAGGCCCGGGTCTGGAAGGGGGCGCACAGCGAGGTGGGGCTGGGCCGTCATCAGCCCATCACTGTGGCCGTCCCCGCCGGCAAGGCGCGTGAACTCACCACCCAGGTCGAGCGCACCGATCCCCTCATTGCTCCCATCGTCCGCGACCAGCAAGTCGGCACCCTGCGCGTGCAGCTCGGCGGGCAGACCCTCTCCACCCTGCCGCTCCAGGCCCTGCAGGACGATCCGCAGGCCGGCTTCTTCCGTCGGCTCTGGGACAGCCTGCTGCTGCTCTTCCATGGCTCCGGCAAGAAATCCACCTGACGACGGGCGCATCCGTGCCTACCATGGCGGCCTTCGGGTCGCCTTTTTTTCGCGCGCACGCCACAGCCTCACGCCCGCAGGACCTCCTGCACTCCGGCCACGGCTTGCGGTTTGCAGGGGGGCATGCTATCCTCTCCGGCTCTGCGGATTGCGTCCGAGGGGTTGCCTTTGGCTCTTCGCAGTGACATCACGTTTCTTCAACCCGTAATTCATTCACGTTTAGGGAATTACACCGTTCAGAAGGAGGCCTTCGTGCCCACCATCAATCAGCTCGTGCGTCAGGGGCGCACGGTCGAGACCATCAAATCCAAGAGCCCTGCGATGGAAAACTGCCCGCAGCGCCGCGGTGTGTGCACCCGTGTGTACACCACCACCCCCAAGAAGCCGAACTCCGCCATGCGTAAGGTGGCCAAGGTTCGTCTGACCAACGGCTTCGAAGTCATCTCCTACATCGGCGGCGAAGGCCACAACCTGCAGGAGCACAGCGTGGTGCTCGTGCGTGGCGGCCGTGTGAAGGATTTGCCTGGTGTGCGCTACCACATCGTCCGTGGTTCGCTCGACCTGCAAGGCGTCAAGGATCGCAAGCAGTCCCGTTCCAAGTACGGCGCCAAGCGCCCCAAGAAGGCCTGATCTCCGCATCGGTCTTCGTCGGTGCTTCGCTGGCCGGGCAGGCTGGTGCAAGCGTAGTGACCCGCAAGTGCGCTTTTTTCTTTTGTCCGCGCATGGGTCGAGTAAGTGGGGTGCTCCACATGGCATCTCGCGGTACCTGAAATGGTGCCAACTGAAGCAAAGAGGTTTTCAAAATGCCACGTCGTCGTGAAGTCCCTAAACGTGAAATCCTGCCGGATCCCAAGTTCGGCAGCGTCGAGCTGTCCAAATTCATGAACGTGATCATGGAAGGCGGCAAGAAAGCTGTGGCCGAGCGCATCATCTACGGTGCCCTCGAACAGATGGAGAAGAAGTCCGGCAAGGAAGCGCTGGAGCTGTTCACCACCGCCATCAACAACGTCAAGCCCATGGTCGAGGTCAAGTCCCGCCGCGTGGGTGGCGCCAACTACCAGGTTCCGGTCGAAGTGCGTCCCGTGCGTCGTCTGGCCCTGTCCATGCGCTGGATCAAGGAAGCTGCCCGCAAGCGCAGCGAAAAGTCCATGGCTCAGCGCCTGGCCAACGAAATGCTGGAGGCCGTCGAAGGCCGTGGCGGTGCCATGAAGAAGCGTGACGAAGTGCACCGCATGGCCGAAGCCAACAAGGCATTCAGCCACTTCCGTTTCTGAGTCTGCCCCAGTGCCGGATCTTCGCCCGCTGAGCTGTTCCACGGCCCTGGCGGGCGTTCGGCCTTTTAACTGAAAGAGAAATCATGGCTCGCAAGACCCCCATTGAGCGTTACCGCAACATTGGTATCTCGGCGCACATCGACGCCGGCAAGACCACCACGACCGAGCGGATTCTGTTCTACACCGGTGTGAACCACAAGATCGGTGAAGTGCACGAAGGCGCCGCCACCATGGACTGGATGGAGCAGGAACAGGAACGCGGCATCACCATCACTTCCGCGGCCACCACCTGCTTCTGGAAGGGCATGGAGCTCAACTACCCCGAGCACCGCTTCAACATCATCGACACCCCCGGGCACGTGGACTTCACCATCGAAGTGGAACGTTCCATGCGCGTGCTTGACGGCGCCTGCATGGTGTACTGTGCCGTGGGTGGCGTGCAGCCCCAGTCCGAAACCGTCTGGCGTCAGGCCAACAAGTACAAGGTGCCCCGCCTTGCCTTCGTGAACAAGATGGACCGCACCGGCGCCAACTTCTTCAAGGTCTATGACCAGATGAAGACCCGCCTGCTGGCTCATCCCGTGCCGATCGTGATCCCCATCGGTGCCGAAGACAACTTCAAGGGCGTGGTCGACCTCATCAAGATGAAAGCCATCATCTGGGACGAGGCCAGCCAGGGCATGAAGTTCGACTACACCGACATCCCCGCCGAACTGGTCGACTCCGCCAACGAATGGCGCGAGAAGATGGTCGAGGCTGCCGCTGAAGCCAGCGAAGAGCTGATGAACAAGTACCTCGAAGAGGGCGGCCTCACCGAGGACGAGATCAAGCAGGGCCTGCGCCTGCGCACCATCGCCACCGAAATCCAGCCGATGCTGTGCGGTACCGCCTTCAAGAACAAGGGCGTGCAGCGCATGCTCGACGCAGTGATCGACTTCCTGCCCTCTCCGGTGGACATTCCTCCGGTTCAGGGTACGGACGAGGACGAGCAGCCTGCCTCCCGCAAGGCCGACGACCACGAGAAGTTCTCTGCGCTCGCATTCAAGCTCATGACCGACCCCTTCGTCGGCCAGCTCACCTTCGTGCGCGTCTATTCCGGCATTCTGAGCAAGGGTGACACCGTGCTCAACTCCGTGAAGGACAAGAAGGAACGCATCGGACGTATCGTGCAGATGCACGCCAACAACCGCGCCGAGATCGAAGAGATCGTGGCCGGCGACATTGCAGCCTGCGTGGGCCTCAAGGAAGTCACCACCGGTGAAACCCTGTGCGATCCCGCAGCCCCGATCGTGCTCGAACGCATGGTGTTCCCCGAGCCCGTGATTGCACAGGCCGTCGAGCCCAAGACCAAGGCCGACCAGGAAAAGATGGGCCTCGCCCTGTCCCGTCTGGCTGCCGAGGATCCGTCCTTCCGCGTCCGTACCGACGAGGAATCCGGCCAGACCATCATCGCCGGCATGGGCGAGCTCCACCTCGAAATCATCGTGGACCGCATGAAGCGCGAGTTCGGCGTCGAAGCCAACGTGGGCAAGCCCCAGGTGGCTTACCGCGAAACCATCCGCAAGAAGGTCACCGACGTCGAAGGCAAGTTCGTGCGTCAGTCCGGTGGTAAGGGCCAGTACGGTCACGTCGTGTTCACCGTCGAACCCAACGAAACCGGCAAGGGCTTCGAGTTCCTGGACGAAATCAAGGGTGGCGTGGTGCCGCGCGAGTACATCCCCGCCGTCCAGAAGGGCGTCGAGGAAGCCCTCAACGCAGGCGTGCTCGCTGGCTACCCGGTGGTCGACGTCAAGGTGCACCTGACCTTCGGTTCGTACCACGACGTGGACTCGTCCGAACAGGCGTTCAAGATGGCCGCCATCTTCGGTTTCAAGGAAGGCTGCCGCAAGGCGGGCCCCGTCATCCTCGAGCCGATGATGGCCGTGGAAGTCGAGACGCCCGAGGAATATGCCGGTACCGTCATGGGCGACCTGTCGTCCAAGCGCGGCATGGTGCAGGGCATGGATGACATGGTCGGCGGTGGCAAGTCCATCAAGGCCGAGGTGCCGCTGTCCGAAATGTTCGGCTACTCCACCTCGCTGCGTTCCATGACCCAGGGTCGTGCCACCTACACGATGGAATTCAAGCACTACTCCGAGGCACCCAAGAACGTGTCCGAGGCGATCATCGCGGCCCGCGCCAAGTGATCTCCTGCCATTCCAGCTCCTGCTGGAATGGCGCCTTCTCTTTTCGTCTGCGATCCCTGCACCCGCCGCTGCCCGTGGCGACGGAACCGTGACAGGGATGCAGACATTAAACCTCTCACGGGCACAGCTCTTTTTCTCAAAGGATAGCCATCATGGCCAAGGAAAAATTCGAACGGACCAAGCCGCACGTGAACGTCGGCACCATCGGTCACGTGGACCACGGTAAAACCACCCTGACCGCAGCCATTGCCACCGTGCTGTCTGCCAAGTTCGGCGGC
>NZ_JBNGEN010000011.1:0-52340 GCF_049977365.1 Brachymonas moutaii (nom. illeg.) | reverse complement strand
TATCTTTTTTCAAAACACCGCAGCAGCAGGGGGGCTCCGTTGAGCATACTTGACAATCTGCTTCGCAGAAAACCGCCGGCCATGCTCGGACTGGACGTGGGTTCCGCCAGCGTGCGCCTGGTGGAGCTGGATCGTGATGCCGCCGGCCACTGGGTACTTGAGCGCTGTCTGGCCGAGCCCCTCGAAAAGGGGGCTGTGGGAGCCGACGGCCAGATCGAGCAGTTCGATGTGGTGGTCGACACCATCCGCCGTGTGGTTCTCAAGTCCGGCACCAAGGCACGACAGGTTGCGGCAGCCCTGCCGGCCTCCGCCGTCATCGCCAAGAAGGTCGTGCTGCCCGAAGGGCTGCGCGAAGATGAGCTCGACCAGCAGGTCGAAGGCGAAGCGGGGCAATACATTCCCTTCCCGCTGGAGGATGTCAGTCTTGACTACTGCATCATGGGGCCCTCCATGGTGTCGGCCGGCGACGTGGACGTGATGATCGTGGCGGCGCGCCGCGAGCGTGTGGATGACATGCAGGCCGTGATGAGCGCCGCCGGGGTCGAGCTCAAGGTGCTCGACGTGACGGCCTACGCCGCACAGCTGGCCGGCGGGCGGCTGGTGTCGACCCTGCCCAAGGGCGGGCGCGACGCGCTGATTGCCCTGGCCCATGTCGGAGCCGAAAGCACCACCGTGTATGTCATGCGCAACGATGAGGTGCTGTTCGAGCGCGAGCAGACCTTCGGGGGCATCCAGCTGACCCAGCACATTGCCAAGTACTACGGCATGACCTTCGAGGAAGCCGAGGCCAAGAAGGTCAATGCCCAGCTGCCCGACGATTATTCGCATGTGGTGCTTCAGCCCTTCATGGAGCGGCTGGCCCAGGAGCTGCAGGCGGCATTGCAGTTCTTCTACAGCAGCACGCCCTATCACAAGGTGGACTACATCATGCTGGCAGGAGGATCTGCCGCATTGCCCAAGCTCACCGAGGTCATTACCGCGGCAGCCGATGTGCCCTGCCTGCTGGTCAACCCCTTTGACGGCATGACCATGGGCCCGGCGCTCAAGGACCGCAAGCTGCGTCGTGATGCACCTGGCTTCCTGACGGCATGTGGTCTGGCCATGCGGAGATTCGCATCATGATTCTGGTGAACCTGCTTCCCCATCGCGAGGCGGCGCGCAAGCGTCGCCAGCAGATGTTCAATGTGGTGCTGGGCATGGCCGGAGTGGCTGGCTTGGCACTGGCCGGGCTGGTCTATGCCTACTACCAGATCCTCATTTCCCAGCAGGAAGGGGTGAATACCTTCATCAAGGCGGAAAACAGCGCCCTCGATGTGAAGATCAAGGACATCCAGAACCTGGAATCCGAGATTGCCGCCCTGCACGAGCGGCAGCAGGCGGTGGAAGGTCTGCAGCAGCAGCGCAACGATCCGGTGCAGCTCTTCAATGAGCTGGCAGCCAAGCTTCCTGACGGTGCCTATCTCACCAGCATCAAGCAGACCAAGGACACGGTGGCCATTGCCGGTGTGGCACAGTCGAATGAACGGGTGTCCGAGTTCCTGCGCAACCTGAGGGATTCCACGCTGCTGGCCAAGAGCCCCCAGCTGGAAGAAACCACGGTGCAGGACGTCACGCTGCCTAACAACAAGGGCAAGAGCAAGGCCTATGGCTTCAAGATGACCCTGACGCTCAAGCAGCCAGAAACCAAGGATGCACCGGCTGGCAAGCCCAGGGCGCCTGCAAGTGCGAACAAGGGGTAAGGCATGGCAACACTCAAAATCAAGAAGGACATCGATTTCGTCGAGCTGCGCGAGCGGATCGCGGAACAGTTCCGTGGCCTTGACACCAGCAATCCTTCGTCCTGGCCCCTTCTGCCGCGCATCCTGCTGTGCGTGGGCGTGGCACTGGTGGTGTTTGCCGGGGCCTGGTATTTCCTCATCAACGATCAGATGGATGAACTGGCCAAGCGTCAGAAGCAGGAGACCGAGCTCAAGAAGGACTACGTGGATAAGTACGCCAGGGTCGTCAACCTGGAGCCGCTGCGCAAGCAGCGCCAGCAGGTCGAGCAGTATGTGGTGCAGCTCGAGAAGCAGCTGCCGGGCCGTGCCGAAATGGATGCACTGCTCTCCGACATCAACCAGGCCGGTGTGGGGCGGAGCCTGCAGTTCGAGTTGTTCAAGCCAGCCAAGGAAGAAATCAAGGACTACTATGCCCTGCTTCCCGTCGACATCAAGGTGTCCGGCAGCTTCCCTGACGTGGCCGGATTTGCGGCAGACATTGCCCATCTTTCGCGCATCGTGACCCTCAGCAACATCGAGGTCACGCAGGCCAAGGAAGGCGGTGCGCTGGGGCTCCATGCCACGGCGAATACCTACCGCTATCTGGACAAGAGCGAAATGGCCGTGCAGCAGCAGAACGCCAAGGGCAAGAAGGGCGGTGCACCGGCTGCATCCGCCTCGCAACCCGCAGGAGGCAAGCCATGAACCACACCCTGTTCCGTGCGTCGCTGAGCGTGCTGGGCGTTTCGCTGGCGCTGGTGGGATGCAGCAATTCCACCATCGACGGCACCAAGGAGTGGATGCAGCAGCAGCAGCGTGCAGCCCGTCCGTCGGTGCGGCCCTTGCCCGAGCCCAAGCCCTATGTGGCCCTGGATTACAAGGCGCCCCAGCAGGGGGCCGATCCCTTCAGCTTCGACCGTCTGGCGAATGCCCTCGGCATCAATGCAGCAGCAGCCAACAACCCCCTGCTGCTCAAGGAGCAGAACCGGCGCAAGCAGCCGCTCGAATCCTATCCGCTGGACACGATCTCCTATGTGGGCATGCTGCAGAAGAACGGCCAGCCGATCGCACTCGTGAAGGTCGATACCCTTCTGTATCAGGCGCACGTGGGGGACTACATGGGCCAGAACTACGGGCGCATCACTGAAATCAAGGAAAATCAGGTCACGCTGCACGAAATCGCGCAGGATGCGGCCGGTGAATGGATCGAGCGCACAACCACGCTGGATCTGCAAGAGGGCACCAAAGAGGGAACCAAGAAATGAAAACCATGCGTCATCCTTTTGGCAGGCTGGGCATGCGCTGTCTGGTGGGGCTGGCTGCAGTCGTCGTCAGCGCGGCAGCCATGGCACAGAATGCCATCGAACACGTCTCTGGCTCCCTGCAGGGCGGTACCGAAGTGGTTCGCATCGACATGGCAGAGCCGCTGTCCAAGGTGCCGGAAGGCTTCGTGGTACAGAGTCCGGCACGGATTGCACTCGATTTTCCGGGCGTGGGCAGCAAGCTGCCGCGCGGCATGATCGAGCTCAACCAGGGCAATCTGCGGTCTGCCCAGGTCGTGCAGGGCGGTGAGCGTTCCCGTGTGGTGCTGAGCCTGAAGCAGGCCACCAATTACCGCGCCACCATCAGCGGCAAGACGGTGCTGATCACGCTCGATCCCGTGGCAGCAGCCACGGTTGCGAATGTGGCTCCCCGCACCTTTGCCCCCAGCGTCAACCGGCATGTGATGGGGCTGCGGCACATCGACTTCCGCCGTGGCGCGGACAACAGCGGCCGCATCGTGGTGGATCTGCCCAGCAGCCAGGTGGGCGTCGACATCAAGCCGCAAGGCCAGAATCTGGTGGTGGACTTCCTCAAGTCCTCGCTGCCGCCTTCCCTCAGCAAGCGTCTGGACGTGACCGACTTCGGCACCCCGGTGCAGAGCGTGACCACGACCCAGACCGGCGACCGGGTGCACATGGTCATTGCTGCGCGCGGGGAGTGGGAGCATTCTGCCTACCAGAGCGACAACCAGCTGGTCATCGAGGTGCATCCGCTGCAGACCGATCCCAACAAGCTGACCCAGGGGCGTGGCTATCACGGCGAGAAACTGTCGCTCAACTTCCAGAACATCGAGATCCGGGCGCTGCTGCAGGTCATTGCGGACTTCACGAACTTCAACATCGTGACTTCCGACTCGGTCAACGGCAGCGTCACGCTGCGGCTCAAGGACGTTCCGTGGGATCAGGCACTCGACATCATTCTCCAGGCCAAGGGTCTGGGCATGAAGAAGAGCGGCAACGTGATCTGGATTGCGCCCAAGGACGAGCTAGCCGCCAAGGAAAAGCAGGAACTGGAAAACCGCAAGGCGGTCTCGGATGTCGAGCCGCTGCAGACACAGTCCTTCCAGCTCAACTATGCCAAGGCCGTGGACATCGCCAAGGGGCTGAGCGGACAGAGCAGTTCGGGCGGTTCGGGCAACTCGACCAAGATGCTGAGTGCACGGGGATCGGTGATCGCCGAATCGCGGACCAACCAGCTGTTCGTGACGGATGTGCCTTCGGTGCTGGAGCAGGTGCAGGCCCTGGTGCAGAAGCTCGATGTGCCGGTGCGTCAGGTCATGATCGAGGCACGCATCGTGGAGGCCACCGACAGCTGGGGGCGTTCGCTGGGGGCCAAGCTGGGGATCAACGGGACGACTGGCACTGGACGAGGGTCTTCCACCAGTGGAGGCATCGGAATCGATACCTCGAATTCCACCAACGGCGGCACGCTGTTCAATCTGCCGGCCACGGCACAGAACGGCTACAGTGCGGCAGCCATGGCGGTGTCGATCTTCTCGTCGGGTGCCTCCCGTTTCCTGACGCTGGAAATCTCTGCGCTGGAAGCGGACGGCGAGGGCAAGGTGGTGTCGAGTCCCCGTGTGGTGACGGCGGACCAGACCAAGGCCATCATTGAGCAGGGTACGGAGCTGCCCTACCAGTCCGCCACGTCGAGTGGTGCCACTTCGGTGCAGTTCCGCAAGGCCAACCTCAAGCTGGAGGTGACGCCGCAGGTCACGCCCGAAGGCAATGTGATCATGGATGTCGACGTGACCAACGATTCGGTCGGACAGGCCACGACCGATGGCTACGCCATCAACACCAAGCATGTCCAGACCAATGTCCTGGTCGAGAATGGCGGAACGGTGGTGATCGGCGGCATCTACACCATGACCAACAACAAGGACGTGACCAAGGTGCCGCTGCTCGGCGACATCCCGATCCTGGGCAACCTCTTCAAGAACACGACCAAGTCGACCAAGAAGACGGAACTGCTGGTCTTCATCTCTCCCAAGATCGTCAGCTCGCGGGCTGCGATGCAGTGAGAGACCGAGAGCACGTGCGACCACAGAAAGGGGCCGGGGAACCGGCCCCTTTTTCTATGGGGCGGCGAGCGTTTCGTTTCAGGTGCATGTGAGGGGACGGATGCTGTCCTTGCACGGGGGCGCTGTTCTGGCCAGAGGTGTCGTTCTAGAATGCCGACTCTCCCTGTCCATCGATCTTCATGCATTGTGAGGCGAACGTCGTGATCATTCTCATCGGCATGCCCGGCTCGGGCAAGTCCTCGGCGGGCCGACATGTGGCCCGGCGCTTTGCGCTGCCCTTCATCGACACCGACCAGGCCATCGAGGAGGAGATCGGCATGTCGATCCGGACTTTTTTCGAGGCCGAGGGCGAGGAGGCCTTCCGGAATCTGGAGACAGCGATGCTGCGCCGGCTGGTGGAAGAGGGCCGCCCGTGCGTGCTGTCCACCGGGGGGGGCTCGGTGTTGCGACCCGAGAACCGTGCGCTGATGCGTCAGGGAGGTACGGTGCTGTATCTGCGCGCCACGCCCGACGAGCTGTTCCGGCGGCTGCGACACGATACCAAGCGGCCGCTGCTGCAGGTGGGCAATCCGCGCGGCAAGCTGCAGCAGATGCTCAAGGCACGCGATCCCCAGTACCGTGATGCAGCGCATTATGTGATCGAGACGACCCGGACGCCGGTGCAGACGCTGGTCAATCACATTGCCATGCAGCTGGAAATGGCCGGCATGGCTCCGCAGGATGGGGGCGACGAGCCTCCGGAGGCATTGCCCCAGCAGCGATCGGAAGGGGGCAGCTCCTGCTCCTCGCCGGAACACCTGCAGCAGGCAGTGCGCTGAGCACCGGAAAAAACGCGGGTGCAATGGGCCCCGCGAGGGTGTCGTGATGGGAAAGGGCCGTTCCTGCGTCACAATGCCAGCATGACCCTCTCCACTGCTTCCGATACTGTTTCCCTCTCCCGTTTCGAAACCCTTGTGCCGCTGCCCGCATGGCAGGCGGGTGGTGCAGGCGTCAGCGCCCAGGTGCCGATTGCGCTGGGGGATCGCAGCTATGCGATCGATATTTCCAGCGGGGGGCTGTACAGCCCGCAGACCTGGGAGGGGCTGCCCAGGGCCAGTCATGCCATGATCGTGAGCAACACCACGGTGGCTCCCCTGTATGCCGATGCGCTCGTGGCGCAACTCGCAGCGCACTATGCCCACGTGCATGTGCTGGAACTGCCGGATGGCGAGGCGTACAAGACCTGGGAATCGTTGCAGCAGATCTTTGATGCCCTGCTGTCACGGCAGTGTGACCGCAAGACGGTGCTGTTCGCGCTCGGGGGGGGCGTCATCGGGGACATGACTGGATTTGCCGCTGCCTGCTACATGCGGGGAGTGCCTTTTGTGCAGGTGCCTACCACGCTGCTTGCCCAGGTCGACTCCTCGGTGGGGGGCAAGACCGCCATCAACCATCCGCTGGGCAAGAACATGATCGGGGCGTTCTACCAGCCCCGCAGGGTGGTGGCGGATATGCGCACGCTCGATACGCTGCCGGACCGCGAATTGAGCGCCGGGCTGGCCGAAGTCATCAAGTACGGACCGATCGCGGACATGGCCTTCATGGAGTGGCTGGAGACGCATGTCGAAGCCCTGCGCGCGCGCGATGCACAGGCGCTGGCCGTGGCAGTGCGGCGCAGCTGCGAGATCAAGGCCTGGGTGGTGGGGCAGGACGAGCAGGAGGGCGGCATGCGGGCCATCCTCAATTTTGGCCATACGTTCGGACACGCCATCGAAGCGGGTCTGGGATTTGGCGTATGGCTGCATGGGGAGGCGGTCGGATGCGGCATGGTGATGGGGGCCGAGCTGTCCTGCCGGTTGGGACTGGTGGATGCGGCTTTCGTGCAGCGGCTGCGTGCGCTGGTGGAGCGGGCAGGTCTGCCGGTGGTGGCGCCCCGTCTGGCGGAGGCGGAGGACGCCAATGTGCAGGCCTGGCTGCATCACATGCAGGTGGACAAGAAGGCGGAGGCCGGGCATATCCGTTTCGTGGTGCTGGCCCATCCGGGGGAGGCTGCGCTGGCCACCGCCCCCGATGCCATGGTGGCCGAGGTCATCGCAGCCTGCTCGGCATCCCGCTGAGGCGCGGCACAGGGCACGCGCATGGCGGTCTACATTCCTGATCTGCACGACGAGGTGCGCGAGGCGCTGGGGGTGGCGCCCGAGGGCCATGCGCCCTGGGCTGCGCATCCCCTGCATTCGCGTGGGCGGCGACATGCCGAACCGGCGGCCCCGACGCGGGGAGATTTCCAGCGTGACCGGGATCGCATCGTGCACTCGTCGGCATTCCGGCGTCTGGTGTACAAGACGCAGGTGTTCCTGAACCACGAAGGGGATCTGTTTCGCACCCGGCTCACGCACAGCCTGGAGGTCGCGCAGCTGGGGCGCAGCATCGCCCGCGCCCTGGGGCTCGACGAGGACCTCACAGAGGCCATTGCGCTCGCGCATGACCTGGGGCATACCCCCTTCGGGCATGCGGGGCAGGATGCGCTGCATGCGTGCATGAAGGACCACGGCGGGTTCGAGCACAACATGCAGAGCCTGCGGGTGGTGGACGTGCTGGAGCAGCGCTATCCGGATTTCGATGGGCTCAATCTGTGCTTCGAGACCCGCGAAGGCATTCTCAAGCATTGTTCGGCCCGCAACGCCCGGTGGCTGGAGGAGCGCGAGCCGGGTGGGGTGGGGCGGCGTTTTGTCGATGGCACACGCCCCGGGCTGGAAGCGCAGCTGTGCAATCTGGCCGACGAGATCGCCTACAACGCCCATGACATCGACGACGGTCTGCGCAGCGGACTGCTGCAATGGGAGCACGTGCTGCAGGTGCCACTGGTGGCTCGCCACCATGCGCGGGTGGTGCGCGAGTGGCCGCAGCTGGCAGGACGCAGGGTGCTGTACGAAACCATCCGGCGCATGCTCAGCGAACAGGTGTATGACGTGATCGACGCGACCCAGGCGGCCCTGAAGGAGCACCGTCCGATGTCGATCGACGACGTGCGGCAGTGTCCGCCGCTGGTCGGCTTCAGTGCCGCCATGCGGGAGGAGTCGGCGCGGCTCAAGCAGGTGCTGCTGCATTCGCTCTACCGCCATCCGCATGTGATGCACACCATGGAGCAGGCGCAGCAGGTGGTGCGTGATCTGTTTGCGCATTACCGTGCACACCCCGAAGCCATGAAACCCGAATTTGCATGCCGCCAGGATACCGAACGGGCCGTGGCGGACTATATTGCAGGCATGACCGACCGCTTTGCGCTCCGGGCCCATCAGGAGCTCACCGGACGCGAGTGGCAGGTGGCCTGAATCCCCGCCCTGGATCTGGAGGAATTTGTCATGTCCGAGAATGTTTCGCATCCTGCCCATCCCCTGACCGATCAGGTGCGTGCCGATACGCTCGAATGGGTGGACAAGGCCGTGATCGGCCTCAACCTGTGTCCGTTTGCCAAGGGATCGGTAGGCAAGGGGCGGCTGCAGGTGACGGTAAGCGCCGCCCAGACCGAGGAGGAAGCGCTGCAGGCCGTGCACGACGAGCTGGTGGCACTGGCCTCCTGTGCACTGGAAGAGCGCGAGACGACGCTGCTGGTGTTTCCGGCCATGTTCGACGATTTTCTGTATTTCAACGACTTTGCCGGGGCAGCAGAGGAAATTCTGGCGGACCTGGAGCTGGAGGGGGTGTTGCAGATTGCCACCTTCCATCCGCGCTACCAGTTCGATGGCACCGAGGAAGACGACATCGGCAATGCCACCAACCAGGCCCCCTATCCCACGCTGCACCTGCTGCGCGAGGAGAGCATCGATCTGGCGGTCGATACCTATCCGGATGTCGAAGGCATACCGGACCGCAACATGGCCCTGCTGGAGGAGATGGGGCATGAAGGCTGGGAAAAGCTGGGCATCACGGCCCATGTGACCCCGGAGGAGTGGGTGTCCCGCTGCCCGGTGCATGGGCATACACAGGAATGAACGCATGAATGACACACGGACTGTCCGCCCACGCGGACAGGAGCGCTCTCGCCACGCGGCGGCTGGCAAGGCCGAGGCACGGCAGGAGCAGGTGCGGCAGGCCCTGCGGCCGGGGCAGTCGATCGAGCTGCTCAAGGAGCTGCACATCCTGACCCGCGAAGGCGAGCTCAACCAGGATTCGCGGCGCAAGCTCAAGCAGGTCTATCACCTCTACGGATTCATCGAGAAGATCCTGCAGGATCTGGAGGCAGGGGGACGGCAGGAGGTCACGCTCGCCGATCACGGGGCAGGCAAGTCCTATCTGGGCTTCATCGTCTATGACCTGTATTTCTCGCAGCGTACGGGTGGCACGATCTACGGCATCGAGACTCGACGCGAGCTGGTGGAGCGGTCGCAGGAGCTCGCGCGCCGACTCGGATTCGAGCGCATGGCCTTTCTGCCGCTGACCGTGCAGGAGTCCGAGCACAGCGCGGAGCTGCCCGAGCAGATCGACGTGGTGACGGCCCTGCATGCCTGCGACACCGCCACTGACGACGCCATTGCGTTCGGGCTGGCCAAGCATGCGCGCGACATGGTGCTCGTGCCCTGCTGTCAGGCCGAAGTGGCCTCGTGTCTGCGACAGGGCAAGGCCCTGCAGCTGGCACGCACTCCGCTGGCGGAGCTCTGGCGGCATCCGCTGCACACGCGTGAAATCGGCAGCCAGATCACCAACGTGCTGCGCTGTCTCTACCTCGAATCGCAGGGGTACAGCGTCACCGTGACGGAGCTCGTGGGCTGGGAGCACAGCCTCAAGAACGAGCTGATCCTGGCCCATTACACCGGCCATCGCAAGCGCAGTGCGGCCGAACGCATGCAGGCCATTGCCGAGGAGTTCGGGCTGCATGAGCTGCTGGCCAGACGCTATCCCCGGGTGGCCGAAGTGCTGACCGCAGATGCCGCACATGCCGCCTCCGCTCCGGAGCCGGGGCTGTCCCCGCAGGTTCCCGAAGACGGCCGGATATGATGCAGAGGCAGTTCCCTTTTTGCTGATCCGCCGCGCAGGCGATGCGGATCTTTCCCTTTTCCGAGGAGCACACCATGTATACCGGTAACTACGATATGCCCGCCCTGTTCGAGCAGCTGGGGCTCGATGCCAGTCCCGAGGGTATCGAGACCTTCATTGCCAAGCATCGCACGCTGAGCAATTTTGTTCATCTTCATGAAGCCCCTTTCTGGACTGCCAGCCAGGCACGCTTTCTGCGCGAGGAGCTGTGCCGGGACGGCGGATGGGCCGAAGTGGTCGATGAGCTCTCGGAGCGTCTGCGCCGCAGCGCGTGAGCCTCTGCGCCGGGCATGTTCCGGCACACCGCCGGTCACGCCCATCATGCCCGCCATGACAAAGAGCGCCTCTCGCGAGGCGCTCTTTGTGTTTCGGGCGGCAGGACCATGTGCACACCCGAGACCCCGCCCCGGCATCGAGGAATGCCGGGAGAGGGGCTTACTTGCTCAGGCAGGACTTCATGAAGGCCTTGCGCTCGTCGCCCTTTTTGCCGGCGGCGTTCTTGTTGCAGACCTTCATCTTGTCCTGCTGCGTCAGGGGCTTGGCTGCCGGAGCGGGAGCCGAAGCGGCCATCGGGGCGGCAGGCTTGGCAGACAGGCAGGACTTCATGAAGGCCTTGCGTGCTTCGCCGGTCTTGTTGGCGGCCTTGGCCTGGGCGTTGCAGGTGCCCATGAGCTGTTGCTGGGGCGTCAGGGCGAAGGCGCTGCCGGACATGGCCAGGGCGAGTGCGCCCAACAGAATCACTTTACGCATGGAACATGCTCCTTGTAGGTGGATGGAAACGCCCTCACTTCCGGGCAGTTCGATTGCACCACAAGTCCGTGACAGGAGACAGGCCCAGTCCGGCAGACTGTCGAAAATTCCCGCACAGGAGCTGTCGGGCCTCTCTCGGCCCGGCTCAAGTGTGGCGAAATGACAAAAAATGAAGGTCCTGCCTGCAGGACAATGAAGGCTTCTCCGAAGGGCCTGTCGTCTGCCGTATCGCACGGCCGAGGCAGGATGCCCGTGCTTTCAGGAACATCATGAAGACCCTGCGTTCGCATCCCCGCCTTTTTGCCAGCATTGCGCTGGGCATGGCCGTGGGAGGGTTGCTGCCCTATGTGTGGCATGCCCGTCCGAGCACGCATTTTCTGGTGGCCTGGAACGCGGGGGTGCTGGTGTATCTGCTGGCGGTGCTGCAGATGTGCTGGGGAGCGAGCGTGGACCGCATCCGGCGGCACGCCAAGCTCCAGTCGGAGGCGAGGGGGGTGACCGTGGCGCTGTCGGCCGTGGCCATCGTGCTTGCGCTGGTGGCCGTGGTGGCCCAGCTGGCCACTGCCAAGGACATGCACGGCATTTCCCGGGTGGCGCATGTGGGCCTCACGGCGGTCACGGTGTGCATGGCATGGCTTTACATCCACACCATGTATGCGCTCATCTATGCGCATGACTACTACGAGGCCCTGCGCATCGACTGCAAGGCCAATCCGGGGCTGGAGTTCCCGCGCACGCCGCTGCCGGACTACATGGACTTCTTCTACTGTGCCTTCATCATCGCCACGTCAGGGCAGACGGCCGATGTGGAGTTTTCCAACCGGCATATGCGGCGCACGGGACTCGTGCACTGCGTGATTGCCTATGCCTTCAATGCCGTGGTGCTGGCCATGACGATCAACATCGCCGCCAGCTTTTTCTGAGCGACAGGCATGAAAAAGGCCGCCTGGTGGCGGCCTGTGGAGGAGTGGCAACAGGGGGCTGGCAGCAGCGTGCGCAGCTCCCTGGGCCAGTGCCTTACGGACGGGGAGCGGGCATGCCCACACCCATGCCGGGGCGGTGCTCGGCGCGCATGGCGCGGTGTTCTGCCCGGCGCTCATGGCGCAGGGCACGGCGTTCGGCGCGGTGTTCACGGCGCAGCTCACGGCGTTCGCGGTGAATTTCGCGGCGTTCCATGCGGCGTTGCTGGCGCACGTCGCGATGGGCTTGGTGGGCGGCTTCGGCGCGGGCCATGCCGGGAGCGGCAGCCGGAGCGGACATCTGGGCAAAGCTGGGAGTGCTCAGGGCCGTCACGACGGCAGCACATGCGATAGCGAGGAATTTCTTCATCTGACCTTCTCCAAGTCATCAAGACCGCAAACCCTGCGGTGGGGTAACTGTCTGGATGCATTGTGCGACAGGAACAGCCCGAAAAAACCGCGCGCGCGCAACCAATGTCAGGTATTTGTCACTGTGTGTTGACAATGTCACGTGGCCCAAGCCGGGCCCGTGACAAGGACCATAAAAAACCCGCGATGCCGGAGGCGGCATGCGGGCAGATGGGTGGCGCCCCCGACAGGAATCGAACCTGTATCTAGCGCTTAGGAGGCGCTCGTTCTATCCATTGAACTACGGCGGCTGTCGCGCGGCAGGGGCCTGTGCGATGTGCCGCCATTGTAGCCCCAGAGCGTTTGCTGGGCAGGTCAGTGAAGGTGGTCGTAGCTGATGGTGTAGATGAGGGAGATGGCGCTTTCGGTGCCGGTCTCTCCGCGCAGCTTGAGGTGGCGGGTGAGGTCGTAGAAGAAGTAGAGGGTGCCCATGGTGGCGTCGAGGGAGCGTTCGTAGGCCATGGAGAAGTTGCGGCTGAAGTGCTTGCCGAGGGTGACGCTGCTGCCGGCGAGGCCACTGGAGGTGGTGCTGCTGGACGAGGTACTGCTGGTGGTGTTGCCGAAGGAGAGCTGGTCGAGGCCCAGGGCGTCGGCGAGTTCGCCGGTGAGGCCCTTGCCGTCCTGTCCGGCCAGCAGGGCGAGCGCGGCCTGCTGGAGCAGGGCGGTGTCGGCGGTGCTGCTGGAGGAGCGGCCGAGGACGAGCCAGGAGAGTTTTTCGGGCTCGGTCATCTCGGGGTCGGAGAAGAGCTGCACCGTGGGGTGCTGGGCGGTGCCTCGCACGCGCACGCCGACCTGCACGTCGCTGGACAGGTTGGGGCGCACGGCGGAGATGTCGAGGGTGGGGTTGCTGGCGGCGCCGGTGAAGATGAGGCGGCCGCTGCTGATGGTGAGCTCCTGCCCATAGGCGCGGAAGGTGCCACGGTCGGTGCGGATGGTGCCGTTGAGGCGGGGCAGGGCGTTCAGGGTGGGGCCGTTGTCGATGGTGAGCTGGCCGCGCAGACGGGTGTCGAGGCCGCGGCCGCGCACGCGCAGGTCGTCTCCCATGTCGAGGGTGACGTGGATGTCGGGCACGATGCCGTTGTTCTGCGCGGAGGCCGATCCGGAGGATGGAGCAGTCTGTGCCGGGGTGGTCGTGGGGGCGCTGGAGGTGGAGGAGTTGTCCCGGGCGGTGGCCTGCGTGGCGCGGGGGTGGCGCTTGCTGGGCAGGACGATGACGTCGTCATCGAGGCTGGGGGCGGTGTCGGTGGGCAGGACGAAGTAGGCGTGGTCCACGCGCAGCGCGCCGCGCATGGTGAGGCGCAGGGCGGCGAGCTGGGTCTGCATGTCGCCCGAGAGCACGATCTGCCGGTCGGACAGGGTGGAGAGCTGGAGGCGGTCGAGGTGGGTGGCAAGCTGTGCCCGCAGGGTGTGGAGGAGCGGCTGGCCGCCGTCGCCCCACTGCAGGTTGCCGCTGATGCGTAGGCTGCCGCCGGATTGGCCCTGCTGGGGGGCGCCCTGAAGCGTGAAGGTGTCGATGTCGAGGCGGTTGTCCGACAGGCGGGTGCGGAGGGTGCCGTGGTTGAATTCGATGCCGTCGACGACCGAGCGGACGCCGAGTTCGTCGGCATTCAGGGTGCCCTGCAGGGTAGGGGATTGCAGGGTGCCGCCGACGGTGGCCTGTGCCTGCAGGGTGCCGCGCAGGCGCCAGCCCGGAGGGGCGAACAGGCTCCAGATGCCGAGCTGGGGGAGGTCCGCACGGATGGTGCCCTGTACGGGGGCGGTGCCGGGCAGGCTCCAGCCGCCCGATTGCGACACGAGCCGGGTGGCGAGCTGGAGGTCGGCGGTGCCGGCGTTGGCGCTGTCCCAGTGCAGGGCGGCATGGAGGGCGTTGCCACTGCCCTGCAGGGTGAGGCGTGCGTCACGGACGCCGGCAGCCATGCGCGCGCCGGTGCCTGCGCTGCCGCCGAGCACGACCAGATCCCCCCGGGAGCGGGCCAGGGTGGCGGTAAGGTGCAGCCCCTGGTCGAGTTGGGCGTCCCACTGGCCGGCCAGCACCATGTCTCCGGCGAGGCTGTTGCCGCTGAGGGCGTGGTTGCTGAGGGCATCCAGCCAGCTCAGGGGGACGTCGGCCAGTCGGCCCTTGCTGCTGAGGGTATAGCCCTGTCCCTGCAGCCGGAAATGGAGGGGGTCGGCATCGAGGCGGGGCTGTCCGGAGGCCGCTCCTGCCAGCACGACATGCCAGGCGCCGGTACGCATGTCCAGGGCCTGGGCGTCGCGGGTGAGGTCCAGCGTCACGGGCTGGGTGAGAGTGGCGGTCCAGGGGGCGGCACCTGTGCGGTTTTCGCGCAGGAGGAGTCGGGTGGCACGCAGATGGGCCGCCCAGCCACTGGAGAGCAGGCCGGCGGTGCCGTCGAGGGCCACGGTGAGGTGGTGGGTGGCCTGCTGGGCCTCGGCAGAGGCTTGCAGAACAAGGCGAGACAGAGGGCCACTGGCTGCGAGCAGCATCTGGCGCACCTCGGTGCGGGGAGCTGTGGCAGGGCTCTGGGCCTGCATGGACAAGGTCGGGGCGGCGAGACGGGCCTTGAGCTGCAGGGCTCGTCCCTGGTTCTGCCAGCCGCCCGTCCAGCTGGCATCCAGAGTGGCCTGTCCGGTGAGCGTCTGACGGCGCAGGGCATCGGTGCCTGGCCACTGGGTCAGCCAGGAGGAGAGCTGGTGCAGGTCGGTGATGCTGGCGCGCAGGGTGCCCTGTCCGGTGGCGGCGCCGAGTGCGCCATCGACCTGTGCCGTGGCGCCGGGCAGTGCCAGGGCAAGTCGGCCCGACACGTTCGGAGAGGACGGGGTGTAGCGGGCATGGCCTTGCAGGGTGGCGCCGAATGCGCGCATGTCGAGGGTCGGAAGATCGAGTACCTGGCCGTTCCAGCTGCCCTGCACGGTCACGGTGTCGAGCGCGAGCTGGCGGTCTGCTGCACGGCGGGCTGTGCGGCTGCCGCCGTCCGAGGCCAGCCGTGCCTTGAAGGCGATGGGGGCCTGGGCCGAGACGGCGGCAGCGGCGGTGCTGTGTGCCTCGATCGTGCCGCTGATTGGTGCAGCGGCGAGATGGCTGTCGAACAGGGCGGGGTCGAGATGGCGGATGGACAGGGCGCCCAGCCAGCCGGTCCGGGGGCGGTAGCTTCCGTGTCCCTCGATCTGTCCCTTGGCGATCTGCACGGCCAGGCGGGTCATGTCGAGGGAGCCAGCACGGTACTGCATGAGGGTGTCGAGCCGGTCGAGCGGGAGGAGCCCCCGGTCCCAGGCGCCGCTGCCCTGGTTGGTGATCTGGGCCTTGAGCTGCCAGTGCGCGGGGCCGAGTGCGCCCAGCATGCCGGGGGTGGTGGCGGTGGGGCTGGCCCCGCTGGCGGCGGAGGCACTGCCGGAGAGGGGCTGGAGATCCAGCTGGCCCTGCAGCCGGGTGCGTGGTGCGGCAGGCCAGAAAGCCTGCAGATCCAGTGCCTGCCACTGGGCCTGGGCGCTGGCGATGGGCTGGGTCTGCCAGGGGAAAAGGCGCGCGCGCAGGTCGAGCTGTGTCGGCACATCAGGGGTAGTCGTGCGGGAACCTGACTTGACTGCGGCCGTGGTGTGCGCGCGGCCGGGGGCAGAGGCAGAAGATGCGGCGGGGATCGCCACGGGGCGCACATGGGATTCGACGGCCAGCAGGGCGTCCGTGCCCGACAGGGTGCCTGCTGCACCCAGGGCCGCAAGCAGGCGCTGGGCCGAGCGGTTGGCACTTGCCGGCAGATCGAGCACGGCAGAGGCCTGCGCCTGCAGGGCCATGGGGGCAGCGCCCTGGAGGTCGAGGGCAGCGCGGTAATGCCCCTGCGCGAGGGTGAGCGCATCGATCTGGAGCTGGTGGTGGGTGGTGAGCCGGTCGTAGCGATAGCGCCCGCGCAGCTGGGTGACGACTGTGTCTGGCGAGGCCGGGACCTGTGCCGGCGGCGTGGCGCGGGAAGTGGCCTGCGTGCGTGCAGTCTGCGCACGCTGGGCCGATGCCGCAGCAGAAGCCGCCTCGGCCGGGGTGTCGGCGCGGATGTCGGCCTGCTCCTGCGGCTTGCCCACGAGGCGCAGGGTATCGATCGAGAAGGGCAGCTCTACCCCGATGGGCAGCGTGAGCGACTGCAGGGGCTGCGTGGGGGACGTGAGGGGCTTCTTCACCCGCGTGTCCTGCCAGGTCACGGTGCGTGCATGGACCTGGCTGAACCGGGTGGCCCGATCCCACAGGGCGGCCAGCTCCCAGGCCACGTCGATCCGGTCCAGCGTGACCACCAGCGTGCCGCCGGTGTAGCCGTCCGCATCGGTGCCGGTGCGGGTGTACACCAGCCGCTCGATGTGTCCCCCGTGGCGCACGGTGCCCGATACGCCTTCGGCCTGCAGGGACATGGTGGCAGGCAGGTAGCCCTGCACGATGCGCACCACGGTGGCGAGGGACTGATCCCGCGCCGACCAGGCCCACAGTCCGCCGAGTGCCAGTGCCAGCAGCACGACTCCCCCCAGCAGGGACCAGAGGCTCCAGCGCACGGTGCGGCGTGCCGCGCGCCGTGCACGCTGCCAGCGGGTGGGGGGCACGGGGCGTGCGGGAGCGGTGGATGGCTCTGGAGAGGCGGCTGGCGCCTCCCCGGGGGCGGGCGTCAGGGGCGCTTGCGAATCGGAAGAGGGCGGGAGATCGGAGGCCGGCATCAGAACGTGAATCCCAGGTTGAGGTGCAGGCGCAGCTTGTGGGTATAGAGCCCGTAGGCGACCGACATCTGGATCGGCCCGACCGGGCTGCGATACAGCGCCCCCGTGCCGATGCCGATGCGCAGCGGGTGCAGGCCCGATGGCGCATCGGCCACGGCACCGGCGTCGACATAGGCCACGCTGTCCCAGCTGGTGCGCTTGCCCGCGCTGAAGATGGGGCGCCGGTACTCCACGCTGCCGGTGACCAGGTAGCGCCCCGGCACCACGATGCCGTTGGCGTTGGTGACGCCCAGTTCCTGGTAGCCATAGCCGCGCACCGTGGTGTCGCCGCCAGCCAGAAACAGCAGGTTCGGCGGAATCACGGCATCGCTCTTGGTGTAGACACCGGCGCCTTCGATGCGGAACACCAGCTCGCCGTTGCGGCGCTGCCGCTGGCGCAGGGCAGCCGCCGCCTGCCGCTGCAGGTCGTCGGAGGCGTCGCTCGCGGCGGCAGCCTGACCCGTGGCGGCTGCCTTGATCTGCGAGGGCAGCGGCAGGGCGTCGCGCAGGCCCTGCCCGAGGCTGTCGTCGAGGGACAGAAAGCCCAGATACCGCCCCACCACCCGCGTGAACGGAATGCGGCGCGGGTGCAGCGTCATGCCGCCGCCGACCTCGATGCCCACGCCATAGCCGCGCGTGGGAAAGGTGGTGCTGTTGAAGCGGCGATAGGTCCAGATGAAGTTCGCGCTCAGTGCCTGTGCGTTGATGCGGCTGCCGTCCGTGTAGTCGGCCTTGCTGCGGTCGTAGGCGAGATACACGGTGCGGTCGATCTCCCGGTCGGTCTTGGTGCGGCCGAACTTGAGCTGCTGGGTGGTCTGGGTATGGTCCGTGAGATGCTCGTGCGAGGCGGTGGCATTGGTCATCCAGTGCCAGAGCCCGTCATCCGGCGGCGACAGCAGGCTGGTACTGAAGGTCTGGAGCTTCTTGTCGACTTCCAGCTTGGTCAGCGCGCGCCAGCCGAGGCCGGGGAGCTGGTTGTGGGTGTGGTCCATGGTCACGCCCGGCCCACGATCGGTGCTCACACCCACCCCGAGCACTACGCGCTGCAGCTTGGCCTCGCGCACCTGAGCCGTCACCGGCGCGGCGGCCGGATCGGTGTGGGCGTCTGTATCGAGGGTGACGAAGGCGCTGTTGTAGTAGCCGCTGTCGAGCAGGCGCTGCTGGGCATCGAGCAGGTCGCGCTGGCGGTATTCGGAGCCGACCGGCAGGCGCACCAGACGCTCGATGATCTTGGGGTCGTACCGCTGGGCGCCCTGGATGCGCAGCGGGCCATAGCGGTAGAGCGGGCCCGAGTCGTAATCGACCACGAGGTGCGCCGTGTGGGTGTCGGGATCGACTTCGGCGCGGCTCTGCACGAGCCGTGCCGTGGGAAAGCGCCGGTTCTGCAGGCGCTGCAGCGTCTCGGCCTTGGCCGTGCTCCAGGCCGTCTGGGTGAACGGGCTGCCTGTGGGCAGGGACCAGCGCGTGCGTGCAGAGGCAAGCTGCCGGACGGCCGTGGGAGCGGAGGCAATGGCGCCCGCAAAGCCCACATCCACCGCGCCGATGGTGGTCTTGGGGCCGGGGTCGATGGTGATGTGCACCTCAGGCAGCGCTGCCGCAGGGGCTGACGCGGAGGCTGCGGGGGGCGTGGCCGATGCCGGTTCGAGCTTCTGCGTGATGGTGGGGGTGAAGTAGCCCTGCGTGCCCAGCAGCTGGCGGATGTTGGTGTCGGACAGGTCGAGCAGGCGCTGCAGCTCGACCGCGTCGAGGTCGCTGACCTTCTGGTACTTGTGCAGCTCCAGGTAGTGGTCCACGAAAGTGCGGATGTCCTCTGGCGCCTCGATGCGAATGGTGAAGGTCTGCCCCTGGGCCACCGGCGCAAAGCCGGGCTCCGAGGCAGACGCAGAGGACGCGGGAGATGCCGCAGCAGAGGCCGCAGCGTGCGTCGAGGCAGCCAGCGGAACCGATGCCGGTGAAGACGGCAGCAGCACCGCCGATGCGGCAGCAGCAGGGACGGTGCCCGAAGCCGTACTGCTGGCGGCCCAGGCCAGGGGCATGGCCCCCAGGCACCCTGCCAGGCACGCACGCAGACCCTGTCCCGCCGCGCGGGGGAACAGGAGAAGGGAGACAGCCCTGTCAGTGCGGGCAAGCGGTCGCGGAGAATTCATGGAACATGCGCATCGTGACCTGCCGACTGTAGCGGATTCCGGTACGGTGCGCCCTGCTTCAGGTCAGCAGCTGCACACCCTGTTCGAGTCCCTTGAGCGTCAGCGGCACCATGTGGTCATGGCCGATGATCTGGCCGATCAGGTCGACGCTGGGGCGGTAGGGCCACACACCCTGCGGCTCGGGATTGATCCACAGATACTTGGGGAACCCCTGCAGCAACCGCTGCAGCCACACGGCGCCGGCCTCCTCGTTGGTGTACTCCACGCTGCCGCCGGGCTGGAGAATTTCGTAGGGACTCATGGTGGCATCGCCCACGAACACCAGCCGGTAGTCCTTGTTGTAGGTGCGCAGAATGTCCCAGGTGGAGAACTTCTCGGCGTAGCGGCGATGGTTGTTGCGCCACACGTGGTCGTAGACGCAGTTGTGGAAGTAGAAAAAATCCAGATGCTTGAACTCGGCGCGCGCGGCGCTGAACAGCTCCTGCACCCGCTGCACATGGTCGTCCATGCTGCCACCCACATCCATGAGCAGCAGCACCTTGACAGCGTTGCGGCGCTCGGGGCGCATGCGGATGTCGAGCCAGCCGGCATTGGCGGCCGTGGCACGGATGGTCTCGTCGAGCGCCAGCTCGTCGGCGGCGCCCCGCCGTGCGAAGGAGCGCAGCCTGCGCAGCGCCATCTTGATGGTGCGGGTGCCGAGCTCCTGGGTGTCGTCGTAGTCGCGGAAGGTACGCTGCTCCCACACCTTCACGGCGCTGCGGTTGCGGCCCGGCCCCCCGATGCGGATGCCGGCCGGGTTGTAGCCGCCATGCCCGAAGGGCGATGTGCCTCCGGTGCCGATCCACTTGTTGCCGCCGGCGTGGCGCTCCTTCTGTTCCTCCAGGCGCTTGCGCAGCGTCTCCATGAGCTCGTCCCAGCCCATGGCCTCGATGGCGGCCCGCTCCTCCGGGCTCAGGTGACGCTCCAGCGTCTTGCGCAGCCAGTCGTCAGGCAGCTCGCGCAGCACATCCAACACCTGTTCGATGCCCTGGAAGTACAGGCCAAACGCCTGGTCGAAGCGGTCGTAGTGGCGTTCGTCCTTGACGAGGCAGGTGCGGGCCAGGTGGTAGAAATCGTCCATGCCGCAGACATCGGCTTCCGGGCCGATCACCTGCGCCTGCAGGGCTTCGAGCAGGGAGAGGAACTCCCGCACCGACACCGGGACGCCTGCCTGGCGCAGAGCCTGGAAAAAGGGGATCAGCATGAACGATTGACTTCCATCAAAACAGCGGTATTCGGCGCCCTATAAGGCAAAAAAACCACCCACCACCCTATGGTGCACAGAAAAGCTGCGTGCTATAACTCCAAAACTGCGCATACATGCATACCCGGGTGTCAGGGGCATGACGCAGCATGCACTTTCTGCCGAAAGAGAAGTTCAGGTGGCAGGGAGATCGTTGAAGTTATAGCAGAAAGCATACGGATGTTGATGGAATGCACAGAGGCTGGCCGGCAAGCTCTCAAAAACGGTTCGCGTGTACTGTCCGTGCGGGAGCGCCAGATCATGCGGCTCGCCACCAGCGATGCTGAATGCAATATCAAGCTCCTCGAAGCCATGGGTGCAGAGGGCGAGCATCTGGTGCGCGAGCTGCAGACACGGGGGTTCCTGAAGGTGCCGGGTGCACCTGAGGCGGTGATGGGGAGTTTTCTCGATGCCGACTTCTATGCGGCGGCCAAGCCCCAGAGCGCAGAGGAGCGCCGTGCCGCCGAAGAGGCCCTGCGCAGCCTGTCGGACATGACGGCCCATGCAGCTGCCATGGCTCCCGCCCCCGAGGCTCAGCCGGCAGCCCCGGATGCCGCCGACAGCAGCCCCGTGCGCTCGGCCAAGGCCACGCAGCTCTACCTGCAGGCGATGCTGCGGACCCTGGCGCAGCCGCGAGCCGAGGAACTGGCCCTCCAGATCGGAGCTGCCAGTGAGCCGATCGACCTTCTGCGGGCCTTCACCGAAGGGGCAGGGTACTTCCTGCGCATGGCGGGAGAGGAGCGCGCGGGCCACATGCGCACCAAGCTGCGCGACATCCTTCCGCTCGAATACACCCAACGCATGGCCAGTCTCCTCAAGGACGACTGATCGAGCCGGTGGATCTTCGGGGTCCATCGCAGGGGGCTGCGTCTGCGGGAGCTGCACCCGTGTGAAACTGCCCATCTCCCCACGTGCACAGGGGAGATGTTTCATCGTATTGTCAAACAGACTTCCTATAGTCGCGCCCGTAGGGTTGTCAGCGCGGGTGGTGACGTGCCACCGGGGAGGAAGTCATGGAATACACGGCAGCAGGGCTCGAAATTCTGCAGTCACGCAGCAAGACGCTCACGGTGCGGGAGCGTCAGATCATGGTGCTGGCCACGGGGTCGGACGCCAGCCGGCGCATGCTCCAGACCATGGGCGAGGAGGCGCTGCACATTCTCATCAAGCTCGAAGACATGGGACTGATCCGTCCGGTGCGCACGCCCGGTGCATCCGCTCCGCATGCGGCTCCGCCGAGTGCTTCTGAGGGGCGGCCGGAAGATCAGCGTTCCCTCCTCGGTCGGCTCTTTGGCTCCCGCGAGGCCACGCCCACCCCATCGCAGGCGCCTGCGCCCATCGTGACCCGGCCTGCCGTTCCGGTGGCGGAGCCTGTGGCCGAGCGTGCGGCCCGCCCGGTGGAAAAGGACACGACGCCTGCCGTGGCTCCCATCGTCACGCGCGAAGAGGCCGAGCCCGTGGCTGCGGCTGCGCAGCCGGCCCGGACACGCCCGGCCGCGCGGCGGTCCATCGTGGCGGCCAAGATGTACATCCTCGACATGCTCCAGCTTGTGCGCAGCATGGAGGCCTCTGCCCTGGCGGTGGACATTCAGACCAGCGCGGATGAGAACGAGCTGGTGGGGCACCTGCTGCGGGGCGCGCGCCATTTTGCCGAGGCGACCAACCCCACGTATGCCGCCAAGGTGCAGGAGCGCCTCTCCGAAGTGCTGCCCGAAGAACACCTGCCCAGGCTCGCCAGCCTGCATTGAATGAGTGTGTGCGGACGGCGGCAGTCGACCGGACTGGTCCTGCCTTGACTTGACCCGGCCGCAGTCAGTCCGCTCCTGACTGAGCAGCGGTTCTACAGCCCGGATGCGTGGCGGGTCAGCCGTTCCTGCAGATGGGGGCGGGCTGCCGGCCATTCCTCCCGGAGCATGCTGTACATGACGGTGTCGCGCACGGTGCCGTCGCGGCGCAGGGCATGGTGGCGCAGCACGCCGTCCCTGCGGGCGCCGAGCCGTTCGATGGCCTGCTGGCTGGCCGTGTTGAGGATGTCGGTGCGCCATCCCACGACGGCAGCTCCCAGCGTATCGAAGGCGTGGGCAAGCAGCATGAGCTTGCAGCTCGTGTTGACATGGCTGCGCTGGACGCTGCGGGCGTACCAGGTGTAGCCGATCTCCAGCCGTCCGATGTCGCGCAGGATGCCGTGGTAGCCCGTGGAGCCCAGCACGCGCCCGCTGGCCTCGTCGATCACGGCAAAGGGCAGGCGCTCTCCTGCGGCCTGCATGCGCAGCGCCGTGGCGATGTAGCTGGCCTCATCTCCCGGAGCCGGCACACTGGCCACCCGCAGCTCCCAGAGCGCGCCATCGGCGGCAGCTGCGGCCAGTCCCGGGGCATGCGTGGGGGCGAGCGGTTCGAGCCGGATGCCCTGCAGGCGCAGGGTGACTGGAACGGGATCGATGGGGCGGGGCTGGGACATGGCAGAAGCGAAAAAAACGGGAGAGGGCCGGTGCCCGGCCTCAGACCGGGTCGATGTGGGTCATGACGTTGAGCACCTGCGGCATCGCGTCGAGCACGCGGTCGCGCGCGCGCAGGGCGATGTCATGCCCCTCCCGCACGTTGAGGGTGCCGGCCACCTCGACGTGGACGTCCACGAGGATGAGGTCGCCCATCTTGCGGGTGCGCAGGTTGTGCAGTCCGGCCACCTGGGGCGTGGTGCGGATGAGGTCTTCGATGCGGGCATTGTCCGCCGCGTCGGCCGAGTGGTCCATGAGGTCGCTGAGCGCCGCCCAGGTGAAGGAAAAGCCCATGCGCAGCACGAACAGCCCCACCACCAGCCCGGCAACGGGGTCGAGCACGGGGTGGCCAAGCAGGCTGGCCCCGATGCCCACGAGCGCGATCAGCGAGGAGGCGGCGTCCGAGCGGGCGTGCCAGGCGTTGGCCACCAGCAGGGTCGAGCGCACGCGCTGGGCCACGGCCAGCATGTAGCGAAAGAGCAGTTCCTTGGCGATCAGGGCTGCCCCCGCGACCCACAGCGCACTGGCGTGGGCGGGCGTGATGGCCTCGGGGGCGAGCACCTTGTGCACGCCGGACCACAGCATGCCGGTGGCCACGGCCAGCAGCAGCAGGCCGATGACGAGCGAGGCGGCGTTCTCGTAGCGGTAGTGGCCGTAGTGGTGGTCCTCGTCCGAGGCGGCGGAGCTGAAGCGGTTGGCCACCAGCACGACGAAGTCGGCGAACAGATCGGAGAGCGAGTGCAGCCCGTCGGCCACCAGAGCCTGGGAATGGGCCACGAGGCCGACCAGGATCTGCGCGCACGACAGACAGAGATTGACGCCGACGCTGACCCAGGTGCTGCGGCTGGCGGCCCGTGCGCGCTCGGCGCTGCTGACGGGTTCGTCCGCAGGCAGGGCGGCGGTGGAGTTAGAGGGATGTTTGTCCATGGCAGGGGCGGAGGAGGTTCAGCGGCGGCGGTTCTGCATGGCGACGAGCTTGTCGAACAGGGAGAGATCCTGTTCGTTCTTGAGCAGGGCGCCCAGCAGCGGCGGGGTGGTCATGCTGCCGCCTTCGCCGGTGCGCAGGGCTTCCGGGGGGATGTGCTCGGCCATGAGCAGGCGCAGCCAGTCGAGCAGCTCGCTGGTGCTCGGTTTCTTCTTGATGCCGGGCACGGAGCGCAGGGTCTGGAAGGCCTCCAGCGCGGCGGCGAGCAGGTCCTGGTGCAGGGTGGGGAAATGCACAGCCACGATCTTTTCGAGCGTGGGTGTGTCGGGGAACTGGATGTAGTGAAAGAAGCAGCGGCGCAGAAAGGCGTCGGGCAGCTCCTTTTCGTTGTTGCTGGTGATGAAGACGAGGGGGCGGTGCCTGGCGCGGACCAGCTCGCGCGTCTCGTAGCAGTAGAACTCCATGCGGTCGAGCTCGCGCAGCAGGTCGTTCGGGAATTCGATGTCGGCCTTGTCGATTTCGTCGATCAGGAGTGCCACTGGCTGCTCGGCCGTGAAGGCCTGCCACAGCACGCCCTTGACGATGTAGTTGCGGATGTCACGGACGCGGTCCTCGCCCAGCTGGGAGTCGCGCAGGCGGCTCACGGCATCGTATTCGTACAGGCCCTGCTGGGCCTTGGTAGTGCTCTTGATGTGCCACTGCAGCAGGGGCATGTCGAGCTCGCGGGCGACTTCCTCGGCCAGCATGGTCTTGCCGGTGCCGGGTTCGCCCTTGACCAGCAGCGGCCGCTGGAGGGTGATGGCGGCGTTGACGGCCAGGCGGAGGTCATCGGTGGCGACGTAGTGGGAGGAACCTTGGAATTTCATGGCGTGGGGCAGAAAGGAAAGGAGCAGCGGAGCGGTGCAGGGGGGACGTGCCGGAGGCCTCAGGCCGGACCGGCGGGGTTGGCGTGCAGGTACTGCATGCCGTGGAGTTCCATGGGCAGGCCGACCGGCGCGCCGACGGCTCCAGGCAGGTTGGCGGCGAGAGAGGCGGCAAAGTCGCCCCGGTAGAGCTTCTGGCCCTGGTGGCTGAGGTTGGAGTTGGCGTCGAGGTGGATCTTGCCGCCCATCTGCGACCACAGCCAGCAGAAACCGTAGTCCTCGGAGAGGTAGCGGCGCGAGACGGGGTGCACCATCACGTCGAAGAAGCGGTAGTGCAGGCCCTGGTCCTCGTGGCCGATGCTGTCGGGCACGTAGCGCAGCTCGGGGTAGTGCTGCATCATGGCCAGGAAGACTTCGCGCCGGATGGCCATGAAGCCGGTGGGGGCCTCGGTGACGGTGAGGAAGCCGTCCTCGTCGATGTCGAGCACCACCTTGCCATCGGTGTTGGCGTCGGTGTTGACGGTGTAGCGCGCATGGCGGGCGTTGAATTCCTCGCGGGTCGTGCCGGCAGGGACGCCTTCGGCGGGCCAGTTCTCGTACTTGAGCGGGTAGACGCCGGCAGCGATGTCGTGGTTGGAGAGCAGCAGGCGGAACACGGCATCGGGCGAGAAGCCGATGTCGGAGTCGATCCAGATGAGGTGCGTCCAGGCCGGGTTGGCGAGAAAGGCTGCCACGCAGTTGTTGCGTGCGCGGGTGATGAGGCTCTCGCCCGCGTGCAGGCTGATCTGCAGGTCGAGCCCGAGGCGCACGCTGTGGGCCTGCAGGTTGAGCAGGCTCACGATGTAGTTGTGAAAGTACTTGCCGTCATGGCTGGGAGTGCACACGAGGGGGCGGAAGTCGCGCAGGGCGGAGACGGGCAGCATGGTGAGTGGAAAAGATGCAGTGGAAAGGGGAAAGGGAGGTCAGTCGATGTGCAGATTGCGCAGCTCGGGAATGGCCGGCGGATAGTGCAGCCCGAGGCTCTGGAGCACGTCGCGCACCAGGGTGGCGATCATCAGGTTGCGATGGGTCTTGCTATTGGCCGGCACGATGGTCCACGGCGCCCACGGGGTGCTGGTGGCACCGAGCAGCGCGGCGTAGGCGGCCATGTAGTCGTCCCAGTGCTTGCGGGTCTCGAGGTCGTCGACGTTGAATTTCCAGTTCTTGGTGGGGTCGTCGATGCGGGCCTGCAGGCGCTGGCGCTGTTCGTCCTTGCTGATGAGCAGCATGCACTTGATGATGACGGTGCCGTTCTCGGTGAGCATGCGCTCGAAGTCGTTGATCTGGGCGTAGCGCTGGCGGGTGGTTCTGTCGTCGATCTGGTGGTCCACCACGGGCACGAGCACGTCCTCGTAATGGCTGCGGTTGAAGAGCATGATCTCGCCGTCGTGCGGCATGGCGGCATGGATGCGCCAGAGGTAGTCGTGGGTGCGTTCGAGGTCGCTGGGAGCCTTCCAGCCGACGGTGCGCACCCCGAGGGGGCTGGTGCGGCTGAAGACGCCGCGCAGGGTGCCGTCCTTGCCGGCGGCATCGAGCCCCTGCAGCACCACCAGCACCTTGTGCGACTTGCTGGCGTAGAGCAGTTCCTGCAGGGAGTTGATGTCCTCGGCCAACGCTTCGAGGGCGGCACGGTCGGTGGCCTTGTCGCCGGTCGAGAACGGACGTGCATCGGGATCGAAGTGGTCGAGCCGGATGGGGGAAGGCCTGGTGGAGCGGAGGTCGGCCTCGCTGGTGCGGGGCTGCCAGTCCTCGAAGCGGCTGGCGGACTTGTGGGCGGTGCTGGACATGGGGAAGAATCGGAATGGAATTGGAATGGAATAGGAATGGAGAGCGGGCGGCTGGTCAGTCGCGGGTGGCCTTGCGCTGCACGCAGTCGAGGTAGGCCTGGCCGTCGGGCGGGCGTCCGCTGCGCTGGCTCTCCCAGATCATGCGTCCCAGGCAGTCCATGACGGCGTGGTGGGCCTCGTGCAGGTCCTTGCGGCGGGCCGCGAGCAGTTCCACGGCCTGCCGAATGCCCCGGGGCTGGTCGATGCTGCACTGCTCGCTGATGGTGAGGTGCATGGACAGGTGCAGGAAGGGGTTGGTGGCACCTTCGGTGTCCGGGACGTGCATGGCGGCGAGGGCTGCGTCGGTGTCGGCGAGCGCGGCATGGAACTCGGGGTGTTCCGCGATCCATCCGGCGATCAGGGATTCCATGGGGTCGAGCGTGGCGCCGGTCTGGGATTTGGCGTGGACGGCGCAGAAGTAGCGGCGCACGTCGGCCTGGCTGGGTTGCATTAACATGGGAGAAATATAAGCGATCTGTGCGCGGGCAGGGCGACGGGAGGTGCAGGGTGGCCGTCCGCAGGCTGTTCCGGCGTGCAGTCGGTCACGCCCCGGCCCGTGCCGGGGCCCCATATGGGACAGGAGGCCTGTGCGGCCTACGGAAGGAGCGGATGTGCCGGTCATCGTCGTGATCAATCCCAAGGGAGGCGTGGGCAAGTCCACGCTGGCAACGCAGGTGGCGGGGTACTTTGCCTCGCAGGGGGCGTCGGTGATGCTCGGAGACCTGGATCGGCAGCAGTCGGGGCGCCAGTGGCTCGCGCTGCGGCCGTCCTCGGCGGCGCCCATCCTGCCCTGGGAGCTCGATCCCGAGGCGCGCAAGCTCAAGGTGCCGCGCGGGGTGACGCATGTGGTGCTCGATACTCCCGCCGGCTTCGACGGCAAGCCGCTGCGCGAAGCCCTGCGCATGGCCACCAAGGTGGTGGTGCCGCTGCAGGCGAGCGTGTTCGACATGATGGCCACGCGCGACTTTCTGCAGCAGCTCGCCGAGCATCGCAAGCTGCTGCGCCAGCTCGATGTGAGGCTGGTGGGCATGCGGGTGAAGGAGCACACGATCGCGCTGGCACAGCTGCGCGACTTTGTGGCCGATCTGCCGTTTCCGCTGCAGGCGGTGATCCGGGATACCCACAACTACGTGCATCTGGCCGCGCAGGGGCTGACGCTGTTCGATGCCGGGACGGTACGGCGGTTCGAGCGCGATCTGGCACAGTGGGAGCCGCTGTGCCGCTGGCTCGATGCACCTTCGCAGCCGAGCCTGGAGGAAGCCCCTTCACCCGAGGCGCCCGAAGTCTGGTACTGATGCCAGGAATCGGGGCTGATCCATGCCCATCCATGCCTCTGCGGCGGTGTACAGGCGGGTGTGCGTGGCGCATCCACCGGCGCCCCACGCACACTGCCATTTTCTGCACCGCCATGCGGCGATGCAGCCCTCACACAAGGATATTGCCATGCATACCCATGCCCCACTGGAAGCCGCTGCGCTGGCCCAGCTCTTTGCCGAGGCCCGCACGGCCAGTGGCTTTCTCGACCGGCCCGTCTCCCTGGAGATGCTGCGGCGCATTTACGCGCTGGCGAGCTGGGGCCCCACGGCCATGAATTCCCAGCCCGCGCGGTACGTGATGCTGACCACCCCCGAGGCCCGGGAGCGGCTGCTGCCGCATCTCAAGGAGGGCAACCGCTCCAAGGTGATGGAAGCCCCCGTCTGCGTGATCGTGGCGACGGATACCCGGTTCTACGACCATCTGCCCGAGGTGTGGCACGACGCCTCGGCCCGCGAGCTGTTCGCCGGCCAGCCTGCCCTGGCACAGGCCACGGCCAGCCGCAACGGTACCCTGGGAGGCGCCTGGTTCCTGCTGGCCGCCCGGGCGCTGGGGCTCGATTGCGGTCCCATGAGCGGATTTGATGCGGAAGGGGTGAACCGCACGTTCTTCCCCGATGGTCGCTGGCAGGCGAACTTCCTGCTCAATCTGGGCTACGCCGATCCGGCCAAAACCCATCCGCGCCAGCCCCGGCTGTCGTTCGACGACGCCTGCCGCGTGCTGTGAGGCGCGGGGTGCACACGATGGTGGAGGCCCGGCCGTGAGCGGCACCTTTGCGCCCCTCACGCTGGTGGCGGTCGACGGCAGGGCCGATGCGGCGGGGACGGCGCTGGGGCTGGTGTGGAGCCTGGAGCAGATGCCGGGCGCGTCGGCGCTGCTGTGCAGTCCGCAGCGCCCTGCGGAGCTGCCCGCCTCGATTCGCCATGTGCCCGTGGCGCCGCTGGACTACCAGGGCTATTCGTGGTTTGTGCTGTATGCGCTCGGCCCGCTGGTGCAGACGGAATTCGCGCTCATCGTGCAGCAGGATGGCTGGGTGCTCGATGCCGCCAACTGGCAGGATGCCTTCTATGCCTGCGACTATCTGGGCGCGCCGATCCACCTCGCACGCGTGCTGCAGGCAGGCCGCGAGCAGTGGATGCGGGGCTTCGAGTGGACCGAGGCGGCGCTGCCCGACGGCGCGCGCATCCTGCCCGTGCTCAATGGGGGATTTTCCCTGCGCAGCCAGCGCATGCTGCGTGCGCTGCACACCTACCGGGACCGCGTGCGGGTGACGATCGACCCGCCGGACCGGTTGTGGCGTGCTGGAGAAGACCAGCCGCTGGCGCTGCACTGGATGCATGACCCGCTCAACGAGGACGTGCAGCTCACCGCCGTGCTCCGGCCTGCGCTGGAAGCCTGTGGCCTGCGCTACCCCACGCTGGAGCTGGCGCGGGACTTTGCCATCGAATACGCTGCCCCTGCGCTGCATGCAGGCATGGATGTGCGCCGGCTGTTCGGGCAGCATGCGCCGCTGCGCAAGCTCGTGTCCCTGCGGCCGCCCACGGTGCGCTACGCCTGCACACGGGCACAGGCCCTGCGGATTCATGGCGAGGCGGCCATGGTCGCGCTTCTGGAGGGGCGAGGCTATCGGGTGGGCTTTGCGGACGAGGGGGGCGCAGCCTCCGCCGGCTGACAGCGCACGCAGCCCGAGGGTGGCAGCGGGGCCGGAGACGTCGGCAGGCACATCATGCCGTGGCGCCTTCGAAGCCACACTGGCGCCACGCCTCGTAGACCGAGACGGCCACGGCATTGCTCAGGTTGAGGCTGCGCTGCCCGGGACGCATGGGCAGGCGCAGACGCTGCTCCGGTGCAAACCGGTCGCGCAGCTCGGGGGGCAGTCCGGCCGTTTCGCAGCCGAAGACGAACCAGTCTCCCGGGGCAAAGGTGGCGCTGTGCACCGGGCGCGCCCCCCGGGTGGTGAAAGCGTACATGCGGGCGGGCTCCGGGTGCGCGCTGCGCAGGAACTGTTCCCAGTCGGCATGGCGGCGCACGTCGGCGTATTCGTGGTAGTCGAGCCCGGCGCGGCGCATGAGCTTGTCTTCCATGCTGAAGCCCAGCGGTTCGATGAGGTGCAGGTCGCAGCCGGTGTTGGCGCACAGGCGGATGATGTTGCCGGTGTTGGGGGGAATCTCGGGATGCACGAGGACGACGTGGAACATGGGGGGCGGTTTCCTTCAGGGACGGTCGGCACGGGCGAGCACCACGGCCTGCACCGAGGCACAGCCTGCCCGGCGCAGCACGCGCGCCGCTTCCTGCAGCGTGTGGCCGGTGGTCATCACGTCGTCGAGCAGCAGGGCATGGCGCCCCTGCAGATCGGCGCCGGTGTGGCCGGCAGGCACGGCAAAGGCGCCCCGCACGTTGCGCCGGCGGTCGGTGGGGTTCAGGGTGCTTTGGGGCAGGGTGGAGCGCACGCGCTGCAGGGCCTGCGGGCGCAGCACGGCACGGTCGTCTGCACCGCCGAGGTCATGGCGCCACAGGCGGCGCAGGGCGCGAGCCAGCAGCAGGGACTGGTTGTAGCCGCGCTGGGCCAGCCGGTCGGCCGACAGGGGAATCGGCACGAGCAGATCGGCCTGCCGGAGTGCGTCCGCGATGCCGGAGTGGGCAGCCATGCGCTCGGCCAGGGCGGTGGCCAGCCCCGGCTGGGCATGGAACTTGAAGCGGTCGATGCAGCCGTTCCAGGGCCATGCATAGGGCAGGGCTGCGTGGCAGCCGGCCAGGGCGGCAGGCGGTGCGGTCAGGCAGCTGGCGCACAGCGTGGCATCGGGGTCGGAAGCGGGCAGGGGCAGGGCACAGGCCCGGCAGCGCCGCACCGGCACATCGAAGCGCTCCACGCAGGTCTGGCACACCAGCCGGGCGGGCCACGCATGGCAGATGCTGCACACGGAAGGCATCTGCAGGGTGCGCGGTGTCAGGAGCCGCTGCAGCCAGCCACGGGGTGCGGTGCCGCGGGAGATCGAGGTCGGGAACAGGCTCATGCAGGGGCTCCGTCAGCCCCGCCGCACACGGCATGCGGCACCTTCCGATCACGGACGGCGCGCATGGGCATGGAGGGGCAGGGGGCAGGCAGATGCATGGCTGCCACTATACTGCGGCCCCGTGAGTACCCCGGATCTTCCCCCCAGCATCGATCCCCGTGCCGCGCGGCGCTGGCAGCAGCTTGTCCTGCCCCAGAGCCCCTGGCTGCACGAGGAGGTGGCGCGCCGCATGCAGGAGCGCCTCGACGTCATCACCCTGCAGCCCCGGCAGTGGCTGCACTGGGCGCCGCTCAAGGGCGGGCGCGCCGCGCATGCGCTCGTGCGCGGGCACTATCCGCAGGCCGAAGCCTGGGCGCTGGAGCCGGGCCTGCCGCCGGCGCGGGCGGCGGGGCTGGCGGAGGCGCTCGACGCCCCGGCTGCAGCGGCCGAGGCGTCTTCCGGCTGGCTGCAGCGCACCTGGAGCCGTCTGCGCGGGCCGCACACCCACACCGAAGCCCCCCAGCCCGGCAGCATGGACATGCTGTGGGCCAACATGGCGCTGCACATGGCCGCCGATCCGCAGGCCCTGCTCGCCCGCTGGCGCGAGCTGCTGGCCGTGGATGGCTTCGTGATGTTCTCGGCCCTGGGGCCGGACACGCTGCGCGAGCTGCGCGACCTGTATGCCCGGCTGGGCTGGCCAGCCCCCACCCACACCTATACCGACATGCACGACTGGGGCGACATGCTGGTCGGGGCCGGGTTTGCCGAGCCGGTGATGGACATGGAACGCATCACCCTCACCTTTGCCACTCCCGAGCGCGCCCTGCAGGAGCTGCGCGAGCTGGGGCGCAATCTGGCCGTGGACCGCGATGGCGTCACGCATGGCCGCGCCTGGCTGGGTCGGCTGCACGAGGGGCTGCGCAGCCTGGAGCGCAACGGCTCCATTGCGCTGACGTTCGAGATCATTTATGGCCATGCCCTGCAGCCCTCGCCCCGAGCGGGGGCCGACGGCACGACCGCCATCGGGCTCGACCAGATGCGCCGCATGCTGCGCCGCGACCGTCCCTGACATTCCCTGCATGTTCCACAGACGTGCCGGGTGGCCTTGGACGAGCAGGCCTTCGTACAATGCCGGCATGACACGCGAACACCCGCTTTCTTCCTTCTCCTCCTCCACCATGGCGCGCCGCCGTGTGCTGCGCATGGTGCCGGGCCTGGGACTGGCGGCGGCTGCCGCTGCTGCTGTTGCACTGGGGCTGGCCGGCTGCGATGCCGGATCTTCCTCGGCGGGCAAGCCGGGCAGTACCGGCAGCTTCAACAGCCTGGACGTGAGCGGGGCGAACTACGCCAAGGACTTCTCCCTGGCCGACATGCACGGCCAGCGGCGCACGCTGGCGGACTTCCGCGGCAAGGTGGTCGCCATGTTCTTCGGCTACACGCAGTGCCCCGACGTGTGCCCGACCACCCTGTCCGAGATGGTGCAGGTCAAGCGCCTGCTGGGAGCCGATGCCAGCAGGCTGCAGGTGCTGTTCGTCACGGTCGATCCTGCCCGCGACACGCCCCAGATGCTGCAGCAGTACATGGCCAACTTCGACCCGACCTTTCTCGCACTGGTGCCCACCCCGCAGGAGCTCAGGGACCGCGTGGCCCCGGACTTCAAGGTCTACTACCACAAGGTCGAGGGCAGCACTCCCACGAGCTACACCATGGACCATACCGCCGGCGTGCTCCTGTTCGACCCGCAGGGCCATGTGCGCCTGCACAGCAACTACGGCTCCAAGCCCGAGGCCATGGCGGCCGACATCCGGCGCCTGCTGCAGGGGCAGTAGGGCGCGGCTGGCAAGTCCCCGCCCTGTGCGGGGGACACTGTGTCCGCGTGCGGGCGCAGGGCCCGGGTTGCGCCACAATAGGCACATCTTCTGCGCCCATCGCCCCGTGTCGGACGGAGCGGGGGTGCGGCATCCGGAGCCCTTCATGAAACACTGGCAGTTTGCCACCCGTGCGGCCACCATGAGCCCGTCGGTCATCCGCGAGATCCTCAAGGTCACCGAGCAGCCCGAAATCATCAGCTTTGCCGGGGGCCTGCCCTCGCCGGAGGCCTTTCCGGTCGAAGCCTTCAACGAGGCCTACGCCAAGGTGATGCGCGAGCATCCGCGCGCGGCGCTCCAGTACGCGGCCAGCGAGGGCTATGGTCCGCTGCGCGAGTGGGTGGCCGAATCGCTGCCGTGGGACATCTCGCCGAGCCAGGTGCTCATCACCACCGGCTCCCAGCAGGCTCTGGATCTGGTGGGCAAGATCCTGCTCGACGAGGGCAGCCGGGTGGCGGTGCAGACCCCGTCCTACCTGGGGGCGCTGCAGGCGTTCTCGACCTACGAGCCGGAAATCTTCAGCGTGCCCAACGACGCGGGCGGGTCCATCAATCTGGACGTGCTGGAGCGCGAGCAGCTGCGGTATGCATCGCGCTTTCTGTACCTGCTGCCGACCTTCCAGAACCCCACCGGGCTCACCATGACGGCCGAGCAGCGCCAGGCCGTGGGGCAGACCTGCGAGGCCCTGGGGCTGCCCATCGTCGAGGACAATCCCTACGGCGAGCTGTGGTTCGATGCACCGCCGCCTGCTCCCATCAGCAGCCTGCACCCCGAGCACAGCCTGTATCTGGGCTCGCTCTCCAAGGTGCTCTCGCCGGGCCTGCGGCTCGGCTACATCGTGGCTCCCGATGCGGTGTACCCCAAGCTGCTGCAGGCCAAGCAGGCATCCGACCTGCACAGCCCGAGCCTCAACCAGCGTCTCGCGGCCGAGGTGCTGACCAAGCCGGGCTTCCTGCCCGCGCATCTGGCCCGCATCCGGGAGCTCTATCGCACGCAGTGCCATGCCATGCTGGACGCGCTCAGGCGCCACATGCCGGAAGATGTCACCTGGAACACGCCCACCGGGGGCATGTTCCTGTGGATGCGCCTGCCTGTGGGCATGGACAGCGTCAAGCTGCTGCCGCAGGCGATCCAGAAGGGGGTGGCCTATGTGCCGGGGTCGGCGTTCTACGACACCAATCCCGACATGCGCACGCTGCGGCTGAGCTTCGTCACGGCCACGGCCGAGGAGATCGACCGCGGCATCCAGCTGCTCGCGCAGGCCATCGACGCTGCCCGCGCAGGCTGAGCACCACTCCATCATCTCCAGCCCTTCGTCCGTCCGGGCGCTGAGGGCGCTTTTTCGCAGGCCCAGGGCCGGCAGCCATCCAGGTGCCGGCCCTTGTGCTGTCCCGCGCTGTCTGGCGGCTTCGGGGCTTCAGGCCGATGTCGAGGGAGAGGGCGCTCCCAGGGCCCGGATCTCGTCGGCCAGGCAGCGCCAGAAGGCAGCCTCCTGCGACACTGCAAAGTTGATGCGCATGCAGGTGCTGGTGCGTCGCTCGGGATAGAAGAGGTGGCCGGGCGCGATGAGCCAGCCATGGTCGAGCAGCCGCTGGCCGAGCCGCTCGGTATCCACGCCCGTCTCGATCCAGCCGAACAGGCCTGCTGGCGGTGCGGCCAGATGCAGACCATGCTGGCGGGCCAGGCGCACACAGCGGCTGCGGGCGGCATCGAGCCGGGCGCGGGTGGCTTCGGCATGGCGCCTGAGCCAGCCCTGCTGCAGGCACAGCGCAAGGGCACGCTCCGTGGGGGTGGGGGTGTTGAGTCCGGCGATGAGCTTGGTGTCGAGCACGGCATCGGTCCACCGGGGCGGGCAGATGACACAGCCCACGCGCCAGCCCGGGGCCACGATCTTGGCAAAGCCGGTGACGTAGAAGGTGCGCTGCAGTCCGTCGAGCGCGGCCAGCCGGGGACTGTGCGCAGGCGCAAAAGCCGCGTAGCTGTCGTCCTCGACGAGCAGGAAGTCGTGTGCTTCGGCCAGCTGAAGGATGCGGTGTGCCTCGACGGGCGAGAGGCTGTGGCCGGTGGGGTTGTGCAGCACCGAGACGAGCGAATACACGCGTGGCCGGTGGCGTGCCGCCAGCTGGGCGAGCGCCTCCAGGTCGATGCCGTCGCCGCTGCGGGGCACCGGCAGGAGCCGTACCCCCATGCGTGCCAGACGGGCGTACTCCACCGACCAGCCGGGCGCATCGACGAGGGCGCAGTCGCCGGGGCGCAGCAGGGTGCGTGCCACCACATCGAGCGCATGGGTCGCGCCGGTGGTGGTGACGATCTGCGCGGCACTGGCCTGAATGCCCAGGGCCTCCACGTGCTGCACCAGCATGGCGCGCAGCAGGGGATCGCCCTTGGGGCTGCCGTACAGGGCGCCGCTGGCCTCGATGTCCTGGCTGCCGGCGCGGCGCAGGGCGCGCGTGAGCAGCGAGGGATCGAGCCATTCGGGTGGCAGCACGCCCGATGCGGGAGAGGGCTTGCCGAGGTGGTGGCTCGACATGGCGGGCGCCTGATGCATGGCCGTGGGCGTGTGCTCGTCCTCGGGGAGCTGCACCCCTGCGGGAAACATGGTGCGGATGAGCGTGCCCACGTCGTTGGGCACGCCAGCCGGTACCGATTCGGAGGCAGGGGCGCTGGCGCTTTGGCTGGCGGCCGAGGTGCGGAGGTCACGCACATAGAAGCCGCGCTGGCTGCGGGCCTCGATGAGGCCGCGCGCGAGCAGCTGGTCGTAGGCGGCCACCACGGTGTGGGGGCTCACGCCATACCGCGTGGCGGCATCGCGCACCGAGGGCAGGCGAGCGCCGGGGGCCAGCAGCCCGGCCACGATGCGCTGTCCGAACAGGGCGGCAAGCTGGTCGGTCAGTGCGATGCCGGACTCGCGGCGCAGGACTGTGGACTCATCGGAAGAAGGCGGGGGCGCAGCAGGTGTCATGGTGGCTGTATCGGGAAACTGTAGAGGTGATGCCGGCAGTACAGTGAGTTATGTGATCCGGTCAACTGTGCTGCTACTGTATCGGATGTGGCGTATCCAATGAAGTCCTGTCGCGGGTCTGGCCGGACTGGAGCGGGAGATTTTCTGCCGTCGTCCTGTTCTGCTCCCCCGCGTGCCCTGTCTTTTGCGGAGATGCCCTCATGACTGCCCTGTCCATGGCGCCGGCGCTGGCTGGCCCGATCGTGCTCTACACCGTGGTGACGTCGATCACCCCGGGGCCCAACAACCTCATGCTGCTGAGTTCGGGCGTGCGCTTCGGCGTGCGGCGCAGCGTGCCGCATGTGATGGGCATTTCGATCGGGGCGGCGGTGATGGTGGCCCTGACGGGGCTGGGGCTTGCACAGCTGTTCGTGCGCTGGCCGGTGCTGCATGGTGTGCTGCAGGGGCTGGGCATGGCCTATCTGCTCTGGCTGGCCTGGCAGCTCACGCGCATGCCGGCCCCTCGGGAGGCCGAGGGGCGTGCAGGCGAGGGCCATGAAGGCGAGGGCAGCTCCCCGCAGGGAGTGCGTGCGCAGCCTCTGGGATTCTGGGGGGCGGCGGCTTTTCAGTGGGTGAATCCCAAGCTCTGGGTGATGGCGCTGGGCCTGTACACCACCTATGTGCCGGCCGGCAGCGGCGTGCCGATGGTGCTGGGGGCGGCAGCCCTGTTCGGAGTGATCAATCTGCCCTGCGTGAGCGTGTGGGCCGGCATGGGGCAGGCCCTGCGCCGCAGTCTGCGGCAGCCCCGCGTGCTGAAGGCCTTCAACTGGAGCATGGCGGTGCTGCTGCTCGCGTCGATGGCGCCAGCCTGGATGCATTGAGGCGTGCGCACAGCGACAGGGATCAGATGGCCAGAGGATCGACGTCGATGGCCCAGCGCAGGATGGCACGGTCCCGATGGGCGTGCAGCATCTGCGAGAAATGGTGCAGAAAGTGCTGCAGCGCGGCGCGGTTCGGGCTTTCGAGCAGCATCTGGGCCCGTTCCTGGTTGGCCACGCGCTGGGGCGTCATGGGGACGGCGGGGTAGCAGTACACGCCGGTGGCAGCAGCCAGCTCGCCACAGGCCTCGGCGGCCGTCCGCAGAAATCCCTGGGCGGCCTCCTGGCTGCGGCTTTCGGCGCGCACGAGTGCCTGGTGGCTGTAGGGGGGCAGGCCCGCATCATGCCGCTCCTCCAGCTGCCGGGCCGCAAAGGCAGGGTAGTCGTGTGCGCGCAGGGCCGCAAAAAGCGGGTGGGTGGGGAACTGGGTTTGCACCCACAGCTCGGCGGGGGTGTCGGGCCGCACCAGCGCCGCGTCGCGGCCGGCCCGTCCGCCCGCCTGCATCAGCAGGGCAAAGAGGCGCTCGGGGGCGCGGAAGTCGCTGCTGAACAGCGCCCCGTCGGGGTTGAGGGCCGCCACCAGGGTGACGCGGCGGAAATCGTGCCCCTTGGCAATGATCTGGGTGCCCACCAGCACGTCCACATCGCCGCTGTGCACGCGGGCGAGCTGGGCTTCGAGCGCGCCGGCATGGCGGGTGGTATCGGCATCGATGCGGGCGATGGCAAGGGGGGCGCCATCGGCGCGCCGCAGGGCCTGCAGGTGCTCGGCCAGGGATTCCTCCAGCCGCTCCGTGCCCTGGCCCAGGGTGCGGATGTCGAGATTGCCGCACACAGGACAGGCCCGAGGGACGCGTTCGGTGTAGCCACAGTGGTGGCAGCGCAGGGTGCGGTCAGCCTTGTGGAACACCCGATAGGCACTGCAGTGCGGGCATTCGCTTTTCCAGCCGCAGTCGGGGCAGTGGAGCACGGGGGCGTAGCCGCGCCGGTTGAGCAGCACCAGGGTCTGTTCTCCCCGGGCGGCACGTGTGCCGATGGCTTCGAGCAGCAGCGGGCTGAACACGGCTCCCCGTGGCGCATGGGCCATGTCGACGAGGCGCACCCGCGGCAGGGGTGCTGCGCCGATGCGCTCCGGCATGGCGAGCCGCAGATAGCGTCCTGCCGGTTCGTCTCCTTCGGCCGGGCGGCTCTGGTACCAGCTCTCCAGCGAGGGGGTGGCCGAGCCGAGCAGCACCCGCGCCTGCTGATGGTGCGCACGGTAGATGGCCAGATCACGGGCGGAGTAGCGCGCACCTTCCTGCTGCTTGTAGCTGGGGTCGTGCTCCTCGTCCACCACCACCAGCTGCAGGTGGGGAATGGAGGCCAGCACGGCCATGCGCGTGCCCAGCACGATGCGCGCCGCGCCGGTATGCGCTGCCAGCCAGTGCTGCAGCCGCTGCGCAGGCGTGAGGCCGCTGTGCAGGGCGGCAATGCGTTCCTGCGGGAAGCGGTCTGCAAAGCGAGCCTGGAGCTGCGGAGTGAGGTTGATCTCGGGCACCAGCACCAGCACCTGGGCCTGCGGGGTGGCGGCCAGGGCGCGCGCCACGGCGTGCAGGTACACCTCGGTCTTGCCGCTGCCCGTGCTGCCGAACAGCAGGCAGGGGCGTGGAGCCTGCCCGCCAGCCCCCTCGCCCGAGGTTTCGAGTGCCTGCAGGGCCTGTTGCTGCTGCGGGGTAAGGGGAGGTGGCACAGAGGCGGGCGTGTCCGGCGGCTGGGCCGTGGCGGTGGCCTGGAGCTTGCGCAGGCGGCGCCCGAGCTGCACGGCATCGAGATCGCGCAGCTGCGGAGGCAATGCCGAGAGGGCCACTTCCCCGGGGCTGCGCTGGTAGTAGCGCCCCGTGAAGGCGATGAGCTGGCGCCAGTGCGCATTGAGCGGGGGCAGGTCGGTGAGGGCTGTGCGCACGGGGCGGATGGCCTCGGGCGCCACCTCGGTGCCGGGCATGTCGGCAGCCTCGTCCCAGACGATGCCCAGCACCTCCCGCGCTCCCAGCGGGACCCGAACCAGGGTGCCGGGCGACAGGGCCGTGTCGTGCAGGTAGGGCAGCGGTGCCATCGACAGCGGACTGTGGGCCGGCAGGGCTACCAGCACGTCGAGCCGCACCCCCGCACCGGGGAAAGCGGGGGGGGATGGCGAGGGGGTGGGCGGTTCCAGGTCCGGGAACAGGGCCTCGTCGGAAGGTGGGAGCTGCATGGCACCGACTGTACCCGCAATCGTCTGTGGGCATGTCCCCACCGCCTGTGGACAAAGGTGTGGGCCGTGCGTGACAGGGAGGCGCAACTCCTTGATTTGTATGGAGTCACACCATGCTGCCTGGTAAATAGGCAGCTCCTGCGCAGAGCTCTTCCTTGCCTTCATGAGAGGTCCTGGCATCCGGCGCACACGCAGCGCAGGGAGCTTCCCCTTGCCGATGTCGGGGCCAGACAGGGAGGCTGCCGTCAGCCGGACGGAGAGAAATTTTCCATGCACAGAGCCTGTGGATAACTTTGTGCATGACCTTGGGACGGAGCGCGTAACCCCGCGTCACGCCACGCGGAGCTTGGCCTGCACCCATTTCGGGCAATCTCATGCAATATCAATAAAATCAATAACTTGCATTTTTTGTGTAATCTTCATGTCGCGTGCAGGAGCGCCCAAAAAAGACTTGACACTGGAATCCCTTTGTTGTGTACAAGTCCCATCGCTTCGGAATGGGCATCCCCTTCTCGGCATATGAAAAACCGTGCATGGTGAGCCCTTGCGGTTTCGGTGTGACGCCCCTGGGTGGGCAGACATGTCCCCCGGCAACGGCCCGGCGTGCATGCACTTCGCCACCTTTCCCCTTTCTGCTCGTCCATTGTGGGGCGCAATCTGGGGGATGCACCTGTGGTGCAGGGAGTGCCAGGGCGTGTCAGACCTCACGTGGCAGATATCCCTCGATTCTGTGGACAACGGTGTGGAGCCGGAAGTGCGAAACCGCTGGAAGCCGCATGGCACAAGGCTTTCAGCGCGATGCCTAAATGACAGGCAGATGAGGCCGTATGGGCAGAAGGGTCGGGTTGGAGCTCTTCTCGGAGCCTTCTGGGACAGATTTTTTCGGGATTGGCGGCCCGACAGGTCGCTGCGGTGCCGCGCATGTCACTTGGCGCTGAGTGTGCAGGACAGGCAGGTGAATTCATCCCCGGATCATGGGGACAAGGCTGTGGAGTCCCACGTGCGAAACCGCTGGAAGCCGCATGGCACAAGGCTTCCAGCACGATGCCTGAAAAATGGTCACGCAAGGATCTGGCGACAGGAAACGCATGGGAAGGTGCCCCAGCAGACGGTGCACTTCCATGCGTTTCTTCATCCCGACCGCGCATGATCGGCGCCAAGCCCCGGTTTCCAAAGGCTTTTTTACCCCCTCGTCAAACCTGTGGATAACTTTGTGCATAGTGCCTGCACAGCACGGGACAACCCAGCCGTGTCCTGTGGATGAGTGGCACGGACAAGCGTATGGCATTCGCAAAAAACATGCATCTTTTCAATAGGTTGGCGATTTCATGCTCATGCGCATCGCCAGGCATGGCCGCCTGAGGAGCGGGTCTGTTCGCTTGCCCATTTCTGTGCACAAGTCCTGTGCCGATGGGCAAGAATCGGGGAAAAATGCAGGGCGTCGCACGCATTTCCGGCGTGCGAGCCCCCAGACGCCTCCTGTGCTCGGGTGCGTGACTTTCTGGAGGGGGCGTTGCCCGGCGCTGCAGCTGATGTGCGCAATATTCCTGCGCACGTGTGCATGCGTCCTGCGTGTGTGCGCAACGAAAAAGCCCTGCAAGGGCAGGGCGCGCATCAAAGAGTCAGTCAGCCCCAAGTGCCCCTGCGCAGGGGCATGCGGGGCGGACGGCGGCTGACGCCACAGGCTTCAGTAGAAGCTCGGCCTACCTATGCCCGCAGCGTGCGGGAGTGGGCGTGCACCGTTTCGACCAGAGCTGACACATGTTCCGGGGGCGTGAACTGGCTGATGCCATGCCCCAGGTTGAAGATGTGCGTGGGGCCGCGTCCGACGCCCTGGTGCGGGGCGCCGAAGCTGTCCAGAACCCGGCGCGCTTCTGCGGCCACGGCCTCGGGCGGCGCGAAGAGAGCCATGGGATCCATGTTGCCCTGCAGGGCCTTGCCCTGGCCGTGCTCCCACAGCTGGGCACGCGCACGGCCGAGGTGGACGGTCCAGTCCACGCCCAGCACCTCGCAGTCCAGCGCCTGCATGGCGTCGAGCCACAGACCCCCGCCCTTGGTGAACACGATGCGTGGCACGGGCTGGCCATCGGGGCCGCTGCGCTTGAGCAGGGCCAGCACCTGCGCCGTGTAGGCCAGGCTGAAGGAGCGGAAGGCGGCATCCGACAGTACGCCGCCCCAGCTGTCGAACACCATCACGGCCTGTGCACCTGCGTCGATCTGTGCGTTGAGATAGGCCGCCACGCTGCGCGCGTTCACTTCCAGAATGCGATGCAGCAGGTCGGGGCGGGCATAGAGCATGGTTTTGACGGTGCGGTAATCGTCACTGCTGCCCCCTTCGACCATGTAGCACGCCAGGGTCCAGGGGCTTCCTGAAAATCCGATCAGCGGCACGCGTCCCTGCAGGGCTCGCCGGATGCTGGTCACGGCATCGAACACATAGCGCAGGCGCTCCAGATCCGGGACGGCCAGTGCCGCCACTGCGGCCTCGTCCCGGACGGCACGGGCAAAGCGCGGTCCCTCGCCCTGCTGAAAGCTCAGGCCGAGCCCCATGGCATCCGGCACGGTCAGGATGTCGCTGAACAGGATGGCCGCATCCAGTGCATAGCGCTCCAGAGGCTGCAGCGTCACCTCGGTGGCGTAATCCACCTGCGTGGCCAGTCCCATGAAGCTCCCGGCGCGGGCGCGGGTGTCGCGGTATTCGGGCAGGTAGCGGCCCGCCTGTCGCATCAGCCACAAAGGGGTGTAGTCGGTGGCCAGACCCATGCAGGCCCGCAGGAAAGTGTCGTTCTGCAAAGGCGCAAAGGACGTGCCAGCAGGGGAGATCGGTGCAGTAGAGGCTTCAGTCATGCGGGCTATTGTCGCAGGGAATTCTGATTCCACTCCCTGCCCGACTTGCGCGGGATCAGCGAGAGCCCGCATGGCTGCCAGGACTCTGTTGCTCAGCGCGGGGCGGCGCTGCTCCGCACGGGGCACGCTCCGTGATCTGCGTCACTGGTGTGGACTTTGGTTGCAAGCTGTTGCCAACACGTCGGCTGCCATGCTCTGTCCATGCCCGATACTGTGGGCGAAGGGTGTCCCTTGCAGACACGGGGGCGCCTTCTTCTTTCCTTTTTCCACCTTCAGGAGAAACCATGGGACTGCTCGACGCACTCACGCAACTTGTTTCCACCGCCACCCAGCAGGGCGGCACCCAGTCGCATCAGGTGGATGCGGTGGTCGACCAGGCTTCGCCCGATGTGCTGTCCCAGGGACTGCGGGCGGCCTTTGATGCCACCGACACACCGTCCATTGGCAATCTGGTGGGGCAGATGTTCGGGCAGTCCAGCAGCCAGCAGCAGGCAGGGCTGGTCAACCAGATCATCCAGGCGCTGGGCCCGGCTGCCGCTGGTGCGCTGGCAGGCGGCATTCTGCAGAAGGTCATGAAGCCCGGTGCCCAGCAGGTCAGCGAAAGCGAAGTGGCCCAGCTCTCTCCCGCCGAGGTCACGCAGGTGGTGGATGCTGCTCAGGCGCAAAAGCCCGAAATCAGCCAGCAGCTCAGCGACTTCTATGCCCAGCATTCGGGCCTGCTCAAGGCTCTGGGCAGCGTGGCGCTTCTGGCTGCTGCCATCAAGATGAAGCAGTACTCCGAAAAGCACTGAGTCGACATACCACTGCTCCGTCTGCCCTGTGCCCTTTTCTGCAAGGGATGGGGCACCGAGTAGCAGAGGGGGGCAGAAACGGCCTCTGGCAATGCCGCTCCTGCCCCGAAGCACTCCCGGATCAGGAGGTATAGACCACCCGGATCTGCGGGACCATGGTCACTCCCGGCTGCTTGCGCAGGAAGTCGGCGAGGAATTCGGTGAGTTTCTTCTCGCACAGCGCCATCACGGCCGGGTCTGAGGCGATGGTCTTGCCCGTGGCTGCGGCCTGGGCCGATGCCTGCTCATAGAGCTTGAGCACGGCTGCCTTTTCGTCGGTAAAGAGTCCCCCGGACAAAATCTTGTAGCGCAGATCGCGCACTGCAGGCTGTGCCACCAGCGCCGGTTTGTGCAGCCGGATCTCGATGCCGGCCGGAGTCGATCGAATGTCGTAGCTTCCGGGCTGCAGGTCATATCCCACCGGATACTCCACCGTATACCAGATGGCGACCGTGCCGGTGGACGAGAACCCCAGTACCGAGCGCTCCACGACCTGGGTCACGCCTTCCTCGCGCACCACGGTGGCGGTCAGAAGCTTGAGGTGTTCGGCCAGGGACTGCTTGCCCACCGTCAGGTAGGTGCTGTAGCGCGAATAGCCCAGCAGTTCGGCATGGGTCTGCTGCACCTGCCGCTGCAGGGTCTGCACCTCGTCATAGGCCTGCTGCATCCGGCCGCCCATGAGCAGCCAGGTCACGCCCGCAGTGAGGGCACACGCCACTCCCGCTCCAGCCAGATAGGGCAGGTGACGCAGCAGGCGTCTGCCCCGGTGCGCCAGGGGAGCGGCATGGGGCGAGGCGTGTTCGGCGGCGGAAGACATGGCCATCATGCGTGGCGCACAATGCCGCGGTGCCCCAGCTCGATCTTGATGCACTTGTCATGCACCACCGTGAGCCCTGCCGCCTCGGCCTTATGTTCGGCATCGGGATGGTGCACTCCCAGCTGCAGCCACAGCGCGGGTGCACCGATGGCAATGGCCTGGTCGGCCACAGGAGGCACATCTTCCGACTTGCGGAACACGTCCACGATGTCGATCGGATGCTCGCCTGCCTCCTTGAGGGCCTGGGCTGCAGTCGGCAGATCCGGGTAGACAGTCTCGCCCAGCACCTTGGCACCCTTGGCTGCCAGAACGGGGTTCACCGCCACCACCCGGTAGCCGGCGCACTGCAGATAGTGGGCCACTTCATGGCTTGCGCGCTCCGGATTGTCCGACAGCCCCACGACCGCCACGGTATGGCTGTTTTCGAGAAGGCGGGTGATGTTTTCCTGCATGGCAGAGTCTCCTGATGGGTGAGCAAATCAATGGTGGGGTGGTGCGTGACTGACCATTATGGAGAGCCGCGCAGCATCCGGCACCTACAGCGCAGATAGCGCCTCCTGCACATTCTTCAAGCGCAGGACTTCCACCAGCACGTGGGGCCGGTCGGGGTGGCGCGGATCATGCAGCACGTACACGGGCACGCCGCTGCGCCCCAGCCGGGCCAGCGAAGCGGTAATGGCCGGGTCGGCCCGCGTCCAGTCGGCACGCAGCAGCAACACATGGCGTGCCTGCACGGCGCGGCGGAAGTCCTCGGTTTCCAGCACGGTGTGTTTGTTGACTTGGCAGGTCACACACCAGGCTGCGGTGTAATCCACGAATACGGGTTGCCCTGCGGCCAGTGCCTGCTGCACCCGCGCTTCGGACCATGGCTGCCATCCGGCGGCAGTCTCGGTGGCCTGCGCAGTGTCCCCGGCGGGCAGGCTCCTGCCGATCAGCGGTGCGTAGCTGGTCATCAGCCAGATGAGCACGGCGGCAAACAGGCCGCGCAGCGCCCAGCGTCCCCGGCCTTCCAGCGTCAGGGTCCATACCAGCCCGCTGCCCGCCAGCAGCAGCGCCAGCAGGGCGGCGGCGCCATCCATGCCGCTCTGCTGTCCCAGGACCCACACCAGCCAGATCACCGTGCCCAGCATGGGAAAGGCCATCAGGGTGCGGAAAGTTTGCATCCAGGCTCCCGGCCGGGGCAGCCAGCGCGTCAGGCCGGGGAAAAAGCTCCCCACGCCCACAGGCAGTGCCAGTCCCAAACCCATGGCGGCAAAGATCGTCAGAGCCTGCCAGGCCGGCAAGGTCATGGCCAGCCCGAGCGAGGCCCCCATGAACGGTGCTGTGCAGGGCGAGGCCACCAGCACGGCCAGCACTCCCGACAGCAGGGCATCCGTCACCGGATGTCGGGCCGTGGCCTGCATCCAGCGGGCCGGCAAGACATGTCCCACCTCGAACAGGCCGGCCAGATTCAGACCCAGCAGCGTGAACAGGGTGGCCAGCGCCGCCACGGTCCAGGGATTCTGGAGCTGGAATCCCCAGCCGAGCTGCTGCCCCGTGGAGCGCAGGGCCAGCAGTCCGCCAGCGAGCAGCACGAAGCTCAGAATGACTCCCGCCGAATAGGCCAGTCCGCTCAGGCGCTGCTGGCGTGCATCGTGGGCGTGGCGGCTCAGCGCCAGGATCTTGATCGCCAGCACGGGAAAGACACAGGGCATCAGATTCAGAATCAGCCCTCCCAGCAGCGCGGCCCCGAGTGCCAGCCACCATCCCGGCCCCAGGGCACTTTCGGCCGGGCCCTGCGTCGCGGATGCGGCCTGCTGTGCCGATTGCAGGGCAGCCTGCAGGGCAGGAGACACCTCGGCCCGCGTCTGGGCAGGCGCCGGCCAGGTCCCCTGCACCGGAGCCACCAGCCGCAGCGGTGGCACCTGTGCCGCATTGCGCGCGATGCCATCCGCATCTGTTTCGCCCCGCAGGGCGAGCACGATCGGCAGGGCGCCGGGGCTGTCGGTGCGCTGGGCCTCGTCGAGCGGCAGCGTCATCCACCAGGTGGCCCCCGACCATCCTTGCTTGCCCGCATCGGCCGGGGGCGTGATGGTGGGTGTTTCGGGATACAGGTTGAGCGCCTTGCCCTGCCAGGCAGCCGGCAGGCCCTGCACCTCGTAGCGCAGCGCATGCGCCGTGGCGTCGACACGGGCATGGGCGCTGGGCGGCTTGGCTCCGGGCAGTGCCTCAACCGGTACCCGGGCCAGGGCCGCCTCGAAGGCCGGGCGCGAGGCGGTTTGCGCCTGTCCTGTCGGCAGCGTGAGACTGAACTGTCCCTGCTGCGGAATGCATTCCTTGCGGCATACCAACCACTGTGCCTGCAGCCGGAGAGTGGCGGGGGCTCCCGCTTTCCATGCAGGGCCTATATGCACCGCCACCGGCAGCAGCACGGTGCCGTCGTAACCGTAGTTGGCCAGCTGTCCAATCGGCAGCCGGGTGGGCACAGGCCAGCGCACGTCGCCGGCAGTCATGCCGGCCGGCAGCGTCCAGCGCAGGGAGGTGGCCTGTCCACTGTCACCGGGATTGCGCCAATAGGTGTGCCAGTGCGGCTGATGGGTGAGCTGCAGCCCCACCCACAGCGGCTTGCCTGCGGCCACCCCCTCCGGGGCATAGGCCAGCAGGCGTGCATCCACCTGGTCATTGCGCACCTCGCTGGCGTCCGTCGTCAGAGCAGCAAAGGCCGACGCAGAAGAGGCGCTCACGCTGCCAGATACCTGCTGAGCCTGGAGCGGTGCACCCGCCATGCAGGCCCCCAAGGCCAGGGCCATCCCTGCGCTGTTCCTGCGCCATGCCTTCTTTGCCAGCGGAGCCGTCATGTGGCCCTGTGGCAGGGGCCGCACCATGCCCCCACGACTGATCCGCATCCAGCCGGTCACGGCCCGGGCGAATCCTCTGATTGCTTGCTTCATACCTGCATCCTGTATGGCCCTGCACCGTCTCGGCCCGGCAGTCCGGCGAGCACGCCTATGGCTGGTCTGGCAGGGTGCCTGTGTGGCTCCGCATTATGCGCGGGCGGGTAGGGCAGCGATGCGGCAGCTATCATGCTGCCCATGGTTGCCGCATCTCCTTCCCCGTCCCTGTCGCGCTACTGGTCCGATTGGACCACCACCGATCTGGCACGCATTGACCGCCGTCGTGCCATTGCCATTCTGCCCGTGGCAGCCACCGAGCAGCATGGTCCGCACCTTCCTGTGCGCGTCGATGCAGCGCTGGCCGAAGCCATGATCGCCGCCAGCCTGCCCCATCTGCCCCCCGATCTGCCGGCCCTGTTCCTGCCCGTGCAGGCCGTAGGCTACAGCACCGAGCACACCGCCTTCGAGGGCACCCTGACCCTGTCGGCCGAAACCGTGCTGCGGCTGTGGACCGAGCTGGCCGAGTGCGTGGCCCGCAGCGGAGTGCGCAAGCTGCTCCTGTTCAACACCCACGGCGGCAATGTGGGCCTCCTGGACGTGGTGGCACGCGATCTGCGCACCCGCCTCGGCATGCTGGTCTATGGCTGCAGCTGGTTCAACCTCCCGCTCGGCGAGGCCGATGCCGCTTTCGATGCGCACGAACACCGCTTCGGGGTGCACGGCGGCGAGATCGAAACCAGCCTCATGCTGGCCATTGCCCCCGGCCTCGTGCACATGGATCGGGCACAGAACTTCGTCAGCACCTCCGAGTTCCGGGCTGCCCACTTTCCCACGCTCGGCAATGGCCGCAGCGCCAAGCTGGCCTGGCAGGCACAGGATTACAACCCTGCAGGCGCCACCGGCCATGCCGCCGCCGCCACGGCCGCCAAGGGACAGGCCCTGCTCGACGCTGCAGGGCACGCCCTTGCCCGGCTGCTCATCGAAATCGACCAGCTGCCTCCCGACACCCTGCGCGAGCGGCCCCCCGTCGCCTGAGGGCACTGTGCGCCTGCTTTCCCGGACGAGGCAAGGAGCAGGGCGACTCAGAGAGCTCCCTGCGTGTGGCGCATCATGAAGTCCGCTGCCTGGCGCAGGGTGCGCTTCGATTCCGGCAGCTTGGCAAACAGGGCCGGCCACGCATGCACCATGTGGGGCTCCAAATGCAAGGTGGCCTCCACGCCAGCCTCCAGGGCCCGTGTCACCAGCCGGGTGGCATCGTCGCGCAGCATCTCGTGCGCACTCGCAAACACGAGCAGGGGCGGCAACCCCTGCAGATCGGCAAACAGAGGCGAGGCCAGCGGGGTCGCCCGGGCATCGTGTCCAGCCAGATACCAGGCTGCAGCCTGCTCCAGCCAGTGAGCGTGGAACATCACGTCGCTCTCCGCACAGACCCGCACGCTCTTGCCACTCATCGACAGATCCGTCCAGGGCGAAAACGCCACCGCACAGGCCGGCATCGGCAAGCCCGCCGCGCGAGCGGCCACCAGCAGGGACAGCGCCAATCCACCGCCGGCCGAATCCCCGGCCACCAGGAGCCGCCCTGGCTTCACCCCCTGTTCCAGAAGCGTTCGGTACCAAGACAGGGCATCGTCCACTGCCGCCGGAAAGGGGTGCTCCGGCGCCAGCCGGTAATCCGGCACCAGCACCCGCGAGCGTGTCAGCAGCCCGAGCCGCGCGCAAATCTGGCGATGCGTTTCGGGGCTGCCGAAGAAATACCCCCCACCATGCAGGTAGAGCAGGGTGCGTTCGGTCACAGGCCCCTCCACCCAGTCGGCCGGGCACAGGCGACCGCTCCGTGGTGCTGGATGAACCACCACCGTGCGGGGCAGCGGCGGCGCCATGCGCATCACCCATTGCACCCGCTGGCGCACCATGGCGGGATCGAGCGGCACGGACGGGCTGCCCTTCACCATGCGGCGCAGCCAGGCATTGAGAAGGATGCGTTGCAGACTCATGAGGGGAATCCTCCAGACATGCGGCCAAGGCCGATCATGACGGCCTGTCCCGCGGGGCCAGGCCGTCTCCATGCCCTCCATCATGCCCGATGACGGTCTCTGTCCGATCGGCGCACGACCAAGGCGTCCCATCTGGCGCACACAAAACAAAACCCGCAGAGTCCTTGTGGGACCCATGCGGGTTCTGAGAGAGGTTGGTGCCGACTGCCGGAATCGAACTGGCGACCTACGCGTTACGAGTGCGTTGCTCTACCAACTGAGCTAAGTCGGCGCAGCGCGGATTGTAAAGTATTTTTGCCAACCTGGCCCGGTCCTGCAGCCAGCAGGACATCGCCTTGTCGTTCCCGGGCCACGCGAGGCACCCCGAGCCGCCTTTGGTTCACAGCAGTTCGTCTGGCGCAAAGGGGGCCATCAGGCGAAGCATCCAGCGCAGCGGACGACTGGCATCCGGTTCCTCTGTCTGGTCGTTCAGCCCGCTCTCTGGAGGGGCCTGCCACAGCAGGGAGCCATCGGTGCGCAGATGCACCGTCCAGGCGCTTTCGCGCACGATCGGAGTCACCCGCTCCTCGATCATCTGCGCCAGCGTCCGGCTGCGGATCAGCAGCCCCACCTCACTGTTCTGCAGATGCGAGCGCTGGTCAAGATTCATCGACCCCACAGCCACGATCCGGCCATCGATCACCACCAGCTTGGCGTGCAGGCTCGCACGTGCCGCTTTCCCCGCCGAGCCGAACACCGTGCGTGCCGACTGCTTCTGCAGGGCACGCATCTCGTGCAGTGCGACCCCGCTGCGCAGCAGCTCCCGACGATGGCGGGCATAGCCGATATGTGCGGCAGGCGCATCGGTCGACGCCAGCGAATTCGTCAGCACATCCACTTGCACCCCTCGCTGGTGCATGGCGGCAAAGCGGGCCAGCATGTCCTTGCCCGGCACAAAGTAGGGCGAGACGATCAGCACCCGCTGCCGCGCGAATCCCATCAGATCCATCAGGCCATGCACCACGGTGTCGTCGGTGGAGACGCGCCCTCCGGAATCCGCATCCTCGGCTTCCAGCTTGGCAGGGGCATCGGCCAGCAGGGCGCTGGGAGCCCATATCCACGAGGCGTGCAGGATATCCATGGCCGGCGGGTAATGCCCATCCGCCGCAGGGCCGGAGGCCTGCGCCGCCGGCTCCTCCTCTGCTGGTGCGGGTGGAAACGACGGCCGCGTCGAAACCGGCTGCCAGGTGGTTCGCAGCCGATCGAGTTCCCTGCGGCTCAGCAGCCGCTGGACCGGGTAGGCCAGCGGATGGTTCCAGTACCTGTCAAAGCTGTCCGACATCCGGCGCACGATGACCCCTGTGGCCAGCACATCCATGTCGATGAAATTGCTGTCCTCCGCCTGGCCGAAATACGCATCTCCCAGATTTCTCCCCCCCACGATGCCCATGATGTTGTCTGCGATGAACAGCTTGTTGTGCATGCGGTGCTGCAGCCGGGAAAAGTCCCGCAGCGTCACCATGGCACGCCATCCTCCCAGAGCGCGCCCCCCGGGCAACGGATTGAAAAGCCGCATCTCGATGTGGGGAACGAACGCCAGCTGCAGCACCTGCGCATCCGCACCGCGGGTATTGAAGTCGTCCAGCAGAATGCGCACCCGCACCCCCCGGGCAGCCGCTGCCCGCAGGGCCTGCAACAGCACCCGCGTGCTGCCATCGGCGTGGATGGCGTAATACTGCAGATCCAGCGTGCGGGTGGCCTGCTCGATCAGAGCCAGACGGCTTGCCAGGGCCCCGTCCGCACTGTCCACCAGCACAAAGGCACTCGGCTGCCTGCCGCCGCTGTCCTGCATGGCCTTCTGTTCCCAGCGCCGCAGCGGAGTCGCCACGCCAGTGTCAAGTGCAAACGACGCCTCGCGTCCCCGGTTGTCGGGCAAGCCCGCGCAGCCTGCAAGCAGCAGCATGCCCAAGCCCAGAAACATCCAGCCCATCCGGTGTCGCATCATGCTGCTCCTTCCTCTGTCCGGCTCTTGCCCGCACCCCCGGCAGGTCATCTCACGAAGAAGACTGCGTGCTCGACAGCAGCTCCCACCGCTCCAGCGCCTGCATCAGCTCCTCCTCGATCGCCTCGTCGCGCTGCTGCAGCGAAATGGCTTTCTGCAGGTCGCTGGAATACAGACTCCCATCGGCCAGAGCCGATCGGATCTCCCCCTGCTCCGCTTCCAGGGCCTCGATGCGCCCCGGCAGGGCATCGAGTTCGCGCTGATCCTTGTAGCTCAGCTTGCGGCGCGGTGCCGGCGATTTTCCGGAAGCACGAGCCTCGGTGGCCGATGCCGCCCCAGGATCGGTCTTTTCGTTGCGGGGCCTGTCTTCTCGCACCAGCTCTGCAGCACGCTGGGACTGCGTCAACCAGTCCTGCACGCTGCCTTCGTATTCGCGCCAGCGCCCCTCTCCTTCACTCACGATCGTGCTCGTCACCACGTGATCCAGAAACGACCGGTCATGACTCACCAGAAACACCGTTCCCTCATAGCTTTGCAGCAACTCCTCCAGAAGCTCCAGCGTGTCGATGTCCAGATCGTTCGTCGGTTCGTCGAGCACCAGCACATTGGCCGGACGCGCAAACAAGCGGGCCAGCAGCAGCCGGTTGCGTTCGCCGCCACTCAGACTCCGCACAGGAGACGCCGCACGCGCCGGACTGAACAGAAAATCCCCCAGGTAACTCTTCACGTGCTGGCGCCGCTGCCCGATCTCGATCCATTCGCTGCCCGGACTGATGAAATCCTCCAGCGTGGCATCCAGATCCAGCGCCTCGCGCATCTGATCGAAATACGCCACCTGCAGATTGGCGCCCTGTCGCACCGTCCCTGCATCCGGCGCAAGCTCTCCCAGAATCAGCTTCAGCAAAGTCGTTTTTCCGGCGCCATTCGGCCCGATCAGCCCCACCTTGTCGCCGCGCAGGATCGTGGCACTGAAATCCCGCACCACCACCTTCTCCCCGAAACGCTTGTCCACATGCTGGAGCTCCGCCACGATCTTCCCACTGGGAAGCCCACTCGCCACCTCCATGCGCACGCGGCCCACCGCCTCGCGACGTTCCGCCCGTGCCTGCCGCAGACGCTGCAGACGCACCACCCGGCTCTGACTGCGCGTGCGCCGAGCCTCCACCCCCTTCCGTATCCAGACCTCTTCCTGCGCCAGCAGCCGATCGGCCTTGCCCTGGATCACGGCCTCCTGGGCCAGTTGTGCTTCCTTGAGCACCTGATACTGCGCAAAATTACCGGGGTAGCTCCATAGCCGACCTCGATCCAGCTCCACCATCCGGGTACACACCGCATCCAGAAAGGCGCGGTCATGGCTGATCGTCACCACACTCCCCCTGAACCCCTTGAGCAAATCTTCCAGCCACACGATCGAATCCATGTCCAGATGGTTCGTCGGCTCATCCAGCAGCAGCACATCCGGTCGCGCAACCAGCGCCTGTGCCAGCGCCACGCGTTTACGGGTCCCGCCAGAAAGACCACCCACCCGCACATCACGCTCCAGATGCAGCCTCTGCAGCGTCTCGGTCACCCTCTGCTCCCAGTTCCACCCATCAAGCGCCTCGATCCTCCCTTGCAGAGCATCCAGAGCCTGTGCATCCGTCTCGTGCAGAAAACGCTCCCTCAGCGCCAGAACCTCCTCCAGTCCCCGGCTGACCGCCTCGAACACACTCCAGTCCGGATCGAGCACCGGCTCCTGTGCCACATAGGTGACACGCACCCCTTGCTGCACCTGCACAGTCCCTTCATCAGCCTGTTCGAGGCCCGCCAGTATCTTCAGCAGGGAGGACTTGCCCGCGCCATTGCGCCCGATCAATCCCACCCGTTCCTGCAGTTCGAGTGAAAAATCCGCCCCATCCAGGAGCGCCACGTGCCCATACGCCAGATGGGCATTCAAAAGAGTCAAAAGAGCCATGCCGCCATTATCCGTGGGGCGATCACTTCCTGTATGCACCGGTCTGGAGCCCCTGCCTGTCGATCGCAGTGCAACCAGATCGTTGCCAACGCGCAACAAGAAGGGTTTCCCCCAGCTTTGGTGCAAGCAGGACTCGCGCATTGTCAAAAAAGGTGCATAATTCATTCCCATGCCGCAGCGCACCAAGCGAAGCGGCAAGTCAGCAAAACAAGATCTTCAAAAAGTTCTTGACTGATCAAGAAAGCGTGATATAGTAGAGGGCTTCGCTGATCGAGGTGAAGTCTT
>NZ_JBNGEN010000010.1:0-53820 GCF_049977365.1 Brachymonas moutaii (nom. illeg.) | reverse complement strand
CAGGACACAATGCAGCAGATTATGACTTTTGCTTACACTCTGCCACCGCCACATCGTAGCAGCGCTGATCCGGGCCCATGGTGCCGCCCGGGACATTCGCCGCCTTTTGTTGTCAAAAAAGTACGCTTTATTATCACTTTGCTTCTTGCCTGAAAATTGCGGTAGCGGTTTCAGTGGGAGGCTGTTACACCATGAACACCACATGAAACATGCGCCGGCGGTGGAGGTGGTGCACAATGTGGCGCGACCCTTCGGGGGCCTGCTCATGGAAGTGGCCCAAGGCACGGGTTTCGCCGCGCTGAGCGGAGAAAATGGCCCATGATTCCCAGCAGCGATGCCAGCCGGCTGCCCATGTCGACAGGCACTGTGCTGAAATCCCTCCCGACAGGCCCCTGATCTGACAGAATCCTGAATCCCTCGCGGAAGTCCCAAGCTCCTGCTCCGTTCCCTTTTCGCTGGCCTCATTTCACGAGCCACTTCATGACGCGCATGCCCACAGACCACGCTGCCCCTCAGCCTTCCTCCACGCCCCCTCAAGCTCCCCGCCCTCCCGCAAGGAGAGGCTGGTTTTCCCGGCTTGTTCTCTGGGTGCTCGGCCTTGTTTCGGCGTTCGTGGTCACGGGCGCGATGCTGCTGATGGTGGCCCTTGCGGTGGCCTACCCCAACCTGCCCGACATTTCCAGTCTTCAGAACTACCAGCCCAAGCTGCCGCTGCGGATCTACACGGCAGATGGCGATCTGATTTCCGAATTCGGCGAGGAAAGACGGAGTTTCGTGCCATTCAATGAAATTCCGAAGAGCATGAAAAACGCCGTGCTCGCCATCGAGGATGCCCGCTTCTATGAGCACGGAGGCATCGATTTCACCGGTGTGCTGCGCGCGGGTCTGGCCAACTTCAGCCGCTCCAAGAGCCAGGGCGCCTCGACGATCACGATGCAGGTGGCACGCAATGTCTACCTCTCGTCGGAGAAGACCTTCACCCGCAAGATCTATGAGATGCTGCTGGCCTTCAAGATGGAGCATGCGCTCACCAAGGACCAGATCCTGGAAATCTACATGAACCAGATCTACCTCGGGAACCGTGCCTACGGGTTCGCGGCCGCCTCCGAGGCCTACTTCGGCAAGCCCCTGCAGCAGATCAACCTGGCCGAGGCCGCGATGCTGGCCGGTCTGCCCAAGGCGCCTTCGCAGTACAACCCGGTCGTGAATCCGAGTCGGGCCCGCATCCGCCAGCTCTACATCCTGCAGCGCATGGTGGAAAACGGCTTCATCACGCCAGCACAGGCCGAGGAGGCCAAGAACACCCAGATCGTGCTCAAGCACGCCACGAAGGGCGAGACCGTGCACGCCGAATATGTCGGCGAGATGGTGCGCCAGCTCATCTATGCGCAGTATGGAGCCGAAGCCTATACCCGCGGCCTGGATGTCTACACCACGATTTCCACCAAGGACCAGAATGCGGCCTATGCAGCCGTGCGCGCCGGCATCCTGCGGTATGACGCCCGCCGCCCATACCGCGGCCCTGAACATTTCGTGAATCTCCCCAGCGATCCCGCCCTGCTCGACGACGCCGTGGTGGATGCCTTGGCCGATTACCCCGATGCGGGCGACATGCTGTCTGCAGTGGTGATCTCTGCCTCTCCGCGCCGCGTGGTGGTTCGACGCAGCGACAACGACGACATCACCATCGCCGGCGATGGTCTGCGGTTTGCTGCCTGGGCCCTGTCGGGCCGTGCAGGATCGGCGCAGCAGATCCGGCGCGGAGCCATTGTCCGCATCGTCAAGGCGCCTGGTGGTGGCTGGTCCATCCGGCAGCTGCCCGAGGTGGAGTCTGCGCTGGTGGCCATGGATCCCCGTACCGGCGCCATCCGTTCGCTGGTGGGTGGATACGATTTCGCCAAGAACAAGTTCAACCATGTGACCCAGGCGCTGCGGCAGCCAGGGTCGAGCTTCAAGCCCTTCATCTACTCGGCCGCACTGGAAGCCGGCGTGAGTCCCAGCACGGTCGTGAGCGACTCGGAACTGGTGTTCGATGCAGGGGTGACGGGCGGACAGCCCTGGGCTCCGAAGAACTACGATGGCTCCTTCGGACCGCCGCTCACCGTGCGTCAGGCCCTGGCCAAGTCCAAGAACCTGGTGTCCATCCGCATCCTGCAGACGGTGGGAACCCAGAAGACCCAGGAATGGGCAGGCCGCTTCGGCTTTCCTCCTGACCGCACGCCGCCCTACCTCACCCTGGCGCTCGGCGCCGGCACGACCAATCCGCTGGAAATGGCGGTGGGCTACTCGGTGTTCGCCAATGGAGGCTATGCCGTCAACCCCTACATCATCTCCCTCATCAAGGACCAGCGCGGCAATACCCTGCTCGAAACCAAGCCTGCTGCCCCGAACGAGGCGCGACGCGCCATTCCCACGCGCAACGCCTTCATCATGGACAGCCTGCTCAACGAAGTGGCCACGCATGGCACGGCTGCCCGCGCCACACAGGCCCTCGGACGACCCGACCTGTATGGCAAGACCGGTACCACCAATGACTCCAAGGATGCATGGTTTGCAGGCTTCCAGCCGTCGCTGGTGACGGTGGTCTGGTTTGGCTTCGACAATCCGCGCAACCTGGGCGATGGCGAAACCGGCGGGGGCCTGAGCCTGCCGATCTGGATCGACTACATGCGCACGGCGCTCAAGGATGTGCCCGTGAACGAGATCCACGTGAAGCCCCCCCTGGGCGTGGTGCGCTCCAATGGTGACTGGGCCTATGAGGAGTTTGCCGGTGGCCGCGGCATCTCTCGCATCGGCGTGTCCGATCGCCCCCGTTCTGCCGCCGTTCCATCTGCAAGCGACGGCACCGATGCAGCCAATCCGGTAGATGGCAGCCAGGGCGCAGCGGCAGGAACTCCCCCTGCCGCCGGCGGCACGGGTGGAGGCGGATCAGGTGGCAGTGGCGGAGCGGCCCCGAGCACGCCCCCCAGTACCCGCAGCGAAGACATGTTCCGCGGAAACTGACGGGCTCCCGCTCAGGTCACGTCTCCTTCACGAACACCAAGGCCGTGCCGCATGTCTCCCATGCTGCACGGCCTTTTCCTTGTTTGCTTGCTTGTCTGCCTGACGACAGGGTGTGACGACTGTCTGTCCAGACTCAGGCAAAGTGCAACGGCATGCCTGACTGCTCGGTGGCGCAGCGGCTCAGGTGGTCGAAAAATTCGCCGTGCCCCTTGGTATCGACCCATTGCTGGCCATCGAAGGTGTAGTGGAAGCCCCCCGCCTTGGCAGCCATCCAGATTTCGTGGAGCGGCTTCTGCAGGTTGATCACGATCTGGCTGCGGTTGGGAAACACCAGCGTCACCATGCCGCCCACGCGCTGGTTGTCGATATCGGCATCGGTTTCATCGTTGATGCGGTCGCATGCTGCTTCAATGCGCTGCAGTACCTGCTCAGCCGCATCCATGTATTCCAGGTCAGTCATTACAATTCCAGCCTATGATGAACATGCGAATCATTGTAATGAGCGGCCTTGCGGCCTTCGGCATCATGGCGGCAAGCGGCTGCGGCCAGAAGGGGAATTTGTATCTCCCCACCGCTCCGGAAGCAGCCCATCGAGCTCCGCTGCACGCGCTGCTGCTGGGGCCTCTGCGCCCAGCCTCTGCTGCATCGAGTCCTGCGGCCACCGCTGCTGCGCTGCCGACCGCCGGCAATCCTGTCGATGCCCTGGTCGATACTGTGCCCGCGCACTGAGCCCCCTGTGCCTCCTCCCTCTTTCGGACCCCTTTCTTCATGACACATCCCGTTCTTCCTGGCCATCCCTTCTTTGCACGCAACACCGCCGGAGCGCTGTGCGTGGAAGGTCTTCCCCTTGCCGAGCTGGCCCGGGAACATGGCACGCCGCTGTTTGTCTATTCACGCGCAGCCATGCTCAAGGCCCTGCACGCCTACGAGGAGGGATTCCGTGGCCGCGATGCCCTGATCTGCTACGCCATGAAGGCCAATTCCTCGCTCGCCGTGCTGCAGGTCTTCGCGCAGGCCGGATGTGGCTTCGACATCGTCTCAGGCGGGGAGCTCCAGCGCGCCCTGGCTGCAGGCGCCCCTCCGGCCAAGATCATTTTCTCGGGTGTCGGCAAGACCCGCGCCGAAATGCGCCTGGCCCTGACGACGGGCATCGGCTGCTTCAACGTGGAAAGCCTGCCAGAGCTGCATGTGCTCAACGAGGTAGCAGTGGCCATGGGCACACAGGCGCCCGTCAGCATCCGCGTCAATCCCAATGTGGACCCCAATACCCATCCCTACATTTCCACGGGGCTCAAGGGCAACAAGTTCGGCATCGCCCATGAAGAGGCCCTGGCTGCCTACCGGCTGGCTCGCGACCTGCCGGGGTTGCGCGTCGTCGGCATCGACTGCCACATCGGTTCGCAGATCACCCAGATGAGTCCCTATCTGGACGCCATGGATCGCATGCTCGATCTGGTGGAACAGATCGAGGCCGAAGGCATCCGGCTGGAGCACTTCGACTTCGGCGGAGGCCTGGGCATCACCTACACCGATGAAACGCCCCCTTCGGCCCATGCCCTGTGGCATGCCCTGCTCGCTCGCATGGATGCACGCGGCCTCGGTCAGCGCAGGCTGCTGATCGAACCGGGACGCTCCATGGTCGGCAACGCGGGGGTGTGTCTTGCCGAAGTGCTCTATCTCAAGACCGGCGAGGCCAAGAATTTCTGCATCGTGGATGCCGCCATGAACGATCTGCCGCGTCCAGCCATGTACGAGGCCTATCACCAGATCCTGCCCGTGCAGTCACGTCCGGCCACAGGCGACATGCCGACCTACGATGTGGTGGGCCCGATATGCGAAAGCGGGGACTGGCTGGGACGCGACCGCACGCTCGATGTTCAGCCGGGCGACATCCTGGCCGTCATGTCGGCTGGAGCCTATTGCATGAGCATGGCGAGCACCTACAACTCCCGGGGACGGGCGGCCGAAGTGCTGGTCGTCGATGGCCAGCCGCACCTCATTGCAACCCGCGAGGACATTGCCTCCCTGCATGCCCGCGAACGGCTGCTCTGATCGATCGGCCATCCCGCCGGGTGCTGTGGTCTCCCGCCCCATGGGCATGGGGCGGGTGTATGCCGTCTGCTCCACGCGGCCCCCTGTCCCCGTGTGTCAATGCCCGCAGCCACCGGCAGGGGCGTTCCGGTTCCAGTACCAGAGTCTCCATGCCAGCAGCCCTCCCAGCACGGCGGCATACAGCATGGGCTCAATCACCTGATTCTTGCTGGCGCGCACCCAGAAGAAGTGCAGCATGGCCAGTGCAGCCACCACATACACCAGCCGGTGCAGCAGCTGCCAGCGTGCAGCCCCCAGTGCCCGAATGGCCGCATTGGACGACGTGAGTCCCAGCGGCAGCATGCACACGAACGTCGCCATTCCTGCAAAGACATAGGGGTGACGCGCCAGGTCATGCACCAGCTTTCCGCTCTCGAAGCCCACGATGAGCCACAGATACAGGGACAGGTGCACACACGCATAGACAAAGCTCAGCTGACCCAGACTGCGCCGGAACCGCAGCAGCTGGGGAAGGTGCAGACTCACCCGGGCAGGCGTCACCGCCAGAGTAAGCAGAAGCATGCGCAGCGCCCAATCTCCAGTTCCCCGCACCAGGGCCTCCTCGGGATTGACGTAGGCCCCTGCAGAGGCGCGCCCGATCAGCCATGCCAGCGGCATGAGCGCCACTCCCCACAGCAGAGGTTTGCTCCAGGGGTTCGTGAGCCAGGAATGTCTGGCAATGACAGTGGACATGAAAACAACCTTCCTTTCTCTTCTCTTGAATCGGCAAATCTGCTCAAAAATACCGATGCAGATCCATGCCGGCATACAGCCCGGCCACCTGCTCGGCATAGCCATTGAAGGGCAGGGTCAGGCGCCGCGGTTCCCACGCACCTTCGCCTATGCGGCGCTCGGTCGCCTGGCTCCAGCGTGGGTGATCCACCTCTGGGTTGACATTGGCGTAGAACCCATACTCGGCGGGTGCCTCACGCACCCAGGTCGTGACCGGCGGAGTTGCCATCACGCGGATGGTCACGATGCTCTTGGCACTCTTGAAGCCATACTTCCAGGGCACCACGAGCCTGAGCGGGGCACCGTTCTGGGCTGGCAGCGCATGCCCGTACATTCCAAAGGCCAGCAGGCTCAGGGGGTGCAGGGCCTCGTCGAGCCGCAGGCCTTCGGTATAGGGCCAGTGCAGCACCGCATCCCGCACTCCCGGCATCTGCCCAGGGTCGGCCAGCGACTCGAAGGCCACGTAGCGGGCATTTCCCGTGGGCTGGGCACGCTTCAGAACATGCGCAAGCGCATACCCCTGCCACGGAATGACCATGCTCCACCCTTCCACGCACCGCAACCGATAGAGCCGCTCCTCCAGAGGGGCGAGCCGCATCAGGTCCTCGACTCCGAGGGTATAGGGGTGCAGCACCTCCCCCTCCACGCGCAGCGTCCAGGGACGCAGCCGCATGGCACCCGCACGCTCGGACGGATCGGTCTTGGAGGTTCCCCACTCGTAGAAGTTGTTGTAGTGCGTGGCATCACGAACCGGTGTGGGCCGATCCACGGCCCAGCCGCCAGCCACGGAAGTTCGCACGGAGGACAGGGGAGTGCCCATGTCCTTCGGGGACTGCACGGAATCGCTCTCGCCATTGCCTCGACAGGCCGCCAGGCCTGCCCCGGCCATCCATGCCCCGGCGTGCTGCATCCAGCGCCTGCGGCTGCCTGCCACCGCCTCGGGCGTGATGTCGCTGGAAAGAATGGGCGGAACCGCCCCGAAGCGATTCGCCATTTCTCCTCCGTGGGTCAAGAAGTCATTGCACGCATCCGGATCCCCCCTGCAGCCGGCGTCCCAAGGGGAGTACAGCCATGGCGATCACCGGCATCCCGGCAGCAGGTCTCGTTCAGCATGGAGTTCGACTCATTGTGCGCCATGCACACCCCCTGCCGAAAGCAATTCCCCTCATCGGCCAAGGGACTCGGCCCTGCCCGCCACGGGAAGAGGACTGTCCACCAGACAGTCCTGCCTGCCCGACTCGACACGGGTCTTACAGGGTGCCGTAGCTGTGCAGGCCGCTCAGGAACATGTTGACACCGATGAAGGCGAAGGTCACTACGACCAGCCCTACCAGAGCCCACCAGGCGGCTACCGTCCCGCGCAGCCCCTTCATGAGCCGCATGTGCAGCCATGCCGCATAGTTCAACCACACGATCAGAGCCCAGGTTTCCTTGGGGTCCCAGCTCCAGTATCCGCCCCAGGCTTCGGCCGCCCAGAGCGCCCCGAGCACGGTAGCGATGGTGAAGAAGGCGAATCCCACCGCAATCGCCTTGTACAGCACATCATCCATCACCGTCAGGCTCGGCGTGTGCTGGTTGATGGTGCCGCGCAGCGCCACCATGAGCCCGAAGAACACCAGCAGCCCACCCAGCATGCGGCCGCTCTTGGTCAGAGCCTGCGTCATGGTGGCATCCGGTGAGCCGAGCAGCGCGTACAGACCCACTCCCGCCAGCACCACAGCCGGCACCCCCACGAGCCCGATCAACAGGGCCCGCAAGCTGCTGGTCTTGAGCAGATAGGCCAGGGCCACCATGGCCGCCAGGGCAAACGTGCCGTAGCCCACGAAGTTGGCTGGCACATGCAGCTTCATCCACCAGCTCTGCAGGGCAGGCACCAGCGGCTGAATGGCCTGCGCCTCGCGCACCAGCGCATACCACAGCAGAAACCCGACCGCCGCGCTCACCACCGTCATCACGAAGGCCCCCAGCGCACGGGTGCGATAGAGCTGCTCGTAGTACAGGTAGAACAGAGTGGTCATCCAGCAGAACAGCACGAACACTTCATAGAGGTTGCTGACGGGGATGTGGCCGATGCCAGCCCCGATGTGGTGACTTTCGTACCAGCGCACCATGGTCCCGATGAGCGCCATGCCCACCGCGCCCCAGGCCAGCCAGGTTCCCATGCGCTGTGCGGTATTGGCATGTGCCACGCCGTCCACGGGATGCTTCTCGCTCGTGAACAGGCCGATCCAGTAGAAGAGCGTGCTCATGTAGATGAGGACACACATCCACAGAATGGCGGACTGGCTGGAGAGGAAATACTTGAGCCAGAACACCGACTCAGCCCGCTTGAGATCTCCCTGATAGGCTGAGATGGCCAGCAGCGAGAAGGCCGCCACCACCAGCATCAGCCGCGCGGCTGGACGCCAGAACCATCCGAGCGCAATGACGAAGGGCACTGTGCCGGCCAGAATGGCCTTTTCATAGCCATCCATGGCACCGCCGTACTGGGCAAATGCCACAATGCCGCCGGCCACGGCCAGCACGGCAAAGAGCCAGTCGAACCAGGTGCGGCCCGACAGCCACCCTTCCTGCAGATGGATGATGCGTGTGGCTTGGGAGCCTGCAGACAGATCAAGCGTGGTGTTCATGGGGGTGCTCATGCGTGGATTCCCAGCAGTTTGTCCTTGAGGACTTCAAATTCCCGGTCGCTTTCGAGGTTGCGACGATTGCTTGAAAGCGCCATGGTAGCGGCGCTGACGCCTTCCTGTCCATCGACCGGTGTCAGCCAGACCCAAACGCGACGTTCGCGGATGTACAGCATGGCAAAGACTCCCAGAATCAGGAAGAAACAGCCTGTATAGACGACCCACTTGCCCGGCGAACGCGTCACCTGGAACACGCTGGCCTGCACCTGCTTGAAGTCCTGAAGCTGGAACAGCAGGGGCTCCGGATACAGCGGCGCATCACTCAGAGCCACGACCGCCTGCACCATGAACGCGCGGTTGCGCTCCTGGCCCATGTCGAGTGCCGGCAGATGGGCCTGGGCACGTTCCAGCTGCGCCAGCTCCAGCAGACTGCCGTTGAGAATCTTGAGCAGCACATCGCCCACACGTGCCTGCTGGTCGGCCGGCACGGTCTTCTCGATGAAGCTCGCCACCGCCTGCAGGCCAAAGCCGCGCGCGGCGTCGCCATTGGGGTCCAGCCCGGCCTGCGCCATCTTGGCCGGATCGCCCGCAAACAGATCCATCACCCGCTCGGCCGATGCCGTGAGCTGCTTCACCACCTCGGGGGGCTGCCCTGTGGTGGCTTCGGCTGCATAGCGCCGCACGGCCTCGGCCCGCATGGCCGGCGTCATCAGCGCGGTGCGCAGACGCTGGAACTCGCCCAGCCCGCCCTTGTCATCGGCCGGGATGCGAAGATAACGGAACGGCTGGTTGGGGTCGCTGCGTACCCCGAACAGAAATTCGGGCACGCCCCCCTGGGACGAAGCCACGGGCTGCATGTAGTTGTTGAACTCGCGCGCCTGTCCCGACGCATCGCGCAGCTTGTAGGCGATGCTCGGCCCCACATTGCGCAGCTGCTTGTCGCTCCTGCTCTGGGCCGAGCCCAGATTGGCATTGAGGGTGTGCTGCAGGTCGACCTTGCGCACATCCACTCCGTTGCCCTCGCCCTCCTTGCCGAAATTCTCGACGTTGATGACCCGCAGGTTGGTGATTTCCAGCGTGCGCTGGTCCTTGCCATTGCTGATCGTGGTGGATTCCCCCACCTTGCTGTGCACCTCGAACGGGGCCACAGCAGCCCCTCCCATGGGAACCGCCTTGAGCGTCACCGAGGAACCGCCATCCTCGAAGCTGCTCTGGTAGATCTCGATGCCCTTGAAGCTGGCCGGATGATTGACCTCGATGCGGGCAGGATGCTGTTCTCCCGTAGTACGGTCACGCAAGATCACATCGCTGGCGAACAGCCGGGGCATGCCGGTGGGGTAATACTCGACGATGAATTTCTTGAGCTCGATCGAGAAAGGCAGATCCTGCACCAGCACGCCATCCTTCTGGCTCAGGATGGCACTGGAAGCCGAAGCCCCCTCCGGCACAAAGAGATTGCCACGAAAGCTGGGGTTGTTCGGTCCCAGTCGCGAAGCAGCCGGCACCTCGGCAATCATGCCTGCGCCACGATAGACCTGCTTGCCATTGAACCAGGTCTGCGCCCGCACCATCAGATCCCCATCGAACAGCCCTCCCAGACAGATGAGCACGATCGCGCAGTGCGCAGCCAGATAGCCGATCTTGTTCCAGCTCCCTGCCTTTGCGGCCACCATCCAGCCCATGCCCTGGGCGGTGCGGCGTTCCTGCAGGCGCACCTTCCATCCGCTGCGCACCAGGCTCTGTCCCAGACGCCGCGCGGCCTCCTCGGGAGTGCCCGCCACCTCTGCAGTGGCCTTCTGCCCGAAAGCCCGCAGCGCCTGCTCATGGATGTTTTCCTTGAAGCTCCGGAGATCCTGCAGGATCTTGGGCGTATTGCGCGCAATGCACAGGCTGGTGCTGGTCACCAGAAAAGCCAGAATCAGCAGGAACCACCATGCACTGTAGACACTGTAGAGCCCCAGCACATCGAACACCTGGGCCCAGAAAAGCCCAAACTGGTTGATGTAGTTGTTGTAAGGCTCATGCTGCTTGACGACGGTGCCGATCACCGAGGCGATGCAGATCACCGTCAACAACGCAATCGCAAAGCGCATCGAGGACAACAGCTCGACAGCGGCACGCATGCGGCGCCCGCCCTTGCCTACCTGGAAGCCTTCAGTGGAAAAAGTGGTCATGTGTGATCCATCCTGCTGCATACCGGCCAACCGTCTCTGCGTCCCTTGCGTCCACAGTTCCAGAGAGCACCCCATGCGCCCGTCCCTCCAGCAGGTTCAGGTTCCGCATGGTAGCGGAAACCCCAGCTCCTCGCCTTGCCGCGAGTCAGACACCCGTGGTCCGGTTAAGCAATCCAAAAGAAAAGGCGGGGGAAAACCCCGCCTTGCCAGTCAAAGACCGCTGTTCGCGCAGACATTTCGTCTGGCCGCGAGCCGGGAAACAGCACCCGCAGCCTTTCTTTCTGCCCCAGACACCGATCAGTGCAGCCCTTGCACGAAATCGGCCACAGCCTTGATCTGGGCGTCGTTCATGCCGTTGACCACTTCGGGCATGACCTTGTCGTTGGTGCGCACGCCGTCGCGGAAATCCTTGAGCTGCTGCTCGACATAGGCTGCGTGCTGCCCGGCAAGGCGCGGGAAGCGGATGGGAATGCCAGCACCGTTCGGGCTGTGGCAGGCAGCACAGGCAGGCACCCCACGGTTGGCAATGCCGCCGCGCCAGATCTTTTCGCCGAGGGCAATGGTGTCCTTGTTGGTGGCAGAGCCAGGCATCATCTTCTGGGTGGTCACCCAGTAGGCGATGTTGCGCATGTCCTGCTCGCTCAGGGGCGCAGCCATGCCGTTCATGATGGCGTTCTTGCGCACTCCGGCCTTGAATTCCTTGAGCTGCTTGACGAGATATTCAGGATGCTGCTGCGCGAGGCTGGGATTGGCAGCGATGGCGGAATTGCCATTGGCTCCATGGCAGGCAGCACAGGTGACGAAACTGGCCTTGCCCTTGGCGAGGTCGGGAGCACCGGCCGCCATGGCCGCGCTGGCAGCCAGGAGAGTCGTGGCGGAAATCAGGGAAGCGGCAATAGAGGTAAGAGGCTTCATCATCGCAATAGTCCAAAGTGAGCGGATACACCCGAGCCCAGAGCAAGCGCAATACGGGTAAACTGGCCAATTCTACAACGCGCTGTTGCAAAATTGGCCGGCCAGATACTTTTCTGTCAACCGGAAACCCTTCTGCCATCCGGCTTTTCCGCTTCACGCCCCAGCCCCACACCATGCCCGCACGACGTCCGCCACGCAGCCCCCTTCCTCCGAAATCCGGGGCATCCGCTCCAGCTTCCGCCCCCGCCACGCCGAGCCCTCTGGGCTGGCTGCACACGGCACGCTTTCTGACCACGGCGGCCCAGCTGGACCAGCTGCCGGCACTCGACGTTCCCGAAATCGCCTTCGTGGGACGCTCCAATGCGGGCAAATCGACCTGCATCAACACGCTCACACAGCAAAAGCAGCTCGCATTTGCCTCCAAGACTCCCGGACGGACCCAGCACATCAACCTGTTTGCCCTGGGCAAGCAAGGCCTGACCGACGCCGTCCTCACCGATCTGCCCGGCTACGGCTATGCGGCCGTGCCACAGGCTGACAAGCTGCGCTGGCAGCGCGTCATGGCGAACTACCTGGTCACACGCCAAAACCTCCGCGCCATCGTGCTGCTGTGCGATCCACGCCACGGCATGACCGAGCTCGATGAAGCCCTGCTGGAAGTGGTGCGCCCCCGCGTCGAGGAAGGCCTGCACTTTCTCGTGCTCCTGACCAAGGCCGACAAGCTCACGCGCAGCGAAGGCGCCAAGGTTCTGGGCATCACCCGCCTGCAGGCAGGCGGCGGCGAGGTTCGACTGTTTTCCGCCCTCAAGAAACAGGGGGTCGAAGACGTGGCCCGTCTGCTGTGGGACTGGACACACTCCCCGGCCGCCCCTTCCCTGCCAGCCACCGATCCGGCCATCGGCGAACCGCCTCAGGCAGATTGAGCGTCGTACACCGACGCCATGCCCGGCGGGCGGGTCTTGAACCGCTTGTGCACCCAGAAATACTCTTCGGGACGCTTCCGCACCCAGCCTTCCAGGTAATCGTTCATGCGCTGGGTGTCGGCCTCGACATTGGCTGTCGGGAAGTCCTTCCAGGGACCCTCCACATGCAGCGTATAGCCGTGCGGGTCCATGAAGGTCATGGTGGAGACTACCTGCGCCCGGCCCAGCCGCGCAAAGCGTGACAGAGAGGGCACGGTCGCAGCCGGCTGGCCGAAGAACTTCACGAAGATCGACTCCTGCGGCCCAAAGTTCATGTCCGGCAGCAGATACAGCAGACCGTGCCTGCGCAGCGCCGAGATGATCGGCTTGACACCGTCACGGCGCCACACCACACGGGCATTGGGAAACCGTGTGCGCCCCCGTCTTGTCCACCGATCGGCCAGCGCGCTGCGCTGCGGCGTGTAGATCGAAATGAAATCCCGTTCCGGCAGCTGCCCCGACAGGGCCATCCCCCCCGCGTCGAGTCCCACAAAGTGGGGCGCAAACAGAATGGTGGGAGCATCCCCCTCGAACGCACGCACATCCCCGACCATGCGCAGGCGGCGCCGGAGCAGGGCTTCCGAGCCATGCCAGAGCCAGATGCGGTCGAGCACGGCCTGCACGAAGCGCCGGAAATGCAGCTTCAGCACATGCCGGCGCTGCTGCGCACTCCATTCGGGAAAGCAAAGCTGCAGGTTGATGTCGGCAATCCGGCGCCGATCAGGAATGGCCCAGTACAGCACCCAGCCTATGACCGCTCCCAGCCCTCGCCAGAACACCAGCGGCAAATGGGCCAACACGCCCAGCAGGGCATACACCAGACGTCCCCGCCACCCGAGTGGAGGAAGCGCCTTTTCCTGGGAAGACAGCGGATGTTCCGCCTCCTGTGCCGAGTCATGCATGTCCGTTCCCCTGCCCGGACTGGGGTGGTACGCCGGTGCCTCCTTCAGGCGCGGGCGCGGTCGCGGCACGCGCAGGTTCCGGCTGACCGCGCGGCCTGCGGTAGCGTGCATAGCTCCACATGTACTGGTTGGGATTGCTCAGGATGAGCCGTTCCATCTCGTGATTGATATGGGCCACCCCTGCTTCCAGCCCCTCGGGCATCGGAGCCGAGAGCGGGCTGCAGTGCAGCACATAGCCCCGCCCCCAGGACAGCCGTTCGCCCCAGATGACAATCACCTCGGCGCCCGTCTGCTGCACCAGCTTGGTTGCCAGAGTCATGGTATAGGCAGGACGACCGAAAAAGGGAGCCCACACGCCCTGTCCTTCCGGCGGCACATGATCGGGAAGCACCCCTACGGCCTCCCCCTTGCGCAGAACCTTGATCATCTGGCGCACTCCCGTCAGGGTGGTCGTGACGGTCCTGAGATGCGGGCGATTGCGCACATGCACCATCATGTCTGCCAGCGCCTTCTGTCGAGCAGGGCGGTACATCACCGTCAGGTCCCCGTACTGCGGACCAAATGTCTCCGCCATGGCCTGTGCCGTGATCTCGAAGCAGCCCATGTGGGGCGTCAGAAACACAATGCCCCTGTGCGCTCCATAGGCTCGCTCGACATGCTCAAGCCCCGTCCAGCGATAGGGGACGGGGCGTCCAAGCCACAGGCGCGGCAGCTCGAAGATCATGCGTCCGGCATGGGCCACGGCCCCTCGCACCTGCCCGGCCGTCAGGCCCGCCTGTGCGCGGTTGTCATTCCAGCGCCTGCGATAGGACGGCGCCAGCAAATAGGTGGCCCAGCCGGCCACAGCCCCCATGCCTTGCAGCAGCCACAGAGGAAACACAGAGAAGAAACGAAACAATCCATCCATGATGCTTGACCGGGAACAACGTCCCCGCACCCCCATTCCGGGCAGATTCTGTACAATGCCTCCCGTCGTCGAGTTAAACGAGCAACTTGCAGGGCGACACCCCATTCGACATTGTCGCATGGGCCAGACAGCCAGCCTCCATGGCACAGCGGCTCACTGCTAAAGCGTTCGCCAGGCTCCCTCAATGGCAACGCGTTTTCCCTTTCTCAACCCGTGCCGTTTTTTGGAGTTCTCTCATGGCGAACGACTTTCTCTTCACGTCCGAATCGGTCTCCGAAGGTCACCCCGACAAGGTGGCTGACCAGATTTCCGACGCCATTCTCGATGCCTGTCTCACGCAGGATCCCTACAGCCGGGTCGCGGCCGAAACCCTCTGCAACACCGGTCTCGTGGTGCTGGCAGGGGAAATCACCACCAATGCCACCGTGGACTACATTCAGGTGGCGCGCGACACCATCAAGCACATCGGCTACGACAACACCGACTACGGCATCGATTACAAGGGCTGCGCCGTGCTCGTGGGCTATGACAAGCAGAGCAACGACATTGCCCAGGGCGTGGACCGAGCCAGCGACGACTACCTCAACATCGGCGCGGGCGACCAAGGCCTCATGTTCGGCTATGCCTGCGACGAAACTCCGGAACTCATGCCTGCGCCCATCCACTATGCCCACCGGCTGATGGAGCGGCAATCCGCCCTGCGCAAGAGTGGTGCACTGCCCTTCCTGCGCCCCGACGCCAAGGCACAGGTCACCATGCGCTATGTCGACGGCAAGCCCCACAGCATCCAGACCATCGTCATCTCCAGCCAGCACCATCCGGACATGAGTGTGGGCGACCGCATGAAGCCCGAATTCAACGAAGCCATCATCGAGCAGATCATCAAGCCCGTCATCCCGGCGGAATGGCTCGTCGACACCCAGTACCTGATCAACCCTACCGGCCGCTTTGTCGTAGGGGGTCCCCAGGGGGACTGCGGCCTGACGGGGCGCAAGATCATCGTCGACACCTATGGCGGAGCCTGCCCCCATGGCGGTGGCGCCTTCAGCGGCAAGGATCCGACCAAGGTCGACCGTTCGGCAGCCTACGCAGCGCGCTACGTCGCCAAGAACGTGGTGGCAGCCGGGCTGGCGCGTCAATGTCAGGTCCAGGTGTCCTACGCCATCGGTGTGGCACGCCCGATCAACATCACCGTCTACACAGAAGGCACCGGCGTCATCCCCGACCAGGCCATCGAGCAGCTGGTACAGGAGCACTTCGACCTGCGCCCCAAGGGCATTATCGAGATGCTCAAGCTCCAGCGCCCCATCTACGGCAAGACGGCCGCCTACGGCCACTTCGGCCGCAACGAGCCGGAATTCTCCTGGGAGCAGACTGACCGTGCTGCCATTCTCCGCGCAGCTGCCGGACTGGCCTGACGCGCTCCCCGCCCTCCTCCATGCAGAAGGCCCCTCCAGAGAGGGGCCTTCTTGCCATGGGGGCCTCAAATGTCCAGGGCTTCTTCAGAACCGGTAGGTATAGGCGATGCCGAGAATATGCGCGTGGCTGTTGTAGTCCGCGCTGCCATTCGTGCGGCTGGACACGCAGCTCGTCGCCCCCGCGCCGGAAGCCACCGAACTGCCGCAGTAGCCATTCACATTGGCCGAACCCGGCTTGATGTAGATGTAGCTGTAGGCCATGTTCAGGCTGGCATGCTTGTTGAGATCGTACTTGAACCCGGTCGACAGCCAGATGCGGTCGTTGTCCGGCATGGTGCTCAGCCGGGTATCGGCACTGCGCACCGGCGACTGGTCATAGGCAATCCCGAAGCGGAGCTGCAGCGGATCGCTGTATTGATAGCTCGCCCCGATCGCCACCTTGTACGTATCCCGCCACAGAGGGGCAATCGTGGTTGCACTGGCGGTCGTGACACCCCCAGAGACCGCATTGGCCACCATCTTGGCGTTGTCATACTGGATGTTGAGCTGGTTGAAGCGGGAATGGCGGGTCCAGGTCACATCACCGAACAGGTTGAGCACCGGATTGACCTTCCACATGCCGTGCAGGGACAGCGACTCGGGCGTGACGATCTTCACCTTGGTGCCCTCGGAGGCTGCATACCCTGCCGCACGGATCGCCGGCAGCACGGCGCTGCCGATCCCCAGTGCATCACTCCCCACCGACCATTCCGTCGTGCCACTCAGCGTATGCGAGATCTTGGACCGGTAGCTGGCACCAATGCGCACCGCATCCGTCACATCCCACAGCCAGCCGGCATTGAAGCCGAACCCCCAGTCATTGCCACTGACATTCGCCACCCCGTCCAGCATGCCATTGGGATTGGCACGCCCCCTGGCGCGCATCACCGCCTGCACGCGGGGATCGGTCGCAGCCAGAGGCCCCCAGTTGGCATACTGCCGCAGCTCTGCATCGCTGTACTGGGCAATCAGGCCGAAGCCCACCGACTGGCGATCGGTCAGCCTGTAGGCGATGGTGGGATTGATGTCGATGGACGTCAATTTGGTGCGGTTGACGTTGTAGCGCAGAACCGAATTGCCGTCATATTCGGTCTCCGATGCGAAGGGCACATAGATACCCAGCCCAGCCGTCCAGCGGTCATTGAGCTGCCAGGAACCATAGAGGTGGGGCACAGCCACCAGATCCTTGGTGATCTTGCCGCTGGTCTGTCCCTGCACGGCCGTCCCTCCTGGGTACTTGGCCTGCGCATTGCTGTATTTCACACTGGGAGCCACCAGATTCAGGCTGCCCCCGAACTGAACCCCCGGCAGATAGGTCAGGCCGGCGGGGTTGTAGAAAATGGTGGAGGGATTCGCTGCCTCGGCGCCAGACGAATTGGCCGTAGCCTGTTCACTGACCGACTGCGTGCCGAAGTGATAGCCCGACGCCAGAGCGGCCTGCCCTGCCCAGCCCGCCAGCACGCACAGCATGCTTCCCTTGAGTGCGAACCCGAATGCCTTGTTGCGCATCGCTTGTCTCCATTCATCATGTCATGGTGCAACGAGCAAGGGCACGCCATCCAGCACCTGCATGGTGCATGCTTTGGAGACTCCCTTGCTCAGGAGCCTGAATTCTAAAGAAGCCCTCCGCAAACGTAACTCCGTGTATTCCCGCACGATCGTTCGAATGTGACAGCAACACAACGCCCATAAAAAAAGCCACCCCCGAAGGGGTGGCCTGACAAGTCGTCATCCAAGCTGGCTAGGCCAGCTGTGAATTAGAACTTGTGACGGATACCAGCAGCGTACGTGCGGGTCCACAGCTTGACGTCACCGTCCTTGAGGTCTTCTTGCTGAGCAGCGCGGACATACACGTCGGTGCGCTTGCTGAAGGCATAGTTGGCGCCGATCATGAAGTCATTGCCGCTGAACTTTTCGTTCGTGCCAGCCAGGTTGTAACGGTTGCGGCCGTATTCAGCCACGAAGGACGCTGCACCGTAAGGAACGGTCACGCCCAGGTTCAGTTCTTGAACCTTGTCGAAGACGCCGGCATATGCGGTGTTGAAGTTGCCGTCAACACCCACCTTGCCGTACACGTAGTTGGCAAACACCTTGGCAGTGCCAAAGTCGTAAGCGCCACCCACAACAGCTTCAGTCTTCTTGGACGTGGGAGCTTCAGATTGCTTGAACTGTTGTGCAGCCAGACCAACCAGCAGAGGACCGTTGGCGTAGCTCAGGCCCAGGCCATAGCCCTTGTAGTTGTTGGTGGTGGTGCCCAGGCTTTCATCCTTGTGGTAGCCAGCAAATGCCTGGATGCCCACGCCGGAGAAGTTGCCGAAGTAATGGACACCGGAAGCACGTTGCACAGCGCGCGCGGTCGTGGTGTCGAAATCGCTGTAGCCGTCAGCGGTACCAGCAATGGCCAGGTTACGCACCGGGGTATCGGTGGTACCGACGCGCACTTGACCGAAGTTGCCTTCCAGGCCAACGAAAGCTTCGCGGGTGGAGGTAGAGCTAGAACCTTCGTTGTTCAGGTTCGTGGCAGACGTCCAGTTGCCGTGAGCAGAGTCGATGCCGAATTCGTAGTTGAACACAGCCTTGAGGCCATTGCCCAGATCTTCAGCGCCCTTGAAGCCGATGCGGCTGCCGCTCAGGTTGCCGACGTTGGCACCGGTCGTCTTGGTTTTTGCACCATCGACATTCACTTCCTTGTAGCCACCGCTGATGTCGGCGATGCCGTACAGGGTCACGGAAGACTGAGCGGAAGCAGCGCCAGCGGCAGCCAGGGCGGCAAGTGCGAGCAGAGATTTTTTCATTGCAAGTTTCTCCAAGGTTAAACATGGGGCGCCGGTGTGGCAGGTTCGCGCGGCTTGCGCCTCGGTGCGGACCCCGACTCCCCGGGCCAACCTCCTTTTCGGAAGTTGGTTCTATTGCACCAGACCTTGAGGGGGTCTGCAAAGGAAATCAGCCTTTTATCTGCATCGCGTTGCAGGTCGACAACACAACTGTTGCACAAGGGACACACCCTTGTTTTCCCGCTGTGTACGATCCATTTTTGCGGATCTCATGGGGTAAAAGCCCTCACGCAGAGGTCCCCATTCCCTTGCCCATAACCTCTTTGAGATTTCTGCTGATGCGACATCTTTCTCCTCTGGATCGCTGGCTGAGCGCTGCCGACGCCGGTCTGCGCACGGTGTGCGCCCCGCCCTCAGGCTGCACCGCCTCCCCTGCCGACGAGGGGGACCCGCCTGCAGCCCATGACACGTGCCTGCTGCCTGAGGAACGTGCGCTCTCCGGCGCGCTGATGCGGGTCAACCATGTGGGCGAGGTGTGCGCACAGGCCCTGTACCAGTCCCAGGCGCTCGTGACTTCGAATGCTGCGCTGCGCGCCCATTTTTTGCATGCTGCCGAGGAGGAAATGGACCATCTGGCCTGGACCCATGCCCGAATCCAGGACCTGGGCACCCATGTGTCGTGGCTGAACCCGCTGTGGTACGGAGGCGCTTTTGCCCTGGGATGCCTGATGGGGATGCAGGGGGATGCCCGGAGCCTGGGTTTTGTGGTGGAAACCGAGCGCCAGGTGGAGGCGCACCTGCAGTCCCATCTCGATCGGCTCCCGGAAAACGATGCGGCCTCCCGGCGCGTGGTGTCCCGCATGGAAGCCGACGAACGCCGCCACGCCGACGAGGCACTGAAGGCAGGAGGAGCGCCGCTGGCATTTCCCCTTCCTGCACTGATGCGGATGGCGGCCCGTATCATGACCACCGTGGCGCACCGGCTCTGACGGCGAGGTGATATATCACCCCACTGCGGCGCCACATCCCACAAGTGCCTCATCCTGGAGGCACGGGCGGCCATGGTGCGCCATGGCTTCACATCACACGCAATGAATTCACGGGAGGGACAGCATGGAATGCACGGTGAGCTGGACGGGGGGACTTGCCACCCGGTCTGCAATGGGGTTCGTGGCCGAAACCGGCAGTGGACACGTGGTCCCGATGGATGGAGCACCGGATTCGGTCAAGCCCGAGAATGGCGGATGCAACATGGCGGCACGTCCCATGGAATTGCTGCTCGCCGGTCTGGGAGGATGCACGGCCTATGACGTGGTGCTGATCCTCAAGCGGGGCCGGCATGCCATCGAAGGCTGCTCCGTGCAGCTGCAGGCAGAGCGTGCGGAAATCGACCCCAAGGTATTCACGCGCATTCATCTGCACTTTGATGTGCGCGGACGGGGCATTCCGGCCAGTGCGGTAGAGCGCGCCATTGCACTGAGCCATGACAAGTACTGCTCGGCCAGCATCATGCTGGGCAAGTCGGCCGAGATCACCACGGGCTATACCCTGACCGACACCACCGCAAGCTGAATGCGCACATTTTTGCCCGCCCGGGCCGTGGCCCGGGCTTTTTTCTTGCCGCATTTCCAAGATGTGGTGAAAAAATGACAGCTTGCTGACATTTCTCGCCTTTTATGCAGGTGTCGTGTCAAATGTCACATATCACTTGTGCAGTGCAGCATCTTCTTGCTACACTGAAAGTGTTGCATATTCAGTTTCATGCAATAGTTGTCTCCTCCACCCTCCTATCAGGTGGATTCAGCCTCCAGGTTTCGATTGAGATCTGGAGGTTTTTTTTGCTGTTTGCAGGGTGGGATCAGCGCCTGCGCAGAAGGTGCACTGCCTGCGCTCCTTCCTGCTGCTGACTCAGCAGGGCATGCCCTGTCTGCTGGGCAAATGCCTGAAAGTCGCGGAGGGCGCCAGGGTCGGTCGTGATGACCTTGAGAACCTGTCCACTGGCCATGCCGGCCAGTGCCTTCTTGGCCTTGAGGATGGGCATGGGGCAAGTCAGACCGGAGGTGTCGAGTTCCTGGTCGATGGGGGTGGCGTTCATGATGCGTGGATATCGGAAAAAAGAAATCCGAGGGCACTCATCCCCTCGGCGGCGTGCAGGCGAAGACCGGCCTCATGCGCCCCGGTCAGGCAGGGAACACCCCTGTCGAGAGATAGCGATCCCCGCGGTCACACACGATGAACACGATCGTGGCATTGCGCACCTGCTGAGCCAGGCGCTGGGCCACCACACAGGCGCCCGCTGCCGAAATGCCGGCGAAGATACCCTCTTCGCGTGCCAGGCGGCGGCACATGTCTTCTGCATCATCCTGGGTCACATAGGCCAGTTCGTCGACCACGGCAGCGTCGTAAATGGCCGGCATGTAGGCCTCAGGCCACTTGCGGATTCCCGGGATGCGGGATCCTTCGGCGGGCTGGGCACCGACGATGCGCACAGCAGGCTTGCGCTCCTTGAGATAGCGCGCCACCCCGGTGATGGTGCCGGTGGTGCCCATGGCGCTGACGAAATGGGTGATACGCCCACGGGTGTCGGACCAGATTTCAGGCCCTGTGGTTTCGTAGTGGATCTGCGGATTGTCGGGGTTGGAGAACTGGTCGAGCACGCGCCCCTTGCCTTCGGCCTGCATCTGGATGGCCAGATCACGGGCGTATTCCATGCCTCCGCTCTTGGGGGTAAGGATCAGCTCGGCTCCGTAGGCCCGCATGGATTGCGCGCGCTCGATGCTCAGATCCTCGGGCATGATGAGGATCATGCGATAGCCCTTGATGGCTGCCACCATGGCCAGGGCAATGCCCGTGTTGCCGCTCGTGGCTTCGATCAGGGTGTCTCCGGGACGGATATCTCCTCGTGCCTCTGCCTTGGCGATCATCGACAGTGCAGGCCGGTCCTTGACCGAACCGGCAGGGTTGTTGCCTTCGAGCTTGCCCAGAATGATGTTGTTGCGGGCGGCATTTTCGGCCGCTCCGATACGCTGCAAGGCCACCAGAGGGGTCTTGCCGATGAACTGTTCGATGGTGGGATAACGGGGAGAACGCATGAGAAAAGTGCTGTAGCCACGCCGGGTGCACACAGACAAGGGCGCCCCATGGCTTGTGTCATAATGATCAGTCCATTCTACTTCTCCTGCCGGAGTGGCGAAATTGGTAGACGCAGCAGATTCAAAATCTGCCGGTGGCAACACCGTGCCGGTTCGATTCCGGCCTTCGGCACCAGACACGACAAGCCTGCATGCACCACCTTTGAAGCAGCGGTACATGCAGGCTTTTCTGCGTCATGAGGGAGAGCCACGGCCTTGCTGCCCGCCCCCTGCCCCCCCATCGGCGGCCCTGATCAGACCAACCCTGTCATATAGAACACGGCGATGATGACGAAGACGGCCAGGGTCTTGATGCAGGTGATGGCAAAGATGTCCTTGTAGGATTGCCGGTGCGTGAGGCCTGTCACGGCCAGCACGGTAATGACGGCTCCATTGTGTGGCAGGGTATCCATGCCGCCGGAGGCCATGGCGGCGACCCGGTGCAGCACTTCCATGGGAATGCCGGCTGCCTGCGCATTGGCAATGAAGGTATCGGCCATGGCTGCCAGCGCAATGCCCATGCCCCCCGATGCCGATCCGGTAATGCCGGCCAATGCACTGACGGTGATGGCCTCGTTGACCAGCGGATTGGGAATGGTGCGCAGCGCGTCGGCAATGACCAGGAAGCCGGGAAGGGCTGCGATGACGGCACCGAATCCGTATTCGGAAGCGGTGTTCATGGTGGCGAGCAAGGCACCGCCGATGGCCGTGCGGGTTCCGTCGGCAAAGTTGCGCGCCACGGTACGCCCCGCAAACACGAACACCGTGGCGATGCCGATGAGCAGCGCTCCCTCCACGGCCCATACGGCAGCAATCGGCGCCACCTGCTGCACCACGGGTTTGGCCTTGCCCACCACGGCAGACGCGAACGAGACCGAAGGACCGTACCATTGAGGAATGAAGACCGTGAGCACCTTGTTCATCAGGCCCACCATGAGCAGGGGCAGCAGCGCGATGAAGGCGTTGGGCAGGCGCTCATGCTCGAAGGGGGCCGGCTCGTTGACCAGGTCGGTGCCATAGCCTTCACCCGCACGTGCTGCACGGCGACGGCACCACTCCAGATAGACCAGGCCACACCCCAGAATGAACAGAGCCCCGATGATGCCCAGCCAGGGGGCCGCGTAGATGTTGGTCTTGAAGAAGGTGGTGGGAATGATGTTCTGGATCTGGGGAGTGCCCGGCAGTGAATCCATGGTGAACGTGAAGGCTCCCAGCGCAATGGTGCCGGGGATCAGGCGCTTGGGAATCTGACTCTGTCTGAACATCTCTGCGGCGAACGGATAGACCGCGAAGACCACCACGAACAGCGAGACCCCTCCATAGGTCAGGATCGCACAGACCAGCACGATGGCCAGCATGGCCCTCTGGTGACCGATGGCTCGGATGACCCAGGCCACGATGGATTTGGAAAATCCCGAGAGCTCGATGACCTTGCCGAAGACGGCTCCCAGCAGAAACACCGGGAAGTAGAGCTTGACGAAGCCCACCATCTTGTCCATGAACAGGCCGGTGAACATGGGTGCCACCAGATGGGGATCGATGAGAAGCACGGCCCCCAGGGCGGCGATGGGTGCGAAAAGGATGACGCTGTAGCCCCGATAGGCCACGAACATCAGGAAGCACAGGGCTGCCAGCACGATCAGGAATTGCATCTTGAAACCTCCATGAGGAACGGATGCCGCTCACAGCAGCATCCGTCGGAATGCAATTCATTATCAGGAGCTGCCTGCACGAATGATCGTGCACCGGGTAGGTGTATACCCGCCTGTGCGAAGGAATCCTCCCGGTGTAGGGCAAGGATTTTCGCCATGGCATGCCATGCGCATGTGCTGACTGGACGGCAAGAAAAACAAAACGCCCTGCATCTTGTGAATGCAGGGCGTCTGATCTGGTGGTGGAGTTTAACAGAAAACCAAACCCACATATCAGCAGTCTCTCAGCCCCGGTCGGAAGCCTTGAGACCCTCGCGCGATTCCGGGGAAGGATTTCGCGCAACCGCACATGCCCATGATTGTAAGTTCAGAGAGGCCGATTGGCACTCGCAGTTACCGCAATTGCCAGGGAATCTGGGGGCTGCAACTTGGCTTTCCTCTCGTTTGTCGCCGTAATGCCCGGCACGAACGACGAAAGGAAATGCCATGCAAACCGAACCCGCCTTCACCGAAACGGAGCTCGCACGTCGGTGGAACGTCAGCATCAAGACCCTGCAACGCTGGCGCAGCGAAGAACGCGGCCCGCCGTACATCAAGCTCTCAAAGGCCATCCGCTATCCAGTCGATGAGATCGTCACCTATGAGCAGGCGATCCGCCAGGGCATGGCCCACGAAGTGCCGCTGCCATCCTTGAACGAAGCGCAGCCCGTTGTCGAATCTCCCGCGCCCGCCGCCCCCGAACCAAAGCGGTACTACTTGAGCGAGGCCTTCGCACTCATCGCGCAGTACGGCAGTCTTGATGCGGCCGAGGCCGCGCTGACGGAGGCGCGCGATGAAGCCCAAGGTTGATGCCAACAAGCAGGGCGTTGCGCCCAGCCCGGATGAGCCAGTCATCGCGTATCCGGTCCTCGATGAAAACCAGTTGTCCTTGAGGTGGAATCTCTCACCCAAGACGCTGCAAAAGTGGCGCTCGGAAGGAATCGGCCCGCCCGCCTGGCACCTCAACAGATCTATCCGTTACCTTCTGATGGGGGTCGAGTCCTTCGAGCGCAAGGCTCGGGTCACTTGGAAATCCCCTGCCGGACGCCCGTTGTCCGAATCGTCTCCCACAGCACGTGAAGACGCCATCGAGCAGATGATGCAGAAGCGGCCTGAACGCCGTGATCGGGTTTTCTACTGCGCCAAAGAGGTGGTCGACATCACTGGATTGCCCAGTTACTGGATTCACCAGAATCAGGAACGCCTGCGGCTCGGCATTCCGTTCTACCGGATCGCAAACGGTGACGTCATCCGCTTCAGCATCGAGGAACTCTTCCTCTGGGAGATGCATCACCTGCGCCCATGCCGGTACCCAGCAAAAGGGAATGCTGATGCCCCGTAGTTGGGGCGGTCGTGGCGAAGTGTGTTGCCCTGCGTTCCGATATTTCGTTGATTAATTGAAATTGGAGAACAAATGGAACACACTCCATCAATGCTCTCCGAGACCCACACCCAGCGCATCCTTGATCTGGCCAGCCAGAGAGGGCTGCTGCGTGCCAGCGACTTGGACGCCATCGGCTCGCCCTGGGTCATCCTGACGCGCATGACTGCAGCAGGACTGCTGGAACGGGTCGGGCGTGGTCTTTACCGTCTGCCAGGCGCACAGGTGACGGAATTTGAGAGTCTTGCCCTTGTCGCCACCAGGGTGCCACAAGCCGTGTTCTGCCTGCTCGCCGCACTCCAGTTTCACGGGCTGACCACCCAACTACCGCGTCAAGTCTGGATCGCCATGCCACGCGGCAGCCACTCACCCCGGATCGACCATCCGCCGATCCGGATGGTTCAGATGGCCGGTAGCGCTCATCTGGCAGGCATCGAGGAGCACTTGTGCAACGGGGTGAAGGTGCGGATCTACAGCCCGGCCAGGACCGTGGTCGATTGCTTCAAACATCGCAACAAGATCGGTCTGGATGTGGCGCTGGAGGCCTTGAAAGACGCCTGGAGGACGCGCAAGGCGTCTGCAGATGATCTGTGGCGCTACGCTCAGGATTGCCGCGTCGCCACCGTGATGCGCCCCTACATGGAGGCAATCGCCCACGACTGACGCCTCGGCCTCCGAGACGGGCGGGCTTCTCTTTGGTTTAAAAATTTGGTAGGATGACGGTTGTTTTAAACCCAACCCAAGGAGGCGTCATGATTGCAGATCGCATTCGTCAAGCACGATTGGCGGCAGGTCTGACCCTGGGTGCGTTGGGCGAACAGGTGGGTGTTTCTCACACCGCCATCCAGAAGTACGAGAAGGGTCTGCTGACGCCGTCGTCGACTCAGCTGCTCAAGCTGGCCCGCGCCTGCGGCATCCGGACCGAATACTTCTTTCGCACGCATACGGTTGAACTGCTGCAGCCCGAGTTCCGCAAGCTCTCGACCTTTGGCAAGACGGCGCAGGATGCGCTGAAGATCAAAGTCGTCGAGTTGGTGGAGAAGCGCGTGGAGTTGCTCGGCGCATTTCCCGAACTGCCGTTCCCGGCTTTTGCGCCGCCCGCGAATCTGCCCGAGCACATCACCTCGCTGGATGAGATCGATGCGTTCTCGGATTCGGTCCGCAACGCTTGGCAGTTGGGGCTAAATCCGATTGCTGACCTCACCGACACCCTCGAAGGCCTTGGCTTGCTGGTCATCGTGGTCGATGAAGAGAACCCAGGCTTCTCTGGCTTGACGGCCAAGGCACGGACCGAAGATGGCCGGGAGTATCCGGTCGTGGCTGTTTCCAAGCGCTGGCCCGGTGATCGGCAGCGGTTCACGCTGGCGCATGAGTTGGGGCACCTGCTGCTCGAAGGACGGCTGGCTGACGGTATCAACGAAGAGAAAGCCTGCGACCGGTTCGCCGGTGCCTTCCTGGCTCCGCGTGTCGCGGTGTTGCAGTTGCTTGGGGCACAACGCCATGCGCTGGAGTGGCAAGAGCTGTATGTGCTCAAGCACGAGTTCGGTCTGTCGATGACCGGATGGCTGCAGCGCGCCAAACAGTGTGGCGTGATCACCGAGGCCGCTCACCTCTCTATGTTCAAGCGGTTTTCGGCCAAGGGCTGGCGCAAGACCGAGCCTGGCCAACCACTGCCGCAAGAGCATCCCCGACTGTTTGATCAGTTGGTGTACCGCGCCTTGGCCGAGCAATACATTTCCGAAGGCAAGGCGGCGGAATTGCTGGGCATCCCGATGATGCGCTTCCACAAAGAACGCCAGCTGGAGTCATCGGATGCGGTTGCTCATCAGTGATGCGAACATCTTGATCGATATGGAAGCAGGAGCGTTGATGGAGACGCTCTTCCAGCTTCCGATGCAGTTCGGCATCCCTGATCTGCTGTACTACGAAGAAATTGAACCGGGCAGCCCTGGCCTTGAAGACCTGGGCTTGCAGGTCATGGAGGTCAGCGGCGACTTCGTGGCGTATGCCGAGCAGTTGCCAGGCCAGCACAACCATCTGCTTCCCGCGAAAAATGGTCCCAAGCCCAGTCACAACGACTACTTGGCACTGGCGCTTGCGAAGCAAGAGACTTGCACTTTGCTGACCGGCGACGCCAATTTGCGGATTGTTGCCAATAAGGAGCAGGTCAACGTCATGGGCACCATCGGGCTGCTGTGCGCCATGATCGAGAACCAGCTGCTGTCAGTCGACGACGCCTTCAAGGCACTTGACCGAATGAAGTCTGGCAAGCGACGGCTGCCCTGGCCGGAAGCCGAAAAAGTGCTGAACGCGCTGCGTTGATCAGGTTCTGCCATCGGCAGGCAACCATTGCGGGCCAGTGACTTTAGGCCAATGTCCGCTGCAACACGCTCCATGCGGCAGCCCAGTCGATCCGCTCTTGCTCCAAGCGAACGTTTTGTCCCCAGCGCTGCTGCTTGAGATCCCGATAGAGTTGCTGCTCTTGCTCCGTCAGAAGCGTCAGTTCCGTTGATGGATGCTGCGCCGATTCATCCACCCACAGCGCCTTGTGTTGCAGCAAGGTGCCCTCGTCCATGAGCACGGATTGCAACTCTGGAATGTATGAACGGGCTCGATGCAGGATGGCAAATCCATGGGTGTCCAAATCACCCCAGTAGATGCACTTCGCGCGGTCAAGCCAAGGGAAACGAGCCAACACGTCGACGTTATAGCCAAGGCGCATGAACACGACAGCGCCCGGCATGTCGGACATTGCCAGTCCCGTTTGAAGGTTCTCGACAATAAACACATGTGAGACGGGCAAATTGAGTCCCGCCAGGTCTTCCACTGGTGCAGTGATGTCACCCACGCCACCGACCCTCGCTCGCAATGCCTGATCCAGCACCCGCATTCGCACAAGGAGTGGAGGTGCTTTCAGTCCGCAGCGCTGGTAGAAATCCAGGTCGCTGGAAGAGTCCTCTTGTATTGCGGCCACCAGATCCGTCAGCAGTCCTTTGCGTCCATCGAGCCATTTGCTGTCCAGCCCGGACACCGGCAGCTGGCGGGGATAGAGGTCGGATTGCGGATGGTTCGCTATCCAATCCAGCATCTCTGCAAGCCGACGAAAATCGGCATCGCCGTAGTCCGCCAGGACATCAAAGTACCTCGGCAACTGCTGCGCCAGTACCGGCCAGCGAGCGGTGAGCGTCTGGTAGCGAGATTGAGCACACTCCCATCGTGCGGACTCACCAATCCACATGGCAACATCCTCTGGGCCGCGCAACGCCAGCTTCTCCGGCAGTCGCTGGACGCCAAGGGCTTTCCACCGGCGCTCACACCAGGACAAGGTGCCCGATGTTTGTACGGTGTTAGCCTGCCACCTTTGCCATGCGCTCAGCGGGTGCTTGTCGTGCACGTTGGCTGCTGTCACCACAGCGCTGTGCGCCAGCCCGGTGCGGCTGTCCACGCCAATGTGCAGCTTCATCCCGAAATACCACTGCTGGCCTTTGCGGGTTTGGTGCATCTCGGGGTCGCGCTGTTTGTCGGCGTTCTTGGTCGAGCTGGGCGCGCCGATGATGGTGGCGCCCACGATGGTGCCGGTACAGGGAGAGGAACTCCGTGATCTCGTCTGTCGACACCACTGCACGGTCGCCTTGCGAGTCCGCCTGGGTCAATCGCTGGCGAAGGTGGAGCAGCAGGATGGAATCAATGAACGTCAGCTGAGCGCGACGCAGCAGGAGTGGCACTTCGAGGTCGCCGGTATCTGCCTGGCGCGTGAAAGCCACTTGTACGTCTCGGTCGATAACCAGTTCGAGAAACAGCTCGGCAAGACGCCGACGGATCACCGCTTCGTCTCTTACCAAGATCGGCCAGAGTTTTGGATGCCGACGCCCGTCGAGCGATGGCCCTGCCAGTAGCTGCACCAGGGCGCGTCTGGTATCCAGTGCCAACTCGCCGCTGTCGCCCAAGAACAGGGTGTTGGCAGGTGTCTGAGCAGCATCTGGAGCGTGCGCGCCAAGGTTGAGCATCCGTTCCGCGTCGTCAAGCGCCAGTTCGGGCATGTGAAGGTGCGCTACCGCGGACTGAAGAAGAACACGGCGCAGTTGGTGACGCTGTTCGCTCTGTCGAACCTGTGGATGGCGCGTCGAGCGTTGCTGGCACTGGATGGACAACTCCGTCCGAAAGCGGCGAATGCGGCTTGAAGAACGCAGAAATGCAACCCTGGCGGCCTCAAATACGCTCCCAGGGGCGCGCATCGCACGCAGCGGATCGGTTGGTTCACAGCGTTCACGCCGGTGCTCGCACTGGATGTGGGTTATTCAGACTGTCCCTAGGCGAAGCGCTACAAATTTGCGAGCAATCCCCCACGGCGTGGGTGATCGGCGGCGCGCAGATCTATGCCCAGGCTCTGCCGCTCGCCCGGCGCATCGAAGTGACCGAGATCGACCAGAACTTCGTGGGTGATGCATTCGCCCCCTCGCTCGGATCCGAGTGGACCGAGACCGCGCGCACCCGCCATGTCAGCGCAGACGGCCTGCCCTTCAGCTTCGTGACGCTGGTGCGTGCCTGAAGGCGGGCTCGCCCCGCCGGTCAAGCCGCATCGATCTCCGCCAGCACCTCGGCCAGCACCACGGCCTGGTTGTGCTGCGTGTCGTGCGCGCCATAGACCAGCGTGATCGGGTGGCTGCCTGCAGCAGTCAGCACGGCACGCAACCGCTCTTGCTGCACGGGGGCGGCCAGCGCTGCACGGTATTGCGCGCGGAAGGCATCCCACCGCATGGGATCGTGGCCAAACCAGTGAATCAGCTCGGGCTGCGGCGCCAGATCGCGCGCCCACTCATCGAGGTGCAGGGCCTCCTTGCTGCGCCCGCGCGGCCAGAAGCGATCGACCAGCACGCGGTAGCCGTCGTGCGGCGTAGGGTCCTCATAGGCGCGTTGGATGGCAATGCGCCGGGCCGGGGTTTTCGTCACCATGAAGGCTTCTCCTTGACTCGTCATCCACCGGCGCGCTCTGGATCGGGCCAGAGTGCGGCCACACGCCGGCGCAGCACCGGCAGCACCTCCGCTGCGAACCAGGGATGGCGCACGAACCAGGCCTGGTTGCGCGGCGAGGGGTGCGGCAAAGCCATGATGCCCGGCCTGCTCGCATCGACAGCGCGCACCCGGGCCGCCAGGCTCTCGCGCCGAGCCTGCTGGCCGAGGTAGCGCCGCTGCGCGTAATGCCCAAGCAGCAGCACCAGGCCCAGGTGCGGCATCTGCGACAACAAACGGCCGTGCCACAGCGGCGCACATTCGGGCCGTGGCGGTGCGTCGCCGCCATTCCCGCGCCCTGGATAGCAAAAGCCCATGGGCAGGATAGCCACCCGGTTCTCGTCATAGAACTGGGCGGGCGCCAGTGCCAGCCAGTCGCGCAGGCGCTCGCCGCTCGCATCGCTCCAGGGCACGCCCGTGCCATGCACTCTGGCCCCCGGCGCCTGGCCCACGATCAGCAGGCGCGCGCCTGCACCCGCCTGCAGCACGGGCCGTGCTCCACAGGGCAACTGCATCGCACAGACACGGCAGTCACGCGCCCGGGTCAGCAGCGAAGCAAGGGAATCGTAGGCGCGGGACATCGCACGATTGTACTCCGGTGGCCGCGCCATGGCGTGCTGGTATGGACCTCGCTCGCTACCCCAGTCCGCTCCATGCCCTGGCGGTTCACAACGAGGGGACGCTCAATATCCGCGCGTCGGATCGATCATGTTGTCCGGCGACTCTCCGGCAGCAACGCGCAGGATGTTCGCTGCGATCTGCCTGGCAGAGGACGAGGGAATTGCCACTGACGCGAGATGCGGTGTGATAAGCACGTTGGGCATGCTCCACAGCGGATCTCCGGCCACCAGGGGCTCGCGCTCGAAAACGTCCAGCGTGGCTGCGCCGATGTGGCCGCTGCGCAGCAGGTCGGTCAGGGCCGCCTGGTCCACCAGGGCGCCGCGGGCAACGTTGACGAAGGCTGCGCCCGGCCGCATCCTCTCCAGGCGTTCGCGGTCGAAGAGCTTGTTCGTCTGTGGCGTGAGCGGCAGCATCAGCACGACGATATCCGCCTGGCTGATCACGGCATCGAGTGCCTCCATGCCCGCAAAGCACTCCACCCCCTCGATGTGCGCCGGGCTGCGCGACCAGCCCAGGGTCCGGAAGCCCTGGCGCTGCAGTTCATGGGCCGCCGTGGCGCCCAGCTGACCCAAGCCCAGCACGGCAACCGTCGTTTCGCCGGGCGCACGGGGATGGCGATAGGCCCATTCGCCCAGCCGCTGCGCCTGCTCGAAGAACGGAATCTCGCGTGCATGCCGCAGCACCGCGAACAGCACATAACCAGCCATCATCCGCGACATTTGCGGGTCGGTGATCCGGGTGATCGGGACGTTCTGTGGCAGATCCCGGCGGCCCACCAGGGAGTCGACGCCGGCGCCCAGGTTGATGATCAGCCGCAGGTTCGGCATCTGCTGGAAGAAGCCTTCCGGCGGCTTCCAGACCATTGCGTAATGGATGTCCTGTGGCCGGTCGATGGCGCTGGAGTGCACGACTTCCAGTGAGGGAAGCTGCGCCTGCAGCGCGTTCTTCCAGGTGTTGAAATCGTCGAAGTTGCTGTAGAAGGCCAGGGTGCCGAGGGCTGGTGTCATCGCGCTTCAGCTGCCCTGCCTGCTCTTGCGCACCAGCTGCGCGACGGCCTGGATGGCGAGTTCATACCCATCGCCGCCGAGCCCGGCGATCACGCCATCGGCCACCTTCGAGATGTAGGAGTGGTGGCGGAAAGGCTCGCGCTTCCAGATATTGCTCATATGGGCTTCGATGATCTTGCCCGGAAAGGACATCAGGGCATCCAGAATGGGGACCGAGGTGTAGGTCAGGCCTGCCGCATTGATGATGATGCCGTCGGCCACGCCGCGCGCCTCCTGGATCCAGTCGATCAGCTGGCCCTCGTAATTGGACTGCAGGAAACGCAGCGAGACATCGAGCGCAGCCGCTTTCTGCTCGCAGCGCGACTGCAGGACGGGAAAGCTGTCGCTGCCATAGTTCTTGTTGGCGTCCAGCCCATAGAGGTTGGCATTGGGGCCGTTGAGAAACCAGATTGTGATGGGGTGGTTCGAGGTGGTGGTGGTATCGCTCATGGCTTTGGGTCTCAGGCGTCGTAGGGGCGGGTGGCCTGCATCGCGGGCAAGGCCTGGAAGGCTGCGTTCCAGCGGGTGGCATGGGGGTGCGCGGTGCGCCAGTCCAGCTCGTGAAAACGGAAGTCCAGGTAGCCGAGGCCGCAGCCGATCGTGATCTCGCCAATAGTGGGCTGGTCGGTGGCGAGGTCCGGCGCGATGGCTTCGATCGCATCGAGGCAGGCAGCGACCTTGGTCAGCAGGGCCTCACGCCAGGCGGGCCACTGCACCTCCGGCGGGCGCGCGGTCAATTCGTAGCGCGCCAGCAGTGCGGCATCGAGCAGGCCATCGCCCATCGCCTGGCGGGTGAGCGCTGTCCACCGGGCATCGCCTGAAGCAGGAAAGATCTGCGTCGATCCCGCCCGGCTGGCCAGGTACTCGCAGATCACCCGGCTGTCGTACAAGGACTGGCCATCGTCCAGAATCAGTGTCGGCACCTTGGCCAGCGGATTGTGGGCGGCGATGCGGGGATCGCGCCGTACCGGGTGGGCGGCGCTGTCCAGCCATTCGATTTGGTCGGCCTGGCCTGTCAGGTGTGCGCAGACCATGACCTTGCGCACGAAGGGCGATGTGGTGGCGTAGAGGAGTTTCATGGTTCAGGGCACCAGTACCAGCTTGCCGAAGACCTTGCCGCTTTCCAGCAAGGTATGCGAGGCGGCAGCTTCCGCAACAGGGAAGGTGCCGTAGATACGAGGCTTGATCCGTCCATTGGCCAGCAATGGCACCACATGGTGGGTCAGGTCCTTGGCCATGCGGGCCTTTTCGTAATGGCTCTGCGGCCGCATGGTGGACGAATGCAGGCTCAGCTGCTTTTGCATCAGTGTCAGCAGTTCGAGGTTCACCGCCGAGCCCTGCATGAACGACAGGCTCACATGCCGCCCGCCAAAGGCCATGGCCTGCAGGTTGCGCCGCACATAGTCGCCGCCGACGATGTCCAGCACCACGTCCACGCCGCGCCCGCGGGTGAAGTCCAGGCAAGCCTGGGTGAAGTCGGTACTGGGCCAGTGGATTGCCAGGTCGGCACCCAGGTTCTTCAGTTCGTGGAAACGGGCTTCGTCGTTGTCGGTGACGATGACCGTGCAGCCCGCAGCACGGGCCATCTGGATCGCCAGCGTGCCGATGCCACCGGCGGCGCCGTGGACCAGCACGGTCTCGCCCATGCGCAGGCGGCCAAGTTCGAACAGGTTGTGCCAGACGGTAAACAGGCCCTCGGGCAGGGCTGCAGCCTCGATCGCAGACAGGCTTGCGGGCACTACGAAGGAATGCTCGACTGCAGCGGTGCACCAGGGTGCATAGCCACCACCGGGCACCAGGCTCATCAGCCGCTGACCAAGCAGCGCCTTGTCAGCCCCCGGCCCGCAGGCAACCACTTCGCCGCACACTTCCAGACCCAGCACGTCGGTAATGCCAGGTGCCGGCTTGGCCATACCTTGGCGCTGCATGATGTCAGGCCGGTTGACGCCGGCGGCAAGCACGCGCAGCAGTACCTCGCCAGCACCCGGCACGGGCATCGGGCGGTCGGCCAGCACCAGCACGCTGGCATCGCCGGGCTCGCGGGCAATGATGGCCTGCATCGATGCAGGAAGAGAGCTCATGGCTTCGGTCATGGCGATTGCTTGGTTTTTATTTCTGCGGATTGAAGACGCTGACACCCTCGTCGGGCAGGGCAAGCCCCGCGACGGAGCCGATGGGCCACTGCTGCATCGCGCCCAGGCCGGGGCTGCGAACCGTGACGACCTGGCGGTCCTTCATCGGGATGTCGACGTTGACGAAGGTATTGATGTGGTCGCCCTGGAAGACGTGGTTGATCACGGTGCCGCTCAGCACCGAGCCGGCATGCGGGCTCTCCAGCCGGATATGTTCCGGGCGAACGTAGACATCGAGCCGCTCGCCCTCATGCGATTCATCCACCAGCCGTGACTGCGGCAGGCTGAGCAGCCCCGAGCCCAGGCGCAGCAGGATATCGGTGGAGGTCTGGCCGTGGTAGTGGGCCGGCAGGATGTTCACGTCGCCCAGGAAGGAGGCCACGAACGGGTCCTGCGGATTCTGGTAGAGCTGCGCTGGCGGCGCGATCTGACGGATGACACCGGCGGACATGACGGCGATGCGATCGGACATCGCCAGCGCCTCGCCCTGGTCATGGGTGACGAAGATGGTGGTCAGGCCCAGGCGACGCTGGATCTCGCGGATTTCCACCTGCATCGAGCCGCGCAGGCTCTTGTCCAAGGCCGAGAAGGGTTCGTCGAGCAGCAACACCTTGGGTTCGATGACCAGCGCGCGCGCCAGGGCGACGCGCTGCTGCTGGCCACCGGAGAGTTCACGCGGCTTGCGATGCTCCAGGCCGTCGAGCTTGACCATGGCCATGGCCTCTTTCACGCGCTGGGTGATCTCGTCCTTGGGCATCCGGCGCATGCGCAGGCCATAGCCGATATTGCGCTCGACCGTCATGTGTGGAAACAGCGCGTAGTTCTGGAACATGACGCCGATCTGCCGCTTGTACGGCGGCTCACTGGTCACCAGTTGGCCGTCGATGAAGATTTCGCCGTTGTCGGCTTCGGCGAAGCCGGCAATCAGGTTGAGCAGAGTCGTCTTGCCGCAGCCCGAGGGGCCGAGCAGGGTAAGGAACTCGCCGCGCCGGACTTTCAGCGAAACCTCGTGCAGCACGGTCTGCTCGTGGTACTTCTTGACCACGCCCTCGAGGCTGACGGCGGTATGCCGTGCGCGCGGGCATCAGTCCCACTTCAAACATCGGGAAAGGAAGAGACGTTGATGACATGAGTTCCATCTCTGACGCGCCTTGGCTCGCGCCGACATCAAGAGCCTGTCCTTTTCAATTTTCGGAGTAATTGCAATGAGCGGAAAAAACCAATGGGTCGTTCCCGTCAACGGCGGTGATCAGTGGGGCGTGCGTGGTGAGGGCAACGACCGCCTCACGTCCATCCATGACACGCAGCAGCAGGCGATTGACCACGCCCGTGGCATCGCCATCAACCAACAGAGCGAGATGTTCATCCAAGGTCGTGACGGCCAGATCCGTGAGCGCAACAGCTACGGTCATGACCCGTTCCGGCCCAAGGGTTGATGTTGGGGTTGTCCTCGCGGGGTTGCCGTTCTGCTCTGCTCGTGCAAACCCGCGAGGCAACCATTCCCATCGGCACACGCACAAGTCATTGACGAACAACGTCGTCTGCGTGTGCCACGGCGAAGAAGTTGGCGCAGGTTTCGAGAGAAGATAGGGCGGAACAGGAGCGAACCGGGCGGGTCATGCCACTTGTGCCCTGCACGGCTGGCACACGCAGAACGGCGCGGAAGCCCGCGTGGTGTGCGGAATCCGCAAAAGAAAACGCCCAACCGAGAACGGTTGGGCGTCGATTTGTGGTGGCTCGGGGCGGAATCGAACCACCGACACGCGGATTTTCAATCCGCTGCTCTACCAACTGAGCTACCGAGCCTGAAGCTGAAATTATAGCGTCAAAAAAGAGGTTTACAAAAACGGAGTGAAAATTTGCCTGCCCCTGTGAGTATCAGGATGCTGCGGTGCCCGACAGTGTCAGCTGGCGGCCTTCTTGTCGCGGCCGATGTCGACTCCCAGCTGCTTGAGCTTGCGGTAGAGGTGGGTGCGTTCAAGCCCTGTCTTTTCGGCCACGCGGGTCATGGAACCGTTCTCGCGCTGGAGGTGAAACGCGAAGTAGGCGCGCTCGAAGATGTCGCGTGCCTCGCGCAGAGGACGATCGAGATCGAAGCTCTGCGAGGAAACGGGGCCGCTGGCTGCAGGGGATGTGGCTGCCAGGGAAGACTGGACATAGGCCACCGGTGCCGCCTGCACCGGCAGGACAGGCTGCTCGATGCCTGCAAGAATCTGCCCTCCCGCCACGGCTCCACCGGTCGCGACCGGTGCGGGAGCGGCAATGACGGGAACTGCAGCGGTCGCAGCTGGAGCTGCCTCACGCTGCAGGCCTTGCTGCACCGCTTTGAGCAGCTTCTGCAGCGTGATGGGTTTTTCGAGGAAGGAGAGCGCCCCGATGCGGGTGGCCTCGACCGCGGTCTCGATCGTGGCATGTCCGCTCATCATGATGACCGGCATGGTGAGGAGGCCCTGCCCTGCCCATTCCTTGAGTAGAGTGACCCCATCGGTGTCCGGCATCCAGATGTCGAGCAGAACCAGGTCGTAATGATTTTCCAGCCGTGCCTTGCGCGCCTGTGCAGCGTTTTCCGCCAGGTCCACGGTGTGGCCTTCATCGTTGAGGATCTCTGACAGCAGCTCCCGAATGCCAAGCTCGTCGTCGACTACCAAAATGTTCGCCATTTCGATGGGTGCCTTTCCACAAATACGCGGGATGTTGCGTCAATGATACAGGGAATTTGCCCCATCCGCGAAAGGGGTATGGACTTCCCGCCATGCAAAAAATCGCCCTGTGAGACGGCCTGTGTTGCGGGACCGTGCATTCATGTTCAGGCGGAAGGCGTCTCCGGGGACGATGCGCTGCGGGGTGTGCTGGCGGCGTTGGATTCGACGCTATCTGCAGCCTGAAAGATGAGGGAGATCTGGGCGCCGATGACTTGCCCGTCCTGCACGCGATTGGTGACGGTGAGGCTGGCCCCGTGTTCGTCCGCGATTTTCTTGACGACGGGCAGTCCGAGCCCGGTTCCCTTGGCCTTGGTGGTGACATAGGGCTCGAAGGCGCGCTGCAGGATGTTGTCCGGGAAGCCTCCCCCTACATCCAGGATGCTCATGCGCACCCGGCGGCTGGCCGGACGCCATTGGGTCTGCAGAAGCACAGGCTCGCTGGCGCGCCCGGCCTGCTCCTGCGCATCCTGGGCGTTCTGCACGAGGTTGTGTATGACCTGCCGGAGCTGTGCTGCATCGGCGAGCACGGGCATGCACCCGGGATCGAGTTCGGCCCGGATGGGGACGGTGGCGTTCTCGTCGCCGTAGAGATGCAGGATGTCGGTGATGAGGCCGTTGAGATCGAGGGGGCGCAGCTGGGCAGCAGGAAGGCGCGCATAGTCGCGGAATTCGTTGACCAGCCGCTTCATGGCGTCGACCTGTTCGACGATGGTGCGCACGGACTTGCGCAGCACGGCCTGCTCCTTCTCGGGCAGGGTGTGCATGAGCTTGAGTTCCAGACGCTCCGCCGAGAGCTGGATGGGGGTGAGGGGATTCTTGATTTCGTGCGCCAGGCGCCGTGCCACCTCTCCCCAGGCCTGGGTGCGCTGTGCGGAGACGATGGCCGAGATATCTTCAAAGACCAGCAGGCGCGCGTCGGGGATGGCGGCGTCGTGCAGGGTGGCTCCGCGCAGGACGAGGGTGATGGCATCGTGCTGCAGCCCTTCGTGCTCGGCGGGATTGAGTTCGAGGGTCTGCTGCCAGTAGGGGGAAGAGGACCGGGCGGCCGGTGCTGCCTCTCCGGCGCCCGGAGTCGCAGGAGCAGCGGCCTCCTGCGCTCCCTGGAGCGCTTGGGCGGCAGAGGGTGCGGAAACGGCAGCCACGACAGCAGAGTCGCCGGAAGGTTCCTGCAGGTTGTCGAACTGCTGCTGCACGACCTCGCCCAGCCGGGACATGCCGGGCAGACTGCCCAGGGTGTGGCCTTCGAGCGCAGCCGCCTCCTGTCCCAGAATGCGGGTGGCTGCAGGGTTGGCCGACACGATGCATCCGTTGGCTCGCAGCATGAGAACACCGGTGCTGAGGTTGTCGAGTATGGTCTGCAGTTCGCTGCGGGATGCGTCGAGCTCCACCACGCTGCTGCGCAGTGCCTGCTGGGTGTCGGCCAGCTGCTGGGTCATGCGCGCGAAGGCGTGGGTCAGGGTGCCCAGCTCGTCATGCCCCTGGTAGATGGGTTTGGGACCCAGATTGCCTTCGGCCACCTGCTGCACGCCTTCGGCCAGCATGAACAGAGGGCGAGTGAGCTGGGATGCCAGCAGCGCCGCCAGCAGCACAGCCCCAAAGACGGCCAGGATGAGCGTGAGGGTGAGGGTGCCTATGAACATGCGCTGCATGCTGGTGCGCGCCAGGGCACGTTCCTGGTATTCCCGGTTGGTGTCCTGCACCACAAGGGCATTGCGCAGCAGCTCGGGGGGGACGGTCTTGACGACTTCCAGCACCCAGGCCTGATCCAGTAGTCCGAACTGGCCCGGTCGCACGAGGCTGTAGGCCACGATGCGCGCGGCCGGAGCCTTGTCGATCGTGCGGGGGGTCGCGGCAGGGGTGGTGCTGGCCGCAGGGCTGTCGGGGGCAAAGGAGGTGGAGGCATCTCCTGCATCGTCGAGCCCTTCGAGCGACGTGTAGACAGGCTTGGTGCGCAGCGCGGCGCGCACGTCGGCGGTGGGGGCCGGCAAGGCATGGGTGGAGGACTGTATCCCAGCGCTGGCGATGCGCTGGCCGTTCTGGTCCCACAGGATGAGCTGATCGGCATTCTGCTGCACCCGCAGCTGTTCCAGGGTCAGGGCCAGGCCAAAAGGCTGTGCCACCCCGAGCTGGGTAGCGGCGGCCTGCGTCCTGCTGGCGGTATCGGCCGTGAGCGCATCCAGCACATTGCGCCCGAGGCTCAGGCCGGCATCGAGCGCGTGTTCGACCCGCACATCGAACCAGCTCTCGATGGAGCGTGTCACGAACTGATAGGACACGAGGTAGGTCAGGGCCCCCGGCACGCTGGCGACCAGAGTGAACACGGCGACCAGCTTGAGCAGCAGGCGGCTGCCGAACTTGCGGCGCCGGAAGCGCTTCCACACCCGCCAGCCCATCCAGCCGACCACGGCTGCGAGCATGCATCCGACAACCAGATTGGCCACCAGCAGGGTCTGGAAGTTGCGCTCGTAGGCTTCGGGATCGTTGGTGGCCTGGGCGAGCAGGAACATCAGCACCAGCGACATGGCGACGGTCAGGGCGGCCCCTACCGTGACGCCCCACCGGATGTTGCGCGAATTGCGCCAATACTGAAAGAAGGTGCGCAGCATGCAGATCCCCGCAGGATGGCCGATCCGGGATCAGGACCGGGAGAGGTCCTGCTGCGTCAGCCGAAAGTTGCGCTGGACGTCGAGATGCCAGTCGGCGCTGCCTGCCCCGATCTGCAGCAGGCCCTGCAGCTGGGAGGTGTCGAGCCGCAGACGGGCCTGGACCGTGTAGCGCGCATCGCTGCTCCAGTCTTCCTTGTCGAGCACCTGCCAATTGGAGATGCGCTGGATCACGGACAGGGCACTGGCGAGCGAATCGAAGTTCTGATTGAGCACGACACCGGTGGATCCCCGGCTGAAGGGCTCGTTGCTGGCATTGACCCGCCACTTGCGCAGCAGCGGCAGATAGGCGAGCCGCATGTAGCGGCGATGGCTGTAGAGCGAGCGGTCGGTCCAGTACCAGCGGTTGACGGTGGTGTCGGTCTCGAAGACGAAATAGACCGGCACCCCCTTGAGCAGGGTCTGCTGCACGGGCTCCGAGAGCGTGAAGCGGATGTTGCCGGTCATGCGCACGGCATCGCCCGCCATTTCGAAGCGCACATCGCTGAAGGCAGCCGAAGCCGCCTGCGCCGACTGGGTGAACCCCAGTGCCCCCCACAGGGACAGCGCCATGAGAACCAGCGCCAGTAGGCGGGCACGCCAGGCGCCGACACCGCGACACTGGCCCAGACGGCTGCGGCTGCCGTTCTGCGCCGTGCGGTCAGATCGAGGAAAGGAGGAGGAAAACGCTGCGAAAGACACGTGCCACACAAGGAAGCCCCGCTGCCGGACTCCGTTCGTCGCAGAGGAACGCTCAGGGAGTCTTGCGGAACAGGGCATAGAAAAATCCGTCATGATCGCGCAGCGGAGGCTTGAGGCTCACCCCTCCGTGCACGTCGTGGGGGCTATTGTCCCCTTCATCCAGAGACGACGAAAGGTGCAGTGGCAACAAATGCCCCGGCGCCGGAAGGGCGGCTGCTTCATTGTGGTGCGAAAGAAACGCCTCCTGCTGGGCTGCGCCCTCTTCCGTGAAGACCGAGCAGGTGCAATACAGCAGCACGCCCCCGGGCTTGACCAGCGGCCAGAGAGCCTCCAGCAGGCGGCGCTGCTGCCGGGCCAGGGCGTCGATGTCCTCGGGGCGGCGCAGCCAGACCACATCGGGATGCCGCGCCACGATGCCCGACGCCGTGCACGGTGCATCGAGCAAGATCGCATCATAGGTTTCGCCCTTCCACCACCCTGCCAGATCGGCGGCATCGGCTGCCTGCACCCGGGCCTGCACTCCCAGCCGCTGCAGCGTGTCGTGGATGCGGGTGCACCGCGCCGGATCCACATCCAGGGCGGTGACCTGCTCTACCCCGAGCTCCAGCAGATGGGCTGTCTTGCCTCCAGGCGCGGCACAGGCATCGAGCACGGTCCATGGACGTGACAGTGCGGGCAGGCTCTGCTGCAGCGCCTGCACCAGCAGGGGCGCCGCCAGCTGCGCGCCGGCATCCTGCACCGACACCCAGCCTTCCTGGAAGCCGGGCAACCGGGACACATGCACGGCCTGCTGCAAGGTCACGCCATGCGCACCGTTGCAGACCCCATCGAGCCCCGCTGGCCGCAGGTGATGCTCCAGATACTCGCGGGGCGTGCCTGCACGGGGATGTATGCGCAGGGTCATGGGTGCCGCCGTGGCACTTTCGCGCACGATGCGTTCTGCCACCTCCGCCCCATGCTCTCTTTCCAGACGCTGCCACCACCACCCCGGCACGTTCAGCAGGGCAGGCTGCTGGCGCGGACTGGCCTGGCACAGGGCCTCCATCCAGTGTTCCCGCTCCCGCAAGAAGCGGCGCAGCACCGCATTGATCAGCGCCGCCTGAGCCCGCGCGCGCGGCTGTCGCTTGGCTGCCTCCACCACCTGGTTCACCAGCGTAAAGGCCGTGTACTGGGCGCCCACCTCTCCCGCCATTCCTCCGTCCATGCGCGCGGCCAGGGCCAGCGCCACGAGCAGGAGCGCATCGACTGCAGGTGGTGGACGCCGGGGCACCAGCTGGTCGCGCAGCCAGCGTGCCTCTCCCAGATGCCGCAGGACGGCATAGGTCAGTGCCTGCACACCGGGGCGCAGGGGTTCCGGCACGGCTTCGAGCCGCACCGAGACACTGCTGCCGGTCTGCACTCCCTGCAGCACCCGCGCCGCCTCCTGCAGCTGCTGCCACAGGGGCACGCCCTGGGAAGCGCGTGCGTCGGTGCGCGCAGCCTCCTGCGTGCGGGAGGTGCGGCCAGGGCCGGACCGGTGCGGACGCAGAGGTCTGGAGGGAGGTGTCGGCGAGGTATTCATCGAAACGGAGAACAAGGGCAAGAAAGAGGCTGCGCGGGCACGCACGGATCAGGACGGTCGGCAGCACAGGGATACGGTCGATCATGCCAAAAAAAAGACCTGTACAGCAGGGCTGCACAGGTCCTTGCATGGCAAGCCGGGGCAGCGTCGGAGTCTCCTTACAGACTCCGCGCGGCTCCGGCCGCACCGATGGCTTACTCGGCCGCCGGAGGTTCAGTCCCTTCAGGGGCATCGGCTTCGGCATGCACCTCGGCCTGCGCATCGGCAGTCTCGCCAGCCAGTTCCAGGGCTTCTGCCTCGGCAATGGCCAGACGCTCGGCCTCGTCCATTTCGTCCTTGGCCTTGCGCGCCTTGTGGTACGCCAGGCCCGTGCCGGCCGGAATCAGGCGACCGACGATGACGTTCTCCTTGAGACCGCGCAGCTCGTCGCGCTTGCCCATGATGGCCGCCTCGGTGAGCACGCGCGTCGTTTCCTGGAAGGATGCCGCAGAGATGAACGAATCGGTGGACAGCGAAGCCTTGGTGATCCCCAGCAGCAGGTTGCTGTAGGTGGCGGGCATCTTGTCCTCGGACTGGAGCTGGTCGTTGGTGTTGAGCATCTCGCTGCGCTCGACCTGTTCGCCTGCGATGTAGCCGGAATCGCCGGGATTCTCGACCACGACACGGCGCAGCATCTGGCGCACGATCACCTCGATGTGCTTGTCGTTGATCTTCACGCCCTGCAGACGGTACACGTCCTGGACTTCGTCGACGATGTAGCGGGCCAGTTCCTCGATGCCCAGCAGCCGCAGGATGTCCTGCGGATCGGCCGGACCATCGACGATGCTTTCGCCCTTGTTGACCACCTGCCCTTCGTGCACCAGGATGTTCTTTTCCTTGGGCACGAGTTCTTCCCAGACCTTGCCTTCGGGATCGGTGATCTGAAGGCGGACCTTGCCCTTGGTTTCCTTGCCGAAGGAGATCGTGCCCGTCATCTCGGCAAGCACCCCCTTGTCCTTCGGCGTGCGGGCTTCGAACAGCTCGGCCACGCGCGGCAGACCACCCACGATGTCGCGGGTCTTCTGGCCTTCCATCGGGATACGGGCCAGCACTTCGCCGGGGCCCACTTCCTGGCCGTCACGCACCTGGATGAGCGCGCCGACCTGGAAGCCGATCGTCACCGAGTGATCGGTGCCGGGAATCTTGACTTCCTTGCCTTCGGCATCGATGAGCTTGACCTGCGGGCGCACGACCTTGTTGGAGCCGCGACGCTTGGGATCGATCACCACCAGAGTGGACAGGCCGGTCACCTCGTCGACCTGCTTGGCCACGGTCAGACCTTCCTCGACATTCTCGAACTTCACCTGACCGGCGTATTCGGTAATGATCGGGCGCGTCAACGGGTCCCAGTTGGCAAGGATCGTGCCGGCCTTGATCTGCTGGTCGGGCTTGATGGTGAGCGTGGCACCGTAAGGCACCTTGTGGCGCTCGCGCTCGCGTCCGTTGTCATCGGCAATGATGATCTCGCCCGAACGGGAAATGACCACCAGCTCACCCTTGGTGTTGCTCACGTAGCGCATGGTCGGGTTGAAGCCGATCGTGCCGCTGGAGCGTGCTTCCACGCTGCTCGCAATGGCTGCACGCGAGGCCGCACCCCCGATGTGGAAGGTCCGCATCGTCAGCTGCGTGCCCGGCTCGCCGATCGACTGCGCCGCGATCACGCCGACCGCCTCGCCGACGTTGACCAGGCCACCACGGCCCAGATCGCGTCCATAGCAGGTCGCGCACAGGCCGAAGCGCGTCTGGCAGGTCAGAGCAGTACGCACCTTGACCTCGTCCACGCCCGCCTGTTCCAGCGTTTCGATCATGTCCTCGTCGAACATTTCGCCCGGGTGCGTCAGCACGGCGCGGGTCTCGGGGTGCAGCACCTCTTCGGCAGCCGTACGTCCCAGAATCCGGTCGCGCAGCGACTCGATCACCTCGCCGCCTTCGACGATGGCGCGCATGACCTGGCCATCATGGGTGCCACAGTCGTCCTCGGTCACCACCAGATCCTGCGTCACATCGACCAGACGGCGGGTCAGGTACCCGGAGTTGGCGGTCTTCAGTGCCGTGTCGGCCAGACCCTTCCGGGCGCCGTGGGTGGAGATGAAGTACTGCAGCACGTTCAGGCCTTCACGGAAGTTGGCCGTGATGGGCGTCTCGATGATGGAGCCGTCCGGCTTGGCCATCAGGCCGCGCATGCCGGCGAGCTGACGGATCTGAGCGGCGGAACCCCGCGCCCCCGAGTCGGCCATCATGTAGATGGAGTTGAAGGACTCCTGGTCCACTTCCTTGCCGTGGCGGTCGGTGGTCTTCTGCTTGGCGAGCTGCGACATCATCACCTTGGAGATTTCGTCACCGGCCTTGCCCCAGATGTCCACGACCTTGTTGTAGCGTTCGCCTGCGGTCACGAGACCGGATGCGTACTGCTGCTGGATTTCCTTCACTTCGGCTTCGGCACGTCCGATGATGTCGTGCTTCTGCGGCGGCACCAGCATGTCCTCGATGGCGATCGAGATGCCGGCACGGGTGGCGAGGCGGAAGCCGTTCTGCATCAGCTTGTCGGCGAACACCACGGTTTCCTTGAGGCCGCACTTGCGGAAGGAGGTGTTGATCAGCTTGGAGATTTCCTTCTTCTTGAGCGGCTTGTCGATCACGCTGAAGGGAAGGCCCCGAGGCAGAATCTCGGACAGCAGTGCCCGGCCGGCCGTGGTTTCGACCAGATGGGTAAAGGGCACGAACTCGCCGGTGGCCTTGTCCTTGGTGTACTCGGTCAGGCGCACGGTGATGCGGGCGGTCAGCTCCAGCTGCTTGTTCTCGAGGGCACGCTCGATCTCGCGCAGATCGGTGAACAGCATCCCCTCACCCTTGCCGTTGATCTTCTCGCGGGTGGTGTAGTACAGGCCCAGCACCATATCCTGGGACGGCACGATGGACGGTTCGCCGGAAGCCGGGAACAGCACGTTGTTCGAGGCCAGCATCAGCGTGCGGGCTTCGAGCTGCGCCTCGACGGACAGCGGCACGTGCACGGCCATCTGGTCCCCGTCGAAGTCGGCGTTGAACGCCGCACACACCAGCGGGTGCAGCTGCAGGGCCTTGCCTTCGATCAGGATGGGCTCGAAGGCCTGGATGCCCAGACGGTGCAGCGTCGGCGCACGGTTGAGCATCACCGGGTGCTCGCGGATCACCTCTTCGAGGATGTCCCACACGATGGGATTGTTGTTCTCGACTTCCTTCTTGGCCGCCTTGATGGTGGTGGCGATGCCCATCTGCTCCAGACGGGCAAAGATGAAGGGCTTGAACAGTTCGAGCGCCATCAGCTTGGGCAGACCGCACTGATGCAGCTTCAGGGTCGGGCCCACCGTGATCACGGAACGGCCCGAATAGTCGACGCGCTTGCCCAGCAGGTTCTGGCGGAAGCGACCGCTCTTGCCCTTGATCATGTCGGCCAGGGACTTGAGCGCACGCTTGTTGGCCCCCGTCATGGCCTTGCCGCGACGGCCGTTGTCGAGCAGACTGTCGACGGCTTCCTGGAGCATGCGCTTCTCGTTGCGCGCGATGATCTCGGGCGCATTGAGCTCGAGCAGGCGCTTGAGACGGCTGTTGCGGTTGATGACGCGGCGATACAGGTCGTTGAGGTCGGAGGTAGCGAAGCGACCGCCGTCGAGCGGCACCAGCGGACGCAGGTCCGGCGGCAGCACAGGCAGCACTTCCAGAATCATCCACTCGGGCTTGATGCCGGACTTCTTGAAGGCTTCGAGCACCTTGAGGCGCTTGGCATTCTTCTTGATCTTGACCTCGGAACCTGTCAGGTCGCCGCGCAGGCGTTCGATCTCGGTCTCGATGTCCATGTTCTCGAGCAGTTCCTTGATGCCTTCCGCGCCCATCTTGGCCTGGAATTCATCGCCGTACTCGATCACGTTCTTGTCGTAGTCATCCTCGGACATGATGCTGAACTTCTTCAGCGGAGTCATGCCGGGGTCGGTCACCACATAGGCTTCGAAATACAGCACGCGCTCGATGTCGCGCAGCGTCATGTCGAGCACCAGGCCCAGACGGCTCGGCAGGGACTTCAGGAACCAGATGTGGGCACAGGGCGCAGCCAGCTCGATGTGGCCCATGCGCTCGCGGCGCACCTTGGTCTGCGTCACTTCCACGCCGCACTTCTCGCAGATCACACCGCGATGCTTGAGGCGCTTGTACTTGCCGCACAGGCACTCGTAGTCCTTGATCGGGCCAAAGATCTTGGCGCAGAACAGGCCGTCACGCTCGGGCTTGAACGTGCGGTAGTTGATGGTCTCGGGCTTCTTCACTTCCCCGAAGGACCAGGAACGGATTTTCTCGGGCGATGCCAGGCCGATCTTGATGGCATCAAAATGGTCATCGGGCTTGAATTGATTGAACAGGTCGAGCAAAGATTTCATGGGTTGCTTTCCTTAATCACACGAATGCGATATTGAATGGAACGGGAGCAGCACGCCTCCCGCAGAAGGCCGGAGGCGTGCACAGGACGTCAGTCGCGTTCCAGTTCGATATCGATGCCCAGAGAGCGGATTTCCTTGACCAGCACGTTGAAGGATTCGGGCATGCCGGCGTTGATGGCGTGCTCGCCCTTGACGATGCTTTCGTACACCTTGGTGCGACCCTGCACGTCGTCGGACTTGACGGTCAGCATTTCCTGCAGCACGTAGGCAGCGCCATAGGCCTCCAGCGCCCACACTTCCATCTCCCCGAAACGCTGGCCGCCGAACTGGGCCTTGCCGCCGAGCGGCTGCTGCGTCACGAGCGAGTACGGACCGGTGGAACGGGCGTGCATCTTGTCGTCGACCAAGTGGTGCAGCTTCAAGAAGTGCATGTAGCCCACGGTGGTGGGACGGTCGAAGCGCTCGCCGGTGCGACCGTCGTACAGGTAGGCCTGGGTGCGCGTCGGGGTCAGCCCCTTGGCTTCAGCCACCTCGTCGGGATAGGCAATGCACAGCATCTGATGGATTTCCTCTTCCGAGGCTCCATCAAACACCGGTGTGGCAAACGGCATGCCGGTCGTCAGGTTCTGCGCCATGCGCATGACCTCGTCGTCCTGCAGGTCTTCGAGGTGTTCCTTGTGGCCGGAACAGTTGTAGACCTTGTCGAGGAAACCACGGATCTCGCTCATGGCGGCCTGCTTCTGGAGCATGTCGCCGATGCGCTGGCCAATGCCCTTGCCGGCCCAGCCCAGATGCACTTCGAGCACCTGCCCGACGTTCATCCGCGAAGGCACACCCAGCGGGTTGAGCACGATGTCGGCAGGCGTGCCGTCGGCCATGTAGGGCATGTCCTCGATCGGGACGATGCGGGAGACCACACCCTTGTTGCCGTGACGGCCGGCCATCTTGTCACCCGGCTGCAGGCGGCGCTTGACGGCCAGGTACACCTTGACCATCTTGAGCACGCCAGCCGGCAGCTCGTCGCCCTGGGTGAGCTTCTTGCGCTTTTCCTCGAACGCCAGATCGAAATTGTGACGCACCTGCTCAAGCGACTTCTTGACGCTTTCGAGCTGGTCGGCCACGGCATCGTCGGCCGGACGGATGTCGAACCACTGGTGCTTGTCGATCCCGTCGAGATAGGCGGCCTCGATCGCGCTGCCCTTGGCGAGCTTCTGCGGTCCTCCGTTGGCCACCTTGCCCAGGAGCAGCTTGCGCACGCGGTCCATGGCATCGATTTCCACGATCCGCATCTGGTCGTTGAGATCCAGACGGAAGCGCTTGAGCTCGTCGTCGATGATCTGCTGGGCACGCTTGTCGCGCTGGATGCCCTCGCGGGTGAACACCTGCACGTCGATCACGGTGCCGGAGCTGCCCTGATCCACGCGCAGCGAGGTGTCCTTCACATCGCTGGCCTTCTCGCCGAAGATCGCACGCAGCAGCTTCTCTTCGGGAGTCAGCGTGGTCTCGCCCTTGGGCGTCACCTTGCCGACCAGCACGTCGCCCGGCTGCACCTCGGCTCCGACATAGATGATGCCCGAGTCGTCGAGACGGTTGAGCTGAGCCTCGCTCAGGTTCGGGATATCGCGGGTGATTTCCTCGGCCCCCAGCTTGGTGTCGCGGGCCATGACCACCAGTTCCTCGATATGGATGCTGGTGTAGCGGTCCTCGGCCACCACGCGCTCGGAAATCATCACCGAGTCCTCGTAGTTGTAGCCGTTCCACGGCATGAACGCGATCAGCATGTTCTGGCCGATGGCGATTTCGCCCAGATCGGTCGACGCGCCGTCCGCCACCACATCCCCCTTGGCCAGACGCTCGCCGCGCTTGACGATGGGACGCTGGTGAATGTTCGTGCTCTGGTTGGAACGCTGGTACTTGATGAGGTTGTAGATATCCACACCGATTTCACCCGGCACGGTCTCTGCGTCGTTGACACGCACCACGATGCGCGTCGCATCGACATAGTCCACCACACCGCCGCGACGGGCCGTCACCACGGTGCCGGAGTCGACTGCCGCCACGCGCTCGATGCCCGTGCCCACCATGGGCTTCTCGGGACGCAGCACCGGCACGGCCTGGCGGGACATGTTGGCACCCATCAATGCGCGGTTCGCATCATCGTGCTCCAGGAAGGGCACCAGAGCGGCCGCCACCGACGAAATCTGCGCCGGGGACACGTCCATGTACTGCACCTGGGCCGGGTCGATCAGCACCGACTCGCCCTTCTCGCGCGCCGACACCAGCTCGCCAGTCAGACGCCCCTCGGCGTCGAGCTGGGCATTGGCCTGCGCAATGATGTACTTGCCTTCCTCGATCGCGGACAGATAGGACACCTCGTTGGTCACCTTGCCGTCCACCACCTTGCGGTAGGGCGTCTCGATGAAGCCGTATTCATTCAGGCGTGCATAGAGAGCCAGCGAGTTGATCAGACCGATGTTCGGACCTTCAGGCGTTTCGATCGGGCACAGACGACCATAGTGGGTCACGTGCACGTCGCGCACCTCGAAGCCGGCACGCTCGCGGGTCAGACCGCCCGGGCCAAGCGCCGAAACGCGACGCTTGTGCGTGATTTCGGACAGCGGGTTGGTCTGGTCCATGAACTGCGACAGCTGGGAAGCACCGAAGAACTCCTTGAGCGCCGCGGAAATCGGCTTGGAGTTGATCAGGTCATGGGGCATGAGCGGTTCCTGCTCTGCCTGCCCCAGACGCTCCTTCACGGCCTTCTCGATGCGGGCCAGGCCGGTGCGGAACTGGTTCTCGGCCAGTTCACCCACGCAGCGCACGCGACGATTGCCCAGGTGGTCGATGTCATCGACTTCGCCACGCCCATTGCGCAGCTCGACCAGCAGCTTGACCACGGCCATGATGTCCTCGTTGGACAGCACCATGGAGCCCTCGGCCTCATCGCGTCCGATACGGGCATTGAACTTCATGCGGCCCACGCGCGACAGATCGTACGTATCCTCGCTGAAGAACAGGCGGTGGAACAGGGCCTGCACAGCATCCTCGGTCGGCGGTTCGCCGGGACGCATCATGCGATAGATCGCCACACGAGCCGCAAATTCGTCGGTCGTGTCGTCGATGCGCAGCGTCTGGCTGATGTAGGCGCCATGATCGAGCTCGTTGGTATAGATGCAGGCGATGTCCTGCACGCCTGCCTCACGCAGCTTCTTGAGGAGTGCCTCGGTGAGTTCCTCGTTGGCCTTGGCAATGATCTCGCCAGTGTCCTGATCGACAATGCCCGACGCCAGCACGCGGCCAAGCAGAAAGTCTTCCGGCACACTCACATGGGTGGTGTTGGAAGCTTCCATCTCGCGCACATGCTTGGCCGTGATGCGCTTGTCCTTGGCCACCACCACCTTGCCGCTCGGATCGGTGATGTCGAAGCGGGCAACCTCCCCCTTCAGACGGGCGGGCACAAATTCCATCTGCGCGCCGCTGTCCATCAGGCGGAAATTGTCATTGACGAAGAAATTCGCCAGGATCTGCTCGTTGTTCAGGCCGATGGCCTTGAGCAGGATCGTCACGGGCATCTTGCGACGGCGGTCGACCCGGAAATACAGGATGTCCTTGGGGTCGAACTCGAAATCGAGCCAGGAGCCACGGTACGGAATGATCCGTGCAGAGAACAGCAGCTTGCCGGAGCTGTGCGTCTTGCCCTTGTCGTGTTCGAAGAACACGCCCGGGCTGCGGTGCAGCTGGCTCACGATCACACGCTCGGTGCCGTTGATGATGAACGAGCCCTTGTCGGTCATCAGGGGCACTTCGCCCATATAGACTTCCTGCTCCTTCACTTCCTTGACCACCTTGGACTGGGCCGTGGAGGCGTCGCGGTCATAGATGATGAGCTGCACGCGGGCGCGCACGGCCGACCCGAAGGTCAGGCCGCGGGTCTGGCACTCCCACACATCGAAGGTGGGCTTGGCCAGGTTGTACTCCACGAACTTCATCTCGACATAGCCGTTGTGCGAGACAATCGGAAACGCGGATTCGAACGCTGCCTGCAAGCCCTCATGCCGGCGCTTCTGGGGAGGCACATCCGCCTGAAGGAAGGCCGTGTAAGCGTCGCGCTGCATCTGCAGCAGATAGGGAATCTTCAGCACGCTGTCGCGGGTGCCGAAACTCTTGCGAATGCGTTTGCGTTCGGTATAGGTATAAGACATGAACTCTCCAGGTGAAGACGTTGGCTGGGTGTGGCGGTAAGTCTTTCCTCGAATGAATGACCAGGTGGTGCCGGCTGGTCAACTTGGTGGCTGGCCCCTACCAGCCATGGCAGACGGCTGCGCATTGCACGCAGCCCGAACCAAGGGTCTTCCGCCATCGGGAACAGAAGACACTTTCAAGCACTCGGCATCATCATGCCAAATCCTGCGCTTGAAGGTGCGATCTGGGGAAATGGCCCTCCATGCTGTCCTTCCTCCGCCTGAACGGACGACGACAGCATGGCGCCATTCACAGAAACGCCAAAGGCTGGAACACCTTCGAGAGATGTTCCAGCCCCCTGCGGCAACCCAATTACTTGAGTTCTGCCTTGGCGCCAGCGTCTTCGAGCTTCTTCTTGGCAGCTTCGGCGTCGGCCTTGGGCATCGCTTCCTTGATGGTCTTGGGAGCGCCGTCGACCATGTCCTTGGCTTCCTTGAGGCCCAGACCGGTGATTTCGCGGACCACCTTGATCACGCCAACCTTTTGTGCGCCGGCTTCGGTCAGCACCAGGTCGAACTCGGTCTTTTCTTCGGCAGCAGCGGCAGCACCGCCAGCAGCGCCACCAGCAGCAGGAGCAGCCATAGCGGCAGCGCTCACGCCGAACTTCTCTTCGATGGCCTTGACCAGCTCGTTGAGTTCCATCACGGACATGCTGTCCAGAGCGGTCAGAAATGCGTCTTTATCGAATGCCATTTTGTATCTTCCTGAAAAATGAGATGGGGGATGGAGGAAAGTGCGCCTGCATCACGCTGCAGCGGCAGCACCTTCGCCCTTTTTCTCGGCCAGAGCCGCGAGCACGCGTGCCGTGCTCGACATGGGCGACATGAGCAGGCCGCACAGCTGCGACAGCAGCACTTCCCGGGTGGGAATGCTGGCCAGCTGCTTGACGCCGTCCACATCGAGTGCCTTGCCGTCATACACACCACCGCGCAGGACCAGCTTGTCGTTGGTCTTGGCAAAGTCAGCCACCACGCGGGCAGCTGCCACGGCGTCCTCGGAAAAGCCGTAGATCAGCGGACCGGTCATCTGGTCGACCGCCGACTCGAAGCTGCTTCCAGCCACGGCACGGCGCGCCAGAGTGTTCTTCAGAACGCTCAGGGTGACGCCGCTTTCGCGTGCCTTGGTACGCAGCTCGGTCATGCTGGCCACCGTCATGCCACGGTATTCCGCCATCACGAGCGTCTGAGCTTTAGCGGCGAGGTCGGTCACTTCTTTGATGACCGCTTCTTTCTCACTGCGATTGAGACTCAAGATGTACTCCTTGAATATGTGCGCCGGACCATTCCGTTCGCACGCCCATAAATCAAGCGACCAACTCACTTTCGGGCCCAGGGTGAATCTGCATCCACTCCAGGAAATCCGTCCGGTGCGGGATCGCCATCTGCGCTGGCTGAAGGATTAAGTCCCCAGACTCCTTGAAGCCCAGGAACACCAGCGGTCTTGGATGACCCGACTCCCCTTGCAGACCATGCATGCACGGCCCACACGAGAGAATCGACCCATCACCTGCATCCCGTGCAGACACGGGATGCAAATTGCGTCATCGCTGACCGGACAATCAGGCTGCGATGGACTGCGTGTCGACGCGAACGCCCACACCCATGGTGGAGGAAACCGCCACCTTGCGCAGGTACACACCCTTGCTAGAAGCCGGCTTGGCCTTGTTGAGGGCCTCGATCAGTGCAGCCAGGTTGGCCTGCAGCTTGTCGGCTTCGAAGGAACGACGGCCGATGGTGCCATGCACGATCCCTGCCTTGTCGACACGGAACTGCACCTGACCAGCCTTGGCGTTCTTGACAGCCGTGGCCACATCGGGAGTCACCGTACCCACCTTCGGGTTCGGCATCAGGCCGCGAGGCCCCAGGATCTGACCCAGGCTGCCGACGACGCGCATGGCATCGGGAGCAGCGATCACCACGTCAAAGGGCATGTCGCCAGCCTTGACCTGGGCGGCCAGTTCTTCCATGCCGACGATATCGGCGCCGGCAGCCTTGGCTTCCTCAGCCTTGGCACCCTGCGCGAACACGGCCACGCGCTTGGTCTTGCCCGTTCCGTTGGGCAGCACCACGGCGCCGCGCACCACCTGGTCGGACTTCTTGGCATCGATGCCGAGCTGCACAGCCACGTCGATGGACTCATCGAACTTGGCCGTAGCACAATCCTTCACCAGCTGAAGAGCATCAGCCACCGGATACAGCTTGCCGCTGTCGACCTTGCCTTGCAGGGCTTGTTGCTTCTTGGTCAGTTTGGCCATGTCACACTCCCTCCACGGTCACGCCCATGGAACGGGCGGAACCAGCAATGATACGAACGGCAGCATCCAGATCGGCGGCGTTCAGATCCTTCATCTTGGTCTTGGCGATTTCCTCGAGCTGCGCACGAGTGATCTTGCCGACCTTGTCGACGTGGGGCTTGGAAGACCCCTTGTCGAGCTTGATGGCCTTCTTGATCAGCGTGGTAGCCGGAGGCGTCTTGATGATGAAGGTGAAGCTCTTGTCGGCGAAGGCAGTGATCACCACGGGCAGCGGCAGACCGGGCTCAACGCCTTGGGTCTGGGCGTTGAACGCCTTGCAGAATTCCATGATGTTCAGACCGCGCTGGCCCAGAGCAGGACCGATCGGCGGCGACGGATTGGCTTTGCCAGCCGGCACTTGCAGCTTGATAAAGCCGACGATTTTCTTCGCCATACTTTTCTCCTTGCGGGTTCAACGCCTGCCACAGCAGGCTCCCCGGGGTTACAGCCCATCAATCGACATGCGCCAGCCGGGCATCGAAGCCGGCGCACCATATCCGTCAGGTCTTCTCGACCTGCGAAAACTCAAGCTCCACCGGAGTGGCCCGACCAAAGATCGTGACCGACACGCGCAGCTTGCTCTTCTCGTAATTGACTTCCTCGATGGAGCCATTGAAATCGGCAAATGGGCCTTCCTTGACACGAATGGCCTCACCCACTTCGAACTCCACCTTGTGACGCGGCTTCTCGCTGCCTTCCTGCATCTGCCCAACGATCTTCTGGACATCCGCCTGCGAGATGGGAGTGGGACGATTGCGCGCCCCCCCCACGAACCCCGTCACCTTGCTTGTTTGCTTGACGAGATGCCAGGTCTCGTCATCCATGATCATCTCCACCAGAACATAGCCCGGAAAGAACTTGCGTTCGGTGGTGCGCTTCTGACCATTCTTGACTTCCACGACCTCTTCGGTGGGCACCAGAATGCGCCCGAACTTGTCCTGCATGCCGGCACGCGTGATGCGTTCCTGGATATTGCGCTCCACGGCGCGCTCCATTCCGGAATAGGCCTGCACGACATACCAACGGAAGTCGGGATTGGCAGGCGCTTCAAGCAGCATACTGGACATATTTATCTCCACCCCAGAACCAGGCTGTACAGGACCCACTCAAGAAGCTTGTCCACCAGCCAGAGAAAGAGCGACATGGTCACCGCAAAGGCAAATACAAACAGCGTGGTTTGCGTTGCCTCTTTGCGCGTGGGCCATACCACCTTGCGCATCTCGCGCACAGAATCCTGACCAAAGCCCCACAGCGCACGACCGGCACCCGACGTCATGAAGATCGCCACACCAGCCAGCACCCCAACCAGGAGGGCACCCCACTGCGCATAAGCGCCTTGCGCTCCTAGCAGGAAATAGGCAACAAAGCCTGCCACGACCAGAAGGGCAGCTACAGCGAGCCGCGCCTTGTCGGCTCCCGTATTGACTGTTTCGACCTGAGATGTAGCCATTGAGGGCAATTCCGATAACGGTGCCACTCGTTGAGAGCGACACAAGAATACGCTGCGAATTCAGCAAAGCTTTTGATTCTACCTTGCCTCATGCAGACAGTAAAGCCCGCACAAGGCGGGCTCTCTTTTTTGCCACACTTAGGTGGCAGGGGCAGTAGGAATCGAACCTACAACCTTCGGTTTTGGAGACCGACGCTCTGCCAATTGAGCTATACCCCTATAACCGG
>NZ_JBNGEN010000009.1:0-85524 GCF_049977365.1 Brachymonas moutaii (nom. illeg.) | reverse complement strand
ACCGCCGAACTTGGCAGACAGCACGGTGGCAATGGCTGCGGTCAGGGTGGTTTTACCGTGGTCCACGTGACCGATGGTGCCGACGTTCACGTGCGGCTTGGTCCGTTCGAATTTTTCCTTGGCCATGCTTGACTCCGAAAAACGATGAGGGGTGAAAGACTACTAACCACGGCAGCCAAAACCACTCTCATGGTTCGAACGGCCATGAATGGTGCCCATGGCGGGAATCGGACCCGCGACCTCTCCCTTACCAAGGGAGTGCTCTACCACTGAGCCACATGGGCAAAATCTGTACAACCACCTGAACAACCCAAACTGGAGCGGGAGACGGGAATCGAACCCGCGTCATTAGCTTGGAAGGCTAAGGTTCTACCATTGAACTACTCCCGCACACGGCAGAGTTCGAAGAACCCGGACCGCGGCAGCGCCGCAGCTCTGCTCAGGTAAGCTGGTGGAGAGGGCTGGATTCGAACCAGCGTAGGTATAAACCGGCAGATTTACAGTCTGCTGCCATTAACCACTCGGCCACCTCTCCGTAGCAAGATTTGAATTATGCCATGTTTTTGCCGTTTTTCGAAGCCGCCCGAAAAATCCTGTGCATGCGAGCTTCCGGGCGAATGGATGTGGCGTCAGGCAAACAGCGTGGCAAGCGCCCTGCCTGGCTCGGGGGCACGCATGAAGGCCTCGCCGACCAGGTAGGCGTCGACGCCGGCAGCGCGCATGGTGTGTACGTCCTCCCGCGTGAGGATGCCACTCTCGGTCACGAAAAGCTGGTCTTGCGGAATGTCCGGCAGCATGTCGAGGGTATTGGCGATGCGCACCTCGAAGGTGCGCAGATTGCGGTTGTTGACACCCAGCAGGGTGTGGCTGCGCAGGCGGGTGTCGGCGATGACACGGAGCGCACGCTGGAGCTCCTCGCGGTCATGGACCTCGAACAGCGTGGCCATGTCGAGGGCATGGGCGATCTGTGCAAAGTCGTGCATGCGGGCATCGTCGAGGCAGGCGGCGATGAGCAGGATGCAATCGGCCCCCATGCTGCGGGATTCGTAGATCTGGTAGGGGTCGATCATGAAATCCTTGCGCAGCACGGGCAGGTCACAGCTGGCGCGGGCCTGCTTGAGGTAGTCCGGCATGCCCTGAAAGAACTGGCGATCGGTGAGAACCGACAGACAGGCGGCGGAAATGGTGCCGTCGCCTTCGGCGTAGCTTTGCGCGATGTCGGAGGGGAAGAAATCGGGGCGAATCACGCCCTTGGAGGGGCTGGCCTTCTTGATTTCGGCGATGACGGCGGACTGTCCTTGCGCCAGCTTGGCACGGATGACTCCGGCGAAGTCGCGCGTCAGGACACGGCTTTCGGCGTCCGCGCGCATGGCCTGGAGCGGGATGCGCTTCTGGGCCGCAGCCACTTCCTGTTCCTTGACGGCGACGATTTTCTGCAGGATGTCGATGGTGGACATGGTGGGATTCATTCCTCTGTGTCGGGGGGCGGGGGTGACTTGAGCACCCGAACGATGACGCGATGCATGGCGACGGCCATGACGAGGGTCACTGCCGTGACGCCGAAGGCGATCCAGGCACCGTCTCCGCTCATCCAGGCGGGCATGGTCAGGCCGATCCGAGCTGCTGGCTGACGGCAACGAAACGGTCGAGCCGGGCTCGGGCAGCACCGCTGTCGAGGGCCTGCCGCGCCAGTGCAATGCCGGAGCCGATGTCCTCGGCCACGTTGGCGGCATACAGGGCCACACCGGCGTTGAGGATGACGGTGTCGCGAGCGGGACCGGGCTGGCCGTCGAGCACACCCAGGAGCATTTCACGCGATTCCTCGGGGGTGCGCACCCGCAGATGGCGCACACTGGCCATGCGCAGGCCGAAATCCTCGGGGTGAATCTGGTATTCGGAGATGACGCCGTGGTGCAGTTCACCGACCAGGGTGGAGGCACCGAGACTGACCTCGTCGAGACCGTCACGCCCATAGACGACGATGGCGTGATCGGCACCCAGCTCCTGCAGGACACGCACCTGGATGCCGACGAGATCCTCGTGGAAGACGCCCATGAGGATGTTGGGGGCACTGGCAGGATTGGTGAGTGGGCCGAGGATGTTGAAGATGGTCTTGACGCCCAGCTCCCGCCGCACGGCCGCGACGTTCTTCATGGCAGGGTGATGGTTGGGAGCGAACATGAAGCCGATGCCGCACTCCTCGACGCTGCGCGCAATGGCGGCGGGCGACAGGTTCAGGCTGCCGCCCAGGCTCTCGATGACGTCGGCACTGCCGCTCTTGCTGCTGACGCTGCGGCCGCCGTGCTTGCTGACCTTGGCTCCCGCTGCGGCCACCACGAACATGGCGCAGGTGCTGATGTTGAAGGTCTGGGCTCCGTCGCCCCCGGTGCCCACGATGTCGACCAGGTGGGTGGTGTCGGCGATGTGGACCTTGGTGGAGAACTCGCGCATGACCCGGGCTGCAGCGGAGATTTCGTCGATGGTTTCCTTCTTGACCCTCAGGCCGGTGATGAGGGCGGCGGTCATGACGGGGGACACTTCGCCCGCCATGATCTGGCGCATGAGGCTCAGCATCTCGTCATGGAAGATCTCGCGGTGTTCGATGACGCGCTGGAGCGCCTGCTGGGGAGTGATGTGTACGGGTTCCATGGGAAGCGTTCCGGGAAAGAGTCAATGGGTGGCGGGCGCATCGGCGAAGGCCACGCGCAGGCCAAAAAGAATGATGACGGCACCGGCCAGCCCCTCGAACCAGTGCATGGCGCGCCGCAGGGTGCGCGTGGCACCGAGCCGCGCGGTGAGTACGGCCCAGAGGGCACAGAAAATGGCGCTGTTGAAGGTGAAGAGCAGTCCGAGCAGCAGCAGGGCCAGGCCGGGATGGGCTGTTCCGGGCGTGACGAACTGCGGCAGGAAGGCAAGGAAAAACAGGGCGGTCTTGGGATTGAGTACGTCGGACAGGAATCCCTGCCGGTAGACGCGCGAGAGCGACACGCGATTTCCCGAAGACCATGCAGCGCCCTGCCCTGCCTCATCTTCGGGCAGGGGATGCCAGAGAGTGCGCAGCATGCCCACTCCGATGTAGACCAGATAAGCGGCGCCGAGCCCCTTGAGCACGGAGAACACGAGAGGGGATGCGGCCACCAGGGCACTGAGCCCGGCTGCAGCGAGCAGCACATGCACCAGGCAGCCGGTCAGGACGCCTGCGCTGGCGACCAGCCCGGCTCTGCGCCCGGCACGCATGCTGTGTCCCATGATGTAGAACACATCGGGGCCCGGTGTGAGATTGAGCAGCAGGCCGGCCAGCATGAACATGAGCAGGTGGCTGGTGTCGGGCATGTCAGGCCTCTGATGCGGGAGATGCCGGTGTCTGCAGGAAGTTGCGCAGCATGGCGTGGCCGTGTTCGGTCAGGATGCTCTCGGGGTGGAACTGCACGCCCTCGATGGGCAGGGTGCGGTGACGCACGCCCATGATCTCGCCATCGTCGGTCCAGGCGGTGACTTCGAGCTCGGGCGGCAGGGTGGCGCGCTCGATGGCCAGCGAGTGGTAGCGGTTGACGGTGAACTGCCGGGGCAGGTCGCGGAAGACGCCGGTCTGGGTGGTGGTGATGACGCTGGTCTTGCCGTGCATGAGCTCGCGCGCCCGCACGATGCGCCCCCCGAAGGCCGCACCGATGGCCTGATGGCCCAGGCAGACGCCGAGGATGGGCAGCTTGCCCGCAAAGTGGCGAATGGCCGCCACGGACACGCCGGCCTCGTTGGGCGAGCAGGGGCCGGGCGAGATGCAGAGATGGTCGAAGGCGCCCTGCCGGAACAGGTCGTCGAGTTGTTCGAGGCTGATTTCGTCGTTGCGATGCACTGCGACATGGGCCCCAAGCTCGCCGAAATACTGGACGATGTTGTAGGTGAAGCTGTCGTAGTTGTCGATCATCAGGAGCTTGGTGGCGCTCATTGCAGGCCCTCCTCTACCAGTTCGGCGGCGCGCAGGAGCGCGCGGGCCTTGTGTTCGGTTTCCTTCCATTCCATCTCGGGGATGCTGTCGGCCACGACGCCGGCCGCAGCCTGCACGTAGAGCATGCCGTCCTTGACCACCGCGGTGCGGATGGCGATGGCGAGATCCATGTCGCCGGCGTAGCTGAGATAGCCGCAGGCACCGCCATAGATGCCGCGCTTGACGGGTTCGAGCTGGTCGATGAGCTCCATGGCATGCACCTTGGGCGCCCCTGTGAGGGTGCCGGCGGGGAAGGTGGCCTTGAATACGTCCATGCTGGTCATGCCGTCCTGCAGCGTGCCCTGCACGTTGCTGACGATGTGCATGACGTGGCTGTAGCGCTCGACCACGAAGGCCTCGGTGACCTGGACCGAACCGGTCTTGGCGATGCGTCCGATGTCGTTGCGGGCGAGGTCGATGAGCATGACGTGCTCGGCACGCTCCTTGGGATCGTGGATGAGCTCCTGCTCGGCGGCACGGTCGGCCTCGGGCGTGGCTCCGCGCGGACGGGTGCCTGCCAGCGGACGGATGGTGATGGTCTGCTCGCCGGAGGTGTCCTGCTCGTGTCGCACGAGAATTTCGGGCGACGACCCGACCACCTGGAAGTCTCCGAAGTGGTAGTAGTACATGTAGGGGCTCGGGTTGAGCGAGCGCAGGGCACGGTAGAGATTGAGCGGATGGGCGGCAAAGCGCTTTTCCATGCGCTGGCCTACCTGCACCTGCATGAAGTCGCCCGCAGCGATCAGGTCCTTGGCGCGCTGCACGGCGGCCAGATAGTCGGCCTTGGCAAAGTGGCGCTCGACCGGCTCGGACTGGAACCGCCCGGCAGCCGGCGGCAGGGCCGGCTGGGAGAGCCGCTCGCGCAGCTCGCGCAGGCGGTGCTGCGCCTGCGCGTAGGCTTCGGGCCGGGAGGGATCGGCATAGACGAGCAGGTAGAGCTTGCCGGAGAGGTTGTCGATGACGGCGACTTCCTCGCACTGCAGCAGCAGGATGTCGGGCGTACCGATTTCGTCGGGCGGGCAGGTGGAGGCGAGCTTCTTCTCGATGTAGCGCACGGCGTCATAGCCGAAATAGCCGGCCAGCCCCCCGCAGAAGCGGGGCATGCCGGGGGTGACGGCGACCTTGAAGCGGGACTGGTAGCGTGCGATGAAGTCGAGCGGGTTGCCGTGGTCGACCTCGACGACCCGGCCGTCGGTGACGACCTCGGTGCGGGCCTCGCTGCCGAACCCCGTGGCTCGCAGGAAAGTGTGCGCCGGCAGGCCGATGAAGCTGTAGCGTCCGAAGCGCTCGCCGCCGACGACGGATTCGAGCAGAAAGCTGCGCGCGCCGCCGTATTCGACATAGGCCAGCTTGAGGTAGAGGGACAGGGGGGTTTCGAGATCGGCGAAGGCTTCCTGCATCAGGGGGATGCGGTTATAGCCCTGGGCCGCCAGGCTGTTGAATTCGAGTTCGGTCATCATGGAAATCACCTCAGACGCCCTGCCGGACAGATGCGGGGCAAGGCGTGATTGTCATCCAGAAGCGCGGGCCGCCGACAGGCACTGGCCGCACGCCAAGATACCGGCTCCGCTTCAGGCGGGGAGCCGGGAGAGGGCTGCCAAGGATCGCCAGGGCCAGGCTCCCCGGTCGCTGCAACCTGTGAGGATGATGCGGTGAACGAACATATGCGGGTCAGTGTAGCAAAAAACGGAGAATGTCAGGTGAGGTGCTCGGGGGCGACGTGGGGCTCTGGGTACAGGCCGTGCACACGTCCGAACAGGCGGGTGAGCCCCAGCAGCGCATCGATGGCCGGAGTGGGCTCGCCAAGGCGCTGGCCCAGCTCGCGCACGGCTCCGACGATGCTGTCGAGTTCGAGCATGCGGCCGGCTTCGGCGTCCTGGAGCATGGAGGTCTTGAAGGCGCCCAGCCGGGCGGTGAGGGCATGGCGCTCCTCGGGCGGCTGGTCGATGGGACAGTCGATGCGCTGCCCGATGCGGGCGGCCTCTTCCATGGCGACGGAGCAGAAATGGCGCACCAGCGGGTCGGCGAGGATGCGGTCGACGGTGGCCCCGGTCAGGGCCGAGACGGGGTTCATGGTGAGGTTGCCCCAGAGCTTGTACCAGATGTCGCGGCGGACATGGTTGGACAGGGTGACGTCCATGCCGGCAGCCTGCAGCAGACCGGCCACATGCGTCAGGCGCACGGAGGGGGCCCCACCCGGCTCGCCGAGGATGATGCCATGCCCCATGCGATGCCACGCGAGACCGGGCTCCAGTACCGCCACCCCCATGTGGAGCACGGCCCCCACCACCTGACGCAGCGGAATGGCACGGGAGATGACGCCCCCGGGATCGACGCTGTCGAGGGGGCTGTCGGGCAGGCCGGGAACGCCTTGTGCGAACCACCATGGCACTCCGTTCATGGCGGGCAGGATCACGGTGGAAGCATGCAGCAGCGGCGCCATCTGGCGGGCGATGTGTGCGAGCGCGGGGCCCTTGACGGCCAGGATGACCAGATCCTGTGGGCCGAGGGTGGCGGGATCGTCACTGGCGATGGCGGGGGCCTGGAGGGTGTCACCACCGAGTCGAAGCCGCCAGCCGTAATGGCGCAGGGCATCGAGCGTGGCACCGCGGGCCACGGCCGAGACGGTGGCACGGCCAGTGAGGGCCAGCCGGGTGCCGAGGTAGCCGCCAATGGCGCCCGCACCGATGATGCAGATTCGGGTCATGGGAGATTACGGGAAGAAGGATGACGCTGCCGCGCCCCGCGCCCGCCCGACTGCCGGGGGGTACGGGGCATGGCCGTGCGGGAGGCCGCTGGTCATGCGCGGACCGTATCGACCTGCAGGTCGGCCAGGCTGCGCAGGTAGCCGAGCGCCGGCACCTCGTGGATGGAATGGCCGTGGTTATAGCCGTATTCGACGAGCAGGACGGGCGAGCCGGCTGCGTGGGCGGCCTGGGAATCGTTGGAGGAGTCGCCGAGCATGAGGGCATCCTGGGGCGCCACGCCGAGGGCACGGGCGGTCTCGATGAGCGGAAGCGGGTCAGGTTTCTTGCGGGCGAAGCAGTCGCCGCCGAACACCTGCGAGAAGTGCCGGGTAAGGCCCAGGGTGGCAAGCAGGGTTTCGGCGTGGGCTCGGGGCTTGTTGGTGAGGCAGGCCATGGGCACGCCGGTGGCGGACAGGGCGGCGAGCCCTTCGGCCACGCCGGGGTAGGCCACGCTGTGCTGGCCGTTGATGCCGGCGTAGTGGCGCTGGTAGGTGACATAGGCCTGCTGGAACAGGGCGGGATCGAGGGCGTCGGGCGCCGGTGCCGCGCCCACCGACACGAGCACGCTGCGCACGAGCTTTTCGCTGCCCTTGCCGACGAGGCGGGAGATGGTGTCCGCATCGATGGCCGGCAGGGCCAGATCGCGCAGCATGGCGTTGAGGGCCGCGTCGAAGTCGCCCAGGGTGTTGGCCAGGGTGCCGTCGAGGTCGATCATGAGCCCGTGCACCACGAGCGGCCGTTCGGCTCCCGGCCAGCGCAGGGAGATGCCCGTGCGGGGCGCGTTCATGCCAGGACCTCGCGCATGGCGCGGATGACGCCGGCGTAGTCGGGCTTGCCAAAGATGGCACTGCCGGCCACGAAGGTGTCGGCTCCGGCGTCGGCCACGCGGCGGATGTTGTCGACCTTGATGCCGCCATCGACTTCCAGGCGGATGTCGCGTCCGGAGGCGTCGATGCGGCGGCGCGCGGCCTCGATCTTGCGCAGGGCGCTGTCGATGAAGCTCTGCCCCCCGAAGCCGGGGTTGACGCTCATGATGAGGATGAGGTCGATGTCGTCGATGAGCCAGTCGAGCACATCGAGAGGGGCGGAGGGATTGAACACCACTCCGGCCTGACACCCGGCAGCCTTGATGGCCTGCACGCTGCGATGGGCGTGCGGGGTGGCGTCGGGGTGGAAGCTGATGAGGTCGGCTCCGGCCTGGGCGAAGGCCTGGGCGAGCGCGTCGACGGGCTGCACCATCATGTGCACGTCGAGCGGAACGCGGCTGCCGTCGGGGCGGCAGGCATGCGGCTGGATGGCCTGCAGGACCATGGGGCCAAAAGTGAGGTTGGGGACATAATGGTTGTCCATCACGTCAAAATGGATCCAGTCGGCACCGGCGGCGATGACGTCGCGGACTTCCTCGCCGAGGCGTGCAAAGTCGGCCGAGAGGATGGAGGGGGCAATGCGGAAGGTCGTCATGCCGGTATTGTCGCAGAGCCTCCGAGCCCTCGGGCGGGTGGCGCGCCAAGCCCGACCGCCCTCCTGTTCCTTCTTTCTTTTACCTCGAAGCAGTTCTCACCATGTCCACCGATGCCCCTCTTTCCGCAGACCCTGCGGCGTACCAGATGACGATCCGCGTGGAGCCCGAGTATCTGCCTTCCGAATCGGCGCCGGACGAGGGCCGCTTTCTGTTTGCCTACCATGTGACGATCACTAACACGGGCCAGATGGCGGCACAGGTCATTGCCAGGCACTGGATCATCACCGATGGCACGGGGCATGTGCAGGAGGTGCAGGGTCTGGCCGTGGTCGGGCACCAGCCGCTCCTGGAGCCGGGCGAGAGCTTCGACTACACCAGCGGCACGCCCCTGCCTACGCCCGAGGGGCGCATGCAGGGGAGTCTGTTCTGCGTGGCCGAGGATGGCACCCGCTTCGATGCCCCGATCACTCCCTTCGTGCTGGTAGCCGGCGTGCATGTGCGTGCGCCCCATACGCTGCACTGAACACCGTCCCTCCCGCAGATCACCGCCGAGTCGCCCATGAAGCACACCGACACTCCTCCCGATCTGCAGCGCCTGCTCGATGCCCTGGATCCGCAGGCGGACATGGTGCATCGCCACCTCTGGCTGTATGACCTGCTGGCCTGGATCCGGGGCGAGGGCCGCGACGTGCAGACCGCCGTCGGCCATGTGCGCCAGATCGTGGCGGCGGCTCAGCGCCAGCCCGACTGGCTGCCGCGCTGGCGGGCGTGGTGGCTGCGCTTTCTCTCCGAAGTGGATGTCACGCCCCTGCTGGCGGATTTTGGCTTTGCGCCGCGCACGGCCTTTCTGAGCGAGCTGCGGCACCGCATCTCGCGCAAGTTCATGCCGGTGACGCCGGAGACGACCGATCTGTCCGAGCTCTTCGAGCTGCTGCTGCCCCACGGCTTCGATGCCCAGTGGCTACGGGCGCTCGACCCGGGCCTGCTCGACCAGCTCGACACGCTGCTGTTTTCGCTGCCGGCGGACCCGCCTGCAGGCGATGCGCCGGTGCAGGCAGTTCCTCCTGCTTCGGCTGCACCGTCCTCCAGGCCCTACGGCGTGCTGAGCTACTGGCAGGGCAAGCTCCTGGAAGCCATCACGTACACGGTGAGCCAGATCACGGCGATCGGGTTCGCCAACGATATCCGGGTGCGCATGACGCACGACGGGCAGACTCTGGAGGCCTTTCACCGCCTGCCGGAAGTGCGCGCACGCTTCAGCCGCACGATCCGGCTCCACGGCCGCGAACCCAGGCTCACGCAGGATGCCGCGCAGGCCCTGCGCCAGCAGCTGCTGGCCTGCCGCGCGGCCATGAGTACGGTGTATGGCCACCTCGACAAGCATGGCGTGTCGGTGGGCATCGTGTTCATGCTGCGCCAGTTCAGGGACCGGGTGCAGCGGGTGCACGACCTGCTCGACTGCCTGCTGAGCGAGGAACCCGACCATGCCAACGTGCGGCTGCTGGCCAAGCTGGTGGTCATCGGCCGCGAGCGGCGCAGTGTGCGCAAGCTCTGGCACCACAATGCCCACCTCGTGGCCTCCAAGATCGCCGAGCGCCATGCGGAAAGCGGCGAGGCCTACATCACCCGCAACACGCACGACTGGCGTGTGCTGTTCGGCCACGCACTCGGCGGCGGCTTCGCGATGGGCTTTGCGGTGTGGACCAAGTTCGTGCTCACGGCCCTGGCGCTGTCGATCTTCTGGAGCGGGCTGGCGGCGGGTCTCAACTACGCGGTAGTGTTCGTGCTCATCCAGCTCCTGCACTGGACCGTGGCCACCAAGCAGCCGGCCGTCACGGCGCCGGCCATGGCGGCACGGCTCAAGGACATGGGCCGGCCCAATGCGGTCGATGGATTCGTCGACGAGGTAGCGCACCTCATCCGCAGCCAGGTGGCGGCCGTGATCGGCAACCTGGTGGCCGTCATGCCGACCGTGCTGCTGCTGTCGGCCGCCCTGCGCCACGTGCTGGGGCACAGCATGATCGCCCCGGCCTATGCGGAAAAGACCCTGCACAGCCTGAGCGTGCTGGGGCCGACCACGCTGTTCGCGGCCGCGACCGGGGTGATGCTGTTTGCCTCCAGCATCATCGCGGGCTGGGCAGAGAACTGGTTCGTGTTCCACCGGCTGGACTCGTCCATTGCCTACCATCCTCGCTCGATTGCCCGGCTGGGGCCGGCGCGCGCCCTGCGCTGGGCCGCCTGGTGGCGACGGAACATCTCGGGGCTGGCAGCCAACATCTCGCTGGGTCTGCTGCTGGGGCTGGTGCCGGCGGTGGCGCTGTTCTTCGGGCTGGAGCTCGAAGTGCGCCACGTGACCATCGCAGCCGGGCAGCTGGCGGCGGCCATCGAGTCGCTGGGCCTGCAGGTGGTGCATCGCACCGACTTCTGGCTGGCAGTGGCAGGCGTAGCGCTGGTGGGGCCGATCAATGTGGGGGTGAGCTTTTACCTGGCGTTCCGCACGGCGCTGACCGCCCATGACGTGCCTCGACTCGACCGCAGACGCATTCGTTCGGCGCTGTTCTACCGGATGCGGCAGGCCCCGCTCACGTTCATGTTCCCGCCCCGCACGCGCAGGTCCGCTCCACCGCCGGATGATGCGGCATGAGCACTCTGCTGTCTCCGCCCCCCCTGCCCGATGCATCTGCCGTGCCCCTGGCCAGCACCGGCACCGGAGAGTTCGCGCTCATTGCCCGCCACTTCGCGCGGCCCGGCCATGCCCTGCACCACACCCTGCTCGGCATCGGAGATGACTGCGCACTCCTGCGCCCGAGGGAGGGCCATGACCTGGCCCTTTCCACCGACATGCTGGTGGCCGGACAGCATTTCTTTGACGATGTGGCGCCGGAGCGCCTGGGCCACAAGGCACTGGCAGTCAACCTGAGTGACCTGGCTGCCAGCGGTGCCCGTCCCCTCGCCTTCAGTCTGGCGCTGGCCCTGCCTGCCGCCGAGGACGACTGGCTGGGCCGCTTTGCCCGGGGACTCCTGACCCTGGCGGATGCCCACGCCTGTGACCTACTCGGCGGCGACACCACGCGCGGCCCGCTCACCCTGAGCCTCACCGTCCTCGGGGAAGTGCCCCGGGGCGCCGCTCTGCTGCGCCGGGGGGCCCAGCCCGGCGACCGGATCTACGCCAGCCACCCCGCCGGGGGCGGACTCGGCGATGCCCGCCTGGCGCTGCACCTGCTTCTGGCCCAGCGGCACCAGCCTCTCCCGGCCGCCGATGCCGACCGCATGGCCCGGCTGCAGGCGCCCCAGTGCCAGGCGCTCCTCGCTGCCACGCGGGACCGGCTGGAATGCCCCCTCCCCCGCGTGGCGCTGGGCATGGCGCTGCGCGGCGTGGCCAGTGCCTGTCTGGATCTGAGTGACGGGCTGCAGGGCGATATCGGCCACCTGCTGGTGGCATCAGGCACAGGAGCCACTTTGCAGGCCTGCCGACCGGACGGCGGGGGGCTGCTGGCGGCTGCGTGTCCCGCCGCCCGGGCGCACGATCCAGACTGGGCGCTGCAGCTCGCCCTGGCTGGCGGCGATGACTACGAACTGCTCTTCACCGCCCCCCCCCATCGACAGGCCGACGTGGCGGCCGCCGCCGCAGCCGCCGGAGTGGCATGCACCTGCATCGGCACCATCGACGCCACACCGGGCCTGCGCTGGACAGACCTGCACGGTCGCACGCACGCCCTGGTCGGACACGGCTTCGACCACTTTGCACCGCCCGCCCCGCGCGGGTGATGCACGCCTCCGTGCGCGCACTGCCGCACTGGCAGTGCGCTGCTCTGCGACAATCGCCCCATGCAAGACTCCCCGTCCCCTTCCGCCGCAGACGGTGCGCCCCGGCGCCCCACCTGGTCCTTCGTCCTCGCCCATCCCGCGCATTTTCTGGGGCTGGGAGCCGGCTCCGGCCTGAGCCCCAAGGCCCCCGGCACGGCAGGCACGCTGTGGGCCTGGGCCGTCTGGGTGCTGCTGCAGGCCGCCGGCCTGTCGCCGGTGTGGGGCGGTGTGCTGGTGGTGGTCAGCATTCCGGTCGGCTGGTGGGCCTGCACCGTGAGTGCGCGGGATCTGCGCATGTCGGACCCCGGCTGCGTAGTCTGGGACGAGGTGGCGGCCTTCTGGCTGATGCTCTGGGTGCTGGAGATCGTGTGGGCGCCTGCACCGTGGAGCCGCGCTGCCTGGCTCTGGCAGCTGGCTGCGTTTGCATCCTTCCGGTTCTTTGATGCGGTCAAGCCGCAGCCCGTGCACTGGGCCGACCAGGTCTTCAAGGGCGGTGGCTGGCGCGGCGGCTGGGGCATCATGTGGGATGACCTGGTGGCGGCGACGTGCGCACTGGCCGTGCTGGCCGTGGGGCACGCCTTCCTGCCCCGGTGACGATTCCGGCCGGAGCATGTCCCTGCCATCGGGCCCGCTGCGGCTTCAGCCTCCCGCCAGGGCAGGCAGCAGATGGAAGCAGGCATACAGCGCCAGCCCGGCCAGCCCCCCGACCAGCGTCCCGTTGAGCCGGATGAACTGCAGGTCACGCCCCACGCTGCGTTCGATCTCCTGCACCATGTAGCGCGCATCCCACTCCTGCACGGTGCGGCGGATGTGCTCCGGCGCCACGTCGCGAAGCCGGTCGGCCAGATGCTCCACCGCAATGCGCAGCTGTGCATTGGCAGCCTGCTGCCAGACCGGATCGGTCCGCAGCCGCTCCCCGAACCGCGCGGCATGCACGGCAAACTGCCGCGCAATGGCGGAGTCGGGATCGTCGAGATCGCGGTGCAGCCACTGGCGAAACCGCGCCCACAGCTCCCGCACATAGCTTTGCAAGGCCGGATGCAGGAGCAGCTGGGTCTTGAGCTGCTGCACCCTGCGCTGCAGATCCTCGTCCGTGTCGAGCCGCGCCACCATGCCGGCCACCTCGTCGCGGTAGCGCACGCGCAGCGGATGCGTGGGGTCGTGCAGCACGTCGAGCAGCTCGTCGATGAGCGCCTGGGCCAGCCGGTCGGCCAGACGGTCGGCAATGTCCTCGGTGTAGTCGAGCTTGTCGGTGAACCAGGTCATGCGGGGGTACTCGCGCCGCGCCATGCCCATCATCTTGTCGGCGATGAGCGTGCGGATGTCGGGAGACCCCACCCACTCGCCGATGCGGGCCAGCGCGGCATCGAGCACGCGCTCGTGATGTCCTCCCTCGGTGAGCTGCTGCACCAGATGGGCCGCGGTGGGCGCGGCGTTCCACTCGTGCAGCTGGCGCTTGACCACGGCCGTGAGATCGCGTTCCACGGCCGGATCGTCCAGCGCCTCCACGGCCTGGGCCGCCCAGCGCCGGAGCTGGCCCGCGAGCGTCTGCACCCGGGCGGGCTCGGACAGAAACTCGCCGAGCTTGCGTGCGGGGTTGAATGCTTCGATGCGCGGCAGCAGCACGCGCTTGTCCAGAAACTTGTCGCGCACGAACTGCGCCAGATTGTCGGCAATGCGCTGCTGGTTGCGCGGAATGATGGCGGTGTGCGGAATCGGCAGTCCCAGCGGATGCCGAAACAGCGCCACGACCGCGAACCAGTCGGCCAGCGCGCCCACGGTGGCCGCCTCGGCAAACGCCCCCACCCATCCCCACACGCCCTGGCGATGGAACACATGGCTGAGTGCGAGCAGCGCCACGGCCCCCAGCAGGGCAGCCAGGGCAATGCGCTTCATGCGGCGCAACTCGCGGGCCTTGTCGCGGGAACGCGCCTCGGCATCGGCCGCAAGCGAGAAGCCCTCCCCCTCCTGCGACGTGGGGACTGCAGGAGAAGGTGCGGCGCTGGAAGGGTCGGAATCGTGCATGGGCCGATTGTGCCCTGCGCCCTCGCCGGGCTTCAAGCCACCCTGCACGACACGCGTCGCCGTGCAGGGGAGAAAACGAGCCTTTCAAATCCCATGAAAACAGTAGGGGAATGGCCAACATGGCGTCGCTGCTGCGGTGTAACTTCATGAGGATTAGTCATAACAAAACCTGCAGAATGATGTCCACCTGCACAAGCCACCCAGATGGGCCCGGCCGGCAGCCCCCTACCGAAAGGACATCCCATGAAAGCCGCATCCGTACTCGACACCATTGGCCGCACGCCGCACATCCGTTTCTCGCGCCTGTTCCCCGAGCGCGAGGTCTGGATCAAGGCCGAACGCTTCAACCCCGCCGGCAGCCTCAAGGACCGCATTGCCCTGAGCATGATCGAGGCCGCCGAGGCTTCCGGACAGCTCAAGCCCGGCGCCACCATCATCGAGCCCACCAGCGGCAACACCGGTGTGGGGCTGGCCATGGTGGCCGCAGTCAAGGGCTATCGGCTCATTCTGGTGATGCCCGAGAGCATGAGCATCGAACGCCGCCGCCTGATGCTGGCCTACGGCGCACAGTTCGACCTCACCCCGCGCGAAAAGGGCATGAAGGGCGCCATCGCCCGCGCCGAGGAACTTGCTGCCCAGACCCCGGGGGCGTGGATTCCGCAGCAGTTCGACAACCCTGCCAACCCCGAGATCCACTCCCGCACCACCGCCCAGGAAATCCTGGCCGACTTCCCCGAGGGGCTCGATGCGCTCGTCACCGGCGTGGGCACGGGCGGCCACCTCACGGGCGTGGCCCGCGTGCTCAAGCAGGCATGGCCGCAGCTCAAGGTGTTTGCCGTGGAACCCACGCAGTCCCCGGTCATCAGCGGCGGCCAGCCCGGCCCCCACCCGCTGCAGGGCATCGGCGCAGGGTTCATCCCGCGCAACCTCGACGTCAGCCTGCTCGACGGCACCATCCAGGTCGATGGCCCGAGCGCCATGGAATACGCCCGGCGGGCCGCCACGCAGGAAGGCCTGCTCGTGGGCATCAGCAGCGGCGCCACCCTGGCCGCCATTGCCCAGAAGCTCCCCGAGCTGCCTGCCCAGGCACGGGTGCTGGGCTTCAACTACGACACGGGAGAGCGCTACCTGTCGATCGACGGCTTCCTCCCCGCCTGAGGACGCACCGGCTGCACACAGCAGCGGCCTGCCCTTCCCCAATCCCCTGCAAGCGGGCCACGGCCTGCTCCTGGAGTGCCGATCCGGCCCTTTCAGGGGCAGGCCGTGTGCATTTCGGGTCGGAGCCCTTCCCCGCGGCAGGCCTGGGGCGCTGGCGCCACGTCACGCCGGTTTCATCGTTCTGCCACACGACCATCACAGGAGCTTGCCACCATCCCCTGCATGACACGGCCCGGATGCACCCTCCCCTCCTTCGCCCCCGCACGCGCCCTCCTCTCTGCCCCCGTGGCGGCACGGACGATGCCGGACCCCAGCGCCCCTGGCGATGCAGCCCCCCGCCCGCATGCGCCTTCGTCTCCCGAAGACGCCATGCCGGTACGACGCTTTCGCACCCTGTGGATTTCGGACGTGCACCTCGGCCTGCCGGACTGCCAGGCCCATGCCCTGCTGCATTTCCTGCGCCACACCGACAGTGAAACCCTGTACCTCGTCGGCGACATCATCGACGGCTGGCAGCTGCGACGCTCATGGCACTGGCCGCAGACCCACAACGACGTGGTGCAGAAGCTGCTGCGCAAGGCCCGCAAGGGCACCCGGGTGATCTACATCCCCGGCAACCACGACGAATTCGCGCGCACCTACGGCAACAACAACTTCGGTGGCATCGAGGTGGCCGAAGACTGGCTGCACACCACTGCCGATGGCCGCCGGCTGTGGATCACGCATGGCGATCTGTTCGACGGCGTGATCCAGTGCGCTCGCTGGCTGGCCTATGTCGGCGACAGCCTGTACGAATTCACCCTGCGCCTCAACCGCCACCTCAACTCGCTGCGGGCGCGGCTCGGGCTGCCCTACTGGTCGCTGTCCCAGTACCTCAAGCTCAAGCTCAAGGTCAAGCGAGCCGTGAGCTACGTGAGCGACTTCGAGCATGCCGTGGCACGCGAAGCCCGCCGCCGCGGGGCCGATGGCGTCGTCTGCGGCCACATCCACCATGCCGAGCTGCGCGACATGGATGGCCTGCTCTACGCCAACGACGGCGACTGGGTAGAAAGCCTCACCGCCCTGGCCGAGCACCCCGACGGCCGGCTCGAAATCCTGCACTGGGCCGAAGTGATGGCCCTCATGACCCCGGCTGCACCACCCACCCGCTCCCGCGCACCCCGGGCGTCCCGCAGGCAGCAGCAGCCCCAGCCGGTCACGGCAAGCGCTTCCGTCGCCCCCGCGGCCGAAACGCTCCCTTCCTGAGCGCTCACCGCCCACCTCGGGCAACGGGGCCCCACAAAGAAGCCGCAGGGTCTTGTGCGCCCCTGCGGCTTGTTCGCTGTCCGGTGGTCTGGCCGACCCGGTATCTGCTGCCCGATCACCAAGGCCCCGCAAGGGGCCTGTGGCATCCCACACGCCTGCCGCTCATCCCTGCAGCTTCTGGAGCGCCGCGATGCGCACCTCCAGCGGCGGGTGGCTGGCAAACAGCTCGCCCAGCCCCCCGGCAATGCCGAAGGCCTGCATGCCCTTGGGCAGCTCGCCCGGCTGCATCCCACCAAGGCGCTGCAGTGCATGGATCATGGGGGTGCGATTGCCCAGCAGACGGGCCGACCCGGCATCGGCCCGAAACTCGCGCTGGCGGCTGAACCAGGCCACGATGATCGAGGCCAGAAATCCGAACAGAATGTCGAGCACGATGGTGGTGATGGTGTAGGCAATGCCCGGCCCGGACTCGCTGTCGCTGTTGCGGCGCAGGGCCCCGTCGACCAGCGAACCGATCACCCGGCTCAGGAACACCACGAAGGTGTTCACCACCCCCTGAACCAGCGTGAGCGTGACCATGTCGCCGTTGGCCACGTGGGAGATTTCATGGCCGAGCACGGCCTGGATTTCTTCCCTGGTCATGCCCTGCAGCAGGCCCGTGGACACCGCCACCAGAGCCGAATTCTTGAACGCGCCCGTGGCAAAGGCGTTGGCCTCGCCCTCGTAGATCCCCACCTCAGGCATGGCAATGCCGGCACGGTCAGCCAGCTGGCGCACGGTCTCGACGATCCAGGCCTCGTCGGCATTGGAAGGCTGGTCGATCATGTGCAGCCCCATGGTGGCCTTGGCCATGGGCTTGCTCATCAGCAGCGAGATGATCGCGCCGGTGAAGCCGACGATGAACGAAAACGCCAGCAGCATGCCGTAGTTGACGCCCTGCGCCGTGAGGTAGCGGTTGACCCCCAGCAGGCTGGTCACGATGCCCAACGTGGCCACCACAGCCACGTTGGTGAGCAGGAACAGGATGATGCGTTTCATGAGGTCCTCGTCCTGTCACGGAAACAGGCGAGGCGCACCATGCGCCCCGCCTTTCGGCGACAGAACCTTCCATATCGGGAAGATCCCCGCAATTTCAAGACGGCTGCGGTGCCGGACGCCGGGCCGTCATTCGTCCATGCGGCCGAAGCGTCCCTGCTGGAGGTCGTCGATCGCCTGCACGATCTCCTCGCGCGTGTTCATCACAAAGGGGCCATAGCCCACCACCGGCTCGTCGATGGGTTCGCCGGAGAGCAGCAGCAGATGCACGTCCGCACCCCCCTGGGCCTGCAGCGTCACGTCCGTGCCCTCGGTGGTGAGGGTGGCCATCTCGGCGGCTTCGAGCGTGGCCTGGCCCTGCACGCCCAGCTCCCCGCTGCGCACCACCAGCAGCGTCGTCCAGCCCTCGGGCTGCGGCAGGGACACGGTAGCCCCGGCAGCGAGCGTCACGTCCCAGACCCGCATCGGGGTATGGGTGAGGGCCGGCCCCTGCTGCCCGGCGAACTCGCCCGCCACGAGGCGCATCGTGCCCGCGCCGCCCGGCAGCGCCACCTCGGGGATGCGGTCGGCGGTGATGGCCTGGTAGCGCGGCGGTGTCAACTTGTCGCGGGCAGGCAGATTGACCCAGAGCTGGATCATCTCGAACGGCCCTCCGGTGCGGCTGTAGCGCTCGGAATGGAATTCCTCGTGCATCAATCCAGCCCCTGCCGTCATCCACTGCACATCGCCCTTGCCGATGACGCCTCCGCCCCCGGCCGAATCGCGGTGCTCCACCTCCCCGTCGTACACCAGAGTCACAGTCTCGAAGCCCCGGTGCGGGTGCTGGCCCACGCCGCGACGGTAGCCCGTGTGGGGCTCAAAGGCACAGGGCGCCGCATAGTCGAGCAGCAGGAAGGGGCTGCGCGCAGGCACCTGTGCGCCGTTGTAGTCGAACATGCCATGGACGGGAAAGCCGTCTCCCACCCAGTGGCGCGCGGGGGCACGGCGGGTAGCAACGATGCGTTTGGAATCGGTCATGAAAAGGTGTCCTTTCGGTTCTGTAGAGGCAGAGAAAGCCCCGCGCCACGCGGCCCGGATGTCGCCGCGTCGCAGGCCCTGCCCTCGCGGAAGCCGCCCACCGGCTCCGCTGTCATGCTCCGTACATGCTGCCTGCAGGCCCTGCCACAAGGCGCCATGGTGGTCTTCAGCGTTCCATGCGTGGAACGATAATGGCGAGCCATGCCTTCGATTGCCAGGACTCGCTCCATGACCGATCTCAATGCCTATGCCTACTTTGCCGCCGTGGTAGAGCACGGGGGCTTTGCCGCGGCCAGCAGGGTGCTGGGAATTCCCAAATCCCGCCTGAGCCGCCACGTCGCCCTGCTGGAAGCTCGACTGGGGGTGCGACTGCTGCAGCGCAGCACACGCCGCTTTGCACTGACCGACACGGGAGCTGCACTGCTCCCTCATTGCCGGGCGCTGGTGGCCGAGGCCCGGGTAGCAGAATCCCTGGCTGCCAGCCGCACGGTGGAACCGCTGGGGCGGGTGCAGCTGTCGTGCCCGCCCGCGCTGCTCGGCCATGCGGCCCAGGCCATGCTCGACACCTTCCTGCACCGCTGGCCCGGCGTGCAGCTGCGCGTGACGGCCACCAACCGCAATGTCGATGTGTGGGAAGACGGCGTGGACGTCGCGCTGCGCGTGCGTCCCCAGGATGCGGCCCTGCCTGCCGAAGAGATCGTTCGCCCTCTCGCGCTCAGTCCCCATCTGCTGGTGGCAGCGCCCGCGGTGCTGCAGCACCGCTCTACGCCCCTGCATCCGCGCGACCTCGGAGACTTTCCCGCCCTCGGGCTGGGCAACTCACCGGAAGCCCATCGCTGGAGCCTGCGGAATGCGGCGGACGAACCGCAGGAAGTGCTGGTCACGCCCCGCCTGGTCGTGGACGACATGCAGCCGCTGCTGCAGGCGGCACTGGATGGACTCGGCTGCGCCGTATTGCCCAGGCTGTTCGTGCACGAAGCCCTCCAGCAAGGCACGCTGGTGCAGGTGCTGCCCGGGTGGCATGCCCCCACCGGGGTCATCCAGGCAGCCTATGCCTCCCGCCAGGGCATGCGTCCCGCCGTGCGGGAACTGCTCGATCATCTGGCACAGGGTTTTCGGGAGCTGGCCCGGCAGGGGCGCTGCCTGTTGCCGCCAGAGGCTCAGCCGGTATAGCGCTCCACCGTCCCCGCATCGCGCACCGAGGCTGCGTCGGGGTTCTCGCCGAACTCCTGCCGCGCCCGGCGCTGGCGCAGCAGATCCCAGCACTGATCCAGCTGCTCCTGCAGATGCCGCAGCCGTGCATGTTCGGCCTCGGGCTTGACGGGCTTGTCGCGCAGGGCCTTTTCCTCTGTCACCAATCTGTCGATGTAGTCGAGGATCTTTTCGTTCCTGTCTTCCATGGGGTTCTCCAATCGAGGGGGAAAAACGCTGCTGCTTACCGTGGCAGATGGGACTGCACCCACTGCACGATCTGTGCCGGCGACGTGAGCGCCCCCGACTGGCGTGCCACTTCACGGCCTCCGACAAACAGCGCCAGAGTAGGGATGCTGCGGATCTGGTGCCTGGCGCCCAGCGTCTGGGCCGCCTCCGTGTTGACCTTGGCCACCTGAACGTGGGGCTCCAGCAGCTGGGCAGCCTGCTCGTAGGCAGGGGCCATCATGCGGCAGGGACCGCACCAGGGCGCCCAGAAATCCACCACCACCGGAATCTGGCTCCGGGAGATGTGTCGATCGAAGGTGGCCTCGTCATCGAGCGCCACCGGGTGCCCTGTGAACAGGGGCTGATGGCACTTGCCGCAGTCGGGCGACTGTCCGAGCTGCTCGGGGGCGATGCGGTTGGTGGTATGACAGTGGGGGCACACAATGTGCAGGGATTCGCTCATGAAGGGATGCTCCTTGAAGCCTTGAAGAAGTGCAATGGCAGTCCACCCAGCTCAGACCGGCGGCGTCGCTCCTGGCGCCACCGGACGGCGCACACGGCCGATGAGCTCGCGCGCCTCCATTTCGGCACCGGCAGCGGTATCGAGCGGACTGCGGCACAGACCCGCTGCGTCGTAGTGCAGGTTCTCGTACACCACGGCAGCTGCAGGGCTGGCCGCGAGCAGCGGCTCCCAGTTCACGGAAGGATCGGCCAGCAGACCGGCGAGCCGGTCCACGACCAGTTGGTATTGATGCGCATCCACCGAGGGACTGGCGTCCAACCGTTCCAGCAGTTGTGCCAGCACGGCCGCGGTGCGCGAGGGTGCTTGCAGGGTATTCATGCCTCGCAGGTGGAGCCTGCTGCGGGCTTTGCAAGACCCGTGTACCCCTCGTGTACTCCTCCCAGAGCTGCCGTGTCAGCCCGGCAGCTGTCCCCCCACGAGTCTGCCGATGGCATAGGTCACACCCATGGCCAGAATGCCGCCGACCACGTTGCGGATCGTGGCCACCACCACGGGGGCCTGCCCCAGCCGGGCCGACACCATCCCGGTGACCGACAGCGCGACCGTCACTGCCAGGGCGGTGATGGGCACCGCATGTGCGAGCGGCACCAGCAATACCGACAGCAGCGGCACCAGCGCCCCGATGGCAAAGGCCAGTGCCGATGCCAGCGCAGCCTGCAGGGGGTTGGTGTAGGCCCCGGGCTTGATGCCCAGCTCGATCTCGGAATGCGCAGCCAGCGCATTGTGGCGCGTCATCTCGCGCGCGGCCTGGTGAGCCACGTCATGGCTCATGCCCTTCTGTTCGAGCAGGCGCGTGAGCTCTTCCAGCTCCTGAGCCGGCAGCTCGTCGAGCTCGGTGCGTTCCAGCGCCACGGCGGCCTGTTCGGTGTCGCGCTGCGTGCTCACCGATACATACTCGCCCGCCGCCATCGACAGCGCCCCCGACACCAGCCCCGCGATCCCCGCCGTCAGCAGGGCCGCATGGCTGGATGTGGCGCCCGCCACCCCCAGCACCAGCCCGGCGGTCGAGACGATGCCGTCGTTGGCGCCCAGCACGCCGGCGCGCAGCCAGTTGAGCCGATCCGAGATGCCGCTCGACAGGGCATCGAACTCGGCATGGGTGCGCCGACTGGAAGCCGGAACATGGGGGCCTGGGGTATGCATGGCATCTCCGTAGAGGGGAAATTCAGGAAAATCGGATCATCCAGAGGGCCGGCGCAGGAGCAGAAGACGAGGCCGGGTCATCGGCCATCGACTATCCGGCCTGCAGAAAAGCGCTCAGCCCACCACGCGCCAGTGCAGCAGCTCGCCTGCCTCCAGCGGTTTCACATCGGCATCGCCGAAGGGGTAGCTGTCGGGCACGCGCCAGTCCTCGCGCGCCAGCGTCAGCGTGGAGGCATTGCGGGGCAGTCCATAGAAGTCGGGGCCATGGAAGGAGGCAAAGGCTTCGAGCCGGTCGAGCGCCCCTGCCGCATCGAAGGCGGTGGCATACAGCTCCATGGCGGCCGGCGCGGTGTAGCAGCCCGCGCATCCGCTGGCGTTTTCCTTCAGCGCTGCGGCATGGGGGGCGCTGTCGGTTCCCAGGAAGAAACGGGGAGAGCCGCTGGTGGCTGCCGCCACGAGGGCCTGGCGATGCTGCTCGCGCTTGAGCACCGGCAGACAGTAGTAGTGCGGGCGGATACCCCCCATGAACAGCGCATTGCGGTTGTAGAGCAGATGGTGCGCGGTGATGGTGGCCGCAGTATGGGCGTCGGATTCGCGCACGTAATCGGCTGCCTCGCGCGTGGTGATGTGCTCGAACACCACCTTGAGTTCCGGAAAGTCACGCCGCAGCGGCTGCATCACGCGCTCGATGAACACGGACTCGCGATCGAAGATGTCCACGGCAGGATCGGTCACCTCGCCATGCACCAGCAGCAGCAGTCCGTGGCGCTGCATGGCCTCGAGCGTGGCGTAGGTCTTGCGGATGTCGGTCACGCCGGCATCGCTGTTGGTGGTCGCACCGGCCGGATACAGCTTGAACGCCACCACACCCGCCTCCCTGGCACGCGCCACCTCGTCGGGGGAGGTGTTGTCGGTCAGGTACAGAGTCATGAGCGGCTCGAAGTGCACCCCTGCCGGCACGGCGGCCAGCACCCGCTCGCGGTAGGCCTGCGCCTGCGCAGCCGTGGTCACAGGTGGCCGCAGATTGGGCATGATGATGGCGCGCGCAAACTGCGCTGCCGTATGCGGCACCACGGTCTGCAGCGCGGCGCCATCGCGCACGTGCAGGTGCCAGTCGTCGGGACGGGTGATGGTGAGGGTCTGGGAGGCAGAGGTGTTCATGCCGGCATTGTCCCATCAATGCCCACCCCCACCAAGCACACCGGCGCCCGAAGGCGCCGGCAGAACGGACGGCATGGACAAGCACGGCACACTCCCTGGCGATGCGCCCCGCCCGGCACAATCCACAGACTCAGTGGTTGAGAATCTTGCTCAGGAAGTCCTTGGTGCGAGGCTGACGCGCATCCGGATTGCCGAAGAATTCGTCGCGGCTGCAGTCCTCCAGGATCTTGCCCCCCACGTCCATGAAGATCACCCGATGGCTGACCTTGCGGGCAAAGCCCATCTCGTGCGTGACGCACATCATGGTCATGCCTTCGTTGGCGAGCTTGACCATCACGTCGAGCACCTCTCCCACCATCTCTGGATCGAGGGCGGAGGTAGGCTCGTCGAACAGCATCACGATGGGATCCATGCTCAGGGCGCGGGCAATGGCCACACGCTGCTGCTGGCCGCCCGAGAGCTGGCCCGGGAACTTGTCCTTGTGCGCCAGCAGACCCACCCGGTCGAGCATCTTGAGACCGCGCTCGCGGGCTTCGTTCTTGCCGCGCCCGAGCACCTTGATCTGTGCCAGCGTGAGGTTGTCGGTCACGCTCAGGTGCGGGAACAGCTCGAAATGCTGGAACACCATGCCGACCCGGCTGCGCAGCCGGGGCAGATCGGTGCGGGCATCATGGAGCGCCTGCCCGTCGACGTAGATCTCGCCCTTCTGGATGGGTTCGAGCCCGTTGATGGTCTTGATGAGGGTGGACTTGCCCGAGCCGGACGGACCACAGACCACCACCACCTCCCCCTTGCGGATATCGGTGGAACACTCGTTGAGCACCTGCACGGAACCGTACCACTTGCTCACGTTCTTGAGTTGGATCATGGGAGTATCACTCACGGAATTTCTCCTTGCCTGCCACCGCGCAGTCAGCGGATGATGGCGATTTTCTTGTTGATGTGCTTGACGAAGGTCGACAGGCCGAAGCTGATCACGAAGTACGTCACGGCCGCCAGCAGATAGGACTCCACCACGCCGTATTCGCGGCCCGCGAGCTGGAAGCCCTTGAGCAGGTCATACGCGCCGATGGCATACACGAGGGACGTGTCCTGGAACAGAATGATGATCTGCGTGAGGAACACCGGCAGCATGTTGCGGAAGGCCTGCGGCAGGATCACCAGCCGCATGTTCTGGGCATAGGTCATGCCCAGCGCCTGTCCCGCGAAGATCTGCCCCCGCGGAATCGACTGGATCCCGGCACGGACGATCTCGGCAAAGTACGCCGCCTCGAAGGCCACAAAGGTCAGGATGGCCGACACCTCCTTGCGGCTGCCCGACGGCACGTCGAGCGCGTTGTAGACGCTGGCCGGCACGAGCAGGAAGAACCACAGAATCACCATCACCAGCGGGATGGAGCGCATGCCGTTGATGTAGATGGTTGCCGGAATGTGCAGCAGGCGATGGCTGGAGAGCCGCATGAGCGCGAGCACCGTGCCGAGCACAATGCCGCCCACGGTCGAGATGACGGTCAGCTCCACGCTGAAATACAGCCCCTTGAGGATGTACTGCGAGATGACCTGCCAGGTGTAGACGCTGAAGTCGAGATGCAGCATGTCAGTGTCCTCCCGCCACGATCAGGCCGGGCACGCGGGTGCGCCGCTCGATGAAGGCCATGATGCGGTTGATGGCCAGGGCCGTCAGCACGTAGAGCCCCGTCACGGCCAGATAGATCTCGGTGCCGCGTGCGGTCTCTTCCTGGGCCTGCATGGCGAACATGGTGAGCTCGGAGATCGACACCGCAAAGGCCACGGCCGAGTTCTTGACGATGTTCATCGACTCGCTCGTGAGCGGCGGCACGATGATGCGAAACGCCATGGGCAGCAGCACATAGCGGTAGCTCTGCCATGTGCTCATGCCGAGCGCAAGCGCCGCGTTCCGCTGCCCGCGCGGCAGCGCCAGAATGCCCGAGCGCATCTGCTCTGCGATCCGCGACGAGGTAAAGAGACCGAGCGCCAGCACCACCATCACAAAGCCCGGCAGCGCCTTGAGCGGCGGCACGAGTGCCGGCACCACGAAGTACCACAGGAATATCTGCACCAGCAGCGGCACGTTGCGGAACAGCTCCACCCACACATTGCCCAGCATGGCCAGCAGCCGGTTGCCCGGCCGGTCCTGGGGCAGGGTTCGCAGGGTCCCCACCACCACGCCGACGGCGAGCGCCAGCACCAGCGAACACACCGACACGGAGATGGTCCACCCCCATGCCGACAGCATCCAGTTCAGGTAGGTGGTGACATCGCCATGCCCATAGCATCCCGGGACCACATCCCCCGTCAGGGTATCCCGGCAGAAAACTTGCCAATCCCAACTCATGGCATTGCCTTTCCGTCATGTTCAAGAAATGCTCCCCGTCTCGTGAACGAAGAGTCCCGACGCATGCAGGTCCGCAGAGAGTTCCCTCCCGGACGCATCCGTCTGCAGGCCAGGCGCATCCTGTGCACCTCTGCCCGGCCCCCATGGGGCTTGCCCGCCATGGCATCGGGCCCCGCGCACGCATTGGGGGAGCCAGGTGTCATGGAGCTCCGGTACAGGGCCTCTTCCTTTAGGGGGAGGCCCTGCTGCCGGAAACGGCCCGGGAACCAGGGAAAGCAGCTCCCCTGATCCCCCGCGCCGGGCTTACTTCTGCTGGTAGTCTTCCATCGGCTTGTTGTTGGGATGCGCCCATGCATCCTTGGTGCTGGCCGACAGCGGCAGGCCGATGACCGCATTGTTCGGCGGGATCGGCTGCATGAACCACTTGGTGTAGAGCTTCTCGAGCGATCCGTCCTTGATCTGGCGTTCGATCGAATCGTTGACCGCCTTGCGGAATTTCTCGTCGCCCTTGGGCAGCATGCAGGCGATCGGCTCGACCGACAGCACCTGGGTCAGGATCTTGTAGTCCTTGGGCGTCTTGGACTTGGAAATGTTGGCCGCCAGAATGGAGGCATCCATCACGAAGGCGTCGGCGCGGCCGGATTCGAGCATCAGGAAGCTGTCGGCATGGTCCTTGCCCATCACTTCCTTGAAGTTCATGCTCTTGGCATGCTCGTTCTTGCGCAGGGTCTGCACGGACGTGGTGCCCGTGGTGGTAACCACGGTCTTGCCGTTGAGGTCCTCGATGCTGTTGATGCCGGAGTTGGCCTTGGTGGCGATGCGCACTTCCTCGACATAGGTGGTGTCGGCAAAGTCGGCGTCCTTCTGGCGGGCCTTGTTGTTGGTGGTGGAGCCGCACTCGAAGTCGATGGTGCCGTTCTGCAGCAGCGGAATGCGGTTCTGCGAGGTGATCGGCTGGTAGTTGATCTTGAGGGCGGACATGCCGAGATCCTTCTTCAGGTCGTCGACGATGCGCTCGGCCATCTCGGTGTGGAAGCCCACGTACTTGCCGTTGCCCAGGGTGTAGCCCAGGCCCGAGGACTCACGCACCCCGAGGTTGACCACGCCGCTGGACTTGATCTTGGCCATGGTGTCGGCCGCGCGGGCCGGGGCAGCCGAGCCGGTGGCCGATGCGCCGGACGCACCAGATGCGGGCGTATCTTTCTGACCGCACCCGGTCAGTGCCAGAACCAGTGCGCCTGCAGCGGCGGCAATCAGGTATTTCTTGTGCATCAGTCTCTCTCCTGGATTCAAGGGATGGAATGGAATGGCGCAAATGTCGTGCAGAAACATAAGCCTACACGAATCTTACAAACGCACACATTCGCGAGTGTACCGTCATCTGGCGCCGGTTTCTTATTCTGATATGCACATATCGCGCCAACATGCAGCCGGCGCCGCTCTTTTCTGCGGGTTTTCCCTGACGATCACTCCTGCTGCGTGCTCTGCTGGAGCGCCCACATGGCGGCATAGCGCCCGCCCTGGGCGAGCAGCCCGGCGTGGGTCCCGCGTTCCACGATGCGGCCATGGTCGAGCACCAGAATCTCGTGGGCATCGACGACCGTGGACAGGCGGTGGGCAATCACGAGCGTGGTTTTGTTGTCGGCCACGGCGTGCAGCTCGTGCTGGATGGCCCGCTCGGTGGCGGAATCGAGGGCGGAGGTGGCCTCGTCGAGCACCATGATCGGAGGGTTCTTGAGCAGGGCCCGCGCGATCGCCACCCGCTGCTTCTCTCCTCCCGAGAGCTTGAGGCCGCGCTCGCCCACCATGGTGTCATAGCCCCTGGGCAGGCTCGCCACGAAGTCGTGGATGCGTGCAGCACGCGCTGCGTCTTCGATCTCCTCGCGCGTGGCCCCGACCCGGCCATAGGCGATGTTGTAGGCCACGGTGTCATTGAAGAGCACCGTGTCCTGCGGCACGATGCCGATGGCCCGCCGCAGACTGTCCTGCGTCACGCCCCGGAGGTCCTGCCCATCCACCGTGATACGGCCGCCGGTCACGTCATAGAAGCGGTACAGCAGCCGTGACAGCGTCGACTTGCCAGCCCCCGAGTGCCCCACCACCGCCACGGTCCGCCCAGCCGGAATGGTGAAGTCGACCTCGTGCAGGATGGGACGCTCCGGATCGTAGGCAAAACTCACCCGCTCGAAGCACACCGTGGGCAGTCCCGATTCCGTGCGCAACTCGGAAGCCCCGGGCGCATCGACGATCTCGCACGGCGTGTCGATGAGCGAGAACATGCGGTCCAGATCGGTCAGGCTCTGCCGGATCTGCCGGTACAGCACCCCCAGAAAGTTCAGCGGCACATAGAGCTGGATCATGAAGGCATTCACCATCACCAGATCGCCGATGGTGAGCCGCCCGGCGGCCACCCCTTGCGACGCCCGCCACAGAATGGCCACCAGTGCCGTGGCGATGATGAGCTGCTGCCCGCTGTTGAGCAGACTCAGCGACCCCTGGCTCTTCACGGCCGCAGCGAAGTAGGCTCTCAGGCCCCGGTCGTAGCGACGCGCCTCCCACTCCTCGTTGTTGAAGTACTTGACCGTCTCGTAGTTGAGCAGCGCATCGACCGCATGGGTCTGCGCCACGGATTCCAGCCGGTTCATCTCGCGCCGGAAATGGTTGCGCCACTCCGTCACGCTCACCGTGAAGCCGATATAGGCCACCAGAGCCGTCAGCGTGATCCAGACAAAGGCGGCATCGAACCGAATGGCCAGGATCGCCAGCACCAGTCCTACCTCGACCAGCGTAGGGATGATGCTGTAGAGCGAAACCGAGATCAGCCCCCGCACGGCAGCGGCGCCGCGCTCGACATCGCGCGTCATGCCGCCCGTCTGGCGATCGAGGTGAAAGCGCAGGCTGAGCCGGGTGAGATGCCGGAACACCTGCAGCGCAATGCTGCGCGCGGCGCCCTCGGTCGCCGGTGCAAACATCCATTCGCGCACCTCGGTGAACACCGTCGTGGCCAGCCGCAACAGGCCATAGGCCACGAGCAGGCCCACGGGCACCACCACCATGCCAGAGGCGCTGCCCGGATGCACGTTGAGCGCATCCACGAGCTGCTTGAGCAGAATGGGCACCCCGATATTGGCCAGCTTGGCCCCCACCATGAAGCCCAGCGCCACCGCCACCCGCCACCGGTACTGCCACAGATAGGGCAGCAGGCGCCGCAGCGTCTGCCAGTCGCTGCGCGTTGCACCGGGCCGTGCAGGCAATTCCTCATACTGCATCGCGCGTCCCATGCCTCGCATGCCTGATCTCCCCATGAATCGATGTGTCGGTGGTGCCTATGGCAAAAGCACCGTCACAGCATTCCGGGACAGTGCACAGCCCTCCATTGTCCCCGCAAACACAGGTCCCCCTCTCCCCCGTTCCGGGCTCCGGAGCCCGGCCAGATCATGGACACCGCTGCGGGAAATAGGGCCGTCTCCTCCGCACTTCCTGCGAATTGGGCACAATCAGAGACGTATCGCGCAAGAAAGGCCTGCACACCACCGGCAGGAAACGCCTCACATCAGGCTCCCTGCCGAGTGCCGATGGCCGTGCCCGTTCATCCATGACGGGCAGGACCCGCACCTTTCCCGCATTTCCCGTCTTCACAAGAGATCACCATGACACCTTCGGAAAAAACCCCTCTTCCCACCGTCCACGGCCCCGGTTCACACAACACGGCCAACGACCGCAACTTTCTGGACCGCCTGCCCGATGAAATCGGCAAGACCCATGAGCTGGTGCTCAAGGTCGTGCCCATGCCGGCCGACTGCAATGCCAATGGCGACATCTTCGGCGGCTGGGTCATGTCGCACGTGGACATGGCCGGTGCCATCACGGCCTTCAAGCTGTCGCGCGGACGCACGGCCACCGTGGCCGTCAAGGAGTTCATCTTCAAGCAGCCCGTGCGCGTGGGCGACATTCTGTCGTTCTACAGCTCCATCCTGCACATCGGCAACACCTCGATGACGCTCAAGGTCGAGGTCTACGCCGAACGTTTCGATGCCCAGGGCAGCTACCTCAAGGTCACGGATGCCACCGTCACCTATGTGGCCATCGACCAGAATGGTCGGCCCCGTCCGGTGCGTCCGCAATCTGCAGCAGACGAAACGATCCCCCCGCAGGCCTGACTTTGTAGAGCGCATGGCAGGCCAAGGAGCCAGCCATGTGCAGAAGCTGTCCTCATCCACGGGCCCGCAAGGGCCCGTGTGTGCTTGGCGCCGAGGTGGCTTGCATCATGCCTCGGAGCCGCCCCTCCGGCTGCTGCCATGCAGCGGCGGGCGTCCTATGTCTTCCGAGCCCAGTCAAGCCGAGCCAGTCTGCGCCAGAGACAGACTCACCAGCAGAACTCGGAGCGGATGAGATCGCGCGAGAAATCGAACTTCTGCGGCTCGGCAGGGCGGATCTTGGTCCACAGCACCTTGCGGCTCAGTGCATCGGCAGGAATTTCCGGGGTGTGCAGCATCCTCAGACAGTACTGCGTGTAGCGGCTGCTGCCCTCGACACGGATCTGCAGCCCGCCCACCGGCCGGCGATAGTGCCCAAAGGCGAAATAGGGATAGCCCTTGAGGCTCACCATGCGTGCAGACAGCATCTGCAGCATGTACATGAACGTGTGGGGACTGTTCCAGCTGAAGCGCCCGCTGTTGGGCTCATGGCGCACCGAGATCTCGTAGAAATCGGGCTGGATGCATGTGAATTCAATCTCGGCATTGATGCCATACATGGCATACGCCTCGCTGCGCATGCAATCGCGCGTATGGAAACGGAACTGGGGCTGGTTGAACATTTGGGTCGCGGCCAGTTTCTCGGCTGGCGTCGCGGACCGTTCGGTAATACGGCCAAGCATGTGATTCTCCCTGATGCACTTGCACGGTATCTTCTGCAGGAAACGCAGTCCTGCGAAGTAGCGGACCCGCGAATATGCCCAGAGGACATTTCGACAGATCTCGAATGAAAATAAATGCAGACCACTCTGCGTGCAGAAACTCCCCGCCTTCCCCAGATGAACTATCTTGCGATGCCAGAGGGACAAGCTGTTTCTACGCATTTCAGTCTATGTTTTCATTCTGACGCAAGGATGACGCATCTTCTGCTCTTCCTCTGAGAACCTCTTTGAAAATCCCCAATATTGGGGGTAAATATCTCCAACAAATCCTTGATTATTTTCAAGGACAGTTTGAAGAAGACGCTTCCACTCCCGTTTCCCCGCGCATTTCGGGATTTTCCTCAGGCCGATCCATCGTCAGCCGCAACAAAAAAGCGGCTCCCTGAAGGAGCCGCTCAGACCGGCACAGCCGGCAAAGGCATGCGCCCCGCCGCGCCCGCGCATATGGCGGGGACAGTGCGCAGATGGCATCAGCGCGGGAGCACGCTCGATCCCATCAGGTACTGATCCACCGCGCGGGCGGCCTGACGGCCTTCACGGATGGCCCACACCACGAGGGACTGGCCGCGGCGCACATCGCCTGCAACGAAGGTGCCCTTGACGCTGGTGGCGTATCCGCCTTCCTCGTCGGTGCCGGCCTTGGCATTGCCGCGGCCGTCGAGCTCCATTCCGAAGGACTTGAGCATCTCTGCCACAGGATGCACGAAGCCCATGGCCAGCAGCACGAGGTCGGCCTTGTAGACCTGCTCGCTGCCGGGGACTTCGACCATCTTGCCGTCCTTCCATTCGACGTGGACAGTCTTGACGCCCACCACGCGGCCCTTGTCCTTGCCGGTACCGGGCACGAATTCCTTGGTGGCGATGGCGAAGGCGCGTTCGCAGCCTTCGTCGTGGCTGGAGCTGGTGCGCAGCTTGATCGGCCAGTAGGGCCAGGTCATGGGACGGTTTTCCTCGACCGGAGGCTGCGGCATGAGCTCGAACTGCACCACGCTTTCGGCGCCCTGGCGGTTGCTGGTGCCCACGCAGTCGCTGCCGGTGTCGCCGCCGCCGATCACGATGACGTGCTTGCCGGTGGCGAGGAGCTGCTTGGCGAGCTTGTCGCCGGCGTTGATCTTGTTCTGCTGGGGCAGGAACTCCATGGCGAAGTGCACGCCGTCGAGGTCACGTCCCGGCACGGGCAGGTCGCGACTCTGCTCGGAGCCGGCTGCGATCAGCACGGCATCGAAATCCTTCTGCAGCTGCTTGGCGCTGATGGTTTCCTGATGCCAGTTGGTGATCTTGCTGGCGGCACCCGACTTGGGCCAGTCGCCGACCAGCACGCCCCGGCGGAATTCCACGCCCTCGGCCTGCATCTGCTCGATGCGGCGGTCGATGTGGGACTTGTCGAGCTTGAAGTCGGGAATGCCGTAGCGCAGCAGGCCGCCGATGCGGTCGTTCTTCTCGAACACGGTGACGGTGTGGCCCGCACGGGCGAGCTGCTGTGCCGCAGCCAGCCCGGCAGGACCGGAACCGACGACAGCCACCTTCTTGCCGGTCTTGACGGCCGGCACCTGGGGCTTGACCCAGCCGTTTTCCCAGGCGCGGTCGATGATGCCGTGCTCGATGCTCTTAATGCCGACAGGCGACTTCTGGATGTTCAGCGTGCAGGCCGCCTCGCAGGGCGCGGGGCAGATGCGGCCGGTGAAGTCGGGGAAGTTGTTGGTGCTGTGGAGTACCTCGATCGCCGCTTCCCAGTCCTGCTGGTAGACCAGATTGTTGAAGTCCGGAATGATATTGTTGACCGGACAGCCGTTGTTGCAGAACGGCGTGCCGCAGTCCATGCAGCGAGCGGCCTGGATCTGCTCCTGCTTGTCATCGAGACCGATGACGAACTCCTTGTAGTTCTTCAGGCGTTCCTTGACGGGCTTGTAGCCCTCTTCAAGGCGCTGGTACTCCATGAAGCCGGTGATTTTTCCCATGATGTGTATTCCTCAAAGATGGCTGTGGCTTATTTCTTGGATGCGGCGGGCTTGCGTGCCGGTGCCTTGGCCGGCTTGGCGGTGCCGTCCACGGACTTGGCCCGCGAAGCACGGCGCGCCTTGGGCGCGGCCTCTTCCAGGATCGGCTTGATGGCCGCAGCGGTGGCCTGCTGGGGCAGGTCGGCCAGGGCTCCGGCCCCTTCGACCTTGTGCCGACGGGCATGCATCTCGCCGAGAGCGCGCTTGTACTCGTGCGGGAAGACCTTGACGAAGCGGGTAATGCTCTGTTCCCAGTTCTCCAGGATCTCGCGGGCACGGCGGCTGCCGGTCCAGCGGCTGTGATCCTGCAGCAGGCTGCGGAGCTGCTCCTCGTCGGTCATGCCACGGTGCCAGTGCGCCCGATCGTTCTCGGCGATCTGCGCAGCAGCGGGCAGCACGGGTTCGAGCGACACCATGGAGGTGTTGCAGCGGCTGGCGAACTGGCCGTCCTCGTCATAGACGTAGGCAATGCCGCCACTCATGCCGGCAGCGAAGTTGCGGCCGGTCTTGCCGAGCACGGCCACGGTGCCGCCGGTCATGTATTCGCAGCCATGGTCGCCGGTGCCCTCGACCACCGCAGTGGCTCCGGACAGACGCACGGCAAAGCGCTCGCCCGCAACGCCGGCGAAGAAGGCCTCGCCAGTGGTGGCACCGTACAGCACGGTGTTGCCGACCACGATGTTCTCTGCAGCCTCGCCGGGGAATTCCAGGCTCGGACGCACCACCACGCGGCCGCCGGAGAGGCCCTTGCCGGTGTAGTCGTTGGCATCCCCGATCAGGTAGAGCGTGATGCCGTTGCACAGGAAGGCGCCGAACGACTGGCCGCCGGTCCCTTCGAGCTGGATGTGGATGGTGTCGTCGGGCAGCCCTTCGGGATGCACCTGGGTCACCGCGCCGGACAGCATGGCCCCGACGGTGCGGTTGACGTTGCGCACGTGTTCGATGAACTTGACCTTCTCGCCCTTTTCGATGGCGGGACGGCACTTGCGGATCAGCTCCTGGTCGAGCGCCTTGTCCAGACCGTGGTCCTGGAACTCGCGGTGCAGGCGCGGCACGTCGGCCGGAACGACAGGCTGGGCGAACAGGCGACCGAAGTCGAGGCCGGCAGCCTTCCAGTGGGCAACGCCCTTCTGCTTGTCGAGCAGGTCGCTGCGACCGATGAGGTCGTCGAACTTGCGGATGCCGAGCTGAGCCATGATGCTGCGGACTTCCTCGGCGACGAAGAAGAAGTAGTTGACCACATGGTCGGGCTTGCCGGAGAACTTGGCACGCAGCACGGGGTCCTGGGTGGCCACCCCCACCGGGCAGGTGTTGAGGTGGCACTTGCGCATCATGATGCAGCCCTCGACGACCAGCGGTGCGGTGGCGAAGCCGAATTCGTCGGCCCCCAGCAGGGCGCCGATGACGACGTCGCGACCGGTCTTTATCTGGCCATCGACCTGCACGCGCACGCGGCCACGCAGGCGGTTGAGCACCAGCGTCTGCTGGGTTTCGGCCAGGCCGATTTCCCAGGGGCTGCCTGCATGCTTGATGGACGACCAGGGCGAGGCACCCGTGCCGCCGTCATGGCCGGCGATCACGATATGGTCGGCCTTGCACTTGGCCACGCCGGCAGCGATGGTGCCGACACCGATCTCGCTCACCAGCTTGACGCTCACGTCGGCATGGGGCGCGACGTTCTTGAGGTCATGGATGAGCTGCGCCAGATCCTCAATAGAGTAGATGTCGTGGTGCGGAGGCGGAGACACGAGGGTCACGCCCGGCACGCTGTGGCGCAGGAAGCCGATGTAGTCGCTCACCTTGCCGCCCGGGAGCTGGCCGCCCTCGCCCGGCTTGGCGCCCTGGGCCATCTTGATCTGGATCTGGTCGGCACTGCTGAGGTACTCGGCCGTGACACCGAAGCGGCCCGAGGCGACCTGCTTGATGCGGCTGCGCAGGCTGTCGCCCGCACGGACGGTGATTTCCGACTCGACCTTGTCCTCGCCGATGATGGCGCCAAGGGTGGTGTCCTTGTTGATCGGGATGCCCTTGAGCTCGTTGCGGTAGCGGGCCGGATCCTCTCCGCCTTCACCGGTGTTGCTCTTGCCGCCGATGCGGTTCATGGCCAGCGCCAGCGTGGCGTGCGCCTCGGTGGAGATGGAGCCGAGCGACATGGCGCCGGTGGCGAAGCGCTTGACGATGTCCTTGGCGGATTCGACCTCGTCGACCGGAATGGCGCGAGAGGGATCGCAGCGGAACTCGAACAGGCCGCGCAGGGTCATGTGGCGACGGCTCTGGTCGTTGATGATCTGTGCGTATTCCTTGTAGGTGTTGAAGTTGTTGGCGCGGGTGCTGTGCTGCAGCTTGGCAATCGCGTCGGGCGTCCACATGTGTTCCTCGCCACGGGCACGCCATGCGTATTCGCCGCCGGCCTGGAGCTGGTTGGCGAGCACGGGGTCGCTGCCGAAGGCGGCACGGTGCATGCGCAGGGCTTCCTCGGCGATCTCGAACACGCTGATGCCCTCGACGCGGCTGGGGGTGCCGGTGAAGTACTTATCGACCGTGGCGGTGCTCAGGCCGATGGCTTCGAACAGCTGGGCGCCGCAGTAGCTCATGTAGGTCGACACGCCCATCTTGGACATGATCTTGGACAGGCCCTTGCCGATCGCCTTGATGTAGTTGTAGATGGCCTTCTCGGCGCTCAGGTCGCCGGGCAGTTCCTTGTGGATTTCCTGCAGGGTTTCGAGCGCCAGGTAGGGGTGCACGGCCTCTGCGCCGTAGCCGGCCAGCACGGCGAAGTGGTGAATCTCGCGGGCCGAGCCGGTCTCGACGACCAGACCGGTGGTGGTGCGCAGACCTTCGCGCACGAGGTGCTGGTGCACGGCGGACAGGGCGAGCAGCGCGGGTACGGCCACCTTGTCGGCGCTGATGGCGCGGTCGCTGATGATGAGGATGTTGTGCTGACCCTCGACCGTGTTGTTGCCGGCCTTGATGGCATCGACCGCTTCGGCACACAGCGAGGCCAGCTTGGCTTCCACGCCTTCTGCGCCCCAGGACACGGGGTAGGTGATGTCGAGGGTGTAGCTGCGGAACTTGCCCTGGGTCTCGGCTGCGATGTTGCGCAGGCGGGCCATGTCGGTGAAGTCCAGCACCGGCTGGTGCACCTCGAGGCGCAGCGGCGGGTTGACCTGGTTGATGTCGAGCAGATTGGGCTTGGGGCCGATGAAGCTCACCAGGCTCATGACGATGGCCTCGCGGATCGGGTCGATCGGCGGGTTGGTCACCTGCGCAAAGAGCTGCTTGAAGTAGTTGTAGAGCGGCTTGCTGCGGTCGGAGAGCACGGCGAGCGGGCTGTCGTTGCCCATGGAGCCGATGCCTTCCTCGCCCTTGGCGGCCATGGGCGCCATTAGGAACTTGATGTCTTCCTGGCTGTAGCCGAAGGCCTGCTGTGCGTCGAGCAGCGACACGCCCACGTTGGTCTGGCCGCGCACGACGTTCTGCACGGGCAGATCGGACAGGCGGATGCGCAGGTTCTCGATCCACTGTTTGTAGGGCTTGCTGTTGGTGATCTGGGACTTGAGTTCCTCGTCGTCGATCATGCGGCCCTGCTCGAAGTCGATCAGGAACATCTTGCCGGGCTGCAGGCGCCACTTCTTGACGATCTTGTGCTCGGGCACGGGCAGGACGCCGGACTCGGAGCCCATGATGACGAAGTCGTCGTCGGTCACGCAGTAGCGCGAGGGACGCAGGCCGTTGCGGTCCAGGGTGGCGCCGATCTGGCGGCCGTCGGTGAACACGATGGAGGCCGGGCCGTCCCAGGGTTCGAGCATGGCGGCGTGGTATTCGTAGAACGCACGGCGACGCGACTCCATGGAGGCGTGCTGTTCCCAGGGTTCGGGAATCATCATCATCACGGCCTGGCTGATGGGGTAGCCGGCCATGGTGAGCAGTTCGAGGCAGTTGTCGAAGGTGGCGGTGTCGGACTGGCCGGCAAAGCTGATGGGGTAGAGCTTGCGCAGGTCATCGCCCAGCACCGGCGAGGTCATGACGCCTTCGCGGGCACGCATCCAGTTGTAGTTGCCCTTGACGGTGTTGATTTCGCCGTTGTGGGCCACGTAGCGGTAGGGGTGGGCCAGCTGCCACTCGGGGAAGGTATTGGTCGAGAAGCGCTGGTGCACCAGACCCAGGGCGGACACGCAGCGCGCGTCCTGCAGATCGAGGTAGTAGGTGCCGACCTGGTCAGCCAGCAGAAGACCCTTGTACACCACGGTACGGGTGCTCATGCTGGGAACATAGTATTCCTTGCTGTAGCGCAGGCCCAGGCTGCGGATGGCGGCGCTGGTGGTCTTGCGGATGATGTACAGGCGGCGCTCCAGCGCGTCCTGCACGATGACGTCGGGGCCACGGCCGATGAAGATCTGGCGGATGACGGGCTCTTTCTCGCGCACGGCAGGCGACATGGGCATGTCACGGTTGACCGGCACATCGCGCCAGCCCAGCACCACCTGGCCCTCGGCCTTGACGGCACGTTCCATTTCCTGCTCGCAGGCCAGTCGGCTGGCGTGCTCCTTGGGCAGGAAGACCATGCCCACGCCGTATTCGCCGAACGGGGGCAGCTCGATGCCCTGCTTGGCCATTTCCTCGCGGTAGAGGGTGTCGGGCAGCTGGATCAGGATGCCGGCGCCGTCGCCCATGAGCTTGTCGGCACCCACGGCGCCACGGTGATCGAGGTTTTCCAGGATCTTGAGCGCCTGGGTCACGATGTCATGGCTCTTGGCACCGCGCATGTGGGCCACGAAACCGACGCCACAGGCATCGTGTTCGAGGTCTGCGGCATACAGGCCTTGCTGTTCCAGATGAAGTTTTTCTGCGGAGATGGTCATGAAAGTTCCCGTTCCTGAAAGAGTGCTGGGGCGCCACGCGCGAAGGTCGTGCGGCGTGGGGCGCGAGATGTTCCGGGGCATGTGCCGGACGTGCCGCCACGGTGGGGAGCAGGCGCGGGACACCCCCTGTCCCGCTGGGCGGCACCCCCTGCGCGGTGCGGCGCCCTGCCTGATTGTCCGTGTGCATGCACATTCCGTCCACGTCCCTTGCCGACTGCTTGAACGCCACGGTTTTGCAACGCAACAAGCATAAAGCAAACCCCCCTGTTTTGCAGCAAAAATAATAGGGGTCAGATTCCAATTAAATTGACGGGATGAATTCCAATTATTTTATTGGTGACACATACATCTTGTTGAATGGATTCATGAATTCAGGATGTCCGTGCAGAGTGCACCATTCTGGGCGGCCTGCCTGCACGCTTTTTATGCAGGCGTCTGTCAGTCTGCTGCTGCAGGGTGTCGATGAAAGCTGCATCGCCGAGCACCCAGCCATGCAGGGCGGCGTCCAGCAGCCGCGGCCACAGTGCGAGCGCATCGCCCTCGTCCAGCAAGCGCCGGTAGGCGTTTTCACGGGCAAAGGGGGTGTTGCCCAGCTCCCAGAGCGCAGCCGGCGCGGTGAGCCCGGCCTGAGGGCGCAGCCCGGTGTAGCGCGCGCAGCTCGACCAGGGATAGGCATCGGGCTGCAGCACGAGGCCGCGGCGCACGGGCTCGGTGTCCATGCAGACCATGGCAGGAAGTGTCCAGCGCGCAGGATCGAGCACCGTGCAGCGGTAGCGGCCGTCCCACAGGGTGCCGGTGCGTGCATGAAGACCATTGAAGTAGCGGACATAGGCGCGGCCTGTGTCCTGCATCAGGAGCGGCAGTCCCTCTTCCGTGGACGGCGTCAGGAGCAGCATGAAGCGCGTCGGCAACAGACACCAGGCATGCAGGGCGACCCGGTGCCGTGCAGCTCCCGCCTCGATCAGCTGGAGCAGCTGCTGGTAGTCGGGCGCCCCGAGCGCGATGGGCTGGCTGTTGTGGCCGCTCTGAAGGACCAGGTGGGGATAGCCGGGAAGGTTCAGCCGCGGCAAGCGCGCCATGGACAGGGCTCCTGAAAAGGAAAGAGTCGACAAGGGGATCGAATGGACAAGCGCCATGGGGACTGCACCACATGCACCTTCCACTCCTCCGGCATGGTACCCGAGCCAGAGGCAGCAGCACGCACGACCGCGCAGGGGCATCACGCAAGGGGGAAAGGGAGCGCTCCAGGGCAGCCTCTCACACCCATGAAAGGCAGGGCCATTCCGGGCAATGGCGCCGGGGAGTGCAGGCTCTGCGCGAAAATGGCTGCTTCCCCTGCTCTGTCCGTGTCCGTTCCATGCAGTTTTCCGGTTCTCTCAGCCTGCCCGTCTTGCCCACCGATGCCCCTGTGCAGCCCGTGCCACTCGATCGGGCGCTGCGGCTCGTCAACCATGGTCCGGTGGTGCTGGTGTCGGGCAGCCATGGTGGCGAGGTGGATGTGATGGCAGCAGCCTGGAACATGCCACTGGACTTTCGTCCCCCGACGCTGTGCGTGGTGCTCGACAAGTCCTCGCGGACCCGGGAGCTGATCGATGCAGCCGGCGGCATGCTCGCCCTGAGCCTGCCCACGGCGGGACAGTCGGGGCTCGCACTGGCCGTGGGCAGCCAAAGTGCGCGGGAAGTACCGGACAAGCTGGCGCAGTGTGGCGTGTCCCTGTGGCAGCCAGCAGGCGCTGCCGTGCCTATGGTGCAGGGCTGTGCCGCATGGCTGCAGTGCCGGGTGCTGCAAGGCGAGCTGGCCGAACGCATGCGCGCCACGCACGACCTGTTCGTGGCCGAGGTGACAGGCGCCTGGGCCGACAGCCGCGTCTTTCAAGAAGGTCGCTGGCGCTTCGACGAATTGCCGCCGGAGCTCCAGCACCTGCGCACCCTGCACTATGTGGCGGGTGGCCAGTTCTACACCACAGGGGCCGCGACAGCCGCGCCGGTCCCCTCGCCCGCCCCTGCCACCGATGTAGCCTGACAGCCGGCATGGAGAGTTCCCTGGCGGGGATGCAGCTCTGCATCAGGCGGGGGTGTGCCGCATGACGCTCACGGCAGCGCGCACGGCGTCGGCCCATTCCTGCCGCGTGCGGTCGCCGGCCTTCTGGGGGATGCCGAAGCTCACGCGCACCACCAGCCCCTGGGCACAGACGATGCGCCACAGGGAAGCGATCAGGGTGTCGCTGCCGACATAGCAGGGAATGAGGCTGGGCTCTCCGGCACGGTCGAAGAACTGGATGGCCACGGGCTGCACGCATGCATCCGCACTGATGGCAGCCTGCAGCAGATTGCCGTGGAACGGGAGCAGCTGCAGGCCATTGCTCGTGGTGCCCTCGGGAAACACCGCGAGCACGTCGCCGGCACGCAGCCGGTCGGCCATGTCGTGCAGCACGCGGTGGGCATCCCGCCGCGAGGCACGCTGCAGGTACAGGGTGTGGGCAGCAGAGGCCAGACGCCCCACGACAGGCCAGCGCCGCACTTCGGACTTGGACACGAAGCGGCAGAACACCAGCGCATGCAGTGCCGGGATGTCGAGCCAGGAAATGTGGTTGGACACGAGCAGCAGACCGTGGCCGGGTTCGGGGGCTGCGGGGGCCCCGCGCCGCTCCATTGCCAGACCGCAGCGGCGCAGCAGGGTGGCCGCCCATGCCTGCACCCGCTGCTGACGCCGTGCAGGGTTCAGAAACGGAAACACGACATAGACAGTCCACAGGCCTGCGAGCAGGTGCAGGAGCAGTCCCAGCACGCGGCGGATGCCGCGCAACCGCGCCAGGGTGCGGCTCACGCGGCGCCGCACTGGCACGCGCAGCCACAGGCCGGCGCGTCCGCTGCGGAAGGCAGCTCGTGGACCACCTGTCCGCCCACCAGCGTGGCGCGTACACGGCCCAGCATTTCATGTCCGCCGAACGGGGTGTAGCTGCTCTGGCTGCGCAGGGTCGCGCCCGACACCTGCCAGTGGTCCTGCGGGTCCCACAGGCACAGATCGGCGGTGCCTCCCACGGCGAGCCGCCCGGCGCTGTCGGCCTCGGCGCCCAGCGCACGGCCCAGCACGGCGGCCGGGCGGGTGGTGACGGTGGCAAGAGCGGTGGCGAGCGGCACGCCTTCTTCGCGTGCCCATTGCAGCGCGAGCGGCAGCAGCAGCTCGATGCCGGTGGCGCCGGGCTCGGCTTCTGCGAAGGGCAGCGCCTTCTCGTCTTCGGTGACGGGGGTGTGGTTGCTGACCAGCGCGTCGATGGTGCCGTCGGCCAGGGCTGCGCGCAGGGCAGCCCGATCGGCCTGCTGGCGCAGCGGCGGCTGCAGACGGGTGCGGCTGTCGAAATAGCCCATGTCCACGTCGGTGAGGTGCAGGGAATTGATGCTCACGTCACAGGTGACGGGCAGGCCCGACGCCTTGGCCGCGCGGACCAGCTCCACGCCGGCGGCACTGCTCAGGCGACACAGGTGCACGCGGGCTCCGGTGGCGCGCATGAGCTCGAACAGGGTCATGAGGGCGATGGTTTCGGCCACCACCGGCACCCCGGACAGCCCCATGCGCATGGACAGGGCCCCGCTCGCGGCCACGCCGCCGCCGAGCCATGCGTCCTGCGGACGCAGCCAGACCGTGTAGCCGAAGGTGGCCGCATACTGCAGCGCACGCAGCAGCACCTGGGTGTCGACGATGGGCACCTCGGCCTGCGAGAACCCGACGCAGCCGGACTCGGAGAGTTCGACCATCTCGGTCAGCACCTCGCCCTTGAGCCCGTGCGTAAGTGCCCCCAGCGGATAAAGACGGGCCTGATGCAGGCGCCCCGAGCGGAACTTGAGCATCTCCACGAGCCCCTGCTCGTCGAGAATCGGATCGGTGTCGGGCGGACAGACGAGGCTGGTGACGCCGCCAGCCACGGCGGCAGCCATTTCGGTTTCGAGCATGCGGGCATGCTCCTGTCCGGGCTCCCGCATGCGCGCAGAGAGGTCCACCAGACCGGGCAGCACCAGGCAGCCCCGGGCATCGAGGGTGCGTTCGGGAACGAAGTCGGCGGGCGCGGCGCCCAGGGCGACGATGCGCCCATCGGCAATGGCCACATCGGCGGGCTGTTCGGTACCGTCGGCCGGATGCAGGATGCGGCCGCCTTGGATCAAGATCTTCATGGAATGGATTCCTGGATAGTCATGGGCCGTCGCAAGGCGGCAGGTCACATGCGGGTCTTGTGCACGGTGATGGTGACCTGTCCGTCCTGGGACGCTTCCGCGCGCACGACGACGCGCAGGGTGTTGGTGGGCCCGAGGTAATGGGGATTGATGCGTGCCGAATGCACGTGCGCCCGCACCAGCCCCACGTATTCGCAGCGCTCTCCGGTGCACACCATGTCGAAGCGGGGGGCTTCCGCAGCGAGGCTTCGGGCGGTGATGCCGTCGAAGAACTTCTGGCGGATGGCATAGGCCAGCACGGGCTCGGGATCTTCCCAGTGACGGCTGAGATAGACCCCCAGCGGCGTGACGCCCAGTCCGTCGAGGTTGAAGGACACCGCCGTGCGGTCGCGGTGCGAACCGGCCGCCGTGGCAGGCAGCGCGGCCGACAGGCCGCAGAGCGCGACCAGGGAAGCCATCAGCAGGGAGCGCGGAGCAGAGAGCATGGCGAACCTTCGGGAGGAGGACAGGGACGGAACGGGCATGGAGCGGCGTGGATGCAGCAGGCGGCGCTCAGGCCTCATGGCTGGCCACGATGCTCATGGCGGCCATGCGCACGGCAATGCCGAAGGTGACCTGCGGCAGGATCACGCTCTGTGCGCCATCGGCCACGGCGCTGTCGATTTCGACGCCGCGGTTGATGGGCCCCGGGTGCATGACGATGGCATCGGGCCGGGCCAGCTGCAGCTTCTCTGGGGTGAGGCCGAAGCTCTTGAAGTATTCCTGGCTGCTGGGCAGCAGGGCACCGCTCATGCGCTCGTTCTGCAGCCGCAGCATGATGATGACGTCGCAGTCACGGATGCCCTCCTCCAGGGTGTGGAACACCCGCACCCCCATGGGCGCAAAGCTTTCGGGCGCGAGGGTCTTGGGGCCGACCACCCGCACCTCGGGGCAGCCGAGCGTGGTGAGCGCATGGATGTCGCTGCGGGCCACGCGCGAGTGCAGCACATCCCCCACGATGGCCACCCGCAGCTGCGTGAAGTCGCCCTTGTAGTGGCGGATGGTGTACATGTCGAGCAGCCCCTGCGTGGGGTGGGCATGGCGTCCGTCCCCGGCATTGACCACGTGGACATGCGGTGCCACGTTCTGCGCGATGAGGTAGGGAGCCCCGCTCTCGCTGTGGCGCACCACGAAGATGTCGGCCGCCATGGCGCTGAGGTTGGCGATGGTGTCGAGCAGGCTCTCGCCCTTGGCGGTGGAGGAGCGGGCGATGTCGAGGTTGAAGACATCGGCCGACAGGCGCTTGGCCGCGATCTCGAAGGTGGTGCGGGTGCGGGTACTGTTCTCGAAGAACAGGTTGAACACGCTCTTGCCGCGCAGGAGCGGAACCTTCTTGACCTCGCGGTCATTGACGCTCACGAACTGGGAGGCCGTATCGAGGATGTGCGTGAGGATGTCACGCGACAGGCCTTCGGTGGACAGCAGGTGGATGAGCTCGCCGTGCTTGTTGAGCTGGGGATTCTTGGAGAGGAACATGGCGGTAGCAGGAGGGGGCAATGCCCCGGAAAGGAAAGCCGGCCCCGGCAATCAGGACTTGCTGGGCTTGAGGCGGAAGCTGAAGCTGCCGTCGTCGGCACGGGCCAGCGCGAGCGACTGTCCGGCCGGCAGCAGCAGCCGGGCAGCTGCGTATTCGGCCTCGATGGGCAGCTGACGTCCGCCCCGGTCCACGAGGACGGCCAGGCGCACGCTGGCCGGGCGGCCGTAGTCGAAGATCTCGTTGAGCACGGCGCGGATGGTGCGCCCGGTGTAGAGCACGTCGTCGAGCAGCAGGATGTGGGCCCCCTCGACCTCGAAGGGGATATGGGTCTGGGCCGCCGAGGCAAGGCCCCTGCGCGCGAAGTCATCGCGGTGCATGGCGGAAGACACCGTCGCGATGGCGTCGAGCCCCCAGTCCTGCTGCAGGCGCTGCGCCATCCAGGCACCGCCGGAGGCGACTCCGGCCACGCGCAGCTCGGGAGTCCGCAGGAATTCGAGCTGGCGGCGCAGGGTCTGGTAGAGGGCTTCGGCGTCCAGCATCAGGGCGCCATGGGCAGGCAGGGTATCGGGGGTCATGAGAGGCCGTGGAGGAATTGTTCGAGAATGATACAGGCCGAGGCGGCATCGGCGTCGCGTGCGCCGTGGGCCAGGGCCTCGGTGGTGGAATAGCGCTCGTCCACGGTATAGACCGGCAGACGGAAGCGCAGCGCGAGCTGGCGCCCGAAGGACAGGGCCCGGCGGGTGTTCTCGTGCGGGGCTCCATCGGGATGAAACGGCACGCCGATCACCAGTGCCTGCGGCTGCCACTCGCGGATCAGGACTGCGATGTGGGCGAACCGCTCGTCGCCTGCCGCCACGATGCTTTTGCCCGGGCTGGCTCGTCCCAGCATCCGGTTGCCGGTGGCCACCCCGGTGCGCTTGCGCCCATAGTCGAAAGCCAGAAAGCTCTGGAACGGTGCCGGATCGACGGGAGGCGTGCAGCCCGGCTGCTGCAGGAGCGCGGCGGCCGGATCGGCCGGAGCAGCGGAAGGGCTCTGCACCCCGGACGGAACTGCAGAGGGTGTGGAGGTGTCGGACATGGGCATCAGGCGCTCCCTGCGGTGCCGGCCAGACGCCAGGCCTCGACGCCCAGCAGGGCCATGGCTGCATCGTAGCGTTCGGCCACCGGCACCTCGAAGATGAGGTGGTGGTCGGCCCGCACCGTGAGCCAGCTGTTGCGACGCAGCTCGTCTTCGAGCTGGCCGGATTCCCAGGCGGCGTAGCCGAGCGCCACCAGAAGCTTCTCGGGACCGTGGCCCTCGGCCAGGGCCTGAAGAATATCGCGCGAGGTGGTCATCTGCAGGCCGTCTCCGGTGACCAGAGAGGACGCATAGACCGGCAGGCCGGCGGTGGCGTCCTCGGCCTGGGGATGCAGGATGAAGCCGCGTTCGGACTGCACGGGGCCGCCCCAGAAGATGGGCTCGTCCTCCAGGTCGGAACGGTTCATGGGCAGCTTGGCCTGGCGGAACAGGTCGTGCATGGAGAGATCGGCCAGCTTGTTGATGCACAGCCCCAGCACGCCCCGTGGGGTGTGCTCGCAGATGTAGATCACGCTGCGGGCAAACAGCTCGTCCTCCATGCCCGGCATGGCAATCAGGAAATGCTGCGAGAGATTGAAGTCTGGAGCAGGATCGGACGGCATGGAGCGATTTTAGAACCTGTTGGGCCCCCTGCGCAGGGCGTCATGCGGGTGTCACGTGTGCGTCACGCCAGCGCGGCCGGCACCTCCCCTGCCGGAGGCAGCGCCCATGCCACAATGTCCACTCGATCCGCCCTGCAGCCCGCCCTTTCCGCTGATGACGATTCCCGCCCTCGACACCGGCCTCATGTGGTTCCGCAACGACCTGCGCACCACGGACAACACCGCCTTGCACCACGCCCTGACGCACTGCCGGCGCGTGCATGCGGTGTATGTGTTCGAGCCCCCCGCTGAGGGCCCCACGACCCGCCCGCTGTCCGACCGCAGCGCGGAATTTCTGCTGCGCAGTCTGGAGTCGCTGGATGGGGCGCTGGGCGCCCTCTCGCGGCAGGCGGGCGCGATGGATGCCGACGGGGTACACCTGCTGTGGGCACAAGGCAGCGCCGAACGGGCCGTCACGGCCCTGGCGCGCCGGCTGGGAGCCGAGGCCGTCTTTGCCAATGCCGACGCCGACCCCGAAGGCAGTGCCCGCGATGCCCGGGTGCGCGGTGCCCTGGCCGATGCCGGGGTTTCGCTGCATCTGGCGCAGGACCACCTGCTGTTCGGCCCCGACGATTTGCACATGCCGGGCGGTACCCTGCCAGCCGGCTTTGCCGCCTACTACCGCCAGTGGCTCGGCCGCATCGACGCCGAGACCCTGCGCCCCCGCCCCGTCGCGCCCCATGCCCGCGCCCTGGCACATGTTCCAGACGCGCTGCGACGTCCCCTGCCCAGCCTGGAGGCGATCGGACATGCACCGTCCAATCTCGCCGCGCTGCCGCTGTTTCCGGGCATGGATGGAGCACGGCGCCAGTGGGATGAATTCCTGCCGCGCATGCCGCACTATCACCTCGCGCACGACTATCCCGGTGTGCGCGGCCCCAGTTATCTGGGGGTGCATCTGCGCTTTGGCACTCTCGGCATCCGGGACGTGGCCGCATCGGCCTGGGCCCTGCACCGCCAGGGACATGAAGGGGCGAGCCTGTGGCTCGAACGGCTGGCGTGGCGCGATTTCTTTGCCCAGGCGCTGGCCCATCACCCCCACGCCATCGACCGCCCCTTCCGCGGAGGGCGCGATCCCGTGCGCTGGGACCGGTCGGCCCATGGCCGCAAGCTCTACGCGGCGTGGTGCGAAGGACGCACCGGCTACCCGCTGGTGGATGCCGCCATGCGGCAGCTGGTGCAGTCGGGGTACATGCACCATCGGCTGCGCATGGTGAGTGCGTGCTTTCTCACCCGCTACCTCGGCGTGGACTGGCGCTGGGGCGAACGCTTTTTTGCGCAGCACCTCAATGACCTGGAGCGCGCGAGCAACAACGCCGGCTGGCAATGGGCTGCAGGCACGGGCTGCGAGGCCCTGCCCTGGTACCGCACGCTGAACCCTGTGCGACAGGGGCAGCGTTACGACCCGCAGGGCCGGTTCCTGCGGCGCTATCTGCCTGAAATCGCCGCACTGCCCGATGGGCTGCTGCAGTTTCCGGCCCGCGCCACCGCGGCCGACTGGCGGGCAGCCGGACTGACTCCCTCCTGCTACCCCGCCCCCCTGGTCGATCTGGCAGAGGGCCGCCGTCTGGTGCAGCAGCGGCTGGTGCAGCACCACCCGCAGCAGCGCAGCAGACGCGCCCGGCGCTGATTCCCCAGCCCGTCTCCGCCACAGCCAGCCTCGCCCGGTGCCGGTGCACCCCCCAAAAAAACCACCGGCGCCTTCCGCAAGGGAAAGGCGCCGGTGGAGCTGTGCACATGCCCAGCGGGGCTCAGGTATGCACGCCTGCCCCTGCGTAGGTACGGATCAGTTCGAGCAGCCGCTCTTCGGAGTACGGCTTGCCCAGGAAGCCCGATGCGCCCAGCGCCTCGGCGCGCTCGCGGTGCTTGTCGGCCGTGCGCGAGGTGATCATGACCACCGGCAGGTCGTGCAGCCGTTCATCTCCGCGGATGTTGCGCAGCAGGTCGAAACCGTCCATCTGCGGCATCTCGATGTCCGAGAGCACCAGTGCGGGGCGCTCCTCGGCCAGCACCCGGAGGGCCGCGAGACCGTCGGATGCCATGGACACCCGATAGCCTTCACGCCGCAGCAGGCGCTCGGTGACGCGCCGCACCGTGATCGAGTCATCGACCACCAGCACCAGCGGAGCCACCTGCACCTCGGGACGCAGGGGCGCCGCCCCGCTGCGCTCGCCTCCGAGCACGCCCGGATCGGCCAGGTCGCTGGAGAAGGCGCGGATCTGCTCGCCATAGACGAAGGACAGAGCCACCGGGTTGTAGATGTAGAGGATGCGGCCATCGGCCAGCAGCGTGATGCCGGTCAGACCGGGCATGCGGGCGAGCTGGGCGCCGATGTTCTTCACCACCACTTCGTGAGTGCCCAGCACTTCGTCGACGTGCATCACGATGCGCTGTGCCGCACTGCGCAGCACCATCACGATCTGGCGTCCGCTGGCGAGCTCCTGGCTGCGCGGCGATGCCTGCACCATGGCGCCGCCCCAGTAGAAGGGCAGATCGGTCCCGTCGACCGCAAAATGGCGGCTGTTGTAGGCCTGCTCCACCTCGCGCGGCGTGGCCCGGCGCACCGATTCGATCAGGCTCGACGGCACACCGAAGCGGCCATCGCCCATGCGCATCTGCACCACCTGGGTCACCGCCGTCGTGAGCGGCAGCACCAGCCGGAACTCGGTGCCCTGCCCTGCGTGGCTGGCCACGTCGACGTGCCCGCCGAGGGCATTGACCTCGGTCCGCACCACGTCCATGCCCACGCCACGCCCTGCGAGCGAGGTGGTCTTGACGGCCGTGCTCAGCCCGCTCTGGAAGATGAGCTGGGCGGCTTCGTTGTCGTCGAACGGAGCGTCCTGGGTGAGCAGGCCCTTTTCAATCGCCTTCTCGCGGATGCGGGCCACGTTGAGGCCGGCACCGTCGTCGCGCAGGTGGATGATCACATCGTTGCCTTCCTGCTGGAGGGCAATCGCGATCTGGCCCACGGCCTCCTTGCCGGACTGCTCGCGCTGGCCTGCCGCTTCGATGCCATGCACCACCGCGTTGCGCAGCAGATGCTCGAACACCGGAGCGATCCGCTCGATGACGCTGCGGTCCATTTCGATGCCGGCACCGGAAATGTCGAGCCGCACGCGCTTGTCGCTTTCGAGGGCCGACTGCCGCACCACGCGATAGAGACGGTCCGACAGGCTGTCGAACTCGACCATCCGCGTGCGCAGCAGGTCGCGCTGCAGCTCCTTGGTCTGGCGTGCCTGTGCCGAGAGATCGTCCTCGGTCGCCTGCACGGTGCGCTGGAGGTTGCGCTGCACGCTGGCCACGTCGTTGACCGACTCGGCCATCATGCGCGTGAGCTCCTGCACCCGGGTGAAGCGGTCGAATTCGAGCGGGTCGAAGTCCAGATGCGTGTCCTTGCTCTGGGCCATGCGCGACTGCATCTGCGACTCGGCCTGCAGCTCCATGTCGCGCAGCTGCTTGCGCAGGCGCTCCAGGCTGGCATCCATGTCGCCGAGCGCGGTGCGCAGCTGGTCGACCTCACCCTCCAGCCGGGCCCGGCTGGTCATGACTTCGCCGGCCTGACCCAGCATGCGGTCGAGCAGGCGGGCGCGCACGCGCACCTGTTGCTGCTGCGCGGTCTGGTGGGCCGCCAGGTTGGTGGCCACCGGCTGTGCGATGTGCTGGAGCACAGCAGGATCCACCACCGCCGGCACCTGTGGCTGCGCTGCAGTCCCCCCCTGTTCGGGTGCCGTGGCCTCGTTCTCGTTTGGGCTGGCCGGCTCGGCAGCGACGCCTGCGGGTTCCTCCGCCGGCACAGGCGCTTCTGCGGGGATCGGAGCAGCCTCGACCGCAGCGATGGCCTCTGCCGCCTCCTCGGCCGGAGCGCCGTCACGCAGCGCGTGGTACACATCGTCCATGCGGTCGACCATGCCGGCGAGCATGTCGATCTGGGCAGCGTCGGGCACGCCTCCGGCAATGTCACCGACCGCGGTTTCCATTTCATGCGCCAGCGCTCCGAGGCGCATGGCCCCGGCCAGACGTGCACTACCCTTGAGGGTGTGCAAGAGCCGCATGAGTCCGGCGCGGGTCGCTTCCTGCTCCGGATGGGCCGACCATTGCCGCAACGTGTCGCCCAGGCGGGGCAGCATTTCGTCGGCTTCGTCCTGGAAGATGGCGAACAGCTCGGGGTCGATGGCATCGACCACCTCGTCCGCCGCAGAGGGCTGGGCCAGCACGGGCTGGCGATCGACCGGTGCGGCAGCTGCAGGCGGAGGCACCTCCACCGGCGCAGCCGTCTCGGCCGAAACCGCCGACACCTCGGGCTGGATCTTGCTCTCCGGCTGGAGCTCGGGCTGCGGGGCGGCGGCGGAAGCCGCGTCCTGTGCACCTGCTTCGACCGCTTCGACCGCCTCGGTCGACACCACCGGGACGTTGTCCACGGAGCCGGATTCGGCAGGCACCACATCGGGTTCCCCGGAGGCCGTAGCTTCCTCGGTCACAGCCCATTCCGGCGCTTCCGGCTGCGCGACAACGGACTCGATGGGCGCCTGGGATTCGTCGATCAGAGGCTGGTCGACTATGGCCACCAGCGCCTGCAGCAGCTCCACCGGCATCGACGAGGCACAGCCTGCCGCAAACTGGTGCAGCATCTGGCGCAGGGTATCGGCCGCCCCGAGGATGACCTCGGCCTCGCCCGGCACTGCCCGGCGCAGGTGCAGGTGGTCAAGGGCGTGTTCGGTCGCACGCGCCACCGAAGCCAGTGCCGACAGCCCCACGGCTCCGGCACTGCCTGCGAGCGAATGGGCCAGATGGGCGGCAGATTCGGGAGCGCTGCCCTGCGGCAACTGTGCCCAGACCTGCACCTCGCGGTCCAGCTCGCTGGACCAGCTCTCCGCTTCCTCGATGAAGGCATTGCAGAGCGCCAGCGGCAGGCGCAGTGCGCCCACCTGCCGGATCTCGTCGTCGGGCAGGCCATCGACCATTTCGGCCAGCACGGTCTGCTGGGGCCGGGTATCGATGAGTACGCCCGCCAGCTCGGGGTGCGCCGTGCGCAGCGCATCGATGCCGGCATCCGGCAGCGGGGTGGGCGCGGCCTGCGGCACCGCAGCCGGAGACGACGCCGTGGCGGCCTCCTCGTGATCTGCGGTGGAAGCAGCTTCTGCGGGTTCTGCGGAGACGGGCGGCACCGGCAGGAGCTTGGCCTGAGCGCTCAGCCCGGTCAGCGCCTCCACCACAGCCTCCGACGGAGCGAACGGCACGGTAGCAGCCGCGACCGGAACCACAGGAACTGGTGCAGGCGCCGGAGCAGCGGCCGCCTCCGGTTCGACGGGTGCCTCCACTTCGGCCACAGGCATCTCGACGGCAGCGGGCACCTCCACGCTGGGCGCGGGGACGGATTCGTCTCCCTCCAACGGCAGATCGATGTCCACGATGGCATCGCCCGTCAGGGATGCATCGAGGATATGGCCCTCGGTCGGCGGCACTTCGAGCGCCTCGCGATCGAGCACCGAGGCAGTGGAGGAAGACACGTCGGCCGGCAGGCCGCTGTCCTCGGCATGGGCATCGCCCTGAAGGCCTTCGAGGCACAAATCCACATCGGCCAGGGGTGCAGGCACTTCCAGTGCGCGTCCTTCGGTCGGCGGTACTTCAAGCGCTTCGCGATCGAGCACCGAGGCAGAGGAGGAAGACACGTCGGCCGGCAGGCCGCTGTCTTCGGCATGGGCATCGCCCTGGAGGCCTTCGAGGTGCAGCTCCAGGTCCACGGCAGGCGCGGACAGGGGCTCGGGCGGGGTCAGGGGCGCCACGCCTGCGGCGGGCGACGCACTCTCCTCTTCCAGCACCCAGTCGATGGGCGGCGTTGGCGGGGCTTGCAGCTCCATTCCCTGGGTGGAAGGCACATCGAGCGCAGCAGGCACCGCAGCCGGAGTCGCCTCGCTGCCGTCGATGGCCAGATCGACTGCGGTGATCCGCTCGGGGAACAGGGCTTCAGGCAGCTCGTGCCCTTCGGTCAGAGGCGCATGCAGTGCCTCGCGATGGGCAACGGCCGCTTCTTCCGGCGTCATGACGGACGACAGCCCGCTCTCGTCCGCACGGGCATCGCCCTGCATGCCTTCGAGAGAAATGTCGATGTGCAGACCTTCGTCTTGCGCCTGCCGCGCAGGGAAGAGCACTTCGCCAGTGGCTGCAGGCTCGGTGGCCGGTGTCAGCAGGTTGCGCCGCGCGCCCCGCTCTGCGGGCGTCAGGGCTGCGAGATCGTCGTCCGCCCTCTGGGATGGAGGAACCACCGGAGCCACAACGGGTGTCGATACCACCGGCGGCACAGATGCGGCCGGAACGGGTGCCGCTGCCGTCGGTGCGGCAGTTGGGGCTGCAAACAGGTCGGTGAGCAGAAAGTCCGGCTGGACTTCGGCCGGCTTGGGCTTGTCTTCGGTCAGGAATTCGGTGGACGGGCCGGCATAGCGGTCCGGAGTGGTCGATGGAGCACGCCCTTCGACCAGCAGAGGGAAGGCATGGACCTCGGGCTGTGGAGCCGGAGCCGGAGCCGGAGCCGGAGCCGGAGCCGGAGCCGGAGCCGGAGCGGCCAGCGCAGCCGGAGTGGCCTTGGCCGGCTCCACGGACACCGTGCCCGCTCCTGCGGCACGCGAGGGCTGGAGCTGCACATAGCCCTTGCCGTCCTGGAAGGCGGCTGCACTGCGGGCTACATCCTGATGCGTCCAGGCAGGGGCATGGCCGGCGGCAATGGCGTCACGCCACTCGGACAGTGCCTGGAGACCGTCGCGCGACAGGGCCAGCAGATCGGCACTGGCGGGCTGGTTCTCGGCCAGCCAGGCATTGAGCACGCGCTCCATGGCCCAGGCCGCCTCGCCGAACGAGGCCAGTCCCACCATGCGGCCACTGCCCTTGAGGGTGTGGAACGCCCGGCGCAGGGTCGTGAGCTGGGCCGCATTGGACGGATCGGCCTGCAGGGCGGCCAGGGCGGCCTGTCCGTTGCCGACCACCTCGGCAGCCTCTTCCATGAAGATGTCGCGCAGCTCGGCGTCATCGATGAAATCGTCGACGATGCCATCGTCAACGGGAGCCGCTGCAGGAACCGCCACCTGTGCCACCGGGACAGGAGCCGCAGAAACCTCGGCTGCCGGCTGGGGCACCTCGACTGCGGGAGCCTGCGCTGCCTCTGCCACTGCTGCGCCCTCGGCGGACTGCAGCTGCAGGAATTCTTCGCTGTCCGCATGGAACCGGAACTGCTGGCGCACCTGCTCGGGCTGGTAGCCCATCATGTCGAGCAGGAAGGACAGATTGCCCAGATTCGTTCCGAGCAGTGTCAGGGTGTGCTGCGTGTCTGCCTGCGCCCAGGCTCCTGGCTGCGCAGCGGCCTGCAGCAGCCGTGTCGCCTGCCCGCCCATGGCCTGGGCTGCGGTGCTGGCTTCGTCGAAGCCCAGCATGGCCAGCAGACTGGACATGGTGGACAGCCGGGCCGGCACGGCCTGCGCGGTGTCGGGGTGGGCCGGATCGCGGAAGAAGGTGTCGAGCGCCTGTTCGATCTCGCCGAGCAGGGCACGCGACTCCTTCATGACGTGCTGCATGGTGTCGCGGTCGCTCTGACGCATGTAGAGCGCCTGCATCCAGGCGTCAGGAGCACCGGGATCCTCGCCCGCTGCGGCATGGGTGATGCGCCGGGCGAGCTGGGTGGTGCGCTGGCTCAGGACGGCGTCATCCCAATGGGCATCGTCGAGCAGCGACTCCAGATACAGCATGGCCGTCGCAACCTCCAGCCCGACGGCCGGCAGCGGCGCAGTGCCGGATGCCTGGACCTTGCCCGTGACCTCCTGCAGGACAGTGGACAGGGCGCTTTCCTCGGGCCAGAACTGGTGCCACTGCTGCACGGCCTGCGACAGGGTGTCGCCCAGGCGGTCGAGCTTGCGCATGTCGCCTGCAGCCACTTCGGACCACAGGTCCTGGAAGGTGAGCAGCTGCTGGCGCACCTGCTTGAGGGATTCGGGCCGCACGGCGCCATACAGCAGCTTGCCGTAGCCGGCCACGGGCACCTGCTGCACGCCATAGCCCGTGACCACGGCCCGTGCCACTGCCACGGGAACCTCGGCCGGCAGGCGGTGCACGCCCAGCGCCGTGAAATACAGCAGATCCTGCCCCTGCCGCGCGGGCACCTGGGTGGTGCCGTGCTGCAGCGCTGCCAGCTGGGTAGCCGCCCCCGACAGGGCACGCTTGAGGTAGTCGTCGAGCTGCACGCCGCCCATGGCCAGGACTTCGGTACAGCCCGCAAAGAGCTCCCAGAAGGCCCGGGCTGCAGGCTGCGTGGACGCCGCTGCGAGCCGCAGTCCCAGAGTGGAGAGGTCGGACGCCCCGTCCTGCCCCTGCGACCGCAGGGTCCGGAGCAGCACGTCGAAGAACGCGGACTGGCCCACCTCGCCGCCCGCACCGACATCCGGAGGCGAAGCCAGGGTCTGCCACTCCCAATGATCGGGATGCGGCCACAGATCGGCCGGATGCACCCGGCTCAGGGCCGCGAGCTCGGCCACCGGCCGATAGGCCGGGAAAAGACCCGGCGCCAGATCGGGCTGACCCCGCAGCACGTTCTGCAGATAGTCCACCAGGGACCGGCTGGCCTGATCGACCAGCGCCGTGGCCTCGGGCGTGCACAGCTCGGGCTTGTCGATCAGCCGCCGGGTGAGTGCCTCCATGGCCCCCACCACGAGGGCGGCCGTAGGCCGGTCGACCATGTCGAGCACCCCCACGGCATCGTGCAGCCCCTGAGCCGCGAGTCGCAGCGCAGCGGTGTCGATGGTGGTGACGTGGCTGCCCTTGGCAGCCGCCACCTCCTCGCTGAACCGCTGAATCTGGCCGTTGGCCAGATTCAGCGTTTCCTGCAGCGTGTCCACGACCCAGGCCAACGGCCCTAGATCGGCAATGGCGCCCCCCGTGGCCGCGCCCGGGCCATAGTCGTTCTGGTTGTCCATCTACTGGTACTCAACAATGCCTTGCTCAGGACGCAAGCGCCCGTCAGCTGATCTTGAAACGTGCCACCGAGGTGCGCAGGGCCTGCGCCACCTTGGAGAGTTCGCGTACTTGCTGCACGGTGGTGCGGGTGCCTTCGCCGGCCTGTTCGGTCACGGCAAAAATCTGCTGGATGTTGTCGGCCAGACCGTTGGCGGACTGCGCCTCCTGGTTGGTGGTGGAGGAAATCTGGGCAATCAGCTCGGTGAGCTCGCGCGACACCCGGTCGATCTCGGTCAGGGCCTGACCGGCGTTGTCGGACAGCTGGGCCCCCTGCACCACACCCTGCGTGGAGCGCTCCATGGCCGCCACGGCATCGTGCGTGTCGGTCTGAATCGCCTTCACGAGCGCCGCAATCTGGCGCGTGGCTTCTGCAGAACGTTCGGCCAGACGCTGCACTTCTTCTGCCACCACCGAGAAGCCGCGACCGGCTTCACCGGCAGACGCTGCCTGAATGGCGGCGTTCAGGGCCAGCACGTTGGTCTGCTCGGTAATGTCCGAAATCAGCTCGGTGATTTCTCCGATCTCCTGGGACGATTCGCCCAGCCGCTTGATGCGCTTGGAGGTTTCCTGGATCTGGTCACGGAGCATGTTCATGCTGCCGATGGTGTTCTGCACCGCATGCAGGCCCTGTTCGGCGGCCTCGCGGGACTTGACGGCCACGCTGGCGGTTTCCTGCGCCTGCGACGATACGCGGGTGATGCGGCCGGCCATGTCGAGCACGGCCTGTCCGGTGTTGCGGATCTCGACGAGCTGTTCGGTGGAGGCTTCGAGCAGCTTGTTGGACGTGCCTTCCACGTCGTCGGTGGTCTGCGCCACCTGGTCGGCCGACACCTGCACGTTCCCTACCAGGGCCCGCAGTTCTTCCACCGTCACGTTCACCGAGTCGGCGATCGATCCCGTGATGTCCTCGGTTACGGTGGCTTCCTGGGTCAAGTCCCCTTCGGCCACGTTCTGCAGTTCGTTCATCAGCCGGAGAATGGCGCTCTGGTTGGCGGCGTTTTCTTCTTCGGCCTGTTGCTGGCGGCGGCGGCTTTCGGCCAGCTGCACATAGGCCAGACCGGCAGCGAATGCCATGGCCAGCAGGGCGGCCAGCGCCATGACCACATACACCAGCCAGCTCACGCCAGCGGAATTGCGCAGCCCGTCGGAGAGCTGGCGTGCAGGCCCCTGGACCGTATTGAGGGTGGTGGCAATATGCGTCTGTGCCTGACGGGCCGTGATCACGCCGGGCATGTTCTTGATCACTTCGTCGAGCTTGCCGCGCAGCGACTGATAGGTCTTCTGCAGCTGCTGGAGAATCTGCTGGTTCTCGCCCTGCAGCGGCTGGAGCCCGGCTGCAGCGTTGTTGCCCGCAAAGCCGGCCAGATAATCGTCGAAGGCGTTCAGATCCTGCCCCATGGCGAACACGCTGTCAGGCGAGATGCCGGAGGGCGTCATGAACTCGCGCAGCGATTTCTCGATGCGCTGCACGCGCATGGCCATGTCGCCCACGGCGGCGGCATTGGCGGCAGGCGCCTGCTGCTGGACCAGATTGGCGCGCAGCTTGTCGGAGAGCTCGGCGATCTCGGCCACGTCGGTATGGATCGGGGTCAGCGTCTTGCCCAGGCTCACCAGAGCGGGTTTCTGCTTGCCGATGGTGGCCACGTCCTTCTCGACGCTGTCCTCGCCCTTTTCGATGGCTTCGACCATGGGACGCAGGGAGCTGTCACGCACCGCAGCGGAAGTATCGTTGCCCTCGGACAGACCCTTGGCGTTGTCCACCAGCGCCTTGTAGTTGCCCTGCAGGGAGCTGAACGCCGCTTCGTCCCCCTGAAGGGCACGGCCGGCATCGCGCGTCACCTGCTCGGACTGCAGCAGCACCTCGCCGGCCGCCGTCACCTGCTGCTTGGAAGCATGGGCGCGGTTGAAGGCGTAGATCGACAGCACGACCAGCACCACCAGCGCCGCCCCGAGCATCACCAGCAGCTTGCGCATGTGCTCGGCCGCAGGGCGGGCGCCCAGCACGGGCAGCTCCACCAGGTCCCCACTGGCCTTTTCGGCATGGTGCTGGGTATAGGCTGCCTCTACCGTGCTCGAAGGCGCATACAGGCTGGAGTCGGCAAAGGCCGATGCCTCGGCCTCCTCCGGCGGGAGGATGGGGGCAGCGCCGGGCTGGATGTCATTTTGCTGCCGGTTGAGTTCGTCGATCAGTGACATGGTGCTTGCTCTGTGAACGGAAAGAAAAAATCACGCTGCTGCCAGCGCGCCTGCGTCGGGGTGGACGGCGATGTCGAGGAATTCGGGGGTCTGAGCCAGCGCCTGGAGATTGACCTCGTGCCAGATGCATCCCTGCGGATCGGTGAACACGCTGCCGAAGTAGGCAGGTGCCGAGGAGGCCGGCGGCCCGGAACGCAGAAAGGCGTCCCGCCCCCGCAGCCCCTCCAGCGCCTCGACGCGCAGGGCCACGTTGAGCCCCAGGGCCTCGTTGAGCACCACGAGCCGGCGTGCCTGGGGCTGCTCGGGCTGTGCGCGCAGAACCGGGTCGACCGGCGCCGCATCAAGGAAGGGGGCAATGTTCACCACACCCACAATGTTGCCCCGCAGGGCCACCACGCCCAGAAACCAGGGCTTGGCATAGGCGATGGACTGGATGTCCGAGGCGGACTGGATCTCGCCGGACTGCTGCAGGGGCAGCAGCACGCGCCGTGCGCCGATGCGCACGCCGAGCCAGGACGCAGTGACGCCCTTGTCTGAGCCGGCCTTCTGCAGCATGCCGGCAATGCGGTTCTGCAGTTCCTGCAGGGCTTCCCGTCTTGCCATGTTCTTGTGCTCCCTTGTGGTTTCCCGACCGCCGGCGCAGTGACACGCACGCCAGCGGCACGGGCCGTCAGCCCAGTTCCTTGATCTTGGTGAGCAGCTCGGCCGGGTTGATCGGCTTGGTCACATAGGCGCGCGCGCCCTGGCGCATGCCCCAGACCATGTCGGTTTCCTGGTTCTTGCTGGTGCAGATGATGATGGGCACGTCGGCAAAGGCCGGGTCCTTGCTCAGCTGGCGCGTGAGCTGGAATCCGTTCTTGCCGGGCATGACCACATCCATGAGGATGAGGTCGGGCTTCTGCACCTGGAGCTGTGCCATGGCTGCATCGGCGTTGTCGGCTGTGGCGACATGCATGCCGTTCTTCTGGAGCAGGCTCACGATGAACATCTGCTCGGTGCGCGAATCGTCCACGACGAGGACATTGGAAATGGACACGGTTGATCTCCGGACTACGTGAAAATTACTGGAATGCCTGCACTGCGGCGAGCAGCTCGGCCTTGGTGAAGGGCTTGGTCAGGTACTGGTCCGAGCCCACGATGCGTCCACGTGCACGGTCGAACACGCCGTCCTTGGACGACAGCATGATGACCGGCACGGAAGAAAACTTGGGGTTGCGCTTGATGATGGCGCAGGTCTGGTAGCCATCGAGGCGCGGCATCATGATGTCGCAGAAGACGACTTCGGGATGCCAGTCGTTGATCTTGGCGAGCGCGTCGAAGCCGTCCTCGGCGAGAAGCACGTCGTGGCCTGCCTGCTTGAGAAAGATCTCTGCACTGCGGCGGATGGTGTTGCTGTCGTCTACTACCAGCACTTTCATGGTTGTTCCTCCCTGGAATCCTGTGGTGCGTGGGGATGGGCGATCGCCGAACGGAGCTCCGCGCTCAGATCAGAGCCATCTCGAAATCGGCCTTGCTGGCGCCGCACTCGGGACACAGCCAGGTGTCGGGCACGTCTTCCCAGCGCGTGCCGGGAGGAATGCCGTCGGCCGGCCATCCCTCGGCTTCGTCGTAAATCCACCCACACAGCAGACACATCCAGGTTCTGTATTCAGTCGCCACGCTTGCTCCATCGTCTTGTCGGGGTCGGGATCGAGGGCCGATGCCCCCGCCCTGTGCAGGAACGGAAACGCCAGCCTGGCCCGCACGGGCGGCATGGCGAACCATGGTTCCCGGCCGGCAGCCCCGGGAAGGGACTTTACTTCAGAAGGAACCGCATCCAGGCGCAGGTGCCGCGCGGTACACTTCCTCCCTGAGGCTTCCGTTCCCAGCATGCCACATTCTACGGGAGCCTAACTTTCAGGATTCATTCACTTTTTTTGTTTTTTGGAGCCACCCGGCCCGTCGGAAAGCACCCAGCTGCATCCGTCCCGCCGTCCTGATGCGCGCAAGACGTCGCAATGGCTCCGTTCTGCCCCATTCGACGCCCATGTCCACCCATTCCGCCTCTACCGATCTCAATGATGTGCTGTTCGAGCGCGCTCGCCGCGTGATCCCTGGCGGGGTCAACTCGCCCGTGCGCGCCTTCCGGGCCGTGGGAGGCACGCCGCGCTTCATCACCCGGGCCCAGGGCCCCTACATCTGGGATGCCGACGGTCGCCGCTACTACGACTACATCGGCTCCTGGGGGCCCATGATCCTCGGCCATGGCCATCCGGCCGTGCTGGAGGCGGTGCAGAAGGCAGCCTGCGACGGCTTTTCGTTCGGGGCACCGACCGAGCGCGAGATCGAGCTGGCCGAGGAAATCATCCGGATCATGCCGGGCATCGAGATGGTGCGCCTGGTGTCCTCCGGCACCGAAGCCGGCATGAGTGCCATTCGCCTGGCCCGGGGAGCCACGGGACGCAACAAGCTCATCAAGTTCGAAGGCTGCTACCACGGCCATGCCGATGCGCTCCTGGTGAAAGCCGGCTCCGGGCTGGCCACCTTTGGGGCGGCCACGAGCGCGGGCGTGCCCGAGGCAGTGGTGCAGGACACCGTGGTGCTGGAGTACAACAATGTGGCCCAGCTCGAAGAGGCCTTTGCCCTGTACGGCCATGAGGTGGCCTGCATCATCATGGAGCCGATCGCCGGCAACATGAACTTCGTGCGGCCCACGCAGGCCTTTGCCAATGCCTGTCGCGAGCTGACGCGCCGGCATGGCGCGCTGCTCATCATCGACGAGGTGATGACGGGATTCCGCGTGGCGCTGCATGGGGCGCAGTCGGTGCTGGGCATCGAGCCCGACATCACGGTCATGGGCAAGGTGATCGGCGGCGGCATGCCGCTGGCGGCCTTTGGCGGCAAGCGCGAGGTGATGGAGCAGATTTCCCCGCTGGGCCCGGTGTACCAGGCCGGCACGCTCTCGGGCAACCCGGTGGCCACGGCCGCAGGGCTGGCCACGCTGCGCGAGATCCAGAAACCCGGCTTCCACGAGGCACTGGGCGCCAAGACGCGTCGCCTCATGCAGGGGCTGCAGCGCGCGGCCGATGCGGCTGGCGTGCCCTTCAGTACGGACTGCGAGGGCGGGCTGTTCGGCTTCTTCCTGCTGCCGACGCTGCCGCACAACTACAGCGAGGTGATGAAGAGCGACTCAGCCGCCTTCAACCGCTTCTTTCACGGCCTGCTCGACGGAGGCGTGTATGTGGCGCCTGCCCTGTACGAGGCTGGCTTTGTGAGTGCTGCGCACACCGATGCCGACATCGACGCCTCCGTGGAGGTGGCTGCCGAGGCCTTCCGGCGCGTCGCCCAGGGCTGACACTGCCCGCCCGAGGCGTGCGGGGCAGATCCGGCGCCGCACCGAGATGGCGGAGCGGTGCCGGCTGGCGGTCGCCCATCGCGCCCACACCGGTTCGCCGCTCTTCCGTCGCGCCACGCGGATGCTCCTGCCCGCCCGCAGCCCCGGCCCTTCGGCTCTTCCTTTCCACTGCTTGCGCTTCATGTCTTCCCTCAAAAAAATCCTGTCGGCCCTAGTACTGGCCCTCAACACCCTGGTGGTGTCCTGCTGCATGGTGCCCTTTGCCCTGCTCAAGCTGCTGCTGCCCGTGCGGGCGGTGCGCATTCCGTGCGACCGGGCCCTGATGCACATCGCAGGGCTGTGGGTCGGCATCAACGGGGGCTGGTTCGAGGCCATCAACGGCACCCGCTGGCAGGTGGATGTCCCTGCCGGTCTGCGTCGCGACGGCTGGTACCTGGTGCTGAGCAACCACCAGAGCTGGGTGGACATTCTGGTGCTGCAGCAGGTGTTCAACCACCGCATTCCGTTTCTGAAGTTCTTCATCAAGCACGAGCTGATCTACGTGCCGGTGATCGGCCTGGCCTGGTGGGCACTCGACTTCCCGTTCATGAAGCGCAAGGGCGGCGCCACGGCCCAGCAGGATCTGGAGGCGGCCCGCAAGGCCTGCGCCAAGTTCCGGCTGAATCCGACTTCGCTCATCAGCTATGCCGAGGGCACGCGCTTCACCCCCGCCAAGCAGAATGAACAGCAGTCGCCCTACCGCCACCTGCTCAAGCCCAAGAGCGGCGGCGTGGGCATTGCGCTCGAGACCATGGGCGACAAGTTCACGGCCGTGCTGGACGTGACCATCGCCTACCCGGATGGCGTGCCGACCTTCGGCGACGTGATGGCGGGGCGCTTCCGCTCCGTGTCTGTGCGGGTGCATGAGCGGCTGGTGCCGCCCGAGGTGCAGGCCGCTCCGGGCGAACCGGTGCAGCGCATCGGGCTGCAGCGCTGGGTGCAGCGGCTATGGAAGGAAAAGGACGCCGAGCTCGATGCCCTGCTGCAGGCCGAGCCGCCTGCGGCCTCCTGATGCGCTGGGGCATGGCGCCCGTCTGCACACGATTTAGGCAAATGGCGCACAATAGGCGATATTGACGCTGCGCTGACAGCTCGGTTTTCGGGGTTTTCCCGAAAACATCTGCCAGACGCACACTTTCCCCTCCCCGAGAGGGGAGAGGAAATTGTTGCCGGAACAGGGCCCGTCTGCCAGGCTGGTCCTGCCCTCCTCCCCGGTGGCTGCATGCCGCAGCACCCGGGAACCACGCCCTTTGCCATGAACACCTCTTCCGCTGCCGCGCTGCCGGCCGCTGCCACGCCCGCCGCCGCCCCGGCCCCCATCCCCACGCTCGAACCCGAACGCATCCCGAGTCCGATGCTGCTGGTCACAAGCGCGCTGATCGGGGCCTTTGCCTTCCTGCATGTGTATTCGGTGCAGGCCATTCTGGCCATCCTGCTGCAGGACTTCCATGCCACGGTGGTGCAGGTCGGCAATACGGTGGGGGTGACGGTGCTGGCGGTGGCGCTCACGGCCCCGCTCATGGGCATGATCTCGGACGCGTGGGGGCGCAAGCCGCTGATCGTGGGGTCGGTGCTTTTCCTGGCTCTGCCCACCATGGCGATCTTCTGGGTGCGCGACATTCACACCATGCTGGTGCTGCGGTTTCTGCAGGGGCTGGCAGTGCCGGGGATCACGGTGGTGATCCTGGCCTACATCGGCGAGGAGTTCCGTGGCCGCAACATGGCGCGCATGGTGTCGATGTATGTGTCCGGCACGGTGCTGGGCGGATTTCTGGGCCGGTTTCTCATCGGGCACCTGTCGGAACACATGCACTGGCAGACGGCGTTCCTGTTCATGGGGCTGGTGAACCTGGCCGGCGCCGTGCTGGTGTGGCGCATTCTGCCGCCGTCACGCCATTTCGTGGCCAACCCCCGGTTTGCCGATGGGCTCCACACGCTGCGCATGCACGTGGCCAACCCGGCCGTGCTCACGGCGTGCGCGCTGGGGTTCTGCGTGCTCTTCACGCTGGTGGGCGGCTTCACCTACATCAACCTGCATCTGGCCGATGCCCCGTACATGCTGAGCTCCGGGCAGCTGGCCAACATCTTCGCGGTGTACCTGCTGGGGGTGGTGGTCACTCCGGTGACGAGCCGGCTGCTGCCGCGATTCGGCTTCCGCACCACCATTCTGCTGGCCATGGGCATGTCGCTCGCGGGGCTGTGCCTGACGCTGCTGCCCTTCACGCCCGGCATCATCGTGGCGCTCGCGATCATGTCCACCGGCATCTTCATCACGCAGTCGTCGACCATCAGCTTCATCGCCCATCGGGTGAGCGAAGGACGCTCGCTGGCTTCGGGGCTGTACTACATGGCCTACTACTGCGGCGGATTCACCGGAGCCTGGCTGTGCGGCATCGCCTACACCCATGGCCGCTGGCATGGCACCGTGGCGCTGCTGTGCGCGGTGGTGTGCACGGCCCTGCTGATCGTGCGCCGCTGGATGCCGACCAAGGTGTAACGGGACGCCGGGGATCGCCCCGGAGTTTCCTTTCCTTGCCTCCTGTCAAACGCCGCTGTGGAGGCTGTCGCCCACAATGCGGTCATGAGCAGTCCTGTCCCTCCTCTCCGTCCGACCATTTCCGTTCAGCTTGGTGCCCGCGCACCTGCCGACAAGGAGGCTGCCGCACGCCGCAAGGCGGAGCTGGCCGCTGTTGCCGATGCGGCTCCCTGGCGCGCAAGCTGGCTTCTGCATGCGCCGCATCGGCTGGGGTTCTTCCTGGCGTCCTGCGTCCTGGTGCTCGCGAGCCTGTGGTGGGCGCTGGTGCAGGTGGACCGCGCGACGGGAGCCCTGCACCTCGCGGGGGGGCTGCCGCAGATCATCGTCCACGGCACGGTGATGGTGCTGGGATTCATGCCGCTGTATTTTGCGGGGTTTCTGTTCACGGCAGGTCCCAAGTGGCTGCATGTGGACGCGCCGACGGCCACGGACATCCGCACTCCACTCCTGCTGCAGGCCGTGGGCTGGGCCCTGTGGCTGACAGCCGGGGTGACTGCGCAGGGCCGCGGGCTCGCGCTGGGAGGCGGCGCGCTGGCGCTGGGTGGACTGCTGGGCATGGTGGATCACTTCTGGAAGCTGGTGCGAGCCAGCACGCTGCCTGACCGTCTGCATGCCAGGACGGTGGGCGTGGCTGGCGTGGTGGGCTGCATCAGCCTCGCCGGCGTGCTGGTGTGCGTGGCGCTGGAGCGCTATGACCTGGCACGGCTGTGGGTACTGACGGCGCTATGGGGATTCATCGTGCCGGTCTTCGTGGCCGTGGCGCATCGCATGATTCCGTTCTTCACTTCCAACGCGGTGCCGCTGGTACAGGTGTGGCGTCCGTTCTGGGTGCTGGGCCTGATGCTGGGTGCCAGCGTGTTCGAGGTGCTGGCAGTGTGGATCGAGGGGCTTGCTGCTCCGGGAACGGGCTGGCTGCTGCTGCGGGGGCTGGTCGAGCTGGGGGTGGCCGGCATGCTGCTGTGGCTGGCCGTGGTATGGGGACTGGTGCAGAGCCTGCGCGTGCGTCTGCTGGCGATGCTGCACATCGGGTTCGTGTGGCTGGGTGTGGCCTATGCCCTGAGCGCGGTGGCGCAGTTTGTGGCCGTCTATCTGGGGAGCCCGGTGTTTGGCTGGGGGGGGCTGCATGCGCTGACCATGGGCTGCATCGGATCGCTGATCCTGGCGATGGTGACCCGCGTTTCCTGCGGGCACAGTGGACGTGCTCTGGTGGCCGATGAGGTGGTGTGGACCCTGTTCTGGCTGCTGCAGGCTGCCGTGGTGCTGCGCCTGATCGGCGCACTTCCGGGAGCGTCGGCGTGGTGGATCACGGCTGCAGCCCTGCTGTGGTTCGGGCTGCTGACGGCCTGGAGCTGGCGCTATGCCCGCTGGTATGGCAAGCCGCGAGCCGACGGCAAGGAAGGGTAATGGGGCCTGTGCAGCCGCCGGCCCATGCCGGCGATGCTGCGTGCCTCAGCGCTCGCTGAGGGCGGCCGGGGAGAAGATGCTGGCGTCGGCGTAGATGGTGTCGAGCGGGAAGCGGTGGCCGGCGAGGTAGTCGTCGAGCGAGCGCAGGACCATGGGGCTGCGGTGGCGGGCGACACTGGCGCGGATCTCGTCGGGCGTGAGCCAGAGGGTGCGCTCGATGGGTTCGTCGAGGGCGCGTTCGGGATGGAAGGCGCCGAGCGTGCCGCAGAAGGTGAACCGTAGGAAGGTCAGGTCGCGGTCGACACCCTTGCGAGGGTCATGCCCCTGATAGCGCGAGAGGTACACCCCCACCAGCGCCGTGGGAGTGAAGTCGTAGGCGGTTTCTTCGAGCACTTCGCGCACGACGGCCTGGGTGAGCGATTCGCCCTGATCCAGATGGCCGGCCGGGGTGTTGAGCACCAGGCCGCGCGATTGGCGTTCCTCGACGAGCAGATAGCGTCCATCGCGTTCCAGAATGCCGGCAACGGTGACGCGGGGGGTCCAGCGGGTTTCCATAACTTTTCATCATAGCCCGTAAACCCATACCTGCAGCCGGTGCTGCATGCGCCCACCGGGCCGGGCTGTGGCGCATTCGCCGCACTCGGCCCCTCCGCTCCCTGCGAGGGCAGGGCTTTCAGACGGGCTCGATGTGTGCGAGGCACTCTCCGGCCTGGCAGGTCTGGCCGGGAGCCGCCACATGCCGTAGCCGGCCGGCGCAGGGGGCTGTGAGCGCAACCTCCATTTTCATGGCCTCCATGACGGCCACGCTGTCGCCGGCGGCCACCGGAGCGCCGTCCTCCACCTTCCAGACCTGGAGCAGGCCGGTCATGGGAGCGGTCAGGTCGCTCAAGGCTGGTTCAGACGCCACAGACGAGGGCATGGCGCCTGCGGACGCCGGGGCACCTGCCGCTCCAGCAGCCTGCCAGGCCTGCAGGAGCGCGGCTGGCAGCCCCAGGGTGACACGCCGGCCGTCGAGCTCGATGGCAGTGCGCCACAGCGGCGCGGCATCGCCTGCCAGGACGATGCGCTGGGCAGCAGCGAGCGGGGTGGCGAAGTCGGTCTCGATCCAGCGGGTGTGCACGCCAAAGGCATGGCCGTGCTCGGCGGTGAAGTCGGGAGCCTCCAGCACGGCACGGTGGAAGGGCAGCACGGTGGGGATGCCCTCGATCCGGAATTCGGCCAGGGCCCGACGGGCACGCGCCAGCGCCTGCGCGCGGGTGGCACCGGTGACGACCAGCTTGGCCATCATGGAGTCGAACACGGGCGGGATGGAAGATCCGCTCTCCACTCCCGTATCGAGCCGCACACCCGGCCCGGAGGGCGGGGCAAAGCACGTGATGGGGCCGGGCGTGGGCAGGAAGCCGCGTCCTGGGTCTTCGGCGTTGATGCGGAACTCGATGGCATGGCCGCGCGGCTCGGGGGTGGCGGTGATGGACAGCGGCAGGCCGTCGGCAATGCGCAGCTGCTCGATGACGAGGTCGATGCCGGAGGTTTCCTCGGTGACGGGATGCTCGACCTGGAGACGGGTGTTCACCTCCAGGAACGACAGGGCCCCGCTGGTGGCCAGCAGGAATTCGACCGTGCCGGCACCCACATAGCCCGCCGCCGCGCAGATGGCCTGCGCAGCCTCGTGGATACGATGGCGCTGTGCGTCAGTGAGGAAGGGGGCCGGAGCCTCCTCGACGAGCTTCTGGTTGCGGCGCTGGAGCGAGCAGTCGCGCGTGCCCACGACCACCACATGGCCGTGGGTGTCGGCCAGGATCTGGGCTTCGACGTGCCTCGGGTGGTCGAGGAACTGCTCGACATAGCATTCCCCGCGCCCGAAGGCCACGGTCGCCTCGCGCACGGCCGAGGCGTACAGGTCGGCCACCTCGTCCATCTGCCAGGCCACCTTCATGCCGCGCCCGCCCCCTCCGAAGGCCGCCTTGATGGCGATGGGCAGTCCGTGCGTGGCCGCAAAGGCGAGCACTTCTTCCGCGCCACCGACAGGGCCTGGCGTGCCAGCCACCAGGGGAGCGCCCACCTCCTGCGCGAGCGCGCGGGCCTGTACCTTGTCTCCCAGACGGGCGATGGCCTGCGGCGACGGGCCGATCCAGGTCAGACCGGCATCGCACACGGCCTGGGCGAAGGCGGCGTTCTCGGACAGAAAGCCATAGCCCGGATGCACGGCGTCCGCCCCGCTGGCGCGCGCCACCTCGATCAGCCTGGCCATGTCGAGGTAGGTATCGGCCGGGCGGGTGCCCTGCAGGGCCCAGGCCTCGTCGGCCATGCGCACGTGCAGGGCATCGTGGTCGGGGTCGGCATAGACGGCAACGGAGCGCACGCCGTAGTCGGCGCAGGCCCGGATGATGCGGACGGCAATTTCTCCGCGGTTGGCAATCAGGACTTTTTTCATGGCGGTGCAGTGAACGGAAAGGGGGAAGACGGAAAGGCGCGATGGGACAGATACGGGTGGCAGGCCCGCCCTACTCGACCACCAAGGCCGACAGGGGACAGAAGCGGATGCGCGCACCGACGGGAATCTGTCCCGCCAGATCGAGGTGGTGGGGCGCCACGCAGGCGATGACCGGGTAGCCGCCGGTGAGCGGGTGATCCGCGAGGAACAGCACGGGCTGCCCACTGGGCGGAACCTGGATGGCGCCAGTGGGGGTGCCCTCGCTGGGCAGCTCGCCCGTGCAGGCACGCACGAGCGGCTCCTCTCCCGCGAGGCGCAGGCCTACGCGGTTGGATTGGGGCGTGACGGTCCACTCGCTCGATGCCAGTCGGGCCACGGCCTCGGGGGTGAACCAGTCGGTACGCGGGCCGAGCAGCACGTCGAGCACGACACAGTCCTGCGCGGTGGGCAGCACAGGGGGCGCGGAATCGGGGTCGCCCACCACCTGACCGGGCCGTGGCGGCATCACGGCCAGCAGGTCGCCGGCAGCCACCGGCGCAGGGCCCAGCCGGGCGAGCGTATCGGTGGCACAGCTCCCCAGCACGGGTGCCACGGCAAAGCCCCCGCGCACGGCCACATAGCAGCGCACGCCGGCCGTGGGCAGGCCCAGCGTCAGGGTGTCTCCGGCTGCCAGCGCCACAGGGGCATCCGGCTGGGCATGCCAGCGGGTGCCGTCTGCAGCCGTGAGGGCGAGGGGCACGCGCGCGCCGGTCACGGCCACCACGCTGTCGCCCCGGCTGCGCAGCTGCAGCCCGCAGGCCAGGGTTTCGAGCACGGGCAGATGCACCGGGTTGCCCACGAGCCGGTTGGCCTGCCGGAAGGCGCCCTGGTCGAGCGCGCCCGAAGCGGATACCCCCATGCCGGCCAGTCCGGGACGGCCCCCGTCCTGGAACAGGGTCTGCAGGCCCGCCTGGCACACCTCGAAGCCGGCAGCAGCCGTCGCGGAGGCTGGGGCTGCAGCCGGAGCGCGGGCTTCGGCCACGGACCTGGCCTGAGGCAGGGTGGGCACGGCCGACAGCGGTGACGCAGCCTGCGTGACCTGGACAGCCGCCGCCCTGGGGATGCTGCGGGCGCTGCCGGTGCCGGCTGCGTCCATGTCGACAAAGCGCACCCGCTGGCCCGGCTGCAACAGCGCGGGCGGCTGGCGCGACAGATCCCACATGGCCAGCGGCGTGGTGCCGATGATCTGCCAGCCTCCCGGACTGGCCTGCGGATACACCCCGCTGAACACGCCCGCCAGCCCCACGGCACCGGCCGGAATGCGGGTGCGCGGGGTCTTGCGGCGGGGCACGTCGAGCAGCGGATCGCCCCCGGCCAGATAGGCGAACCCGGGCGCGAAGCCCGTGAACGCCACCGTGTAGATGCTGCCCGCATGGCGGCGCACCACGTCGGCGGGCGTGAGGTGCAGGTAGTCGGCCACCTCGGCCAGATCCTCGCCGTCGTAATGCACCGGAATCTCGACGAGCTCTCCCTCTGCCGCGCGCGCCACCGCCCCGCCCTGCCGGGCACGCAGGAGCTCGATCAGCCGGGCACGGGAACACACCTCGGGCCGGAAGCGCACGAGCAGCGTGCGCGCGGCAGGCACCAGCTCCTCGATCCCGTCGACAGGGTCACTGCGCAGCGCATCCAGAAGCGCCAGCACGTGCGGCAGGTCATCGAGCTCGACAAGCACGACATGGGGTTGTACAGGCAGAAAACGCAACGCAACACTCCTGATGGAAACACGGATACGGGCGCAGGGCCCCGGCTGGACCTGGACGGGCTCAGACGTGATAGGCCCCATCGGGCACATCGGTGATGAACATGTAGCCCGGCGCATGGGTCACGGCAAAGGGCACGCCCGATGCCATCACCGCCGCCTGGGGCGTGACCCCGCAGGCCCAGAAGACCGGCACCTCGCCCGGCTCGATGCGCACCGCATCGCCGAAATCGGGCCGCGACAGATCGCGGATGCCCAGCGCCGCCGGATCGCCCACATGCACGGGGGCTCCGTGCACCGAGGGAAAGCGCCCCGAGATCATCACGGCCTCGGCCACGCGCGCGGCAGGAATCGGCCGCATCGACACCACCATCTCCCCATGCAGCCGCCCGGCGGGACGACAGGCACGCGAGGTGCGGTACATGGGCACGTTGACCCCGTCGGTGATGTGCCGCACCTCGATGCCCGCCTCCTGCAACGGCGTCTCGAAGGTGAAGCTGCAGCCGATGAGAAAAGTCACCAGATCGGGATGCTCGGCCCACAGTGCGGTCGCATCGCCCACCTCGGCTTCGAGGCGGCCGTGGCGCCACACCCGGTACAGCGGAATGTCGGTGCGCAGATCGGCGCCCTCGGCCAGCACCGTGTGGTGGGCTCCGGCCTCGATCACGTCCAGCACCGGACAGGGCTTGGGATTGCGCTGGGCGTAGAGCAGAAAGTCCCACGCCCAGTCTCGCGGCAAGGCGATCATGTTGGCCTGGGTCATGCCGGGTGCCACCCCAGCCGTGGGAGCGACCTTGCCAGCCCGGTAAGCCGCACGCGCGGCACGGCCTGCAGCCAGGGCGGCAGGAGAGGCGGGGTAGAACTCCCCGGTGGAAGCCTGTGTCATGGGAATCCTCCTCAGTCGGTGGTGGAACAGGTGCACGCACATCCGCAGGCCGCGCCCGAACCGGCACGCTGACCCTGCAACTCGCTGCGGGCCGTGAAGGCGCGCAGCGTCACCCCGTCGCGGGTCAGCGCCTCACGCACGGCACGCGCCATCTGGACCGCACCGGGACTGTCGCCATGCACGCAGATCGAATCGGCCTCGACGCGGGTGACGCGGCCGTCGATGGCCTCCACCACCCCCTCGCGCACCAGACGCACCATGCGGCGCGCCACGGCCTGCGCATCGTGCAGCACCGCCCCCGGCTCCCGGCGCGATACCAGGGTACCCTGCGCCGTATAGGCCCGGTCGGCAAACGCCTCGGCCACCACGGTCAGCCCCTCGGCGCGTGCCCAGCCCACCAGCGCAGATCCCGCCAGTGCCACGAGCACCAGCGACGGATCGGCTGCCCGAATCGCCGCGATCACGTCCCGTGCCTGCCGCTCGTCGTGTGCAATGGTGTTGTAGAGCGCCCCGTGCGGCTTGACGTAGCGCACCGTCGTGCCTGCGGCACGGGCGAGCCCCTGCAACGCCCCGATCTGGTAGATCACGTCGGCCACCAGATCGGCACTGGCCACGTCCATATTGCGCCGCCCGAACCCCGCCAGATCGCGGTAGCCGACATGCGCCCCCACCGCCACCCCGCGTGCCGCCGCCGCACGCAGCGTGGCCAGAATGCCCGCCGCATCGCCGGCATGGAAGCCACAGGCCACATTGGCACTGGTGACGATGTCGAGCATCGCGGCATCATCTCCCATCTTCCAGGCGCCCAGGCTCTCGCCCAGGTCGCTGTTCAGATCGATCACGGTCATCTCGCTCTCCTCGCTCACATCGACAGGAACCGGAAAATCGGGCCGATGGACTGCAGTGCCATCCACCAGGTCAGCACGCAGGCCAGCGTGCCCAGCGCCAGCAGCGCACGCGAATACGGATAGCCCCCCATCAGGTCACGCCGCATCCACCCCACATACATGAACAGGGTCAGCCCGAGCGGCAGAATCAGCCCGTTGAAGCCGCCTGCGAACACCAGCAGCGCAGCCGGTGCCGTGCCGAGCAGCAGGAACACCGCAAGCGACACCACGATGAACACCACCGTGGCCCGGTTGCGCGCCGGCTCGGTCAGCCCCGGACGGAACACCGTCACGAAGGAAATCGACGTATAGGCCGCCCCGATCACGCTCGTGAGCGCCGCCGCCCACAGAATGACGCCGAACACCCGCAACCCCATCTGCCCGGCGGCCGCCTGGAACGCCTGGGCCGCCGGATTGGCACTCTTGCCCGAGATGTCGATCACCACGCCGCTGGCCACCACACCCAGCACGGCCAGAAAGAGCACATAGCGCATCACGCCCGTCACGATCACGCCGTTGAGCGCCCCGCGCGTCACGGCAGGCAGGTTGTCCACCCCAGTCACCCCCGTATCGAGCAGCCGGTGCGCCCCCGCGTAGGTGATGTAGCCCCCCACCGTGCCACCGACGATGGTGGTGATGGTGGCGAAATTGATCCGGTCGGGCCACATGGTCTGGCGCAGCGCCTCCCCGAGCGGCGGATGGGACGCAAACGCCACGAACACCGTCAGCCCGATCATCACGATGCCCAGCACCACGATCAGCCGGTCCACCGCACGGCCGGCCCGCTTGGACAGAAACAGCCCGATGGCGATCACCGCACTCAGCAGCCCGCCCCACTTGATGTCGAGCCCCATCATGGCGTTGAGCCCCAGGGCCGCCCCCGCAATGTTGCCCACGTTGAACACCAGCCCCCCGAAGATCACCAGCACGGCCAGCACATAGCCGCTGCCGGGAATGGCCGCATTGGCCAGATCCGAGGCCCGCATGCCCGTGAGCGACACCATGCGCCACACATTGAGCTGCACGACGAAGTCGATCAGCACCGACGCCAGAATGCCGAAGGCGAAGGCCGCCCCCATGGTGGCCGTGAACGTCGCCGTCTGGGTGATGAACCCCGGCCCGATGGCCGATGTGGCCATCAGAAAGATGGCGGCCACAAGCGACGAACGCCGCGCCTTCACAAAGTCGCCGGACGGTGCCGGCATGTGCTGTGCTTCACTCATGAAACTCTCCCGTAAAGATGGAATGGCCCGCATCTCCATGCAAAAGCCGTGCCAGCGTTGAGCAATGCATATCGTCACATCACTCATAAGACACATATTGTTCAACAAAATGACGTTGAATTTTCATCAGGAGATTCACCAATGTGGGGCACATTCGGATCCTCGGTGGTTCTTTGCGCCTCATGCCGGGGCATGCAGGTGGCGTTTCATGCACCGCAAAGCGGCCTCCGCCGCACCGGCCGGGCCCCTGGCACCACTGCGCCTGCAGCCCGATGCCGCTACACTGGGAGCCCTGGCCCACCCACTGCGTCCCGCTCGCGGTGGTGTGCACCACGCCACCCCGACCGCCATGACACGTACCGCCGACATCCAGAACCTGGCCCATCGCACGGCCGAAGACATCCGGCAGAAGCTGTTGGCCGGAGCCTGCGCGCCGGGCCAGCGCCTGTCGGAAGCCGCCATGGCCGAGCTCCTCGGCATCTCGCGCAACACCCTGCGCGAGGCTTTCCGCATCCTCACGCAGGAAGGCCTGCTGTGCCACGAGCCCAACCGCGGTGTGTCGGTCACGGTGCCCACGCTCGCCGCCATCATCGACATCTACCGCGTGCGCCGCATGCTCGAATGCCAGGCGCTGGCACAGGCCCACCCCTGGCATCCGGCCCGCCAGCAGCTGGAAGCCGCCATTGCCGACGCGCTGCGCTGCCGCGATGCGGGCGACTGGCGTGGCGTCGGCACGGCCAACATGGCCTTCCACCGCGCCATCGTCTCGCTGACCGACAGCGAACGCCTCCAGACCCTCTTCTCGCACGTGCTCACCGAGCTGCGGCTGGTGTTTGGCATGCTGCAGAACCCCGAATTCCTGCACGCCCCCTACATCGACATGAACCGGCACATCCTGAGCCTGTTCATCGCCGGCCAGCACGACGAAGCCGCCCAGGCCATGGAAGCCTATCTCGTCCATTCCGAGCGCGGCGTACTCGCCGAATACGCCCGCATGCCCCAGCCGGCTGCAGCCGGCACGGCCGCCGACGCGCCCGACACCTCCCTCAGCCCCCCCACCGCACCCCGGACTGCTGCCCCCAGTGCCCGCAAGCCGCTGGTCTAGGGGGCCCGGCCGTTCCGCTCTGCACGCACGGCCCCGTCCGTGGCTTCCTCCATTTTCATTTCCCTGTCCCTGCCTTTTCACCGCATCGTTCCGCCATGTCCCTGCACGAATACCTGCTCTTTCTCCCGGCCTGCTTTGCCCTCAACTTGGCCTTCGGGCCCAACAACCTGCTGTCGGTGCTCAACGGCACCCGCCACGGCGTGCGCGTGGCCGTCACCGCCGGACTGGGCCGCATCGTGGCCTTCGCCATCATGATCGCCATCTCCGGCGTGGGCATGGGCGCGCTGCTGCTGGCCTCCGAGGTGGGCTTTGCCATCGTCAAGTTCTGCGGGGCTGCCTACCTGATCTGGATGGGCATCCGCATCCTGCGCGCCCATGTGCCGGCCGACGGCATCGCCGACCTCGCCGCCGACACAGCCGGACAGGACCACGGCCCCCACCTCGGCGTGCTCGCCCGACAGGAATTCACCACCGCCATCAGCAACCCCAAGGCCATCCTCATCTTCACCGCCTTCCTGCCCCAGTTCGTGGTGCCCGAGCACTACGCCGTGAGCTACACCGAAGTCGGCGCCACCTTCCTGCTGCTGGAAATCGTCACCGTCGGCATCTACGGTGGCGTGGGACGCTACATGGCCCACATGGCCAACCGCGGCCGCATGATGCAGTGGCTCAACCGCGCCAGCGGCACCATGATGATCGCCTTCGGCATCCTCCTCGCCCTGGTGCGTCGCCCCCAGGCGGCGTGAGCGTGCCGCTCCCACCCCCTGCCTCCCGCCGCCTTCTGCGTGGGTGCAGGATGACCCGGCATATATGCCATTAAGAACTACCGTGTAGTACCATCGATCGCATCATTCACCCCTGACCTGCGCATTGCTCCGCAGTGTTTTCCGCGACCATGGCACTGCAACTCGTTGGCACCCTCTCCATCTGGCATGAAGCCAAGGGATTCGGCTTCATCACTCCCCATCTGGGTGGGCAGGACATCTTTGTGCATATCTCCGATTTTCCACAGGCAGGGGGACCACCGCGCAAGGGGGAAACCCTCCTCTTCGAAGTGACCCAGCGCAAGGATGGCAAGAAGCGCGCCATCAAGGTGCAACGCCCCCAGCCCTCCCAACTGCACACGGCCTCCACTTCGGCACCTGCCCAGCGCCCTCATTCCCCTCGATCTCCACGGCGTCGACGAAGCGCGCTTGCCTCGGGTGCCATCGCCTTCAGCATCATGGCCGCCCTCTACGGCTCCCATGTCTCTCGGCACGCCTCCCGCCCTGCCGAAGTGGCGGAAGTGGCTCCGGTCACGGCGCAACCCAGTGAGTCCGCACAGCTCGACTCCCCCTCCCCCTTTCATTGCGACGGCCGACAGCACTGCTCGCAGATGCAGTCCTGCGAGGAAGCCCGTTATTTTCTCCAGCACTGCCCGAACGTGAAAATGGATGGCGACGGAGACGGCATCCCCTGCGAGGAACAGCTCTGCCGAAGCAAGTTCTGATCTGCTGTCACCGCAGGCCTGTCTTCTCGTGCCTCAAGGCCTGGCCAGCAGATGGACGGATCTGTCGGCCAGGCCCACACCGTGTGGCACATCCTCTCTGAGATCGCACCATGCACTCCTGCACGGAATCCGCATTGACAATCATTTCCATTATTATTTAACAGTGCATCGATAATGCACTTCACAAGCCATGTTCCATATTAAATTAATTTAATGTTTCTCGTTATATATATCGTGCGTTCATGCTACAGTTTTGACACTCTCTGTAATTGCCTCTTGATGCAGGAAACATAAGCAGAGAGAAAGTTGTACCAAAACAAAGGGAGTAGACATGAAAATGCATTCTTGGCATTTGACTTGCCTGGCAGGCGCTGTGGTTCTGGCACTGGGAGGCTGTTCATCCAGCGGTGGCAGCGGTACCGGTCTCACCACTGGAACCACGATCGGCACCACCACTGGCACCACCACTGGCACCACCACTGGCACCACCACTGGCACCACCACTGGCACCACCACTGGCACCACCACTGGCACCACCACTGGCACCACCACGCTCGAAGGGTATGCCATCATTGGGTCGCCCACGGATTCGACGGGCACTACGGCCAGCGTGAGCGATGCCCCCAGCTACATCGCTCCCTCCTCGCTGACCGAAGCCCTGACTACGCTCAAGGTGGATGGATATACCTTCACCTTCACCAACAATTCCGGCACGGCTTCCAGGAGCGATGGCTCCGGCACGGTCCACTGGGGTGCCAACTACGATGTCACGAGCTATGCGAGCTATGGTATTGTGGATACGGACATACAAACAGACAGATCCGGATATGTGTTCTATCAGGGCCAAGTCACTTCCCCAAGCGACATGCCCGTGACGGGCACAGCCACCTACGCGGGCACCTTCTACATACAAGGCGGCAATCAGAATTCTTATATCAATGCTACCGGCACTTCAAACTTCAGCGTGGATTTCCTCAACCACACCCTGAATGGGACCCTGACTGCCACCCAAAATCTGGATTCGAGCGCCCAGCTGCCTGCCTCCAGCATCTATCTGACGGCGGCCCTCAACGGCAACGCATTCTCGGGCACCAACACGGCTACCGGCACCGTGACCACCGGCAAGTTCTTTGGTCCGCAGGCGGCGGAGCTGGCCGGGCAGTTCTACAACGGCAATACCACGGGCGCCAGCCCGCTGGGTCAGCCCTTCATTGGAGCCTTCGGCGCCAGGAAGCAATGACGCACCCCTGCACCGCCTGCGGGCGGTCATGGCGCAGGCCCCCGCCCCGGCGGGGGTTTTTTATCGTCCGTTCACGCCTGTCCTTCCTTCATGAAAACTCCCGATCTCCTGCGCTGGCTGTGCGGCAGCCTCTGCTCGGTCATGGGAACCCTGTCTGTGGCCCACGCCGCCTCGCCCGGCGTGCCAGACACCCTGCCGTCCTCGAATTTCGACATCACCTCCGGCTGGATGCATGCCGAGGAGGCGCGCACGCCGGTGCCTCTGCAGGCAGCTCCCGCTTCTTCGAACTCCACGCTGACGCTGTCTGCCAAGGAGCTGGTCCAGCGTCCCGCGCTGCTGCAGAAGGCGCTGGACTCTGCCGTGCAGCGGCAGGATGTCAAGGGGGTGCGGTTTCTGCTCCCGCTGTATGCCTCGCTGCCCCACCGCGATGAGATTCTGGTGCGGTTCGCCCGTGCGTTCGTGGCGCGTGCCGAGGGCCGGTATGCCACGGCGATCGACGAATACCGGCACATTCTGGCGGTCCGGCCCGAGCTGACTCCGGTGCGTGTGCAGCTGGCCATGACGCTGTTTCTGGACCGGCAGTCCGAGGCGGCGCGCGATCAGTTCCGCAAGGCGCAGGGCGATGCCGCCCTGCCGGCTCCGGTGCAGGGTCTGGTGGAGCAGTACATCCAGGCGCTCGACCGCCAGACGCAGTGGAATGTGTCGCTGGGGGTGCGCTATCTGCAGGACGACAATGTCAACAATGCCCCGCAGCAGCGTTCGCTGGCCACGTCCAGCGGGGTATGGACCTTTCCGGGGCCGCAGGCCGGGCATGGGCTGGGCTACAGTGCATCGGCCGTGAAGGACTGGGAGCTCGATGCGCATCTGTATGCGCGGCTTCTGGGAACGGTGGAGGGCAAGACCTACTGGGACAACCATGCCTATGACGATGTGCAGACGCGGCTCTATGGGGGCATGCTGTACCGCAATGGCCGGCATGAGGTGGGGGTGCTGCCTTTCTTTGCCTACCGCTGGTTCGGTACGGCGCCGTATTCCCATGGCCCGGGCCTACGGGTGCAGGAGACCTATGCGCTGAGTCCGCAATGGCAGGTGTTCGGGGCGCTGGAGTATGGCCGGCTGGTCTACGGCAGCCGCTCCTTCCTGGACGGACACACGTCCATGGCGTCGGTGACGCTGGCCTATCGCCCGTCGGCCCGGCAGATGTGGACGATCGGGGTGGATGGAGGGGGCCAGCATGCCCGCGATGCGAGCAATGCCTACCATCTGGCCGATGTGCGGCTGGGCTGGGATCAGGAGTGGGAGCACGGGCTGTCCACGTCGATGCAGGTGAGCGCGATCCGGCGCTGGTATCAGGGGCCGGATTTCTTCGACATCCTGCGCCGGGATTCCGAGTATGTGGCACGGCTGTCGGTGTGGCGGCGGGACTGGCAGTGGCTGGGGCTCACGCCGCGCCTGACGCTGCAGGGGGATCGCCTCGACAGCAACCACTTCTACTACCGCACCCGCAAGAATCAGGCGTTCATCGAGCTGTCGCGCTCGTTCTGAGAACAGGCCGCACACGGGTTCCGGTTCCGGCCGATTCGGTTCGATTCGCCTGGGGCCTCGGCTCTCAGGCCTTGAGGTAGTCCTCCCGCCCCCCGATCCAGCGGTCGAGGTGGCGGGTGGCCTCGCGGGGATGGTGGGCGAGCATGTGAGGGGCCCAGTGGCGGGCCCACTCGATGAGTTCGGTATCGGTATCGAGATCGGCAAAGCGCAGCAAAGGGGTACCGCTCTGACGGGCACCCAGCAGCTCGCCGGGGCCCCGGATGGCGAGGTCGCGTCGCGCAATCTCGAAGCCATCCCCGGTTTCCACCATGGCCTGCAGCCGCGCCTTGGCGGTGTCGCTCACGCGGCCGGCCTCGTTGGTGGCGTAGAGAAGCACACACACGCTGGCGGCCGCACCGCGTCCCACCCGCCCCCGCAGCTGGTGCAGCTGCGACAGGCCGAAGCGTTCGGCATGCTCGATGACCATGAGGCTGGCATTGGGCACGTCCACGCCCACCTCGATCACGGTGGTGCTCACCAGCACCTGCGTATGCCCCTGCACAAAGGCTTCCATCACGGCCTTTTTCTCAGCCACGGGCAGCCGGGAGTGCAGCAGCGCCACGGCCACGGGCCGGCCATCGGGGGTGTGGGCGGTCTGCAGGGCCTCCTGCAGTTCCTCCCAGGTGCGGGTGGCGTTCTGCAGGTCGAGCGTCTCGCTTTCCTCGATGAGGGGGCAGACCCAGTAGACCTGCCGGCCCTCGGCAAGCTGGCGGCCGATGCGCTCGACGATTTCATCGCGCCGGTGCTGGCTGATGATCTTGGTGAGCACGGGGGTACGGCCCGGCGGCAGCTCGTCGATGGTGCTGACCTGCAGGTCGGCGTAGTAGCTCATGGCGAGGGTGCGCGGAATGGGCGTGGCCGTCATCATGAGCAGATGGGGTTCGGCCACGGGCCCACCGGGGACTTCGGGCGGGGCCATCTTGTCGCGCAGCGCAAGCCGCTGCGCCACGCCAAAGCGGTGCTGCTCGTCGATGATGGCCAGCGCCAGACGATGAAAGGTCACACGCTCCTGGATCACCGCATGGGTACCGACCACCAGGGCGGCCTCGCCGCTGGCGATGCGGGCGAGCATCTCGCGGCGCTCGCGCGGCTTCTGGCTCCCGGTGAGCCAGGCGACTCCCACCTCCAGCGGGGTGAGCCAGTCGAGCAGCTTGCGGAAGTGCTGGGCCGCGAGGATTTCCGTCGGCGCCATGAGCACGCACTGCCAGCCGGCATCGATGCAGATGGCTGCCGCCAGGGCGGCCACCACGGTCTTGCCCGATCCCACATCGCCCTGCAGGAGGCGGTGCATGGGGCGGCCGGTCTGCAGGTCACGGGCGATTTCCTCGGCCACGCGGCGCTGGGCCTCGGTGAGCGAAAAGGGCAGCACCGCCAGCAGCCGCTCGTGCAGGCCGCCTGCACGCACGGGCAGACGCGGCGCATGCAGCCGGTCGCGCTCGGCCCGCGACTGGGCCTGCGAGAGCTGCTGGGCGAGGAGTTCCTCGGCCTTGAGCCGCAGCCAGGCCGGATGGGTGCGGTCTTCCAGCGCGGCCATGGACACATCGGGCGCAGGATGGTGCAGATAGGCCAGTGCCTGCGCCAGGGGCCAGGGCGGCTGGTGCAGACGCGCCGCCAGATCGCGCAGCGCCTCGGGGGGCACGGTTTCGGCGAGCAGGCCGGTGGTCTGCGCCCGCTGCAGCCCCTGCACCACGGCCCGGCGCAGATAGGCCTGCGGCAGGCTGCCGGAGGAGGGGTACACCGGCGTGAGCGCATCGGGCAGCTCGCCACCGGCGGCCCGAAAGGCCGGATGCAGCATGGTGCAGCCCATGAAGCCGATCTTGACCTCGCCGCGCAGCACCACACGTTGCCCCTCGGCCAGCGCCTTCTGCTGACCGGGGTAGAAGTGAAAGAAGCGCGCCGTGACCACGTCGGTGCCGTCATCGACCGTCACCACGAGCTGGCGGCGCCCGCCCCAGCTCACCTCGCAGGAAGTGACCACGCCCTCGATCTGCACCGTCGCGCCGGGCGCCGCATCGCTCAGGCGGGTGATGCGGGTCTCGTCCTCGTAGCGCAGGGGCACATGGAGAGCAAAGTCCATGGGCCGCACGAGCCCGAGCTTGCGCAGGGCCTTCTGCTGGGGCGAGAGCGGGCGCCCGGCCCGGGCAGACGGCGTGCGCGCAGCGGGCTGCGCAGGGGAAGAGGCGGAATCGGCAGGGGAATCGGACATGGAACGGAGGCGCTCTCCCGAAAGCCGGCACGGGAAGTGCCATCTTTCACAAAGGGCCGGATTGGACAGGGCTTGCCGCTGTGCAGTGCAGCATAATGCCACCGACACGGGTTAAGATAATCCATTGAATCATCAACCAACTGCGGAGCATTCTATGAGCATCAGCATTCAGAAGGTCGGCATCATCGGCGCCGGAACCATGGGCAACGGCATTGCACAGGCCTGCGCCACCAGCGGCATCGACGTGGTGATGGTGGACATCGCCGAACCCGCCGTCCAGAAGGGCATCGCCACCGTCACGGCCAGCCTGGACCGCCTGATCAAGAAGGAAAAGATCACCGAAGCCGACAAGGCTGCTGCCCTGTCCCGCATCAAGGGCAGCACCAGCTACGACGACCTCAAGGACTGCCACCTGGTGATCGAGGCCGCCACCGAGAACCCCACGATCAAGAACAAGATCCTGCAGCAGCTCGACAGCATGCTGCCGGCCGATGCCATCATCGCCAGCAACACCTCCTCCATCTCCATCACCGAGCTGGCTGCCCAGACCCAGCGTGCCGACAAGTTCATCGGCATGCACTTCTTCAACCCCGTGCCCATGATGGCGCTCGTCGAGCTCATCCGCGGCCTGCAGACCAGCGACGCCACCCATGACACCGTCAAGGAACTGGCCGAAAAGCTGGGCAAGACCCCCATCACCGTCAAGAACAGCCCCGGGTTCGTGGTCAACCGCATCCTGGTGCCCATGATCAACGAAGCCTTCTTCGTGCTGTCCGAAGGCGTGGCCACGCCCGAGGACATCGACGCCGGCATGAAGCTCGGCTGCAACCACCCCATTGGCCCGCTGGCGCTGGCCGACATGATCGGTCTGGACGTGTGCCTGGCCGTGATGGAGGTGTACGTCGAGCAGTTCAACGACAGCAAGTACCGTCCCTGCTACCTGCTGCGCGAATACGTGGCCGCTGGCCGCCTGGGCCGCAAGACCGGCCGTGGCGTGTACGACTACACCGCCAAGTAAGCCTGCGGGCCCTCTACGGGCCCCTGCGCAACGACAAGGGACGCCGTGTGCGTCCCTTTTTCATGTCTGCTCCATGGCGGTTCACGCTCGCCTGTGGACTCGTGCCGGAAACACCGGGCTGCCGCGCATCAGGCCGCTTCGCGGGCGACGGCCTGTTCCGGTTCGCGGTGGGCCGCAGCAGCGGCGGCTCCGTTGCCTTCGGGGGCTGTCTGGGCTGCGGCAGCGATCGGGGCGCTGCCTTCTGCCGCCGACGGAGTTGGGGCATCGGCCACCGAGGCCAGTGACAGGGAGGGGGACGCCGCATTCTGGTAGCACGACTCCTGCGTGATGCCACGCTGTGCCTGGAGCTGCTCCAGCGTGAGGCGCACCACATGCAGCTCGTGCCTCAGAATCCGCAGCTCGGCCAGCATTTCCAGCTCGCTGTGCTTGTCCTCGACCTCCACCTCCTGCTCGACGAAGATCGCGGCCAGCGAGGCCGTGACCATCGACAGCACGGCCAGCCCCAGCAGCACCACCACCACCGCGAACATGCGCGAGGCATGGGTCGAAGGCACCACGTCGCCATAGCCCACGGTGGCTGCCGTGGTGAACGCCAGCCACAGCCCGTCCGAGAAGGTGTAGACGGTGGGGTCGAGCAGCCAGAACCCCACCCCGCCCAGCAGCAGGATGACCGCGGCCAGCGCCAGCGAATACATGAGCCCGCGCCGCACCAGCCGGTGGTGCCGCAGCCGCATGCGCTCCTTGCGCCGTTTCCACGGAGGGGTTGCCGAGGGGGTGTTGCTCATGCCCTCATTATCTGCGCGCGTCCCGGCTTCCCGCCCCGGGTGTCGCGGCTTTGTGACGCCTGCATGACAGGACATTCCCGCAGAGACACGGCCCTTGCCCGGATGGCTGCCACGGAGCGCAGGGCACGTGAGGGGACGTCACGTCACGGCGCGGGGGCGGCCGCAGCGGGATTCGGTGCCCGCACCGCCTCCACGCCCCACGGCCAGTCACGGAAGGCCGCCAGCCCCTGCCCACCTCCGTGGGCAGCCGGCGTCGCCGGCGCTGAGGTGGCAGGTGGCATGCCTCCAGCCCGCGATGCCGGTGCCGGAAACGCCGTGGCCGGTGCAGCCGCGCCGGCCGGAGCCGTGGGATTCGGCTGCGGGGTCGGACTCCCCAAGGTGCCCACCACCGTGCCGGCTCCCACGCCCACACCGACCGGGCCGCCCAGCCCTACCCCTGCGCCTGCGCCGGCAGTGACCTGGCCATGCGACCCGACACCCAGCCCCACGCCAAAGGGCCCGGAATGCACGGACACTCCCGCCCCGGCACCCCCCGTCCCCAGCCCCACCCCCACCGACACGCCCGGAAAGATCGGCACACCCACCCCCACTCCCACGGAGCATCCCGCGAGCCCAGAGGCCCCCATCAGCACGCCCATCCCACAGGCGCAACGCAACAGGCAAGGCAGCAAACGCACGGTACGCGCGGCAGTGGAAACAGCAAAGGACATGACAGAACTCCTCGGCAGGGCCCCCGAGGCCCCGATGGAAGGGATGAAAACGGAACGGAACACCCACACACGGCAATCAGGACAAGCAGCCACTCGACCTTCTCAGGCTGGGCTGCATCCCATCCGCGACCATGCACCATAGCGGGCCTCTGCCGTTCGGACTCCCCTGCGCTGCCCGGAGTTCCGCACACATGTGCGCAAAGTGTGACGGATGCACGGCAGACGCGTGCCGACAGGAGCAGGAGGCGCTGCGCCGCCTTATGCGCAGGGCGCGGCATCTTGCGGGGACTGCCGCCGCAGGCGCAGGCGCAGGTCGTCCCCCACGCTTGTCACCTCGTGCCAGTGCCAGCGCACCGCATCGACCACGCGGGCCAGCGGCGGCAGCGCAGCCAGCGGTCTGCCCGGCCCCAGGGCCAGCGGCGCCACATAGGCCAGCCATTCGTCGGCCAACCCGGCATCGAGCAGCGCCCCCACCAGCGTGGCCCCGGCCTCGACGTGCAGTTCATTGACCTCGCGCCGCGCCAGCTCGGGCATGAGGCTGACCAGATCGACGCGCCCGGCCGCATCGGCGCCCCAGGCCTCGACCTGTGCCCCGGCCGCACACAGGGCCTCGCGCCGCGCCTCCCACGCTGCGCGCGCGGCCGGCTCCGCAGGCGGCACGCCGTAGATCCACACCTGCCGCTCCGGCACGGCCAGCAGCCGGGCCTGCGGCGGGGTGCGCAGCGCGCCATCCACCACCACCAGATGCGGCTGGCGGGAGGTATCCGGCAGGCGGACGTTGAGCAGCGGATCATCGGCCAGCACGGTGCCCACGCCGGTGAGCACGGCACAGGCCCGCGCGCGCCAGTGCTGCACGTCGGCGCGCGCCGGCTCGTCGGTGATCCAGCGCGAATCCCCGTCGGCCAGCGCCGTGATGCCATCGAGCGACGAAGCCGTCTTGAGCCGCACCCACGGCAGCCCCTGCTCCATGCGGCGCAGAAAACCCAGATTGAGCTCGCGCGCGGCATGGGCCACGGCGTCGGGTGCCATGTGCACCGCAATGCCCGCCGCCTGCAGGCGCGCAATGCCCTGCCCTGCCACCAGCGGATTGGGGTCGCGCAGGGCCACCCACACCGTGCCCACCCGGGCCGTGATGAGCGCATCGCAGCAGGGAGGCGTGCGGCCATGGTGGGCACAGGGCTCCAGCGTGACGTACACAGTGGCGCCGGCCACGTCGTGCCCGCGCCGTGCGGCGTCGCGCAGGGCCATGACCTCGGCATGCGGGCCGCCCCGGCGCTGGGTGTGGCCCTCGCCCAGCACGCGGCCGACGTCATCCACGATGACACAGCCCACGCGGGGATTGGGATTGCTGAGGGTCAGGGCCTGGGCGGCCAGATCGAGTGCGCGCTGAAAGACATTCATCCCCGCATTATCGGCGGGTGCACCAGGGCCTGCTGCCGTGGCCCCTCCACCCGGCAGGCCACCCAGGTCTGGCCGCCCTCCAGGGGAGGCTGCAGCTGCCAGCGTGCCCCGTCGCGCAGATCGGCCTTGGCCCTGCGACAGCCCTGCGGGCCGTTGAGCTCCAGGTTGGCGCACACCAGCCAGCCCCCGGGCCGCAGCAGCCGGTGCCATGCGTCAAGCAGGGCATGGGGCGGCACATGGCCATCGAAGAACACCATGTCCACACTGCCCGGCGCACAGTCCAGCGCCGGGAAAGTGACGGAAAACGAGCCCTCGTGCAGCCGCACCCGCCCGGCCAGACCGCACTGCGCAATGTGCTGCCGCGCCAGCGCCGCATGGGCGGCATCGCCTTCGAGCGTGTCGACCTGTGCCTGCGGACTGGCCCAGGCCATCAGGCAGGCCGTGTAACCCAGCCCGGTCCCGAACTCCAGCACGCGCCGGGGCGCGAGCGCTGCCACCAGCCGCCAGAGCCCCTCCCCGTCCTCGAAGGTATGGGCGCTGCACCCGTGTGCCGCCTGATGCCGGCGCGTGGCCGACTGGATCGCCCGCAGCTCCGCAGGCAGCACGGCAGTGGCAGAAGACGGGGACGGGGGCTCAGTCAGCCCCGGGAACAAGGACGAAGAAGACGACGACATGGCAGAACACAACGGCAACGACAGCAGCACACGCACACACGGCAGCACCCGTCATTGTCCCCCCTGCGGCCCGCGCCCTGCCGTGCGGACGGCTACCCCAGCACCAGCCCCAGCATCTGGGGATACGCCGGCGTCTTCGGGTGCAGCAGACTCCGCGACAACCGGGGGCAGATCCTCGTCGCCCTGTGGTGCGGCGGCGGCGGCGGCGGCGGTAGCGGCTGCCGCCTCGTCGCCCGATTTCCCGTCTTCCTCCCTGTCTCCCCGTGTCTCAGGAGGCGGCAGGGCGGCCCAGCCTGCGGGAGCCACCGGCGCCCCCAGCGCCTTGCTGTACACCGACCGCGGGCGCAGCATGCTCGACAGCACCGACGCCAGCACGCACGCGGGCATGGCGGCCAGCACCACGTTGTAGCTGCGCGTGCTCTCGAACACCATCAGCGCCGACATGGCCGGCGCATGGGTAATGGCCGCCAGCAGACTGCTCATGCCCGCCAGTGCCCACAGCGCCTGATCGGCATGGCCACCGGGCACCTGCACGCCCTGCGCCACCATGAGCCCCAGCGCCCCACCGAGCGCCAGCGTGGGCGTGAGCACCCCGCCCGGCACCCCGGCCGCACTCGCCACCGTCACGGCCATCAGCCGCAGCGCCGTCACAAGCACCAGCGCCGACAGCGTCCACGGATCGGTCAGAAAAGCCTGCACCGTGCTGAAGCCGTTGCCCCACACCTCGGGCCGGATCACCGACAGCCCCCCGATCACCAGCCCCGCCAGCCCGAAGCGCAGCGGCACCCACGGCACCCGGCGCTCGAACCCCTGCCGCGTGCGCTCCAGCAGCCACAGAAAGGCAGGCCCCACCAGCCCCGCCAGCACCCCCAGCAGGCAGGCATCGACCAGATCGGCAAAGTTGATCGGCGGCACCGCCCGGGTCAGGTACAGCGGCCCGGCGGCAAACAGCGTCTGCGTCGTCAGCTCCCCCATCATGGCAGCCACCAGCAAGGCCGCCATCACGCGCAGGTGCAGCCCGCCCAGAATGATCTCTGCCACGAACAGCGTCCCCGCGATCGGCGCATGGTAGGCCGCGGCAAAGCCCGCTGCCGCACCACATGCCACGATCAGCCGCCGGTGCGCCTCGTCCATGCGCGAGAGCCGCCCCACGAGCGAGGCCATCACCGCCGCAAGCTGGATCATCGACCCCTCCCGCCCGATCGTGATGCCGCCGCTCACCGCCAGCAGCGACGCCCCTGCGCGCACCACATTGGGCGCCACCGGCAGACGGCCGTCGCCCACGCGCACGGCCTCCATGTAGGCGGGCCCCGGAGCACCGCGCAGCAGCCGCTGCCCCGCCCACACCACCAGCCCGGCCGCCGTGGCCGCCACGCAGGGCACCAGCACCCGCTGCCAGGGCGCCAGTGCCGCAGCGGCCGCCACCAGATGGTGCTGGCTGGAATACAGCCCCATGAGCGCATCGAGCGCCCAGCGGAACCCCTGCACCGTGCACGCCCCCAGCACACCCAGCAACGCCGCCAGCGGCAGCATGGCCACCATCGGATCGAACCGACGGCGGCCTGCCACATCGGAAGGCAGGGAAGAAGACGAAAACACGGACACGACCAGACCAGAATGCAGAAGAACGACAGAAGAAACCCCGACCCGCCGCAGCGGGCAGCGGGCAGCGGGCAGCGGGCAGCGGGCAGCGGGCAGCGGGCAGCGGGCAGCGGGCAGCGGGCAGCTTACCATTGCCCCGCACCGAAGCACACCGTCCGTGGCGCACAGCGCGGCGCCCTTCTCGGGTTCTGGCTTTGGGGCAGAATCATGCCCATGCCCATGCCCCTCCTCGCGGAAGTGGCTCAGGCATGCGCACGGAGTCGGGTGCGGTTACCCCCGGCGGAGTCGTGCGCTGTACCTTCAGCGCACCTCTCTGCTCACCATCCGGCGCCCACGACTGCCAGTCGGCAGCAAGCATTCTCTCCGGCAGGAGGACGCCGCGCCACTCCTTCTCGCGGCACCATTTCCGGCTCCGGCCGGAACGCTGCCGCAGTCACCGTCACAGCGGCAGTCTGCCAGCCAGTGGCGGCCGATCCACAGCGCGCCGTGAAGAGGGACACCCATGCAGCCGCCCCCGCGTGGCCGGCGGACAGAGGCCGGAGCACGCCGCGCGTCTCATGACAGGGCGGTCTGCCTCGGCCCCGGCACTGCCGATCGCCCAGCTCCGGGATGTGTCGCCTTGACCTGCCTGACCTTTCTTTGTTTTTGTATTCCTCTCACCTCAAGGGAGCCCGCATGAAATCCTTGCTGATGCAGCAATGGGACGACTTCTGGAAACTCAACCCTGCCAAGCGGCGCTGGGAAATGCCCTTCGTGGCCGCCATGGCCTCGGGCGTGCCCCTGTTCATCGGCGCGTACTTCCAGCACGTGGAATACGGTCTGGTGTCGAGCCTCGGCGGCATGACGTTTCTGTACATGCCGCACACCAAGCTCGCGCACCGCATCGTGTTCATGCTGTGCGCCGCCTCGTGCATGACCACCAGCTTCCTGTTCGGGCTCGTCGCACACCATTTTCCGCACCTCATGGTGCCGCTCATCACGGTCCTGACCTTTGCGCTCACCCTCATGAGCCGCTACTTCCGCATCGCCCCACCCGGCAACCTGTTCTTTCTCATGGCGGCCATGATCGCGGCCTACATGCCCCTGCCCGTCGACCACATTCCCTATCAGGTGGGCCTGCTGTTCATGGGCGCCCTCATGGCCTGCATCCTGGGCCTGTTCTACACCCTGTACCTCATGGCACGCGGCGTGCCGGAGCAGCCCATCATGCCCGTCGAGCAGGACATGGAACTCGTCGTCAGCGACTCCGTCATCGTCGCCCTGTTCGTGGGCGCCTCCCTGCTGCTTGCGCAGATCCTCGACATGCCCCGCCCCTACTGGGTGCCGGTGAGCTGCATCGCCGTGCTGCAGGGCATCAACTTCCGCGCCGTGTGGAGCAAGCAGCTGCACCGCATCACCGGCACCGCCCTGGGCGTGGTGCTGGCCTGGGGGCTGCTGTCGCTGCACATGAACGTCTGGTACATGTGCCTGACCATGATGACCCTGAGCACCCTCATCGAATTCGTCGTGGTCCGGCACTACGCCTTTGCCGTGGTCTTCATCACCCCGCTCACCATCTTCCTCGCCGAAGCCGGCAACCCCGGCATGGTCAACGAAGTCATCGCCGCCCGCCTGTGGGACACCCTGCTCGGCAGCGCCATGGGCCTGCTCGGCGGCTACTGCCTGCACCAGCTGGGCCTGCGCCACTGGCTCTCGCACCGGCTGCATGTGATGCGGGGGTGAGGGGAAAGGCATGAGCAGCACGAACTGCGCCATGTGACTGACTCCTGTCTTC
>NZ_JBNGEN010000008.1:0-105999 GCF_049977365.1 Brachymonas moutaii (nom. illeg.) | reverse complement strand
GATTGGAGACCGCCATCCTATTATTGGAGTTTGGTACATGGATTGCAGAATTCTTATGGACGAGCTGTGGTCACGGATAGCGGATGTGCAGTCAGGAAAGGCGACAGACAAGGGTCATACGGCAACGGATAACCTTCTGGTTCTGGTAGCATCAAAAAATAAGATAGAAAATTTCCATATATAGAAGTTTCCACCAATCTGCTCTGGACTTGGTTCCAATAAGAATCATGGATTCCATGAACTTTCCCTATATCGCATCGACCTCTTCTGCCGCCTCGTCAGTTGCCGCCAGTCCCGGTGCTTTCTGTCAGCCTGACATGCTTGATGACAATACCCTGAGCCAATGGCTCGAATGCTGCCTTACCGATGAGCGCACCGTTGTGCTTGTGCATGCAAGCCATCGCTGCAAAGTGTTCGATGGGACGATTGCTGATGCTCCGCTGCTGCCTGCCGACCCCGAAGCGGAATCGGCCAAGGTTCTGAAAAAATTAGCTCGTGCGAATTTGCTCAATCGGGTCGAACTCCCTCTGAATGAACTTGTGCAGGCAACCATTGCTGACACGGCTTGGTTGAAGCTGGATGCCACCCCGACCGATGTAGGGGAATGGCTGAAACGCAGGGCTGCTTTGTTCGGACAGGGGCGCGGCCAAGCCATATCCGAAAAAACCTCGAGGCTGGTCTGGCACGAGGCCGGTGGCCGCTGTATGTACCGCGGATGCAGCGAGGATTTGGGGCGGACCACACTGACCACAAAAGCGGCCAGGATTGGCTATCTAGCCCATATCATCGCATCTGACCCGGATGGACCCCGCGGGGATTCCGCTACTTCGCATGCTTTGTCCAACGATCCGGAAAACATCATGCTTATGTGCGATGCGCACCACCGGCTGATTGACCGGATCGATGAGGATGGTCACTCAGCAGAATTCTTGCGTGAAATGCGTCGGGAACGATCTCGCATGGTCCGCAATGCGCTCGATGGATTGGCCTATCCACGCGCCCAGGCCCTCGCATTGTTTGGAAATGTTGCAAATATTCCGACGGTCGCATCGGAGCGTTCTATGCGGGAGGCCATGCACGGACGGCGCCTTGCGCCGCTGCCGGACATTGCCCATGTTCTCTGTCGGACGCAGCGCGATGATCGATTGTCGCCGGATTTCTGGGACCAAGTGCTGCACGAGCACGAGCCTGATTTTAGGGAATTAGTGCGCCGTGTCGGCGGCCAGCTGGCCGGAAACGGTGGGATAACTCATGACACGCTTGCCGTGTTCCCGTTCCATACGGTACCCCTCCTAGTTCTATGCGGCCGGATTGTCGGCGAGGCCTGCCCCATCGAAGTTTTTCAATATCACCGCCACCGAAAAACCTGGCAGTGGGATCCATGCGCTACTCCCCTGCCGCCACTCGCCTTTCAAGTCAGCGACCATCCACCGACGCCAGCCGACGAAGTGCTGCTGTCGCTTGAATTGACAGCACTTATCGATGAACAAGCCATTCCGGACACTATTGTCGGCCGGGTTCGAAACGGTGAAATACCATGGGTGCGCATCACGGTGTCACAGCCGGATGACGGGTGTATTTCACACCCAGACGATCTCCAACAGTTCACCACGGTCGCACGCACCGCCCTTCGACTGATCCAGGATGGAATGCGCCCATCTCGGGTGCATTTGTTCGGCGTGTCGCCAGTCAGCACCCTGTTCAGGTTCGGCCAGTTGCTGCAGGCGGGGCATCATCCAGTCTATATCGTCTATGACCGCCCTGACCGCGGCCAGCCCTTTAAACCAGCGCTCTCCATCGGAGGACAGCAGGTTACGGCAGTGTTATCGTCCTGTAACGAAAACTCTAAAACTATCCCTCTACGCTAAAGGACAGCCCTATGGCTATGACCAAATACGGAGCGCTCGTTGAGTCCGCTCGCAAGAAGCGGCGAAAGGTGCTTGGAATGGCACTTGAACATAATTCTTTTGATCAACTGCGTGGTAGACGCTCTCTGGAGGCGTGGGCGCGAGAGCTCGACTTCGTCAATCAGCACATCACAATCCCCCAGGGACAGGTCGAAGAAGCGGCCAGTGCCTATGAAGAGATTGCGCAGCATCTGGTCGACAAACTGAATTGGCCGCGCAATGCGATCCGGATTCTGCCCCAAGGCTCGGCAAGGACCCAGACCCTCATCAGGCCGCCAGATGCGACAAAATTCGATATCGATGCGGTGTGTTCAGTCGATATTTCTCGCATTGCCGCCTACGACCCAATGGGTTTTTTTAAGGATGTAGGGATTGCTCTTGCCGATTGGGATCCCAGCGCCAAGAAGCGCTGCTGGCGCGTCGAGTTTTCAAATTGCCGCTTCTATCTTGAATTCACACCATCGGTTCCCTTGAGTACTGTGCCAGCTGCCACTCTGAACTCGGTACGTTTCAGAGCGTCCAGCCTGCACCAGGATACAGCGCTGGCGGTCGTTGATACACCCACCGAGCAGTGGAAGACCTCGAACCCGGAAGGCTTTGCCAACTGGGTCAAAGAACAGGCCGAAAAGTCGATTCTGCTGAACCTCGTTCTAGAGAATGCCGCCCTATCCATGGATGCCAGTATCGACCCTGTTCCGGAACAGGAAGTGCCTTTGGCAGACACGCTTCGGGTAGCCATCCGACTCTTTAAACGCCACAGGGACATGGCGGTGCGGCGAGGCAATCTGGATAGCGCGACCAAGCCCATCTCCGTCCTCATCGTGACCCTGCTGACGCAGTGCTACGAAGGACTTGTCGACACAGGATCCAGGTACACCCATCCAATCGAATTGCTGCTCGATCTTGCGGAGCTAATGCCTGGCATGGTTGAAGAGCGGGGTGGAGAATACTGGGTTGCCAATCCCACCGTTGAAGGGGAGAACTTTGCCGAGCGCTGGAATCAGGATCAGGGGGCGCGCAAAGCGGCGTTTGACATTTGGTGCGATCTATTGATCGACGACCTGCGCGGAATTTTGGATAAACACGATGAGGATGAAATAAAGCACCGTGTACGCGAGGTTTTCGGATGCACAGGGGGAACGGCATCTGGGCCGACGTCTGGCGGCGGGCTGGCACCTAGCGCCCCGACCCGGTTGTACTCTCCGCCACCAACCCGTGGCCTAGCCTAAGGCATGCTGGCTTTTTGCGCGTGAGTACCGAGGCATTTGTTCGATTTCTGGAGCAACACCCGTCGCTTCTACCCGAGGTAACGGGGCACCGCGATAAGGTGCGGTTGTTCCCGATCCGCCTGCCTGAGCTCCCGGATGGAAGGCAATTCCAGTCTGCGTGGCTGGTCCTGCCGTCCGATTTTCCTAACAATGACTCCGCCAGTATCCGGCTATCGAGCGATGCTGTGCTGCGTGTCCCCCATGTCGAATACAACGGTAACTTGTGCCTTGAAGGCGATCCGGGGCCTGGCAGCGGGAATACGGCTGAAGATCGGATCAATGCACTGCTGCGCCACTTTTATTTGAAGTTTCTCGACCCGTGGCTCATCGGCGAACTAGATGGGGACTTTGGCCAAGAGGCCCTTCATTACTGGACCATTCTGGTTAACCGGTCGGCTTCGTCAAAAAACGCCGTCACCCGAATCTACACAGTCGATAATCGCCATCCAGCGCCCCGGGTCTACCTGGCTCGCCTTTTGCTGCCCAGTCGCATCGTGGTCGCCGGCGACAATCCCGCGCTTTCCGACCGCTTTGTGGCATCTCTCGGGAATCGAGCGGCGCAAGTCTGCAACGTCTTGGTCGCTGATATCCCTATTGCCCACGCCTTGACGCCGCTCACTTGGCCGCGCACGGAATCGGCCCTCGAACGATTGGTCGCCGGTCGGCTCGGGGAATCCCTGGCTAACAAGTTTCAGCGGCAGCGTCGCCCACGGGGGAAGGCGATTCACCGAATCGTTCTGCTGCGCGCGCCGCACTGCAGCTTTGGTTTTCTGCTGACGGGGGGGCCACCGACCGTCGCGGGAAGAAGCATCATTAAGCGCGCCTACCCCACGACGCGGATGCTGCCCTTATTGGTGGACCGCATCGATCCGTTGTGGACGTGCGGTCGAGAACAACATCCCGAAATTGCGTGTCGTCAGCGACGGCATGTCCTGGTTCTGGGCGCAGGGGCTCTCGGAAGTCCCGTAATTGATCAGTTGGCTAAAGCCGGGGTCGGGTGTATTTCCGTGGTCGACCCGGATACACTATCTACAGCCAACATCGGCCGCCACCTGCTGGGGGCTGAAGCAATTGGTCATCGCAAGGCAGACTTGCTCGTCAAACGAGTCGCCTTGTCCAATCCTGCGGTATTGCTCAAGCCGTATTACGAATTCGCCCAGACCTGGATCGCGAAGCGCACGCTGGCGGAAATTGATGTGGTCATCGACCTGACGGGGGAGCCTGACGTGCGCTGGTGTCTTGAACAGGCACGACAGATGCATCCGCGTCCGCTGTTGATTGGGTGGATGGAACCCTATGTTGCTGCGGCCCATGCCTGCATTCTTCCCACAAACGAGCGCTGGATGCGCACCGCGGGCGACCCTTTGGAGTCACTACAGGCGGTGGATTGGCCTAAAGAGGTGATTCAGCGCGAGCCCGCCTGCAGCAGCGATTTCCAGAGCTATACGTCGGCGGCCGCGGCCCATGCCGTAGCCCTCATCTCCGAAGCGGCACTGGCGCTAATCGACGGCCTGATCGCCCAGCCTGTGGTGCGAAGCTGGGTACGCGGCAAGCGCTTCCTTGATGGCCATTATCCGGGCCTCGAACATCGGGCGTGGGCCAAGGATGCCGTACCCTACGACGGAATTTCCCTGGAGCGGGCATGGCATGAGTAACCGAACGTTCCTGCTACCTGACAACCGTGGCTACGTCCTGTTTTCCAACCCGGTGCTGCGACATATGTACCGACATGCCCAGACCCATATCTGGCATCGTGAGGCCGGTGGTCAGCTATTCAGCCCAGCGCCGCATGAGTCAGCCGTAGTTGTATCCGTGGCCACCGGGCCACATCCCAGGGATGTCCGAGGGCACCATCTCTTCGTACCTGACCTGCATTCGGCGACCAGTGATCGACGAATGCAATTTGACCAAGGTCGGCATGCCGTCGGCCTATGGCATACCCATCCGGAGCTAAACCCATCTCCTTCAACGCAAGACTACGAAACCACGTTGGAATATCTTGAAGCGTTTCATGGTGCGATGAATGGCTTTCTGCTGGCTATTCTTGGAAATCATGGCAATCCACTCAACATGGCCGTTTGGGTCGCCACTACGGAACCAAATGGACTATGGACTCGCTTGAAGGAGGTCTAAATGGGATGGTGCGCTATAGCGCGGTATTAAATTCCGTGCAAGCTGTTGTTTTTATTGAAAAATTCTACGATGCGCACTTTTGTAAAAATGCATACAAGTGTTTGTTGCAAAAGAAAATTTTTCAGTGTTTGTAACGCGCTCTAGGCTAAGAATAGCGTACTTTATGAATCGAGCGCTAATGCAATTCCTTCATATCCGTTCTTCTCCATAAAAACCAGACAACTTCTCCGCCGCTAGCATGTTCTCTATTCGGGGGGCAGAGGCCTGACTTGCATAGACGGCGATAACAAGTCGTAGACGTCGGGAAGTAGGGCAGAAGTCCGCTATTAAGACAAATCCTCAATGACTGGTTTGGGTGTGCTGCGGGTATTTGCGCGGTGCGTATTGACAGACCGAAGTCGGGCGATACCTCAACGGTCACTGGCATTGCTACATGCAGGTCGCAGGGGCTCACCGCCCCGCGTGCATCCGGGCCAGCAGGTACAGCAGGATGAGCGTGCAGGCGAGGCCGACGAGGGCCAGGACTTTCCAGAACTGCACGGGGTCGCGTTCCACCCAGGGGGTGCGGTGGCGGCTGCGGTAGCCGGCGTGGGGGTGCCGCAGGTCGTGCAGGAATTCGGCCACGTCGGCCTGGCGGCGGTGGGGGTCGATGTCGAGTGCCTTGCGCAGCGCGTCGTCCACCCAGCCGGGGATGGCGGCGTGGGCAGGGGCGGCACCGTCGCGGCAGAGGGAGCGGTAGCCCTGTCCGATGCGGCGCTGGTCGGCCCGGGTGCGTGCCTGTGCCAGCCGCGCGCCATAGGGCAGTGCGCCGCAGAGCATCTGGTAGGCGATGACGGCGAGCGAGAACAGGTCCGAGGCGGGCGAGGGGGGCAGTCCGGCCACGTATTCGGGGGCCATGTACTGCAGGGTGCCGGGGGGTGTATCGTCGTCCGGGCGGGGGTCGAGGCCGGCCACGCGGACGGCGCCGAAGTCCACCAGCCGCACGGTGCCGGTGGTGTCGATCATGATGTTCTCGGGCCGCAGGTCCTGGTGCAGGATTTCGAGGCGGTGCAGGGCGCGCAGGCCCTGCCCGATCTGTTCGACGATGCGGCGCACGGTGTCCAGATCGGGGTGGGGGTGGTCGGTCATCCACTGAGTCAGGGTCTGGCCCTCGACGAATTCGAGCGCGGTGTATAGCGCGGTGCGCCGGCGCTCGGGAAAGGCGGCCCCGACCACATGGGGGTCGTGGATGCGGCGGGCCACCCATTCCTCCAGCTGCAGCCGTTCCAGAAAGGCGGCGTTCTCGCGCATCTCCACCGAGGGGGCCTTGATCGCCACGCGGCAGCCGGTGGCTTCGTCCTCCGCCAGAAACAGATGGCTGCGGCTGGTCACGTGCAGCGGGCGCACCAGCCGATAGCCGTCCAGGCGCAGGCCGGATTTGAGCTCCGGAACGGGCAGGGTCAGGCGCTGCTGCTGCCGGTCGGGGGCATCGGGGGCGGGCAGGGTATCCACCCGCACGAGCTGCAGGCTCAGGTTGTCGGTGCTGCCAGCGTCCAGTGCCTGCTGCACGAGGCGCTGGGCGGCTTCCTGCAGATCACCGGCACAGGCGGCCAGCGTCTGCCGGATGTCGGCTTCGCTCAGGTGGGCATAGGCACCGTCGGTGGCCAGCAGGTAGATGTCGCCCGCCGCCAGGGGCAGGGCCAGGTAGTCGATGCGCACCTGCGAGTCGGCCCCGAGAGCGCGGCCCAGGTAGCTTTCTTCGGCCGATACGGTGACGCGATGGTCCTGCGTGAGCTGCTCCAGGCCGTCGGCGCTCAGGCGGTAGATGCGGCTGTCGCCCACATGGAAGAGGTGGGCCGTGGCCGAGCGCAGCACCAGGGCGCTGAAGGTGCAGACATGGCCCTTGTCGCGTTCGTAGCGGAATTCCCCGGCGCGGCTCTGCGCATGGAGCCATGCGTTCAGGGCCACCAGCACCCGTTCGGCCGAGGTCTGGACGCTCCAGGTGTCGGGGGTGCTGTAGTAGTCGGCCAGAAATCCCGTGACGGCGGTCTCGCTGGCCAGGTGACTCACAGGGCTGCTGCTGATGCCGTCGGCCACCGCGCAGACCACGCCCTTGCGCTCCAGCAGGGCGCCCTGCGCGATGCGGGCGCCCACGCTGTCCTGGTTGAGCGGCTTGCGGCCTGCCTCGGTGCACTGGCCCACCGAGATGCGCAGCAGCGCGGGAGAGGCGGTGGCGGCAGTCATGTGTGAGGGCCTGTGGGAGCGGCCGCGCGGCAGCGAGGGGCTGGTTCGGTGCCCTGCCGCGCGGTCGGCATCCGTGGATCAGTCAGAGTCAGTCAGGCAGACGGCGGAGGCGGTTCAGGCCACGCGCTTGGGGGCCGTGCGCACATGGGTGGAGTACAGCGTCAGCCCCACAAAGGTGATGCCGCCCACCAGATTGCCCAGCGCGGTGGGGATTTCGTTCCAGATCATGTAGTCGGCCACCGAGAACTTGCCGCCCATCATCAGGCCGGACGGGAACAGGAACATGTTCACCACCGAGTGCTCGAAGCCCATGTAGAAGAACACCATGATCGGCATCCACATGGCGATGACCTTGCCCGACACATGGGTCGAGAGCATGGCGCCCACCACGCCGGTGGAGACCATCCAGTTGCACAGCACGGCGCGCAGGAACAGCGTCAGCATGCCGGCTGCGCCGTGGGCGGCGTAGCCCAGCGTGCGGCCTTCGCCGATGCCGCCGATCTTCTGGCCCACGATGGACGGGGGCGTGGTGAAGCCGTAGGTGAAGATGATGGCCATGATCAGCGCCACGAGCAGGGCGCCCGCGAAGTTGCCCACGAACACCAGCCCCCAGTTGCGCAGCACGCCGCCGAGCGTCACGCCGGGGCGGCGGTCGAGCAGCGCGAGCGGCGCCAGGGTGAACACGCCCGTGAGCAGGTCGAAGCCGAGCAGGTACAGGATGCAGAAGCCCACCGGGAACAGCACCGCGCCCAGCAGGGGTTGGCCGGTCTGGACGTTGATGGTCACGGCAAAGCAGGCGGCCAGGGCCAGGATGGCACCGGCCATGAAGGCACGGATCAGCGTGTCGCGCGTGGACATGAAGATCTTGGATTCGCCCGCGTCCACCATCTTGGTGACGAATTCGGTGGGTGACAGATACGACATCTTGGGGTTCTCCTCTGGATCGGAATGGGGCATCGCGCCGGATTCGATGCACCGGCGGTGCCCGCATGGGGGCGAATCCGGTGCGCCATGGCGGAAAAACAGGGCGTTTTTCCGCCCTGAGCCCACCGATGGGCCCAGGGTGAGGCCATACATGCAGATTGCATGCCAGTTTCGAGGGGAAACCCGCAGAGGCGCTGCGGGGGAGCGTTCAGGGTGAGCGTGGTGGCGAACGCGGGGCAAGCGCAAGCGCAAGCGCCGTTCAGGCGCGGGAGCGCAGCAGCCGCCCCAGATAGCGGCCGGTGTGGCTCTCGGGCACTGCGGCGACCTGCTCGGGCGTGCCCTGCGCCACCACGGTGCCGCCACCTGCCCCGCCTTCGGGGCCCATGTCGATGATCCAGTCGGCGGTCTTGATGACGTCGAGGTTGTGCTCGATGATCACGATGGTGTTGCCTGCATCGCGCAGCTGGTGCAGCACCCTGAGCAGCAGCGCAATGTCGGCGAAGTGCAGGCCCGTGGTGGGCTCGTCGAGGATGTAGAGCGTGTGGCCGGTGTCGCGGCGCGAGAGCTCGAAGGCGAGCTTGACGCGCTGGGCCTCGCCGCCCGAGAGGGTGGTGGCACTCTGCCCGAGCCGGATGTAGGACAGGCCCACGTCCAGCAGCGTCTGCAGCTTGCGCGCGATGGTGGGCACCGCGCCCAGGAAGGCATAGGCCTCCTCCACCGTCATGTCCAGAATGTCGGCGATGTTGCGGCCCTTGTACTGCACCTCCAGCGTCTCGCGGTTGTAGCGCTTGCCGTGGCAGACGTCGCAGGGCACGTACACGTCGGGCAGAAAGTGCATTTCCACCTTCACCATGCCGTCGCCCTGGCAGGCCTCGCAGCGGCCCCCGGCCACGTTGAACGAGAAGCGCCCCGGCCCGTAGCCGCGCTCGCGCGCCATGGGCACCTCGGCCATGAGCTCGCGGATGGCGGTGAACAGGCCGGTGTAGGTGGCCGGGTTGCTGCGCGGGGTGCGCCCGATGGGGCTCTGGTCGACGTTGATGACCTTGTCGAACTGCTCCAGCCCCTCGATGGCCTCGTGCGGGGCGGGCTCGGTGTGCGCGCGGTGGATGGTCTGGGCCGCTGCGGCATAGAGGGTGTCGTTGACCAGGGTGGACTTGCCCGAGCCGGACACGCCGGTCACGCAGGTCATGAGGCCGACCGGAATGTCCACCGTGACCTCGTGCAGGTTGTGTCCGTGCGCGCCGACGATGGTGATTTTCTGCAGGCCGGCATGGGGGCCCGCAGCGGGGGTGTTTGCGGTCTCGGCGGCACTGTCTATGTCCCTGTCGCTGCCGCCGGCAGGCCGGGCAGAGGCAAAGCGGGGCGTCTTCCGGGCCGGCACGGGCGCGCTGGCGGCCCGCTCCGGCAGCCAGGCCACCCGGTGCGCGGGCACTTCGATGCGCAGGGTGCCCGCCAGATAGCGGCCGGTGAGCGAGTCGGGCGAGGCGAGCAGGTCGTCCACGGTGCCCTGTGCCATCACGCGGCCGCCGTGCACGCCCGCCCCGGGGCCCATGTCCACCACCCAGTCGGCGGCGCGAATCATGTCCTCGTCGTGCTCCACCACGAGCACGCTGTTGCCCAGATCGCGCAGATGCTGCAGCGTGGCGATGAGGCGGTCGTTGTCGCGCTGGTGCAGGCCGATGCTGGGCTCGTCGAGCACATACATGACGCCCGTGAGCCCCGAGCCGATCTGCGAGGCGAGCCGGATGCGCTGGGCCTCGCCGCCCGAGAGCGTCTCCGCACTGCGGTCGAGGCTCAGGTAGTTGAGCCCCACGTCGTTGAGAAAGCCGAGCCGGTTGGCGATCTCGCGCACCACCTTGGCAGCGATCTCGGCCTTGGCGCCCTGCCACTGCAGGGTGCGGAAGTAGGCGAGCGCATCGCCCAGCGTGGCCCGGCTGATTTCGTAAATCGCGCGGCGCTGTTCGCCCTCGCCCACATACACGTGGCGCGCCTCGCGGCGCAGGCGCGTGCCGTGGCAGGCGGGACAGGGCTGGATCTGCCGGTAGCGGGCCAGATCTTCGCGCACCACGGCCGAATCGGTTTCGCGGAAGCGCCGCTCCATGTTCGGGATCACCCCCTCGAAGGGATGCTCCTTCACCACCTCGCGGGCCTTGCCGCCCCGGCCCTCGGCCTGGTAGGTGAAGGCGATGGCCTCCTCGCCAGAGCCGTAGAGCACCACCTGCCGAACCCGTTCCGGCAGCGACTCGAAGGGCGCCTCCACATCGGCGCCGTAGTGCCGGCACACGCTGTCGAGCAGCGGGAAGTAATGCGGATTGCGCCGGTCCCAGCCCCGGATGGCCCCGCTGGCCAGGCTCAGGCTCGGAAAGGCCACCACGCGCTCGGGGTCGAACACCTCCACCGAGCCGATGCCGTCGCAGGCCGGACAGGCCCCCACGGGCGAGTTGAACGAGAACAGGCGCGGTTCGAGCTCCGAGAGGCTGTAGTTGCACACCGGACAGGCATAGCGCGCGTGGTAGGCGTGCTCGCGGCCGCTGTCCATTTCCATGGCGATGGCGCGGCCATCCGCCAGGCGCAGCGCAGCCTCGAAGCTCTCGGCCAGCCGCTGGCGGGCGTCGGCCCGTACCTTGAGCCGGTCCACCACCACGTCGATGTCGTGCTTCTCGGTCTTGACCAGTGCGGGAATGCGCTCGCTGTCCACGATCTCGCCGTCGACGCGAAAGCGCACATAGCCCTGCGCCTGCATCTGCTCGAACAGATCGGCGAATTCGCCCTTGCGCTCGCGCGCCACCGGCGCGAGCACCATCACGCGCATGTCCTCGGGCAGGCCGAGCACGGCATCGACCATCTGGCTCACCGTCTGCGCCTGCAGCGGCAGGTGGTGATCCGGGCAGTAGGGCGTGCCCGCACGGGCAAACAGCAGCCGCAGGTAGTCATGGATCTCGGTGACCGTGCCCACGGTCGAGCGCGGGTTGTGGCTGGTCGCCTTCTGCTCGATGGAAATTGCGGGCGACAGCCCCTCGATCAGGTCCACGTCGGGCTTGTCCATGAGCTGCAGGAACTGCCGCGCATAGGTCGACAGGCTCTCCACATAGCGCCGCTGCCCTTCGGCATAGAGCGTGTCGAAGGCCAGGCTCGACTTGCCAGAGCCCGACAGCCCTGTGATCACCACCAGGGCGTGGCGCGGAATGTCGAGGTCGATGTCGCGCAGGTTGTGCGTGCGCGCCCCCCGCACACTGATGTGCGTGAGCGCATGCGGCGCACGCAGGGCTGCGGGCCGTGCGGTCCCCGAGTCGGTGGCGGCAGGGGCGGAAACGGAAGCAGACGGGGAAGAGGTTTTCTTGGCAGGCATGCGGCGGGGCCGGCGGGCTGAGTGCCGGAAAAAACAGAAGGCAACCGGCAATCATAGTCCGCCTGTCGCGTGGACGGAAACAGACGGATATCGCTACCCTCCGGCCACCGTGGCGCGCCTACGGCTGCGCTCCCCGCGCCGCCGCCTGGAAGAAGGCAATGCGGTCGATCGTGGCCGGATGGCTCGAAAACGCGATGCCCAGCCGCGACGGGCGCGAGGCCGCCCCCTTCTCGTGCGACAGGGCCTGCATGCGCTCGAAGAACCGCACCATGGCCTGCGGCGAAATGCCCGCTGCCCGCATGAAGCGCACGGAATACACATCGGCCTGGTGCTCGGCACCGCGCGAATATCCCATGTTGAGCAGCAGCACCGGCGCCATGGTCACAAAGCTCGCATAGTCCCCGAACGCGGCCGCTGCCACCACTCCCAGTGCGGAGGTCTGCACCAGCTGGCGCATGCCATCGCGGTGCACCACATGGCCCATTTCGTGGCCGAGCACGCCCAGCACCATGTCGTCGTCGTTGCCTGCCGTGGTCACCAGTTCGTCGAGCAGCACGATGGTGCCGCCGGGCAGCGCAAAGGCATTGGGGCCCATGCGCGGTGCGCTGCGAAACAGGAGCCGGTAAGTCGGCCGGGCCCCACTCGCAGGCGCCAGCGCAGCCATGCCCGCCTGCAGCCGCTGCGTCAGCGCTGCCTGCCGTGCCGCGGGCAGACGACTCGGGGCCAGCAGCTGTCCTTCGACGCTCTGCAGGGCCGAGTCGCCCACCATGGCGTCGATGCGTGGCGGAATCAGCGTCACCACGCCGCGGGCCATCAGGGGCAGCCCCCAGCGGTAGGCAGCCAGCAGCAGCACTCCCAGCACCAGCAGCGCCAGCAGGGTGCGTCGCCCGCTTTGCTGTGCGCGCACCACCAGCGACTCGGGACGCACGGCCTGCAGGTGGGTGGCAGCCCAGGCATCCCAGGCCGCGCGGTCGAGCGATTCGGCGCTGCTGCCGTCGGCCAGCGTGACCGTGCGGGTGCCGCCCTGCGTGCGCTCGGTCCACCGGGCCTGCCGCGCCGGGCAGGCGGTCAGCACACGGCCCGTCACGGCATCGAGCACCTGCACGCTCTCTCCTTCGAGCCGCAGCCGTGCGGGGCGGCCCTGCGCATGCTGGCCGTCGAACCAGAACACCCGCACGGTGTTTTCCATCCTGCCGGGAGCTGCATCGGGGGGTAAGGGGGCTGGAGCGGGCATGACCACGGCGTGCCCTTCTTCAGAGACCGAAGTCGAAGTTCACGAACTCCATGGCGGCGTCCCCCATGGCGTCGTTGTCGCCGTCGCGGCTGGACCCGTGCAGGCGTTCGAGCGGCATGCGGGCCCGCAGCACCGTGGATTCGAGCACCAGCCGGCGCGTGGCCATCACGGCATAGGGCCAGTACAGCCCGAGCGTCAGGCCGATCAGGAGGTAGTTCTTGAACTGCAGCAGCAGGTAGCGGCCCAGCGAGAGCGTGGTCCGCAGCCGCAGATGGCGGTTGCCCGTGCGCGACCACTGCAGGTTGTAGAGCCGCACCTTGAACCAGTGCCGCCCCACCAGCAGCGCAAGGAGAAAGCCGGCAATGCTCCCGAGCAGCGACAGGGCCAGCATCATGCCGAAGCTGGCATGGCCCGAGCCAAAGACCAGCCGCTTGAGGGCCGCACCCCCCGCCACCAGCAGCAGCCCTGCCAGAAACAGGGCCACGAAAACGCCCACTCCCGACGCCAGCAGGCGGTAGTAGTCGGCAGCCGTGGCGCGGTATTCCATTTCCTCCTGCCCGTAGCGGATGTGGCCCTGCTGGTAGCGCTTGTAGCGCCAGTAGAAATAGGGCAGCGCCAGCGAGAACAGCACCCCCGAGCCCAGCATCCAGGCCTGGTAGACCACAGCATGCGTGCCGGTGCGCAGCGTGCCGCGCCGGTCGAGCTGCGAGAGGTCGATGTCCAGGCCCCAGGCCAGCAGCGGCCCGGGCAGCAGCAGCCACAGCAGCGGTACCAGCAGGGCCCGGTAGGCCTCGCCCGTGGTGCCGGTGAAATGGAAGCGCAGGCCACGCCAGCTGGTGTTGGCAAGCCGGAAGCGCTGCGAGCCCCGGAACAGCGGCGGAAACAGCGCCACCATCAGCAGGGCAATGAGCACGGCGGACGCGCCGCCCGCCACGCGGTTGCCCATGCCGTACACCGCAAGCAGCACCCCCGCGAGCAGCGAGCCGCGCAGCATCGAGCGGGGATTGCCGTGAAAGTCGAAGGCATGCCCGTCCACCCACGTGCAGTGGTAGAGATACTGCAGCTTGCGCCGGCGCGCCCACGGCCAGTAGATCCCGAAGGTCACGATCACCAGCAGCAGATTCACGATCCAGATGCGGAAGTATTCGCTCCCCGTGCCGCTGAAGTGCACCGGATAGTCATGGATCGGGATATGCCTGCTCCTGCCCGTGGGCGATCTGTGCAGGCTCGGGCGCCTTTCGGGGGCGGCGTACAGGGTCTGGATGTCTGCGGGCATGGTGGGGGCAACGCGGTAAAAAGAAGGATTCCGGCGTCCTAGTGTAGTAGGCGAAACACCTCGTTCGCCGGGAACCCTGCGGACTCTTGCAGGACACGCCCCCTACGCCGGATTCCCCCATGGCAGCGGGGCATCCTGCCCCAGGCGTGCAGGCCGCGCGGGGGCGCCGCACAATGGGCCGTCGGACAGGCAGCCTTGTCTTCCCCTGAACCAGGATTCGTACAGGAGCGATCATCATCATGCAGAACTTCGATTTCCAGAACCCCACCCGCATCGTGTTCGGCGAGGGCACCATCGCGCAGCTCTCCACCCTCGTGCCGCCCGCCGCCCAGGTGCTGGTGCTCTACGGAGGCGGCAGCGTGACGCGCAACGGCACGCTCGACCAGGTCCGTGCCGCACTGGCCGAGGGCGGCACCCGTACCGTGCACGAGTTCGCCGGCATCGAGCCCAACCCGTCCTTCGAAACCCTGATGCGTGCCGTGGCCGAGGTGCGCGAGCGGCGCATCGACTTCCTGCTCGCGGTGGGCGGCGGGTCGGTCATCGACGGCACCAAGTTCGTCGCGGCCGCTGCCCTGCTGCCCCCCGAAGAGGATGCGTGGACCATCCTGCAGACGCATGGCCGCTCCATCACCCGCGCGCTGCCGCTGGGCACCGTGCTCACGCTGCCGGCCACCGGCTCCGAGATGAACTCCGGGGGCGTCATCACGCGGCGCGCCACCCACGACAAGCTCGGCTTCATGAGCCCGCACACCTTCCCCAGGTTCTCTGTGCTCGACCCCACCCGCACCTACACGCTGCCGCTGCGGCAGGTGGCCAACGGCATCGTGGATGCCTATGTGCACATCATGGAGCAGTACCTCACCTACCCGGCCGACGCCATGGTGCAGGACCGCCTGGCCGAGGGGCTGCTGCGCACCCTGGTCGACATCGGGCCCCGGGCCCTGAGCGAGCCGCAGAACTACGCCATTCGTGCCAACTTCATGTGGACTGCCACTCTGGCGCTCAATGGCCTCATCGGGGCTGGCGTGCCGCAGGACTGGGCCACCCACATGATTGGCCACGAGCTCACCGCCCTGCACGGCATCGACCATGGCCGCACGCTGGCCGTGGTGCTGCCGGCCCTCCTGCAGGTCCGTCGCGACGCCAAGCGCCTCAAGCTGCTGCAGTACGCCGAGCGGGTGTGGGATCTGCGCGAGGGCAGCGAAGAGGAGCGCATCGACGCCGCCATTGCGCGGACCCGGGCGTTCTTCGAGTCGCTGGAGGTGCCCACGCACCTGTCGGCCTACCAGCTCGACGCCTCCGCCATCGATCCGCTCGTGGCCCAGCTCGAAAAGCACGGCATGACCCGCCTGGGCGAACGCCGCGACATCACGCCCGCCATCAGCCGGAGCATTCTCGAAGCGGCCCTCTGAGCACGGTACCGGCTGCCATGCGCCCATGAAAAACGCCAACCGAAGGGTTGGCGTGCGCAGCCCGGCTCGTGCCGGAAAAGGGAAAAAGGGGTGGTGCGGCTGGCGGGGATCGAACCCACGACCCTTGGCTTCGGAGGCCAATACTCTATCCACTGAGCTACAGCCGCACGGACGACACACAGACACCCCACCGCGAGCGGTGCAGGGCTTTGTGGCGTGCAGCCGGCAATTGTAGGTGTTTTTACGGCCGCCCGTGTCTATAATCGCGACAGACCACTTGTTTCAGATTTTTTCAATTCCAAAAACAGAGGATCACCATGGGCGACAACGCTTCTGATTCGTACCAAGTTCCCGAGATCGTCAAGAACCGCCAGCTGGCGGTCGTGTCGGGGCTGACCTTCGCCGTCCTGGTGGGAGCCCTCGGTACCGCACTGTACTTCGCCAAGTATGCGGGGTCCGGTTACAACATGAATAGCCCTGCTGCCCAAATGGCCGCCAACCGTCGCCTCCAGAAGGTGGGTGACGTGAGCCTGCAGATCACCGACGCGGGCGGCGGCGCTCCCAAGACTGGCGAAGAGGCCTACAAGGCTGTCTGCGCCGCCTGTCACGGCACCGGCGCCGCAGGTGCTCCCAAGTTCGGCGACGCCGCCGAATGGGGTCCCCGCATCGCCCAGGGTGAGAGCGTGCTGCTCAAGCATGCCCTCGAAGGCTTCAAGGGCAGCAAGGGCGTGATGCCTCCCAAGGGCGGCAGCTCGCTGAGCGACGACGAAGTGCACCGCGCCATGGTCTACATGGCCAATGCAGGCGGCGCCAAGTTCGCAGAACCCAAGGCAGGTGCCGCAGCTGGTGCAGCCAGCGGTGCCGCTTCCGCTGCAGGTGGCGCATCTGCAGCCGCTGCTCCTGCCGCTTCCGGTGCCGCAGGCACCACCACTGCCGCGGCCGGCAATGCAGGCGAGGCACTGTTCAAGCAGACCTGCCAGGCCTGCCACGGCGCCGGTGTGGCCGGTGCGCCCAAGTTTGGCGACAAGGCCGCCTGGGCTCCCCGCATCGCCCAGGGCGAGGACACGCTCTTCAAGCACGCCATCGGTGGCTTCCAGGGCAAGAGTGGCGTCATGCCGCCCAAGGGGGGCTCCACCGCCTCCGACGACGACGTGAAGGCCGCCGTGCGCTACATGGTCGCAGCAGGCAAGTAAGCCCGCTCCTGCCGGGTGCGGCAGCGCTCCCTGCCGAGCTGCTGCCCCCCATCCTCTGCCGAGCCACCTCTGTGAGGTGGCTTTTTCGTGCCCGGAGCAGGGGTCGGTGCCCTGTGTCCCGTGGCTGAGACGGGGTTCAGGTTCAGGAGGGCAGGGCTTCTGTCAGATGCTGCGGGCTGACCACATAGCCGTAGCGTGCGGGCAGGGTGGCCGCTTCGACCTCCTCCAGCGGCCAGAGTCCCTGCTCCAGCGCATCGGCCATCTGCAGGGTATCGAGGCTGTGCACGAGCCCGAGCCCGAGGTCGGTCACCAGATAGGCGCGTCCCTGTTCGTCGCACAGGGCCTGACGGGCCTGTACCGCCAGGCCGGTGTGGGTGGTGACGGTGGGGCCGGTGTCGGTGCTGCCTGCGGACAGGCGCAGAATCCAGGGCGTGGCTTCCAGCTCCACGAAGACCCGCTGCGGCCCGTTCTGAAAGTACCAGCAGCCCTGCGCGTCGGCCAGATAATTGCGGCCGATGAAGGCGACGAGGGCCTCGTGCCGCAGCACGGCTCCCCGGCTTGCCGGGCAGCTGCCCGCGCCGGCAAAGGGGCCCGCCTGCTGCGTGCGGGCATCGCGCATGAACCACTCTCCGCGCGCACCCAGGCCCAGCCAGCCGTGACAGTGGGGCACATGGGGCCATTTGGCCATGGCCTGTTTGACGATGTCGTCCATGGATCGTATTCCTTCCCGGAACCCCCGGGTACTGGCGACGATCATCGCAGAAATGCACCGAAGAGGCGCATTTCCTGTCATCATCCCAGTCTTTCTCAAGGAGACCGCATGAAACGCCTGTTTGCGATAGTCCTGACCGTGCTGGCCGTGATAGGCCTGTCGGGATGTGGCTACAACCAGTTCCAGACGCTCGACGAGCAGACCAAGTCCGCCTGGAGCGAGGTGCTCAACCAGTATCAGCGTCGGGCCGATCTCGTGCCCAACATCGTGGCCACCGTCAAGGGGCAGGCCAACTTCGAGCAGGACACCCTGACCCGCGTGGTGGAGGCGCGTGCCAAGGCCACCGCCATTCAGGCTACGCCCGAGCTGGTCAACGATCCCGTGGCGTTCAAGAAATTCCAGGCCGCCCAGGGCGAGCTGGGCAGCGCGATTTCCCGGCTGCTGGTGGTGTCCGAGCAGTATCCGCAGCTGCAGGCCAATCAGGGCTTCCGAGATCTGCGCGTGACTCTCGAAGGCACGGAAAACCGCATCACCGTGGCCCGCAACCGCTACATCCAGTCCGTGCAGGCCTACAACATTCTGGCTCGCCAGTTTCCCACCAACCTGACCGCCATGGTCTTCGGCTACAAGCCCAAGCCGAATTTCACGGTGGACAACGAGGCTCAGCTGGCCACGCCGCCCAAGGTGGACTTCGGGACCGGGACGGCTGCGAGCGGCAGCCGCAACTGATGCAGGGACTCGCTGCATGACGCACGCAGTCCGCCTGACCGGAAGACGAATGCAGCCCGGGCTCCCGTGTCTGCGGAGCACGACCCTCGTCGGTCGGCTGCTGGCGGCGTGCGTCCTGCTGCTGGCAGTGCTGCTGGTCCCGATGGGGCAGGCCGCGGCGCAGAATGTGCTGCCCGTGCCTGCGCTCACCGACCGTGTGATCGACCAGACCGGCACGCTCAGCGCGGCCGATGTGGGACGGCTCGATGCACAGCTGGCCGCCATCGAACAGTCCCGTGGGTCCCAGATCGTGGTGCTCATGGTGCCGACCACGCAGCCTGAGGACATTGCGTCCTACGCCAACCGTGTGGCCAGCACCTGGAAGATCGGGCGCCGCGACGTGGGTGACGGGCTGCTCATCGTGGTGGCCAAGAACGACCACCGCATGCGCATCGAGGTGGCCAAGGCCCTGGAGGGGACCATCCCCGATCTGGCTGCCGCGCAGATTCTCGACGACGTGATGAAACCCGCCTTCCGCCGCAACGACTACGCCGGGGGGCTGGCTGCCGCCATCGACGCGCTGGGTGCGCGCATCGCGGGGGATGCCGCGCTGCCCTCGGCGGCCAGTGCACCCCGCAATGGCGCGGCGGCACAGCAGGGCATGGATCCGTTCGAGGTACTGGTGCTCGCGGCCATGCTCACCATGGTGGGCGGCGCTTTTCTGCGCATGTGGCTTGGGGTGGGCAAGGCGTCGGTGGCGACGGGGCTGCTCGTGGGCGTGGTGGTCTTTGGTCTCACCAGCCTGCTGCTGGCATCGCTGGGCGCCGGCGTGGTGGCTGCCCTGGTGGCGCTGGGCAGCGGCAGCGGACGTGGCGGCAGCAGTGGCGGGCCCTTCATCTTTCCGGGCGGCGGCGGTGGTGGCGGCTCGTGGGGAGGGGGATCCGGCGGAGGCTTCGGCTCCGGAGGTGGGGGCGATTTCGGAGGCGGTGGTGCCTCGGGAGACTGGTGATGGCGGGATGGCAATTCTGGAAGACTCTGTTCGGGGCCGATCCCCGTGCGGCCGATGCGCGAAGAGTGCATGCCGTGGTGCCTGCCGAGGCACTGCAGCGCCTGACCACCTGCGTGACCGCCAGCGAGGCACGCCACACGGGGCAGGTGCGGCTGTGCATCGAAGCCCGTCTGCCGCCCAGCTATGTGCGTCGCGAGGCCACTGCGCGTGAGCGGGCCATCACGCTTTTCGGCAAGCTGCGCGTGTGGGATACCGAGGACAACAACGGCGTGCTCATCTACCTGCTGCTGTCGCAGCACGCCATCGAGATCGTGGCCGACCGAGGCATCGACCGCCATGTGCCGACCACGGTGTGGCAGGACATGGTGGCCGGCCTGTCAGCGGATCTGCGTGCAGGCCGCTATGAGGAAGGACTCCGCCAGGCCATCGAGGCCGTCACGGCCGAGCTGGCACGCAGCTACCCCCGTGCGCCCGGCACGCCCCGGGACAACACCCTGCCGGATACCCCCGTGGTGCTCTGACGGGGCCATGCCGCCTGCAGGGGCGGCCGGCCAGTGGAGAGCGCCCTCAGGGAGCGGTGTCGTGCGGGACATGGCCACAGCCCTTGCAGCTGCTGCAGCTGCCGCAGCCGGGTGTGGTGCTGAGCTGCTGGCGGAGCTGCTCGGCCTTGTGGGCATCCACCAGCCCGGAACGCTGCGCGCCGCCTGCGAGCCGGCTGGCCAGCTGTGTGCGCCATGCCGCGGGCATGAGGCGCCATGCCGCGTACACGGCCGCAACCAGAACAATGGCATAGACGATGAATTGCTGCAGCATGAGAGTTCTCCTTTCGGCGCGGCAGGCCGGGTCAGGCCGCGAGCGCCAGCGTCATCCGATAGGCCACGAAACTGGCCAGGTAGGCCATGCCGAAGAGGTAGGCCGCCATGATCCACACGTAGCGCCAGCTGTGCGTCTCGCGGCGCACGGTGGCCAGCGTGGAGACGCACTGGGGCGCAAACACGAACCACACGAGCAGCGAGACGGCCGTGGCCAGTGACCACTGGTGGGCGATGAGCGGAGCGAGCTGTTCGGCCACGCCGTCCCCGCTGCTCGACAGGGCATACACGGTGCCCAGCGCGCCCACCACCACTTCCCGTGCGGCCATGCCGGGCACGAGCGCAATGGCGATCTGCCAGTTGAATCCGATGGGGGCAAAGAGGTGTTCGAGCAGGCGCCCCAGCATGCCGGCAAAGCTGTACTGGATGGCGGCACCCGTGGCACCCGCAGGCGGGGCCGGATAGCTGCTCAGGAACCACAGCACCACGGTCAGCGCGAGGATGATGGTGCCCACGCGGCGCACGAAGATCCAGCCGCGCTCATACAGGCCCAGCGCCAGATTGCGCGGGTTGGGCCAGCGGTAGGAAGGCAGCTCCATGAGCAGCGGCGAGAACGAGGCATGGCGGCGCCAGTGCTTCATCACCCACGCCACCAGCATGGCCGAGACGATGCCGAACAGGTAGAGCGAGAACAGCACCACCCCCTGCAGGTTGAACAGCCCCAGCACGGGGCGCGAGGGGATGAAGGCCGCGATCAGCAGGGCATACACCGGCAGGCGGGCCGAACAGGTCATGAGCGGCGCGATCATGATCGTGAGCAGCCGGTCGCGCCAGTTGCCGATGGTGCGCGTGGCCATGATGCCCGGCACGGCACAGGCAAAGCTCGACAGCAGCGGAATGAAGGACCGCCCGGAGAGCCCCACGGTGCCCATGATGCGATCCAGCAGGAAAGCGGCCCGCGGCAGGTAGCCCGAATCCTCCAGCGCCAGGATGAACAGGAACAGGATCAGGATCTGCGGCAGGAACACCAGCACTGCCCCGGCCCCGGCGATGGCACCATCCACGATCAGGCTGCGCAGCACGCCCGGAGGCATGACATGGCTCACCCACTGGCCAGCGGCTTCGGTGCCGGCCTTGATGGCGTCCATGGGGATGGAGGCCCAGCTGAACACGGCCTGGAACATCAGGAACAGGGTCACCGCCAGGATGGCGGGGCCCCACACCGGATGCAGCACCCAGCGGTCGATGTGGTCGCTGATTTCGAGCTTGCGTGTGGTCTGGTGCACGGCAGTGTGCACGATATGACGCACCTGCGCCTGAGTGGCCAGGATGTCGGCCAGCGAAGGCTTGCGCCACTCGCGGGCCTCTGCCTTGATGAGGTGCGGGCGCTGCAGGGGCTCGTCGAGCGCGGCCAGCAGATCGCGGGCGCCGTCGGCCTCGACCCCCACGGTCTCGACCACGGGCATGCCCAGTTCGTGCGACAGGGCGGCAAGATCGATCTCGATGCCGTTGTCGCGCGCCATGTCGCTCATGTTGAGCGCGAGCAGCATGGGCAGGCCGAGCTGACGGGCTTCCAGCACCAGCTGCAGGTTGAGCCGCAGGTTGGTCGCATCCACCACGCTCACCACCAGATCGGGCAGCGCCTCGCGGGAGTGTCCGGTGATGACGTCCCGTGTCACGGCCTCGTCGGCCGAGGCGGCATGCAGGCTGTAGGTGCCCGGAAGATCGAGCACGAACACATCACGCCCGGCGGGCGTGCGGGCCACGCCTTCCTTGCGCTCCACCGTCACGCCGGCGTAGTTGGCCACCTTCTGGCGGCTGCCCGTGAGCAGGTTGAACAGGGCCGTCTTGCCACAGTTCGGGTTGCCCAGCAGGGCAATGCGCTGCGGCGGACGCGGCTGGGTGGAGGCGGGCATCTGCACCGGCTGTTCAGTGGGCTTGCGCATGGCGTCCCTCCGGCTGTACCAGAATGCGTGCGGCCTCGTGCCGGCGCATGGCAAAGGTGGTGTGGCCAATGCGCACTGCCAGCGGATCGCGTCCAGCGAATCCGCGAGCCATGATGCGCACGCTTTCACCCGGCACGAAGCCGATTTCGGTGAGGCGCAGAGTCAGGTTGTCGTTCTTGCCGTCTGCATCGGGCAACACCTGGCTGACGACGGCCTGCTGACCGGTCGGCAGGGCATGCAGGGCAATCGGGCCTGCATCGGGAGAGATGGTTTTCACGGCATGGAGATGGCCAGAGGCCATTCGAGTGGCTGAATGATGCGGGCATCATAGCGCAAAACCCTAATGAATGAGAATTGTTTTCATTGACTGGCGTTGCGTTCCGTCTGCGCCATGATCCAGATCAGACATTCATATCCAGGCCACGACTGCCCGATGGCCGGGGGCAGCGCCTGCTGCGGCGGACAGGCGTGCTGCACAAAAAAGCCCCTGCGGGGCAGGGGCTGGACAGGACAGGGCGCCCGGCAGAGGCATCACGCCTCGTGGAGCAGCTTCTCGATCAGGGCGTGCAGCTCCTGGGGATTGGGTTCGCCCACGTAGCGCTTGACGATCTCGCCCTTCTTGTTGAGCAGGAACGAGGTCGGCGTGATGGAGATGTTGCCCCAGTTCCTGGCCGCGCTGCCGGTGCTGTCGAGGGCCACATCGAAGGGGAGCTGGCGGGTCTTGACGAAGTTCACCACGTAGGCCGGGGGGTCGTACTGCATGGCCACGGCCAGCGTGCGGTAGCCCTGGCTGCCGTATTTTTCCTGGGTGGCCTTGAGCATCGGCATTTCGCCCACGCAGGTGGTGCAGCTCGTGGCCCAGAAGTTCACCAGCGTGACCTTGCCCTTCCAGTCGTCGGTGGTGCGCTGGCTGCCGTCGAGCATCACGAAGCTGCTCTGCGGAGCCCGGTCATGGCTGGCAAAGGTGAAGTAGGCGGCAGCTGCCACGCCGAGGGCGGCCAGCAGGCCCATGAGGGAGAAGATGCGTTTCATGATGACAGATGCCTTGCGCGACGGCGGGCGGCGAGCCCGTTCCGTGTCGTTTCCATCGTGGGGAGATCGGTGCGCAAAGTGTAGTGGCTTTCCCCGGGGCGTGCAGGACCGGGGGCAAGTCCCCGTTTCCCGCTCCATGCCGATGCACTGTGGCAAAAGGACCTACAGCGCCCCGCCGGACCATGCCCTTGGCATGGCATGGAGTGTCGGCGCAGGGCGACGGAGCATGGCATGGGGGCGGGAGGGGGAGAGCGCCGAAGTATCATGCACGGATAGGTGCACCGCACCCTGCCTGCAAACAGGCGGGTGCAGTGTGTCCGACCATCCTCTTTTCCATGAACCATATCTTCCTCATTGCCCACGCCCCGCTGGCCCATGCACTGCGCCAGTGTGCCCTGCACGTCTTCCCGGACAGTGGCGAGCGCGTGCTGGCACTCGACGTGCAGCCCAATGAATCTCCCGAAGTGACGCTGGAATCGGCGCGCATCCTGCTTGAGCACGTGCACGGCAGCCGGGGGGTGCTGGTGCTCACCGATGTGTTCGGCGCCACGCCGAGCAACGTGGTGCAGACCCTGGTGCAGGAGCCTGGAGAGGATGGGCTGGAGCTGCGTGCACTTGCCGGGGTGAACCTGCCCATGCTGCTGCGCGCCGTGACCTATGCCGCACTGCCGCTGCCCGACATGCTCGAACGCGCCATGTCCGGCGGCAGCCAGGGCATCATGACCGTAGGCCGCGTACCGCGGCAGGACCAGAAACGAGAGCCTCCCGATGATTCAGCAATCCATCACCATCAGCAATAAGCTGGGCCTGCATGCGCGGGCCTCGGCCAAACTCACCAAGCTCGCTGGATCGTTCCCCTGCGAGGTCTGGATCAGCCGGGGCAGCCGCCGCGTCAACGCCAAGAGCATCATGGGCGTGATGATGCTGGCTGCCGGCATCGGCACCGAGGTCACGCTGGAAACCGACGGAGAGCGCGAGGCCGAGGCCATGCAGGCCCTGGTGGCCCTGTTCGAGGACAAGTTCGGCGAAGGGGAGTGATTTTCCGGCAGGGCCTGCGCACATCTGTGGGTATGATCGGGCAGTGCTCCCCCGATGGCCGATGCGGCCGGGGGAGGGCGTCCTTTGCCAGATCCTCCGGCGGCCTGTGCCTGCGGAGGCTCTGGCAAAAGACTTCGCCCTTCCTGTGCGCAGCCCCGCCTGACCGGAGCCGGCAGGAGGCGAGCGGGGCATCCACGGAGACACACCCATGACCATTTCCATCCATGGCATCGGCGTTGGGCGCGGCGTGGCCATCGGGCGCGCCGTGGTCATCGGTTCGAGCCGCGCAGACGTAGGCCACTATTTCATCGAGCCCGACCAGGTCGAGGCCGAAATGACCCGTGTGCGCGATGCCCGCGCCTCGGCCGTCCAGGAAATCCAGCTCCTGCTGGCCACCATGCCCAAGGACGTGCCCAGCGAGCTGTATTCCCTGCTCGAAGTGCACATGCTTCTGCTGCAGGACGACGAGATCTTCAGTGGCGTGCGCTACTGGATCGCCGACCGCCTCTACAACGCAGGCTGGGCGCTGTCCACCCAGTTCGAGAAGCTCGCACGCCAGTTCGACGAGATGGACGACCCCTATCTGCGCGAGCGCAAGGCCGACCTCGAACAGGTCATCGAGCGCATCATCAAGCGCATGCAGGGCGAGCAGTCGCTGCTCGCAGCCCAGCAGCAGGCCCGGCGGCAGGCCCGGGAGGCCGAGGCCAGCTTCCTGGACATCAACGCCCAAGACGTGCCCCTTGTGCTCGTCGCTCACGATCTGTCTCCGGCAGACATGCTCCAGTTCCGGCAGAGCATCTTCAAGGGCTTTGTGACCGACGTCGGCGGCAAGACCAGCCACACGGCCATCGTCGCACGCAGCATGGGCATTCCCGCCGTGGTGGGGGCGCGCAGTGCCAGCCAGCTCGTCCAGCAGGACGACTGGGTCATCATCGACGGCGATGCCGGGGTGCTGCTCATCAACCCGCCCCCCATCACGCTCGATGAATACAGCTTCCGGCGCCGGCAGGAAGAGCTGGACCGCACCCGCCTGCGTCGCCTGCTCAACACTCCCTGCGTCACGCTCGACGGACAGAAGGTCGAGCTGCTCGCCAATATCGAACTGCCCGAGGACACCGCAGCCGCCCTGGCGGCCGGGGCCGTGGGCGTGGGGCTGTTCCGCAGCGAGTTCCTGTTCATGGGACGCAAGGGCAACCTGCCCGACGAAGAGGAACAGTACCAGGCCTACTGCCGTGCCCTCGAAGGCATGAAGGGCCTGCCCCTGACCATCCGCACCATCGACGTCGGGGCCGACAAGCCCCTCAACGATGCCGTGCCCGACAACGCCCACCTCAACCCCGCGCTGGGGCTGCGCGCCATCCGCTGGAGTCTGGCCGAGCCCAGCATGTTCCTGACCCAGCTGCGCGCCATTCTGCGCACGGCGGCTCTGGGTCCGGTGCATCTGCTCATTCCCATGCTGGGACATGTCACCGAGATTCGGCAGACCATTGCGATGATCGCCATGGCCCGCGAGCAGCTGGACGCCAAGGGTGTGGCCTATGGCGAGGTGAAGCTCGGCGCCATGATCGAGGTGCCTGCGGCAGCACTCACCGCGCGCGAGTTCCTCAAGTACTTCGACTTCCTCTCCATCGGCACCAACGACCTGATCCAGTACACCCTGGCCATCGATCGTGCCGACGAGTCGGTCGCCTATCTGTACGATCCGCTCCATCCGGCCGTGCTGCAGCTCATCGCAGGCACCATTGCGGCCGCCCGTGCCGCCGGCAAGCCCGTGAGCGTCTGCGGCGAAATGGCCGGCGACACCACCTATACCCGGCTGCTGCTGGGGCTGGGGCTGCGCAGCTTCTCCATGCATCCCGCGCAGATTCTTGCCGTCAAGCAGGAAATCGTGCGCGCCCATGCGGCCAAGCTCGAATCCTGGGCGCAGTCCGTCATCCACAGCGATGACCCTGCCGTCATGCTGCAGCTGCCGCCAGAAGCCCTGCCCACAGGCTCTGCGGCGGCCTCGGCTTCTCCCGTGGCCGGACCGGCTCCGCTGCCTGCCGCCTCCTCCCTCAACCTGGCGGGCGCAACAGGGTCATGAACGTGGACACTGCTGGCCCCCGGGGGCGTCCCCGCAAGGTCAGCACATGCAATGCGCGCACCCAGCAGGTTCCGGCCGGTCGCTGCTGCCGCTGCACGGTCGGGGCTCTGCGGAGCATGGCTGCGGAAGGGGCCAGCACCTGCAGGGCCTGCAGCTGCAGCAGATCCGCCACCAGCACCTGAGGCAGCAGCGCCACACCATCGCCTGCCGCCGCCACACGGGCAATGGCCTCGTTGCTGCCCAGTTCGTCGCAGGCGGCGGGGGCAATGCCCATGGCAGCCCAGAAGGCCTCCATCTCCGTGCGCGTGCCCGATCCGGCCTCACGAGCGAGCCACCGGCATGACTGCAGCTGCCGTGGCGTGACGGTTCCGGCCCGCGCCAGAGGATGATCGGGGGCGGCCACCAGCGCCATCGCATCCTCGTGCCAGTCGGCCACTTCCAGAGTGGGGCCCGTCACTTCGCCCTCCACCAGCCCCACATCCGCCTCACAGCGCGCCACCCAGCCTGCCACTTCCTCGGTGTTGCCCACCCGCAGGGCGCAGTGCAGCCTCGGATAGTGCTGGCGCCACAGGGCCAGATAGCCCGGCAGCCAGTATCCGGCCACCGTCGTGCTGGCGGCCACCACCAGGGTACCCGACTGCAGTCCCACCCGCTGCCGCAAATCCTGCACGGCGGCATGCTCCAGCGCAAAGATGCCCTGCGCATGGGCCTGCAGCGCCTGACCGTCCGGGGTAAGGCGCACACCCCGGATGGCGCTGCGGTGCAGATCGCTGCCGCGTTCGATCAGTGGCAGTCCCACCTGCTCCTCCAGCTCCCGCACTGCGCGGGAGACGGCTGGCTGGCTCACATGCAGGGCTGTGGCCGCCTCCGAGAAACTGCCCAGCCGTGCCACGGCCTCGAACATGCGCAGCAGATGCAGATTGAGGCTCGACGCCATGCGTGTGTCCATGTCGGCAGCTCCTTCACTGTAAGGATTCGATGGCGGCATTCCATCAAGAAAGTGGATGAAAACAGAAAAACATTCTATTTCACTGATGGGTGCACACGCCCTATAGTGCACCCATCTTCCATGCTCTCTGCGGCGGACGGCCTTCCGTTTCGCTCCTTTCCCATGTCGCACGTTTCCCTTTCCCCGTCACGCTCCCGGCTGTTTCGCATCCGCACTCCCATGGCTCTGGGCCTCCTTCTGTCTGCACTGGTGGCCGCTGCGGGCATGGGGGCTGCCGATCTGCCCGCATTGCGCGACAGCGGCCTGGGGGCCCTCACACTCGCCATCGTGATCGGCATGGTCGTCGGCAATCTCGCCGGCCCGCGCTGGCTCCCCCATGTGGCCCCGGGCGTCGACTTTGCCCGTTCCAGCCTGCTGCGCGCCGGCATCGTTCTCTACGGGTTCCGAATCACCTTTGGCCAGATCCTGGCCGTGGGGTGGGTGGGGCTGCTGCTGGACATGGTCATGGTCGCCAGCACGCTCGGACTGGCCTGGGTGCTCGGGCGCCATGTGTTCCATCTGGATCGCGAAACCACGCTGCTCGTGGGCATGGGCTCGGCCATCTGCGGTGCAGCAGCCGTCATGGGGGCGGAGCCGGTGGTGCGTGCACCGGCACACAAGGTCTCCATTGCCGTGGCCACGGTGGTGGTGTTTGGCACTCTGTCCATGTTCGTCTATCCCCTGTTGTCGCACCTGCCGGGGCTCGATGCCCACGCCTACGGACTCTATGTCGGTTCCAGCATCCACGAGGTGGCCCAGGTGGTGGTGGCCGGTCATGCCGTCGGAGAACAGGCCGCCGCCACGGCCGTGATCGAGAAGATGCTGCGCGTCATGCTGCTCGCACCCGTGCTGCTCGTCATGGGAGCCTGGCTCGCTGGGCTGCGCAGGCAGGAAGCCGGGGAGGGCGTTGCAGAACCTGCCTCCCGGCGCGTGACCGTGCCCTGGTTTGTGCTGGCCTTCATGGGCGTGGCCGGGTTGCACACCCTGAATTGGCTGTCCCCACGGGAAGTGGCCCTGCTGGACGGGCTCGATACCTTCGTGCTTGCCATGGCCATGGCCGCGCTGGGTTTGCGCACCCATGTGTCGGCCATGCGGCAGACTGGCGTACGCCCACTCCTGCTGGCAGCCTCCCTGTGGATCTACCTCATGGCAGGCGGCTATGGCTGGAACCGCCTGCTGCTGGCGCTGGGCGCCTGAGGAACGCGCTCAGACGCCAGCGGCGTGCGCCTGCTGGTCGGCGTGGTAGCTGCTGCGCACCAGGGCGCCCACGGCCGCATGGCTGAAGCCCATTTCGCGTGCCTTCTCTTCGAACATCCGGAACGTGTCCGGATGCACGTAGCGGCGCACCGGCAGATGGCTGTTGCTCGGTGCCAGATACTGGCCGATCGTCAGCATGTCGATGCCGTGGGCACGCATGTCGCGCATGACCTCAAGGATCTCTTCATCCGTCTCGCCCAGTCCCACCATCAGTCCGCTCTTGGTCGGCACATCGGGAAACAGGGCCTTGAATTTCTTCAGCAGGCTCAGGCTGAACTGGTAGTCGGCGCCCGGTCGGGCCTGCCGGTACAGGCGCGGCACCGTTTCGAGGTTGTGGTTCATCACATCGGGCGGAGCCGCCTTCAGGATCTCCAGCGCCTTGTCGTCACGCCCCCGGAAATCCGGCACCAGCACCTCGATCTGTGTGTCGGGGGACAGCTCGCGCGTGCGCTGGATGCAGTCCACATAATGCTGTGCCCCCCCGTCGCGCAGATCGTCACGGTCCACGCTGGTGATGACCACATAGCGCAGCTTGAGGGCCGCAATCGTGCGCGCCAGGTTCAGTGGCTCGTCCGCATCGAGCGGATCGGGGCGGCCATGGCCCACGTCACAGAATGGGCAGCGTCGCGTGCACTTGTCTCCCATGATCATGAAGGTGGCCGTGCCATGCCCGAAGCACTCCCCGATATTGGGGCACGATGCTTCCTCGCAGACCGTCACGAGCTTGTTGCGCCGCAGAATGTCCTTGATTTCATAGAAGCGCGTGCTCGGGCTGCCCGCCTTCACGCGGATCCATTCGGGCTTGCGCAGAATCTCGTGCTGCTCGATCTTGACCGGGATGCGGCTGAGCTTGGCTGCCGCCTTCTGTTTGGCCAGAGGGTTGTAATCCTCCACGCTTTGCGCTTCGCGCACGACGGGATGGCTGCCGGAAACGGAGGAGTGATCGGTGCTCATGATGCAGGGAAAACGCCTGCAGCACGCAGGCACAAAAGAGACGCACACGCCCGGGACATGGCCCGTCACAGGGAGCGGGCGACACGCCGGGGACAGAAAGACGGAAGGGAAACTCGCCGCAGTGTAATCGACAGGCCCTGTCCCTGTCTCGCGTGTGTCCCGTCAGGGCGACAGCCGGGCCGCCAGCGCCTCACCCAGGCGGGACGCCGCTTCCTCCCAAGACGTGTGAACGCCGCAGAAGGCCAGATCTACCGTCTGCAGGCCCACATAGCCGCACGGGTTGATGCGGTGAAAGGGCTCCAGATCCATGTCCACGTTCAGGGCCACGCCGTGATAGCTGCAATGCCGACTCACCTTGATGCCCAGGGCCGAGATCTTGCCCAGACCGTCGAATTCCTGCCCCGGCGGACGGGGCCATGTCAGCGCACTGTGATCGAAGGGATCGGCCAGCCGCACATAGATGCCCGGAGCCCCCGGCACGCGGTGGCCGGTGACGCCGTAGCCTGCCAGCGTGCGCAGCACCGCCTCCTCGATCCGGAACACCAGCTCTTTCACGAAATATCCAGCACGCTGCAGGTCGATCAGCGGGTAGGCCACCACCTGCCCCGGCCCGTGATACGTCACCTGTCCGCCCCGGTTGCTCTGAACCACCGGAATTTCCCCGGCATGCAGCACATGCTCCGGCTTGCCAGCCAACCCCTGCGTGAACACCGCAGGGTGCTCGCACAGCCAGATCTGATCCGGGGACTCGGGCGTCCGGGTGGCGGTGTAGGCCCGCATTTCCTCGAAGGCCTCGGCATAGTCCATCCTGCCGCGCGGCACCACGGTGATGGTCATCAGAGCACCACCTTCACCATGGGGTGTCCGGTCAGTGCGCGGTACAGATCGTCGAGCTGTTCGCGGCTCGTGGCCGTCACCGTCAGGGTGACCCCCAGATATTTCCCACCCTTGCTCTCGCGGAGCTCGATGGTGGAGGCGTCGAAGCTGGGATCGAAGCGTTCGGCCACCTCCGTCATGGCATGCACGAAGCCATCGGCACACAGCCCCATCACCTTGATCGGAAATGCGCTGGGATATTCAATGAGCGATTTGCGGTCGTCGGCCAGATCGGCATCGCTCAGCGGAGAGGAGGAGGGGAGCGTCATGAAGGGCATCCTGGTGGAAAAGGCGGGGAAGCGGAGCGCCTGGGCCGGAGAGTGTCTCTGTCACGCCACGCCAAGCATCCTGTTTTCAGTGGAATTGAAGCACAAACCCTCGACATGGGGGTAGGCAGAGGGGATTCAACTGTGTCCATGCCCCAACCTGGGGCGTTCCGCACCAAATCCAGAGGCAATACAACGATTTGCGCACGCAAATAAAGCTTGCCTATGTATAATTCGCCGCACGAAGGCCCGTGCCCATTTGTACCCAGGAGTGGCGATTTGTAAAATGTCTGGTCCCGAGCACAAGTCCACGGCCCTCGTCGATGACGAACCCTCTCAGGAAACCTTCGTCCCCCTGTCCGCCGAAGAGGCGCAGGCGTGGCGTGCCGCACATCCCCAGCCTTCTCTGTGGCGCATCTGGCGCAGCCAGGTCGCGATGGGTATCTGTGCGTGTGTGCTGGCCTTGTTGCTGCGGCAGGCGCTCTCGTGGCCGTGGGCTGTGCCCGTGTCTGTCGCTTACGGAGTGCTGGCTGTGCTGGTGCCTGGGGGGCTGGCCACTGCAGGAATGTGGCGTGCCTCGCAGCGCATGCAAGGGGTGAGCAAGGTTGCAGGTGCAGGATTCGGCTTCGCGGTCATCCTGCTGTGGGAGGGCTTCAAGGTGCTGCTCACCATCGCCATGCTGGTCATGGCGCCCAGGGTGCTGCACGGATGGATAAACTGGCTGGCCCTGGTGGCTGGCTTCGTGGTGACGCTCAAGACGTACTGGTGGGCATGGATGCGCAGCCAGGCGAGGCGCCACCAGCGCTGATTTGTATTTGACGGATGGAGCAACATGTCTGGAAACGTTGAGCACGCGGCCACCCAGGGGCCGACCGCGGGTGAGTACATCACCCATCACCTGCAGCATCTGCAGCTGAATTTCCATCTCGAGCCGGTCAAGCAGGCCAAGCTGGTCGACTTCAGCCTGTTCAATGCGGATTCCATCTTCTGGGGAGTCCTGCTCGGGGCGCTGGCCTGCTTCATGCTGTGGCGCGGTGCGCGCAAGGCCACTTCCGGTGTGCCGGGGCGCTTCCAGGCTGCCGTCGAAATCCTCGCTGAAATGGTCGATAACCAGGCCAAGAGCGTGATCCACAATCCCCAGAGTCGCAAGGTCATCTCTCCCCTGGCCCTGATCGTGTTCGTGTGGATCTTCTTCATGAACGCCATGGACATGCTGCCCGTGGATCTGCTGCCGCGCATCTGGACCGGCATCTATGCCTCCACAGGTGGCGAGGCGCACCATGCCTACATGCGCGTCGTGCCGACTGCCGATCTGTCCACCACGCTGGGACTGTCCACGAGCGTGCTGCTGGTCTGTCTCTTCTACAACATCAAGATCAAGGGACTCGGTGGCTGGGCCCATGAGCTCATCGCTGCTCCCTTCGGAGACCACTGGGCGCTGTACCCCGTGAACTTCCTGATGCAGGTCATCGAATATGTCGCCAAGACCGTGTCCCACGGCATGCGACTCTTCGGCAACATGTTTGCCGGTGAACTCGTGTTCATGCTGATCGCCCTCATGGGCGGCGCCTGGGCCGTGACGGGAACCGGGATCGGTCTGGCCATTGGCCATCTGATCGCGGGCACCGTCTGGACGTTGTTCCACATCCTGGTGATCACGCTGCAGGCATTCATCTTCATGATGCTGACGCTGATCTACACCGGTCAGGCACACGACGCACACTGATTTTCCTTTTCAACCTTTTCACTTTTCCACCAACCTTTAGGAGCATTTCATGGAAAACATTCTCGGCCTCGTCGCACTGGCTTGTGGTCTGATCGTCGGTCTGGGCGCTATCGGCGCATCGATCGGTATTGCACTCATGGGCGGCAAGTTCCTGGAGTCCTCTGCACGTCAGCCTGAGCTGATCAACGAACTGCAGACCAAGATGTTCATTCTGGCCGGTCTGATCGACGCGGCCTTCCTGATCGGTGTTGCCATCGCCCTGCTGTTCGCCTTCGCCAACCCCTTCGTGCTGAAGTAATTCTGTTCACCTTTCATGACCGAAAGGGGATGACATGAATATCAATGCAACCTTGATCCTGCAAGGCCTGGTCTTCGCGATTCTTGTGTGGTTCACCATGACCTATGTGTGGCCTCCGATCGCCAAGGCTCTGGACGAGCGGGCCCAGAAAGTAGCCGAAGGGCTGGCAGCGGCCGACAAGGCCCGGTCCGAGCTCTCGGCCATGAACAAGAAGGTGGAGCAGGAGCTCGCCAGCTCCCGCAATGATGCTGCCACGCGCATGGCTGACGCCGAGCGCCGTGCACAGGGCATCATCGAGGAAGCCAAGGCCAAGGCCAACGAGGAAGGCAACCGCATCATCGCCGCTGCACAGGCCGAGGCCCAGCAGCAGGTGATCAAGGCACGTGATGCCCTGCGCGATGAGGTCGCCACGCTTGCCATGAAGGGCGCCGAGCAGATTCTCCGTCGCGAGATCGATGCCAGCGCACATGCCGAGCTGCTCAACCGCCTCAAGGCAGAGCTGTAATAAGGGACGACCATGGCAGAACTTGCAACCATTGCCCGTCCCTATGCACAGGCGCTGTACGAAGCCAGCCAAGGCAACCTGGCGGGCACGTCCCAATGGCTCCGGCAGCTTGCCGCCGTGGCCGGCAATGCCGAACTCGAACAGCTGGTGGGCAATCCCAAGATTGACGACAGCCAGCTGTTTGATCTGATTGCAGGTCTGCTGCCGGCTCCCCTGCCCCAGGCGGGTGTCAATTTTCTGCGTACCGTGCTGCAAAACGGCCGCCTTCAGGCGCTGCCCGAGATGGCACTCCAGTTCGAGTCCCTCAAGAACTCGGCTGATGGTGCTGCCGATGCCGTGATCTACAGCGCCTTCCCGCTCGAAGGCGCCGATCTGGCCGATCTGCAGGCGCGACTCGAGAAACACTTCCACACGCGTCTGCAGGTGAAAGTGGTCCTCGACAGCAGCCTCATCGGCGGCGTGCGCGTGGTGGTGGGCGACGAGGTGCTCGACACCTCCGTCAAGGCTCGTATCGAACAAATGAAACAGGCGCTGACTGCGTGAGCAGCAGGGTCTGAGTCTATATAGGAAAGAAGGAAAGAGTCATGCAGCTCAATCCCGCAGAGATTTCTGAGAACATCAAGAGCCGCATCGAAGGCCTCGTAGGCAAGGCCGATGTGCGCAATGAAGGCACCGTGATCTCGGTGGCCGACGGCATCTGCCGCATCTACGGTCTGTCCGATGTGATGCAGGGCGAAATGCTGGAATTCCCCGCAACCGCCGACGGTACTCCTACCTTCGGTCTGGCGCTGAACCTGGAGCGCGACTCCGTCGGTGCCGTGGTGCTGGGCGAGTACGAACACATTTCCGAAGGCGATACGGTCAAGTGCACCGGACGCATTCTGGAAGTGCCGGTCGGCCCCGAACTGATCGGGCGCGTGGTGGATGCGCTGGGTCAGCCGATCGACGGCAAGGGCCCCATCAACGCCAAGATGACCGATGTGATCGAGAAGGTTGCTCCGGGCGTGATCGCACGTCAGTCCGTGGATCAGCCGGTGCAGACCGGCCTGAAGTCCATCGACTCCATGGTGCCTATCGGCCGCGGTCAGCGCGAGCTGATCATTGGTGACCGTCAGACCGGCAAGACCGCCGTGGCCATCGACGCGATCATCAACCAGAAGGGTCAGAACATGACCTGTATCTACGTTGCCATCGGTCAGAAGGCATCGTCGATCAAGAACATCGTGCGTGCTCTCGAAGCCGCAGGCGCCATGGACTACACCATCGTCGTGGCTGCCACCGCGTCCGAGTCGGCCGCCATGCAGTACGTGTCTGCCTATGCAGGCTGCACCATGGGCGAATACTTCCGCGACCGTGGCCAGGACGCCCTGATCGTCTATGACGATCTGTCCAAGCAGGCCGTGGCCTACCGCCAGGTTTCCCTGCTGCTGCGTCGTCCGCCGGGACGTGAAGCCTACCCTGGCGACGTGTTCTATCTGCACAGCCGTCTGCTGGAGCGTGCTGCCCGCGTGAATGCCCACTACGTCGAGGAATTCACCAAGGGTGAAGTCAAGGGCCAGACTGGTTCCCTGACCGCACTGCCCATCATCGAAACGCAGGCAGGTGACGTGTCCGCCTTCGTGCCGACCAACGTGATTTCCATCACCGATGGCCAGATCTTCCTGGAAACCAGCCTGTTCAACGCCGGTATCCGTCCTGCCATCAATGCCGGTATCTCCGTGTCCCGCGTCGGTGGTGCAGCCCAGACCAAGCTCATCAAGGGCCTGTCCGGCGGTATCCGTACCGATCTGGCTCAGTACCGTGAGCTGGCAGCCTTTGCACAGTTCGCTTCCGATCTGGACGAAGCCACGCGCAAGCAGCTCGACCGCGGTGCCCGCGTGACCGAACTGCTCAAGCAGGCCCAGTACAGCCCGCTGTCCATCAGCCTGATGGCTGCCACCTTGTTTGCTGTGAACAAGGGCTTCCTGGACGACATCGAAGTCAAGCGCGTGCTTGATTTCGAATCCGGCCTGCATGCCTATCTGAAGGACAAGCACGCCGCACTGCTCGGACAGCTCGAAACCAGCAAGGCATTCGACAAGGAAGGCAAGGCCGAGAAGGAGCTGGCTGACGCCATCGCTGCCTTCAAGAAGTCCTTCGCTTGATCACGGGAGAGCAACGTGGCAGCAGGTAAGGAAATTCGCGGCAAGATCAAATCGGTGGAAAACACCAAGAAGATCACCAAAGCCATGGAAATGGTCGCCGCCTCCAAGATGCGCAAGGCACAGGATCGCATGTTCGCGGCTCGGCCCTACAGCGAGAAGGTCCGCGATATTGCTGCCAACCTTGGCAGGGCCAATCCCGAGTATGTTCATCCCTTCATGAAGGAACATGAGGATGCGAAGGATGTGGGCCTGATCGTGGTGACCACGGACAAGGGCCTGTGCGGTGGCATGAACACCAACGTGCTGCGTTGGGTCACCCACAAGATCCAGGAGCTCCAGACCAAGGGCAAGCATGTGCGCGCGGTCGCCATCGGCAACAAGGGTCTCGGTTTTCTGAACCGGGCCGGAGCGACGGTGGTGGCCAACAGCATCCAGCTGGGGGACACCCCCCACCTCGAGAAGATCATCGGCCCCGTGAAGGTGCTTCTCGATGCCTACGCCAAGGGTGAGCTGAGCGGGGTGTACATCAGCTACACCCAGTTCCACAACACCATGAAGCAGGAAGCTGTGGTGGAGGCGCTGCTGCCCCTGTCCAAGGCCAAGATGGAGGAAGAATCCATCGCCAGCGGCAAGGCCCATTCCTGGGACTACATCTATGAACCCGATGCCCAGTCGGTGATCGATGACCTGCTGGTGCGCTATGTGGAAGCCCTCGTCTACCAGGCCGTGGCTGAGAACATGGCGTCCGAGCAGTCTGCGCGCATGGTGGCCATGAAGGCCGCTTCCGACAATGCCGGCAACGTGATCAACGAGCTCAAGCTGGTCTACAACAAGACCCGCCAGGCTGCCATCACGACGGAGCTCTCGGAAATCGTGGCCGGCGCCGCCGCAGTGTAAATATTCAAATCATTGGAGCAAAAAATGGCTCAGGAAAACCTGGTAGAAGGCAAGATCGTGCAGTGTATCGGCGCCGTGGTGGACGTCGAATTCTCGCGCGGTCACCTGCCGAAAATTTTTGATGCCCTCAAGATGGAGGGTTCTCCGCTGACGCTGGAAGTCCAGCAGCAGCTGGGTGACGGCGTGGTGCGTACCATTGCCCTCGGTTCTTCCGATGGTCTGCGTCGCGGCATGACGGTGTATGACACGCAGGCTCCCATCACCGTGCCGGTGGGTCCTGCGACCCTCGGCCGCATCATGGACGTGCTGGGCAATCCGATCGACGAGCGCGGTCCCGTGGATCAGGCGCAGATGGCCTCGATCCACCGCAAGGCTCCGGCCTACGACGAACTGAGCCCCTCGCGCGAACTGCTCGAAACCGGCATCAAGGTGATCGACCTGGTCTGCCCGTTCGCCAAGGGCGGCAAGGTGGGTCTGTTCGGTGGTGCTGGCGTGGGCAAGACCGTGAACATGATGGAACTCATCAACAACATCGCCAAGGGCCACGGGGGCCTGTCGGTGTTCGCTGGTGTGGGCGAGCGCACCCGCGAAGGCAACGACTTCTATCACGAAATGTCGGACGCCGGCGTGGTCAAGCAGGACAACCTGTCCGAATCCAAGGTGGCCATGGTGTATGGCCAGATGAACGAGCCTCCGGGCAACCGTCTGCGCGTCGCCCTGACCGGTCTGACCATGGCCGAGTCCTTCCGTGACGAAGGCAAGGATGTGCTGTTCTTCGTGGACAACATCTACCGCTACACGCTGGCCGGTACCGAAGTGTCCGCTCTGCTGGGCCGCATGCCTTCCGCCGTGGGCTACCAGCCGACGCTGGCTGAGGAAATGGGCCGTCTGCAAGAGCGGATCACGTCGACCAAGGTCGGTTCCATCACGTCCATCCAGGCCGTCTACGTGCCTGCGGATGACTTGACCGACCCGTCTCCTGCCACGACCTTCGCCCACTTGGACTCCACCGTGGTGCTGAGCCGCGACATCGCGGCCCTGGGTATCTATCCGGCCGTCGATCCGCTCGATTCCACCAGCCGCCAGCTTGATCCGCAGGTGGTGGGTGAAGAGCACTATGGCGTGGCCCGTGCGGTGCAGGGAACGCTGCAGCGCTACAAGGAACTGCGTGACATCATCGCGATTCTGGGCATGGACGAACTGGCTCCTGAAGACAAGCTCACCGTGGCACGTGCACGGAAGATGCAGCGTTTCCTGTCGCAGCCGTTCCATGTGGCCGAAGTGTTCACGGGCTCTCCGGGCAAGTATGTGCCCCTGTCCGAAACGATCCGCGGCTTCAAGATGATCGTCAGCGGCGAGTGCGACCATCTGCCCGAACAGGCCTTCTACATGGTCGGTACCATCGACGAAGCCATCGAAAAAGCCAAGAAGCTGGGCTGAAAAGGGGACGCTGAATGAATACCCTGCACGTCAATGTCGTCAGCGCGGAGGAGTCGATCTTCTCGGGTCGGGCACGCTTTGTGGCACTCCCCGGCGAGAGCGGCGAGCTGGGCATTCTGCCCGGCCACACGCCGCTGATCACGCGCATCAAGCCGGGGTCGGTTCGCATCCAGAAGGAAGATGGCAACGAGGAATTCGTCTTTGTGGCCGGTGGCATTCTGGAAGTGCAGCCCAACGGCGTGACGGTTCTGTCCGACACGGCCATCCGTGGCAAGGATCTGGACGAGGAGAAGGCCAATCGGGCGCGTCAGGCGGCCGAGGAAGCCCTCAAGAACGCCAAGACCGACTTCGATGTGGCGACTGCACAGGCTGAACTGGCTGTCATGGCAGCACAGCTCGCTGCGCTGCGCCGCTTCCGCCAGAAGCACTGAGCACCTCCTCGCGTCCCTGCCTTTGGGCAGGATGCCGGGGGAGCCAGAGGCTCCCAGGTCCACACCTCCTTCGGGATGTGTGGACTTTTTTTTGAGACATCGGTATCAACCCGCTGCCTCCAGGGCTGCGCATGGCGATGTACTTCGGGAGGGCGATGGCCTTCTGGTTGTGCTGATGCTGCAGGATGCATCAGGAGGTGCGTGTTCCGTTTCTCTGTGGTCAAGGGAGTGGGCTCGCTACACTAGAACCAGAAAAAGGTCATGCCCGTTGTGGGCATCCTCTCTATGAGGCAAGCGTCTGTGTGCTCCGGGCGAGGAAGTCGGAGATGGATGCGGAGCCTCCTTTCCGATCACAAAGGAGAATCATGGAATTGCTGACTGCGGCCTGGTGGTCGTCGCTGATGGCCATTGTGCTGATCGATCTGCTGCTGGCGGGGGACAACGCCATCATGGTGGCGCTGGCTGCGCGTTCCCTGCCGCGCCACCTGCAGGGCAAGGCCATTGTGTGGGGGACTGTCGGAGCTGTAGTGGTGCGCACGCTGATGACCATCGGGGTGGTTTGGCTTTTGCGCATTCCGGGGCTGATGCTGATCGGCGGACTGGGTCTGGTCGTGATCGCCTATCGGCTGCTGGCGGATGTGGGGCACGGCGAGGAGGCCGGACCTTCGGCCACTACGTTCTGGGGGGCGCTGCGGACCATCATCGTGGCCGATGCCCTGATGGGAATCGACAATGTGCTGGGGGTGGCAGGCGCAGCGCATGGGCGCGTGGATCTGGTGGTGGCGGGGCTGCTCATCAGCGTGCCCATCATGGTGTTCGGCAGCAGCCTGGTGCTGAAGGTGGTGGACCGGTTTCCCATCATCACCTATCTGGGGGCAGGGGTGCTGGGCGTGACGGCCGGTAAGATGATCGTGAGCGAGCCGTGGGGGCTGAAAGCCTTCTTTGCGCAGCGTCCCGTGGCGTACTGGGGCGTGGTGGTCGCTGTGACGCTGCTGATTCTGGTGGCGGGGCACCTGGCGCATCGGCGCAATCGTCGGGCAGCCATCGAGGAGCTCAATGCCCGCCTGGGAGAAGCGGAAGCACCGGCGGTCTCGGAACCTTCGGAGCACTGAGTCTTCTCGGCCCGAGCCTGCTGCTGCAGACAGCCACCGCACCAAGGGGCCCTGCAGCCAGATGCAGATCAGCGGTCGTTCTGTGCGCGTGCTGAAGCCTGCTGTGCCAAAGGGGGTGGGGGCACGATGGATTGTTCGAGTTCGGCCATGCGCTGTGTTTCCTGACTCAGCAGGACAGGCAGCATGCCCTTGATGGCCTGCATGAGCAGCTGGGGACCTTCTGTGATCATGGCTTCTGCAGAGGCATGGCCGGGGCTGTGTCCGGTCTGCTGGGCAGAAAGGGCCGACAGCAGCAGACGGAGATAGCTGCGAACCACCAGCCGGAGTTCGCGGCTGATGGTGGCCTGAATCTCGAGTGCCTGCTCCAGGTGGATGCCCAGCTCGACCATGCGGTCGGCCACGGCCTCCACCTCGGGATTGTCGCGTTCGATGGTGCCGCCCGGAAGGATGCGCTGCAGGCCGCTCCTGTGCATGAGCTCGATCATGGCAGGGGTGAGGTTTTCCTGCCATTTGTCCTCGAAACTTTCCACCGAGATGCGCTGTGGTTCGGAGTCGGGCGGCAGGTGGCGCGTGAGGGTGCGTGCGAGGTTGCCGAGACGCAGCCAGGGCGTGAGACCGCTCTGGTCGCCGGATTCGGTGAAGACGGCCTTGATGCGTTCCAGACTGATGCCCTGTCCCCGCAGGGTGCGGATGACCTGGAGCTGCATGAGATGTTCGTCACCGTACAGACCAAGGCGTCCCTTGAGGGTGGGAGGGGACAGGAGCCCCGCGCTGTTGTAGGCGCGGACATTGCGCACGGTCATGCCGACCTGTGAGGCGAGCTCCTCGATGGTCATGGTGTGGGCCTGTTCCGGGAGAGGCGTCCGGGAAGCGGTGTGGCTGGACGTGTCCGGTGTCGGGGCGATCGGGGGCTGTGCCGGCGAGGAAGCCTGGCGCGCATCCCTGCGGGGCGGGAGGGGGTGTCTGTCTCGTGTGCGCATGATCCGGCGAAGAGCGGAGAATCTGGTGCGTCAATTATGTCGCGCGGCTGTCGGAAAGAGTGTTCCAGAGAAACCCTGCATTGCTCCAATTAGGCGCACATGCTTCAAAAGGGAGCGTATGCCGGCGTGTCTGTGGCCGGAGCATGCGCCTTGAACCCGACAGGCGGCTTACTTGAGCCACCCGCGTCGCCGGAAGTACCACATGGGCAGCAGCGCACTGGCAATCATGAGGACGATGGCCCAGGCATAGCCGAATTTCCATTCCAGTTCGGGCATGAACTTGAAGTTCATGCCGTAGAGACTGGCCACCAGCGTGGGGGGAAGCAGGGCCACGCTCGCAACCGAGAACAGCTTGATGATCTTGTTCTGGTTGATGTTGATGAAGCCGACGGTGGCGTCCATGAGGAAGTTGATCTTGTCGAACAGGAACGTGGTGTGGCTGTCGAGCGAGTCGATGTCGCGCATGATCTGGCGGGCTTCCTCGAACTGCTCGGCCGTGAGCATGCGGCTGCGCATCATGAAGCTCACGGCACGGCGGGTGTCGGTGGCGTTGCGGCGAATGCGGCCGTTCATGTCTTCCTGGCGGGCGATGGTGCCAAGCACTTCGCCGGCGACATCGTCGGTGACGTCGCCCTTGAGAACCTGATCGCTGGCCTTTTCGAGCGCGAGGTGGATTTCTTCGAGCGTGTCGGCGCTGTATTCGACATCGGCATCGAAGAGCTTGAGCAGCAGCTCCTTGGCATCGGTGATGAGCCCGGGCATGCGGCGGGCCCGCATGCGGATCAGCCGGAAGGCAGGCACCGTGTCGTCGTGGATGGAGAACAGGATGTTGAAGCTGCGCAGCTCGGGATTGTTCTGATTGAGGATGAAGGCCACGCGCTCGGTGCTGGGGTCGTCGAAGTCAGCCACCAGGAAGTCGGAGCGGATGTGCAGTTCGCCGTTGTCTTCCTCGTAGAAGCGGGCGGATTCCTCGATGTCCTCGTCCATCGCATCTTCGGGGATGGAGAGGCCGTAGTGCTGCTTGATCCAGCGCTTTTCTTCCATGGTCGGGTCTTCGAGGTCGACCCAGATGGGCTTGAAGCGGGTGAGCTCTTCGAGCGACTCGATTTCTTCCTGGAACAGGCGGCCGTTGGCCAGCGTGAAAATGTTCAGCATGGGGTCGTTTCATCCACGGTTCGGAGTCGCACCTCGGAAGGCGCGACCGGCAGGGCACGGAGGGGCGGGGTTGGCTTCCGTCGCGTGCGGCCAGTCCGGGAGAAGGACCGTCGTCAGTCGCGCGGAAGCCAGCAACTCGGGCTGGGTTCCATGAGGGGAGGGCAAATGCCGTTGAGGGAATGCACGGAATTATCGCACTGCAATATGCACCATGGCAGTGCGGAGTGGTGGTGCGAAACCTGCTGGGTGGTCGAATGGGGCATGGGGCCTTCTGCCTGTTGCGACGCGGCGACTGAGGGGGCCGAAGTGAGGTCAGCGGGCAGAACGTGGCAGCGTGATGGTGCGGAAGGTGAGGTTGATGCGCGGCTCCCGGATGCCTGTCATGGGAGGCAGGGCGTGCTGCCAGTGGCGCTGCAGGGTACCCGCCATGACGATGAGCTGTCCGTGATGCAGCAGCAGTTCGCATGTGTGCGGCATGCTGCGATGGCGGAAGCGGAATCGCCGGGTGGCTCCGAGGCTCAGGGAGGCGATGCAGGGCAGGGGGCCGAGTTCCGGTTCATCGTCGCTGTGCCAGCCCATGCCTTCGCGGCCGTCGTGGTAGAGGTTGAGCAGGCAGGAGTTGAAGGTGGAGCCGGTCAGAAGACTCACCTCGTCCCGTAGATGCTGCAGCGTCGGGGTCCAGGGGGCTGCGGCGTGTGGGCGTCCGGAATAGCGGTAGACCATGCCGGGATCGCCGTGCCAGGCGATTTCGCGGCGGGTGACGACGGTGCGGCCCTGCATGCGCAGGGTGTCATGCTCCCATGCTGCTTCAGCGTGCAGGGCCTGGAAGGCGGCGTCGGCTTCGCGGGCCGTGAGCATGGTGCCCAGATCATGCAGCACGCCATCCCGGGGGATCAGATTGATGGGGGGCAGGCCCGGAGTGGCGAACAGGTCGTCGGGCATGGCAGACCGGAGATGCGGGGGCGAGTCACATGGTGGCGGACGCCGCCGGTTGTGCGGGAGCTCCGTGGGCGGGAGCAGGGGCTGCTGCGGCGCCCAGCAGGGCTTCGGGCCGTCCGTCCGGGTAGACCTGGTAGACGGTCTCGAACAGGGCCGGGACGATGGGATCCTGCACGCAGTTGCCCTGGAGATGGAACTTCATGAGAACCTTCTGCTCGTCGGGCAGGGGGGCACGTCCCATGGCGGCCGAGAAGCTGTCGAGTACCTCATGGTGGCCGGTGGCCATGAGGTAGTCCCAGCGGTTGCATTGGCCATAGGTCTTGTGGTTGCCGGGGCCCATGCCGCTTGGGAACATGTGAGAGTTGAGTTCGGCCAGGCGTTCCAGAATGACCGCATTCGAGGCGCCTTCGTGGTGCCACTGCACGATCAGGGAGAAGGGCTCGACGACATGGGTGCCAAAATCCTCTCGGTTCTCGATGTGCAGCTCCAGGCGGGGCATGGGAGCATTGTCGGCGCGGGCGATGCACAGGAGGTATTCGTTGAGCCATGCATGGGCTTCACCCAGCTCGCGTGCATGGGCATAGGCATCGGCGGTGGCGAAGTCACCCGGAGGGCGCCACTGGTCGGGTTCCTGCAGGGCATGGCCCAGCTCGTGGGCGAGCGTCGCGTAGGTGGAGTGGATGCAGTCGGCGGGGTCTTCAGGGCGGTAGATGGTGATCTGGTCCGGAGCGCCGCTGGCTGCAGAAAAGCCGTCGCGGAGGGTGACCACGCGCCCTCCCTGCCGATAGAACAGGCTGACCTGTTCCCACATGCAGGAGGTGCTCTCCACGGCCATGCAGTCGGCTTCGGAGAAACCGGCCTCTTCCAGGTCGCTCAGGATGCGGTGGCGCAGCAGATGGTCAGAGATCCAGCCGGAGAGCGAGCGCATGGACGTGCCCTTCGGGGAGTCAGCCCAGCCGGGCCACGTCGGGGGTATCGACGTGCACATCGCCGCACTGGGCGCGCTGCCGCAGGGCGTGTTCCATGAGTACCAGCGCCAGCAGCGCTTCGGCGATGGGGGTGGCGCGAATGCCCACGCAGGGATCGTGCCGGCCCCTGGTCTGCACCACGGTGGCGTCTCCGGTCAGGGTGATGGAGTTGCGGGGCGTCATGATCGAGCTGGTGGGCTTGATGGCCAGGGACACCTCGATGTCCTGCCCGCTGCTGATGCCGCCCAGGATGCCGCCTGCATGGTTGCTGGCAAAGCCGTGGGGCGTGGGGGAGTCGCCGTGGACGCTGCCGCGCTGGGCGACGCTGGCGAAGCCGTCGCCGATCTCCACGCCCTTGACGGCATTGAGTCCCATCATGGCCTTGGCAATGTCGGCATCGAGCCGGTCATACAGCGGCTCGCCCCATCCGACCGGGACATGGCTGGCCACCACCCGCAGGCGGGCTCCGCAGCTGTCGCCGGCCTTGCGCAGGCTGTCCATGTAGGACTCCAGTGCGCTCACGTCGGCGCAGGGAGCAAAGAAGGCGTTGTGGGCCACGTGGTCCCAGCTCTCGAAGGGGATGGGAATCTCGCCCACCTGCGTCATGCAGCCGCGAATGACGACGCCATGGTGCTCGGCCAGCCACTTGCGCGCCACGGCCCCTGCGGCCACCGTGGGGGCTGTGAGCCGGGCCGAGGAGCGCCCGCCACCGCGTGGATCCCGGATGCCGTACTTGTGCCAGTAGGTGTAGTCGGCATGACCGGGGCGGAAGGTCTGGAGAATGTCGCCATAGTCCTTGCTGCGCTGGTCGGTGTTGCGGATCAGCAGGCAGATCGGTGTGCCGGTGGTGCGTCCTTCGTAGACGCCCGAGAGGATTTCGACCTGATCGGCCTCGTTGCGCTGGGTGACATGGCGGCTGGTGCCAGGGCGTCGTCGATCCAGGTCGGGCTGGATGTCGTCCGTGGACAGAGCCATGCCGGGCGGGCAGCCGTCGATGACGCAGCCGATGGCCGGGCCGTGGGATTCACCGAAGTTGGTGACAGCGAAAAGGGTGCCTAGGGTATTGCCACTCATCCCGCGATTATCGGGGATAAGTTATGCTGGCCGCTCGCCAGAGTCGAGTCCCTGCCTGCATCTGCATTTCCATCATGACCGAAGTCGTACTTGCCTATCTCCACCTGATCGCCATCCTGACCATGACCGTCTTCCTGAGCGCCGAAGTGGCGCTGTGCCGTCCGGCCTGGATGAATGCTGCCGTGGTGCAGCGGCTCGCGCGCGTGGATCTGATCTACATGGGCTCTGCGCTGACGGTGCTGGCCACGGGACTGGCACGGTTTGCCCTGGGGGCCAAGGGCTGGGAATGGTACGTGCACAACCCGCTCTTTCACGTCAAGGTCACGCTTTTCGTGGTGATGCTGGTGCTGTCGGTGCGTCCTTCCATCACTCTGGCACGCTGGCGCCGCATGCAGGCCGGCACCGGAGTGCTGCCGCCTGCACCCGAAGTGGATGCCACACGCCGGCGCATGTTCTGGACGGCGCATCTGATGCTGGTGCTGCCCCTGCTGGGTGTGCTGCTCGCACGAGGCTACTGAAGGGGCGAGTGAGGGTGCCGCCGGGTGCGTGATGGGCCGATCGGGGTTTGCCCGCAGGCGGCTGGTAAAAAAGTGCAGCGCGCTTGAACTTCGGCCTTTTGCGGTGGCATAGTAGAAGCAACGAACATGTTCGATGCGTGCGGTGGGTTGTGACGACGACCTCCGCCATCCGGATGCACCGCAGTGCGGTTTCCGGTCGTTGCCATTCCTGCCATGCCTACAGGAGGATCCATGAATCTCAATATCAGCGGACGCCATCTCGAAGTCACTCCCGCCCTGCGCGACTACGTGTCCACCAAGCTGGAGCGTATCCTGCGCCATTTCGATCAGGTGGTCGATGTGCGGGTGACCCTGTCGATCCTCAACGAAAAGGAAAAGGAACGCCGTCAGCATGCCGAGTGCAACATGCTGGTCAAGGGCGATGAGCTCCATGTCGAAAGCAGCCAGCACGACATGTATGCTGCCATCGACGACCTCATGGACAAGCTCGACCGCCAGGTGGGCCGATACAAGGAAAAACTGCAGGATTACCAGGCCCAGGCGCAGAAGCGCATGGAACACGTCTGATCGGATGCATGGACTGATGCCCTGCGCATAGAGGAGTGAGGCTGCGCGCTTCATCCCCTGACTGTGCAGGGACTCTTTCTCCGGGCAACCGCCGTGGTGGCGGTTGCCTTTTTTATGGGCATGGTGGCATCATGGACACCCTGAATGCCTCGGAGCCTGCATTCTGCGGGGTGCCGGCGCATGAAAGGCCTGCAGCAAGGGCTGCAGATGGGCAATAACCCTGTTGCAGGGTCGGAATGCCGGACAGGGAAATGTCAGGCGTTCGTTTTCAAAATGGAAGCCGCCGCCGGGATGGGGTACGCGATCACGGCTCCGCTGGAGGCATGTACGGGTTTTTCCGTAGGGCATGGCACACATTTGTGCATAATGCAGACGGTATTTTTTGGCTGTTTCTATGAATCGTCTAGCTTCCATCCTTCCGGCTGAGCAGGTGGTCGTCCATGTGGACGCCAGCAGCAAAAAGCGTGCATTTGAAGAAGTCGGCCTCCTGTTCGAGGAACTGCATCACCTCAATCGGGCCCTCATCACCGACAGTCTCTTTGCACGAGAGCGCCTGGGATCGACCAGCCTGGGGCACGGAGTGGCGATTCCGCATGGCCGCATCAAGGGGCTCAAGGCGCCGTTGGCTGCCCTGTTCCAGCTCGAACACCCGATCGGCTTCGATGCGCCCGACGATCAGCCTGTGAGCCTGCTGATCTTTCTGCTTGTGCCGGAGGCGGCCACGCAGAAGCATCTGGAAATTCTTTCCGAAATCGCCGAGATGCTCAGCGATGGCGAGCTGCGCGAACGCATGATGCACGCAGAGGATGCCGGCATGCTGCATCAGCTCGTGGTCGACTGGCAGTCGGTGCAGGCCGCCTGACGCGCAACCGGCGGGGCCTTCGCCCCCCGACAAAGTGGTGAGAGGCGGGTTGCTGCATTACCATCGGAGCACCTTTTTCCGATGATTGCCCGCCAGCCATGAAACATACCGCCATCAGCGCCGACGTACTGTTCGAGGATTTCCGCTCCACACTGGGCTGGCACTGGCTTGCCGGGCTGGGAGCTTCCGAGCGCCGCTTCGAGGAGGTGGCCGTGAGCGAGGCCTCCTCGGGGGCGGATCTGGTCGGGTATCTCAACTACATCCATCCCTACCGGGTGCAGGTGCTGGGCGCGCGGGAAATCAGCTACATCACCACGTCCTCGCGCGAGGATGTGGCGCGGCGCATTGCCCGCATCGTGACGCTGGAGCCGCCGGTGCTGATCGTGGCCGATGCGCAGACGCCGCCCGACGCACTGCTGCAGATGTGCGAGCGCGCCCAGATTCCGCTCTTTGCCACCGAGGAGCGCGCCGCGTATGTGATCGACCTGCTGCGCACCTACCTGTCCAAGCACTTTGCCAACCGGGACACCATGCATGGGGTGTTCATGGACATTCTGGGGCTGGGGGTGCTCATCACGGGAGAGTCCGGCCTGGGCAAGAGCGAACTGGGGCTGGAGCTGATTTCGCGCGGCAACGGACTGGTGGCCGATGATGCAGTCGATTTTTTCCGGGTCAACCAGACCACCATCGAGGGCCGCTGTCCCGAGCTGCTGCAGAACCTGATGGAGGTGCGGGGCATAGGTCTGCTCGACATCAAGCAGATCTTTGGCGAGATTGCCGTGCGCAGGCGCATGCGGCTGCGGCTCATCGTGCATCTGGTGCGCAAGGAAACCATGGAGCGCGACTACGAGCGCATGCCCACGGCACCCATCTACCAGGCGGTGCTGGGGGTGCCGATCCGCAAGGCCATCATCCAGGTGGTGGTGGGGCGCAACATTGCCGTGCTGGTGGAGGCGGCCGTGCGCAACATGATTCTGGAGCTGCGTGGCATCAACACCTACGAGGAGTTCGCAGCCCGGCAGCGTGCGGCCATCGAGAACGGTGGCGAAGACTGAACCGGGGGAGGCGGATGCCAGCCCGGCTGGCGGAGGGTTTCTGTCAGGCGCTGCCGATGCGCTGATACAGCCCGCCCGGCAGTCGGCCGACCCGGCCATCGAGTTCGAGCGTGAGCAGTTCGGCCTGCAGTGCGGCCATGTCCAGTCCGGTGCGGGCCAGCAGGGCGTCGAGATTCACCGGGTCATGCCCCATGGCTTCCAGCACGGGGTGGCCGGGCGCCGGGGCGGGACTGGCGGGCGCATCGGTGGCGGCAGCGGCAGGCAGCGGGGAGCGGGCCAGCAGGGGGCGCAGCTCTTCGAGCACATCCTCGGCACGTTCCACCAGCTTGGCCCCCTGCCGGATGAGGGCATGGCAGCCGCGCGACTGGGGCGAGTGAATGGAGCCGGGGATGGCGAACACTTCCTTGCCCTGTTCGCTGGCGAGGCGTGCGGTGATCAGCGAACCTGACTGCAGGGCGGCTTCGACCACGAGCACGCCATGGCTCAGGCCGGCAATGAGGCGGTTGCGCCGGGGGAAGTGGTGCGTGAGGGGAGGGGCGCCAAGCGGGTACTCGCTCAGCAGAAGACCGTGCCGCGCGATGCGGTGTGCCAGGTCGCGGTGCTGGCGCGGGTAGACCCGGTCCAGTCCGGTGCCCACGACGGCGATCGTGGCCAGGGGGCGCTGCGGGGCAGAGGCGGCTTCCGTGGCGCCCTGGAGAGCGCCTTCGTGCGCGGCACCATCGATGCCGAGTGCGAGTCCCGATACCACGGTCCAGCCCATCTGGGCAAAGCAGCGGGCGAACTGGCGGGCATTGTCGGCTCCCTGGGGCGTGGGGTTGCGGCTGCCCACCATGGCGATGCCGCACAGGTCCGGAAGGGCGTCGACCTGCCCCAGTGCATAGAGCAGCACCGGAGGATCGGCCATCTGCAGCAGGCTGGCCGGGTAATGGGAATGGCCCAGGGGAATGACCCGGCGTGGCACCTCGGGGGGGGCATCCTGCAGCCATTGCCAGGTGCGTGCGATCTGTGCGTCGACCTCCTCGGAGGAGGAGCGCAGGGCGTCGGCCTGTCGCGCCGAGACGATCTGTTCGAGCGCCAGACGGGACTGGGACAGGATCTGGGCAGGGAGCCCGAAGGCTGCGAGCAGCCGCCGTGCCGCATCTGGCCCGATGCCCGGTGCCAGGGTCAGGCGCAGCCATGCGCAGAGGTCATCGTGGGTCAGAGTGTCCATGGAAGAGGCAGCCGTCGGAGAGTATGGACATGAAAAGGCCGCCCTGGGGGCGGCCTGTGGCGAAAGCCGGGCTCAGGAGCGCGGCTCGGGACTGTCGGTGGCGGGTTCTTCGGCGGGGGCGAGAGGGTTCTCGGCCCGGTCGCCGATCTTCACCGGGTCGCGGATTTCGATCACCAGCGCGTAGGACGCGCGCTCGAACGGACGGAACACGTAGAGCAGGCCGTTGCGTTCGTCCGGGAGCTTGATGTCCTGATGGCGGTCTTCGGTCTTGTCCACGGTGCGGCGGCCCGAGCTGATGATGGCCAGCACGTCGCCCCGCGTGATGCCGTCCTGCGTGCCCTTGTTGATCGTGACGATCTGGTTCTGGCCCACGTTCTGCACGGCCAGGCCGTACACCGAGGCGATCAGGGCATGCACTTCGACGAAAGGCGCGTGCGGATTGTGGGTGAGGAGTTCGCGTTCGGGTTCGGGCAGCAGGCGGTCGCCGACGCGGACTTCTTCCTTGGCGCTCACGATGTCGAGCGATGCGGGCACGGGAACGCCAGCTGCCCCGCCATCGGCCGAGGTGCTGACACTCTCGCCCTGCACGAGCAGGGCGCGGCCGACGTAGTGGGCCTCGTAGCCCAGGATTTCCTTGGTGGCGGGGTCCTTGATGGGAACGGCCTCGCGGAAGATGCGGTACATGTTGGCTTCATCGCTGCCGCGGTCTTCGAGAGGGTGGCCGTCGGGGCCGCGCGCATAGGCACGGTCTCCCTTGCTCATGAGTTCGCGGTTTTCCTGCGGGGCGACGATGCGCGGGGCGTTGCGGAGCGTGTCTTCCTGCAGGATCAGCGGTTCCGACAGGAAGGGCTCGATGAGCTGCGGTGGCACGGTGGGGATGGCCGTGTCTCCCAGCGACTCGACCCGCACCTGCGGAGAGAGGCGACCATTGCTGCTGCCGCGGCTGAGCATGCGCCCGGTGCGCAGACGGGCGCGACCGTTGACGATTTCCAGCCAGAGGAGCTGGCCCGGATAGATGAGGTTGGGGTTGCGGATCTGGGCCAGATTCATGCCCCACAGCTCGGGCCAGCGCCATGCATGCCGGAGGAACTTGCCCGAGATGTCCCACAGCGTATCCCCGCGCTTGACGACGTATTCGGAGGGGGCATGGGGCGCCAGTTCGCTGATGGGAACTCCGCGCGCGGCAGTGGCCCGGGCCATCCGGCGCTGGTCGGGGGTGACGGGATAGGTGCGGGCCCAAGCCAGATGCCCGGCGCCGGCCGCCGCTCCCAGGCCGGCCACGGCGACCATCTTGCGCAGCATGGTGCGACGCGTTTGCCAGGAAGGGGAAGTGCTCATGATGTGCAGCCGATGGTTTGTAGGAGAAAAGACAACAAGCCTCCAAAGCATATCTCACAATACTTGCATCGGGTAACAGGGCCGGCGGATTGGCGGGTTCTGCCGGGACCTGCGCGTGCATTTGTTCTCTTCGCGCCACGACTTTGCCAAAACGGGGAAAATACGGGCATGGCCCCACCTGGGGCATGTGGTGGTGGCTGTCTCTGTCAGTTGCTGCCAGAGAGGCTACGCGCCCGCACCGTTGGCTGCCGTCTGCTGCAGCGCGACGGGTGTTTTCTTTTCAGTTTCTGCATTTTCATTCATGGCCAAGCTCCCCATTCTCGTCTATCCGGATTCCCGCCTGCACACGGTCGCCAAGCCGGTCACGGCGTTCGACGAACGCCTGCACCGCGTGATCGACGACATGTTCGAGACCATGTACGACGCCCGCGGGGTGGGCCTGGCGGCGACCCAGGTCGACCATCACGAGCAGCTTGTGGTGATCGATGTGTCCGAGGAGCGCAACCAGCCGCTCGTGGTCATCAACCCCGAAGTGGTCTGGATGAGCGAGGAGCGCCTCAAGGGCGAGGAAGGCTGCCTGTCCGTGCCGGGCGTGTACGACGGGGTCGAGCGGGCTGCGCAGGTGCATGTCAAGGCGCTGGACCGGCACGGCCAGAGCCGCGTGATCGAGGCCGAGGGTCTGCTGGCGGTGTGTCTGCAGCACGAGATGGATCACCTCAGGGGCAAGGTCTTCGTGGAATACCTCAGTCCACTCAAGCGCACCCGCATCAAGAGCAAGATGGTCAAGGCCCAGCGCGAGCTGGCCCGCGAACAGGCGCATGTGGCCACCGAGGCCCGCTGAGCGGCGCATCGACACGACAAGGAATCCCAAGATGAAGGTGGTGTTTGCCGGCACGCCGGAATTTGCCCAGGTGGCGCTCGATGCCATTCTGCAGGCCGGGCACGCCGTGCCTCTGGTGCTGACCCAGCCCGATCGGCCGGCCGGCCGTGGCATGAAGCTGCAGGCCTCGCCCGTCAAGCGCACCGCGCTGGCCCATGGCATTGAAGTCCTCCAGCCCCGCAGCCTGCGCCTCGATGGCCGCTGGCCCGACGAAGCGGCTGCGGCGCGGGATGCGCTGCAGGCGGTTCAGCCCGATGTGATGGTGGTGGCGGCCTATGGGCTCATCCTGCCGCAGTGGGTGCTCGACCTGCCGCGGCTGGGCTGCCTCAACATCCATGCCAGCCTGCTGCCGCGCTGGCGCGGCGCGGCGCCCATTCACCGTGCCATCGAGGCCGGGGATGCGGAGACGGGCATCACCCTCATGCAGATGGATGCGGGCCTGGATACCGGCGACATGCTGCGTGTGGCGCGCGTATCGATTGCGGACGATGACACGACGGCCAGTCTCCACGACCGGCTGGCTGTGCTGGGGGGGCAGGAGATCGTCGCCCTGCTGAAGCAGCTGGCCCGGGGCGAGGCTCTTGCACGAGTGCCCCAGCCGGAGGCCGGCGTGACCTATGCGCACAAGATCGAGAAGAGCGAGGCTCCGGTCGACTGGAATCTGCCGGCAGCTGCCCTTGGGCGCCGGGTGCGGGCGTTCTGCCCCTTTCCAGGCGCGTCGACCACGATGCCGCTGGGACATGGGCATGCAGAGGAAATCGTCAAGATCTGGGGAGCCGAGCGCTCTGCCGTGCCGGTGCCGGCCGGTGTGCAGTGCGGCCAGGTGCTGGCCATCGATGCCCAGGGCATCCATGTGGCGTGCGGCGGGCAGGAGCCCCGCAGTGCCCTGTGCCTGACGCAGCTGCAGCGTGCCGGGGGCAAGCGGCTCCCGGCGGCGGACTGGCTGCGGGGGGTGGCCCTGCCGGTGGGCACGCTGCTGGGCGGCCATCGGGAACCGGCGCCGGCCCAGCCCGCCGGGCGGAGCTGAGTGCATCATGTCGGCCTCTGTGCCCTGCGTGGACCATGCCCGCGAGGCGATTCCCGCGCGGGACTGGCAGCTCGAACCCGTGGTGCTTTCGCCTGCCATGTGGCGGCAGGCCGCCTTTCGGCAGGGCGCACGTGACTATCTGCCCGTGTGGCTCGGCATTGCCGCCTGGGGGCTGATGACCGGGGTGGCCATGACCAATTCGGGACTGAGTCTCGTCGAGGGCGTGCTCATGACGCTGCTCGTGTTTGCGGGCACGGCACAGCTCGCGGCCCTGCCACTCATTGCCGCCGGGGCACCGGTGTGGGTGGTGCTGGCGGCGGCCTTCTGCGTCAATCTGCGCTTTGTGGTGTTCAGCGCCCATCTGCGCGACTACGCCATCCACCTGCCGTTTCGGGAGCGCATGCTGTTTGGCTACCTGTCGGGCGATGTGAATTATGTGCTCTTCGTGCAGCGCTACCCCCATGCCGTGTCCGACCCGGCCGGGCGTGGCGAGCGGGTGGCCTGGTACATGGGAAGCACGGTGAGCAACTATGTCAACTGGTGCGTGTCCTGCCTGACGGGCGTGCTGGCCGCGCAGTTCTTTCCGCTGTCGTGGGGGCTGGGATTTGCGGGCACGCTCGCTGTGCTGGGTGTGGCCTGCGCCATGCTCGACAGCCGCATGCGGGTGCTCGCAGCCGTGCTGGCTGCCGGCGTGGCGGTGCTCACGGCTGCGCTGCCGCTGCGGCTCAATCTGGTGGCCGGCATTCTGGTGGCTGTGGCCCTGTGCGTGGCGCTCGAATACACCGTGCTGCGGCAGGCCACCGAGGAGCGCGAAGCCCGCGAGGCCGCCCTGGAGCGCCAGCCATGACCGCTGCGCACCTGCTGCCCGTGCCCGGCCAGACCGACTGGCTCACGCTCGTCATCATTCTGGGCATGACGGTGATCACCGTGGTGTCGCGCAGCCTGTTCTTTCTCTCGTCGCGGCCTCTGCACCTGCCCCTGTGGTTCCGGCGGGGCCTGCGCTATGCGCCGGTGGCAGCGCTGGCCGCGGTGCTGGGCCCGGAGATTCTGCTGACCCACGGGCACTTCACGGTCTGGAACGATGCACGCATCTTTGGTGCCCTGGCGGGGGTGGCATGGTATCTGCACCGGCACAGCGTCATGGGCACCATCGTGGCCGGCATGGCCGTGTACCTGCCCCTGCATCTGGCACTGGGCTGGTAAGGGAGGCAAGAGGAAGCCGGCAGCCCGGCAGCCGGAGTGGGCAGGGAGGCTGCGGAAGGGTTCCCGGCACTGGTCAGGGCACAATCCTTGCATTACACTGACAGACTGATCCTGCTCCCTGCCTGCCACCCTGTGTTCGGAATGCCGAACTGCGGCGAAGCGCGGCAGAGGGCTTCGTCCCCGAACATCAAGGAAAAGGAGTCATTCATGCACAATCGTCGCACTCTGCGCTGGACACTCGGCGTCGTGGCCATGGCCGCTTTGGGAGCCCTGGCCGGCTGTTCCAAGGGCTCCGGTCCGCAAGGCGGCAGCTCTGCCGCAGCGGCAGGAGGCAATGAGGTGCTGTTCGGCACCGTTGGTCCGATCTCCGGCGGCATTGCCCACATCGGCAAGGATGTCGAAAACGGCGTTCGTCTGGCACTCGACGAGATCAATGCCGAGCATCCCGTGATCGGCGGCAAGCCTGTGCAGTTCAAGCTCATGGCCGAGGACGATGCCGGCGATCCCAAGCAGGCCACCGCCGTGGCTCAGAAGATGTGCGACGCCAAGGTCGTGGCCGTGGTGGGACACCTGCAGTCCGGCACCTCTATTCCCGCCTCCACTGTCTACAACAAGTGCGGAATTCCCATGGTGACGGCTTCCGCCACCAACCCCGACCTGACCAAGCCGGGCTACAGGAACGTGTTCCGCATGATCGCCAACGACAACCAGCTGGGTGCCAGCGTGGTGGACCATGCCGCCAAGAGCGGGGTCAAGACGGCCGTGATCGTCGACGACCGCACGGCGCTGGGGCAGGGCCTGGCTGCCGTGTTCAAGGAAACCGCTGCCAAGGACGGCATCCAGGTGCTGGATGCGCAGTTCACCAACGACAAGGCCACCGACTTCATGGCCATTCTCACTGCCATCAAGGCCAAGAACCCCGACGCCATCTTCTACGGCGGGCTCGACGCACAGGCCGGCCCCATGCTGCGCCAGATGGAGCAGCTCGGCATGACCAACGTCAAGCTCTTCGGGGGCGATGCCATCTGTACCGAGAAGCTGCCTACCCTGGCCGGCAATGCCAAGACCGTGGCCAACGTGACCTGCGCCACAGGCGGGGCTTCGGTGCAGAAGATGAACGGGGGTGCAGACTGGCTCAAGAAGTACAACGCCAAGTACAACGGCCAGTTCCAGATCTACAGCCCGTATGCCTACGATGCCACCCGCGTGCTGGTGCAGGCCATGAAGGATGCCAACTCCACCGATCCCAAGGTGTACCTGCCCAAGCTGGCGGCGATCCACTTCAAGGGACTGGTCGGAGACATCAGCTTCACCGACAAGGGCGAGCTCCAGAAGCCCGCCGTCACGCTCTACACCTACAAGGACGGCAAGCGCACCGAAATGTAAGGTATGGTACCCGCGGCACCTGGGGCGCGGCGGCACGCGCAGGGGGCGAGCAGTGCAGGGCGCATGGTGCCCCCTGCACAGGCTTCGACACCTCGCTGTGCAGCCTGCGCTGCCCCTTGCCGCATGCTGAACTGTATGCACGCATGAAAAAACCGGCGCACTGGCAGCCGGTTTTTTCATGTCCATGTCCATGGTCTGCCCCTGCATGACACCCGTGGTGCACCTCTGCAGAGGCCGCTGTCGGCCCGGAGCCGGGCGGCAGGAGGAAGGCGGAAAGTCAGGCCTCGTCGCGGATCGGGTCGGGCGCCTTGACGATGAGCACGGGCACCGTGGCGCCTTCGACCACCGAGCGCGACACCGAGCCTTCGATGGCGCTGCGCAGGGCTCCCAGCGCACGGGTTCCCATCACGATGAGGTCGCAGGCATGGATCTGGGCCAGTTCGATGATGGACGCAGCCGGATCGCCCGTGATGACCACCGACTCGTGCACCAGTCCGGCGTTGTTCACCAGCCGGCGTGCCGATTCGATCATGTCCTCGCCGGTTTCCTGGGTCATGTCGGCGAGCATGCGGGCGTCGTCGTGGCTGGTCAGGCGCTCGTAGAGCGAGGCCGGTTCCTGGGCATTGGCCAGGATGATGCGGGTCTTGAGCCCTTCCTGCGCCAGGCGCAGGGCAAAGCGGGTCACGTGCAGCGAGAGTTCGGTGCCATCGACGGGGATGAGGATGTTCACGGTGAAGTTCCTTGTGGCAGAGGGGCAGGCATGTCGCCGCAGACGAGGCGAGCGCGGTGCGCTCCGGGCCCTGTTTCGGCGCCGCCGCCAGAGACCTCCATGGTACCGTAAGGCTTCGCGTCCTCCGGCAGTCGCGGCAGCAGGGCCGCACACAGGGGCAGGGCGGCCGTGTGCAGGGCATGGCACCCGTTACCGGGCCGTCAGGGGCGGTTTCTATAATCGGGCCGTAATGGTTCCGTTTTCTTTTTTTCATCATCACCCATCAGACCATGACCGCCATGCAGCCATTCATCCGCTTCTCCGACCTGTGCGACAAGGGCCAGGCCAAGGGCAAACGCGTCTTCATCCGCGCCGACCTCAACGTGCCGCTGGATGACGCAGGCCACATCACCGAGGATACCCGCATCCGGGCCTCGCTGCCGGCCATCCGCATGGCGCTCGACGGCGGCGCAGCCGTCATGGTCACCAGCCACCTCGGCCGTCCCACCGAAGGCGCCTTCCAGCCGCAGGATTCGCTGGCGCCCGTGGCACAGCGCCTTTCGGAGCTGCTGGGGCGCGAGGTTCCCCTCGTGAGCGACTGGGTCGACGGCGTCGAGGTACAGCCCGGGCAGGTCGTGCTGCTCGAAAACTGCCGCCTGAATGTGGGCGAGAAGAAAAACAAGCCCGAGCTGGCCCACAAGCTGGCCCGTCTGTGCGACATCTTCGTGCATGACGCCTTCGGTACTTCCCACCGCGCCGAGGGGACGACCTACGGCATCGCCGAACACGCTCCCATCGCCTGTGCCGGTCCGCTGCTGGCGGCCGAAATGGATGCCATCAGCAAGGCACTGGCCAATCCCCGGCGCCCGCTCGTGGCCATTGTGGCCGGCAGCAAGGTCAGCACCAAGCTCACCATTCTGCAGAGCCTGGCCGAAAAGGTCGACGGCCTGATCGTGGGGGGCGGCATCGCCAACACGTTCATGCTCGCTGCGGGCCTGCCTATCGGCAAGTCGCTGGCCGAGCCCGATCTGGTGGAGGACGCCCGCAAGGTCATGGACAAGATGAAGGCCCGTGGCGCCGAAGTGCCGATCCCCGTCGACGTGGTGGTGGCCAAGGAATTCAAGGCCGACGCTCCCGCCCAGATCAAGGACGCCCACGACGTGGCCGAGGACGACCTGATCCTCGACATCGGTCCCCGCACCGCCCAGATGCTCGCAGAGCGGCTGCAGTCGGCCGGCACCATCGTCTGGAACGGCCCGGTCGGCGTGTTCGAGTTCGAGCCCTTCTCGCATGGTACCGAAACGCTGGCACGTGCCATTGCGGCCTCTCCGGCCTTCAGCATCGCAGGTGGGGGCGACACCCTGGCCGCGATCGCCAAGTACGGCATCGAGCAGCAGGTGGGCTACATCTCCACCGGCGGCGGCGCCTTCCTGGAAGTGCTCGAAGGCAAGACCCTGCCGGCCTTCGATATTCTGGGCAAGCGCGCCCAGGGCTGAGCGCGCACGGGACCCCGGGCGGGCGGTGCCTGCCCGGCGCAGTGCCCCTGATCGCAGTAGGATTTTGTGGAGGGAGCAGACGGGGAAAAACAGGGGCTGGCTACACTGGTTCCCATGAACACCTTTCTGCATTCCCCTCTCTACACCGCCACCCATCTGGGTGATCTGGCCCTGAGAAACCGCATCGTCATGGCTCCTCTCACGCGCTGCCGCGCGGCGCAGGGGGACATGCCCACGCCGCTCATGGCCACGTACTACCAGCAGCGCGCCACGGCCGGCCTCATCGTCAGCGAGGGGGTGCAGATCAGCCCCCGGGGCAAGGGTTACGTCGGCACCCCCGGCATCTATACCGAGGCGCAGTCCCGCGCCTGGCGGCGCATCACCTCGGCCGTGCATGCGCGCGGCGGTCTCATCGTGCTGCAGCTCTGGCATGTGGGGCGGGCCTCGCATTCGAGCCTCCAGCCTGGGGGGGGCCTGCCAGTCGCTCCCAGCGCCCTGGCGATTCCGGGGCTGGTGCATACGCCTCGGGGCAAGCTGCCCTTCGAGACTCCGCATGCGCTCACCGTGGAGGAAATCGACGGCGTGGTCGAGGAATACCGCCATGCCGCCCAGCTGGCCATGGATGCCGGTTTCGATGGCGTGGAAATCCACGGGGCCAACGGCTATCTGCTCGACCAGTTCCTGCGCGACGGGGCCAACCGCCGCACCGATGCCTATGGCGGCTCCGTGCAGAACCGGGCCCGCCTGCTGCTGCGCGTGGTCGATGCCGTGACTTCCGTATGGCCCGCTTCCCGCGTGGGGGTGCGCCTGTCGCCCAACAACCCCTTCAACGGCATGCGTGACAGCGATCCCTTCCGCACCTTCTCGTACGCCATGGCCCAGCTCGACACCCGGGGTCTGGCGTATCTGCACCTGGTCGAGCATCAGGCCGGGCTCGGTCAGCCCGAAGCCGGCATGCCCATGGTGGACGTGCAGCGCCTGCTGCCCTACTGGCATGGTGCCTATGTGGCCAATGACGGCTACACCGGCGATTCGGCGGCCGCTGCGGTGTCCAGCGGCCGCGCGCGGGCCGTGGCCTTTGGGGTGCCGTTCATCGGCAATCCCGATGTGGTGGCCCGTCTGGCCGAGGGCGCTGCCCTGCGCCGGCCTGATCCAGCCACGCTCTATGGCGGCGGCGCGCACGGCTACACCGACTACGCCCCGCTGGCCGCCTGAACCCGGAAAACGGCGGTAGAGCCCTGCTGCGGCTTTCGCACGGTGGTGCGATTGCTACAGCGGCACAGGTGGCACCGTGGTGTGTCCTGTGCCGCACGGCGGGCATCGGGTAGCATGCAGGCCCTTGCCTGTGGCCCCGTTCGCACAGCACTGCGCAATGCGATACAACTGTGACACAAGTCCTTGTTGCGGTTAATGATTTTGCTGGTGTTTCTCTTGCGCGGTTCATAGAATGAATGACGATGATGCCGGTTTCTGCTGGAGCCTTCCGCCCGCGGCGGAGGGGGTCTGCAGAACCCATCACATGAAAAGGCGCAGCATGGCAGTTCCTTGCGCCGACTCTTTGCGAGTGTTTGCACGTTGATGAACGATTCGATTCCCGCAGTTGATTCCGCTGCTCCTGCGCAGCAGCCCATTGCGCCCGACCAGCCCCTTCCCCACCGCAAGGTGATCCGGTCCTGGACGGCGCCCTTTGCCCAGCGAGACAGCTGGCATGCGTTTGCGCTCATGGCGCTTGACTATGTGCTCTTTGCCGCCTTTGTGGCTGGAGCCGTGCTGTTCGATGCCTGGTGGCTGCAGCTGTTGTGCGGCATGGCCGCAGGCTTTGTGACCGGGCGTCTGTTCATCATCGGGCACGACGCCTGCCACCAGAGCCTCACTCCCCACCGCACCCTCAACAAGTGGCTGGGACGCATCGCCTTCCTGCCTTCGCTCACCGCCTACAGCCTGTGGGATGTGGGACACAACGTCATCCACCACGGCTACACCTGCCTCAAGGGGGTGGACTTCGTGTGGGAACCGCTCACGCAGGAGGAATATGACGCCCTGTCTCCCATGGGACGCCTGCTGCAGCGGCTCTATCGCAGCGGCTGGGCTCCGGGGCTGTACTACATGATCGAGATCTGGTGGAAGCGTGAATTCTTCCCCAGCCGCAAGCACATGCCCACGCGCCGTTCCGTGTTCATCTGGGACAACGTGCTGGTGCTGGCCTTTGCCGTGCTGTGGCTGGCGGCCGTGGTGGCGCTGGCCTGGGGCTTCGGGCAGTCGGTGTGGCAGGCCGTGCTCTTCGGTGCCGTGATTCCCTTCCTGTTCTGGGTCACCATGATCGGTTTCGTGGTCTATGTGCACCACACCCACGAGAAGGTGAGCTGGCAGAAGGACAAAACCGCCTGGGGCAAGGCAGCGCCCTTTGTGTCCACCACCGTGCACCTGACCTTCCCCTTCCGCATCGGTGCGCTCATGCACCACATCATGGAGCACACCGCGCACCACGTGGACATGAGCATTCCGCTCTACCACCTCCAGCAGGCACAGCAGCGTCTCGAAGACCTGCTGCCCAGCCGCATCGTGGTGCAGCGCTTTTCGTGGAAGTGGTATTTCGACACGGCCCGCAAGTGCAAGCTCTACTGTTTCGAGAAGCGCTGCTGGACCGACTTTGCCGGCCAGGCCACCAGCACTCCGCGCCTTGACGCCACGGTGGTTCCCGCCTGATTCCGCTCCGCGCCCGACGCATTCCGAGCCGCCCCACATGGGGCGGCTTTTTCATGCGCGAGCGGGGGGAGTGGGGGCGTTCGCGGCAGTCCACAGCGAGCAGGGAGGGCCAGGTTCTAGGCGCGGGGGCCAACAGGCCCTAAAATCAGTAGGCTGTATCTGGACATACCCAATATTTTCACGTTCTATTTCCCGAAGGAATTTCCATGCCTCTCGTTTCCATGCGCGAACTGCTCGACCATGCCGCCGAAAACGGCTATGGCATCCCTGCCTTCAATGTCAACAACCTCGAGCAGGTGCAGGCCGTGATGGCGGCTGCCGACGAAGTCGGTGCGCCCGTGATCCTGCAGGCCAGTGCAGGGGCCCGCAAGTACGCAGGCGAGAGCTTCATCAAGCACCTGATTGCCGCCGCCTCCGAGGCCTATCCGCACATTCCGCTGGTGATGCACCAGGATCACGGCACGTCTCCGGCCGTGTGCGAGGGCGCCCTGCGCCTGGGCTTCGGCTCGGTCATGATGGACGGTTCGCTCAAGGAAGACGGCAAGACGCCTTCGAGCTTCGACTACAACGTGCAGGTGACCCGCGATGTCGTGGCCATGGCCCACAGGATCGGCGCCACCGTCGAAGGGGAGCTCGGCTGTCTGGGGTCGCTCGAAACCGGCGAGGCGGGTGAGGAAGACGGCATCGGCGCCGAAGGCAAGCTCGATCACAGCCAGATGCTGACCGATCCCGAAGAGGCAGCCCAGTTCGTCAAGGCCACCCAGCTCGATGCTCTGGCCATTGCCATCGGCACCAGCCACGGCGCCTACAAGTTCACCCGCAAGCCCACCGGGGACATTCTGGCGATTTCGCGCGTCAAGGAAATCCACGCCCGCATTCCCAACACCCACCTGGTGATGCACGGATCGTCGTCGGTGCCGCAGGACCTGCTGGCGATCATCAACCAGTACGGCGGTCAGATGAAGGAAACCTACGGCGTGCCCGTCGAGGAAATCCAGGAAGCCATCAAGTACGGCGTGCGCAAGATCAACATCGACACCGACATTCGCCTGGCCATGACCGGTGCCGTGCGCAAGTTCATGGCAGAGAATCCCTCCAAGTTCGACATGCGTGAATGGATGAAGCCTGCCCGCGAAGCCGCCAAGGCCGTCTGCAAGCAGCGCTACCTCGAATTCGGCTGCGAAGGGCAGGGTGGCAAGATCAAGGGCATTCCGCTGTCCGAGATGGCCGAGCTCTACGCCACCGGCGCGCTCGCGCAGGTCGTGCAGTAACGCAGCGTCGAGCTGGCTGTCCATTCGGCGTCTGCACGGCCGTGGGTCTGGTGCGGCACCAGATCCGGGGCCGGCAGGAAGGCTGCAGGGCGCATGGTGCCGTGGGAACGGGCCATGCGCTTTTTCTTTTGTGCGGCAGCAAAGGGGTGGTGGCAACGGCGCCATGGACGGCCGCGAGGTCGCGGGGCCGGGCATGCACGCGGCAACTGCGCAGCGCCCAGCAGGGGCGGCGGCATAAAATGGGCAGATCGTTTCTTTCTACCCTTCCGTCACAGGAACAGGATATTTCCATGTCTGCAGACACCCCCGCCGCCCTCCATACCTCCTCCATCCACTCCCTGCCGCTCCTTGCACGCGGCAAGGTGCGCGACAACTATGCCGTGGGCGACGACCGCATTCTCATGGTCGCGAGTGACCGCATCAGCGCGTTCGATGTCATCATGGGCCAGCCCATTCCCGGCAAGGGCGCGCTGCTCACGCGCATGGCCCTGTTCTGGTTCGAGCGCCTCAAGGGCATCGTGCCCAACCACCTGACCGGCGAAGCACCCGAGAGCGTGGTGCAGCCTGACGAAGTGGCCCAGGTGACGGGGCGCAGCATGCTGGTCAAGCGCCTCAAGCCCCTGCCCATCGAAGCCGTGGTGCGTGGCTATCTGGCCGGCAGCGGCTGGACCGAATACCAGGAAAGCCAGAGCGTGTGCGGTGTGCCCCTGCCCGCCGGGCTGCGCAATGCCTCCCCGCTGCCCGAGCCCATCTTCACCCCGGCTGCCAAGGCCGAAGTGGGCGAGCATGACGAGAACATCAGCTTCGAGAAGGTCGAGCAGACCATCGGCAAGGAGCTGGCCGCCCGCATGCGCGAGGTGAGCATCGAGCTCTACCGCACTGCCGCTGCCTTTGCACGCACCAAGGGCATCATCATTGCCGACACCAAGTTCGAGTTCGGCCTTGACGAGAACGGCACCCTCACCCTGATGGACGAGGTGCTTACCCCCGACAGCTCCCGCTACTGGCCCGAAGCCGGCTATCAGGCCGCCTTCGACGCCGGCCTCAATCCCCCGAGCTACGACAAGCAGTATCTGCGCGACTGGCTCCAGACCGCCACTGTCGACGGCAAGCCTTGGACCAAGCAGCCGCCCGCACCCACCCTGCCGCAGGAAGTCATCGACAACACTGCGGCCAAGTACCGCGAGGCACTCGAAGCGCTGACGCGCTGACCGACCCCTCCGCGGTTCGCATCGCAACGCTGCAGCAGGAGTCGGCATGGAGGCTTTCACCCCCGGCGATCTCAAGACCATCCTGCACTCCAAGCGGGCCAATCTCTATTACCTGGAGCATTGCCGCGTGCTGGTGAAGGGCGGGCGGGTCGAATACGTCACCGAGGACGGAGACCGCTCGCTGTACTGGAACATTCCCATTGCCAATACCACCACGGTGCTGTTGGGAACGGGGACTTCCATCACGCAGGCAGCCGTTCGCGAGCTGGCCAAGGCCGGCGTGATGATGGGGTTCTGCGGCGGGGGCGGTACGCCCCTGTTTGCGGGCAGCGACGGCGGGCTCGACATCGGCTGGCTGTCGCCGCAGAGCGAATACCGGCCGACCGAATACCTCCAGCAGTGGGTGGCGTTCTGGTTTGACGACCGCTGGCGGCTCGAAGCGGCCAAGGCGTTCCAGCGCGTTCGGCTTTCGCGCATTCTGCGCTGCTGGGAGCAGGACCGTGTGCTGCGCGAGCAGGGGTTTGCCCCTGACACGGCCGGGCTGGAGCACCTGCTGCACACGGCGCAGGCAGGCATGGGGCAGGCAGCCGATACCGTGCATCTGCTCACCGAAGAGGCCCGCATGACCCATCAGCTCTACCGGCTGGCGTGTGCCGCCACGGGCTATGGCAGCTTTACCCGTTCCGAGCGGGGCGAGGCCACGGATGCTGCCAACCGCTTTCTGGACCACGGCAACTATCTGGCCTATGGCCTGGCAGCCACGGCGACCTGGGTGCTGGGGCTGCCGCACGGGCTTGCGGTGCTGCATGGCAAGACCCGGCGCGGCGGGCTGGTGTTCGACGTGGCCGACCTGATGAAAGATGCCATCGTGCTGCCGCAAGCCTTTCTGTCGGCCATGCGGGGCCACAGCGAGCAGGAGTTCCGGCAGGCCTGCCTGGAGAACTTTGCGCGCACCGAGGCGCTCGACGTGATGATCGACACGCTCAAGGCCACGGCGCAGGAGGTGGCCCGCCAGGCCCGGGAGGCCGGTTCCACCACCGTGGCGTCCCCGGCGCGTCCCACTGATGGCGGGGAGCCGTTGCCATGAATGTGCTGCTGGTTTCGGAGTGCGACAAGCGTGCCCTGCGCGAGACGCGGCGCATTCTGGACCAGTTCGCCGAGCGGCGGGGCGAGCGCACCTGGCAGACGGTCATGACCCAGGCGGGGCTCGATACCCTGCGGCGCCTGCTGCGGCAGAGCGCCCGCAGGAACACGGCCGTGGCCTGCCACTGGATCCGGGGGCTGGACCACAGCGAGCTGCTCTGGATCGTGGGCGACCGCAGCCGATTCAACGCCCAGGGCGCCGTGCCCACCGATACCACCCGCCGCAATGTGCTGCGCACCGAGGATGAAAACGACTGGCAGACGGGCGAAGACATTGTGCTGCTGGCCCAGCTCGCCGCCCTGCTGCACGATCTGGGCAAGGCGAGCGAGGCGTTCCAGCAGCGGCTGCGAGGCAAATGGCATGAGCGCAACGCCTACCGGCACGAATGGGTGTCGCTGCGCCTGTTTCTGGCCTTTGTGGGGCAGGACGACGACGCAGGCTGGCTTGCCCGCATGGCCGACTTGCCGGCACAGGAGCCGGAGTCGGCGGCCGATGTCTGGCTGCAGCCCGGTCGCTATTGGCGCGATGGCCTTGATGACCTCAATGGCCAGGCGCAGTCGAATCCCTTCCGGAACCTGCCCCCGCTTGCCGCAGCGGTGGCCTGGCTGATCGTCACCCATCACCGGCTGCCGGTTGTGCCGTCGGTCAACGACGCGGGCCGGCCAGCGCGCATGGGCAGCCGGCTGCCGATCTATTCCGTCGAGCGGCTGGGCCATGGGCTGGATGACGTGACCGCGGGATGGAACGAATGGCCGCCTTCCGAGGCGCCCCCGAAGGATGTCGCGGCCTACTGGGCGTGCGCGGACCGCCTGCCGGTGCATCTGCCGCAGTGGCAGGCACGTGCCGCCCGGCTGGCGCGCAGGTTGCAGGCACTGCGCGCGCGCCCCGACAAGGGCGGCTGGCTCGACAACCCCTATGTCATGCATCTGGCCCGGCTGTCGCTCATGCTGGCAGACCATCACTATTCGAGTCTGCAGGGGCCGTCCCCCCAGCGGCTCAAGGGTGACGCAGGCTGCCGTGCCCATGCGAACACCGATGCACAGGGACGGCTCAACCAGCCCCTCGACGAGCACCTGCTGGGCGTGGCCCGTGATGCGGGACGCATCAGCCATGCGCTGCCGGACTTTGCCCGCTATTTGCGCCATTTGCGCAGCCCTCTGCTGCGTCGGCGCAGTGGGGCAGGGCGGTTCCACTGGCAGGATCTGGCCGCCGACAGGGCAGCGGGCCTGCGGGAGGCCGCTCGTCTGGGCGGGGGATTCTGCATCAACATGGCTTCCACCGGCTGCGGCAAAACGCTGGCCAATGCCCGCATCATGCATGCGCTCGCTGACCCTGAGAAAGGCATGCGCTGCTCCTTTGCCCTGGGGCTGCGCACCCTGACCCTGCAGACCGGGCGCAGCTACCGGCACGATCTGGGCCTGGGCGACGAAGACCTGGCCGTGCGCGTCGGCGGTGCAGCCAGCCGGGCCCTGTTCGAGTACTACGAACAGCAGGCCGAGCGCACCGGCTCGGTTTCCTCCCAGAGCCTGATCGATGCGGATGCCGAAGTCCTCTATGAGGGCCCCGACGAACTCGCGCGGCACCACGGGCTGCTGGGCATCGCCCTGCAGGACCGGCGCATTCGCGACCTGCTGGCCGCGCCCGTGCTGGTCTGCACCATCGATCACCTCATGCCGGCCACCGAGGCCCAGCGTGCGGGGCACCAGATCGCGCCCATGCTGCGCCTGCTCAGCAGCGACGTGGTGCTCGACGAACTCGACGATTTCGACCTGGACGACATGCCCGCCCTGACGCGGCTGGTGTACTGGATCGGGCTGCTGGGCGGACGCCTGCTGATCTCGTCGGCCACCCTGCCGCCGGCGCTGGTCGAAGGCATGTTCCAGGCCTACCGGCAGGGCCGGCAGCAATGGGCGCGCAACCATGGTACTGGGGATGCCGGTGAGGCCTGCGTGCAGGAGGTGGCCTGTCTGTGGGTCGATGAGTTCGGGGCGCAGGCGCAGTCCTGTGGCGACATGGCTGCCTTTGTGGAGCGGCACCGACAGTTTGTGGAGCACCGGGTGCAGGCGCTGCGGGACGTGCCGGCACGGCGCATGGGACGGCTGCTGCCACTGGAGCTTTCTCCACAGCCCGAAACCGAAGCCTTCCAGACCGCCTGGGCCATGCAGGTGCGTGACGCCATGCTCCAGGCCCATGCCGCGCATGCCGAAACCGTACCCGGCTCGGGTCAGCGGGTCAGCTTTGGCATGGTGCGCATGGCCCATATCGATCCCCTCGTCGATACGGCCCGGGCGCTGTACCGGCTGGGCGCGCCAGAGGGTTTTCGCATCCATCTCTGTGTGTACCATGCCGCCTTTCCGCTGGCCCTGCGTTCGGCCATCGAGCACCAGCTCGACCAGGCCTGCAATCGCCGCCAGCCGCAGGAGGTGTTTGCGCTGCCCCTTGTGCAGGAGCGGCTGGCTGCGCATCCGGAGCACGAACACCTCTTTGTGGTGCTCACCTCGCCGGTGAGCGAAGTCGGGCGTGACTGGGATCTCGACTGGGCCGTGGTCGAACCCTCGTCCATGCGCTCGCTCATCCAGCTCGCGGGACGTGTCCAGCGGCATCGCCAGCAGCCGTGCACCGAGCCCAACATCCTGATCTTCGACACCAACCTGCGCCATTTGCGGCAGCCGGAGAAGGCCGCGTTCTGTCGCCCGGGGTTCGAGGCCGAGCCCACCCTGCGCCGAGGGGCGTATACCCTCGCCAGCCACCGGCTCGAAGACCTGCTGCAGGTGTCCGAATACCAGCCGCTCGATGCTTGTCCGCGCATTCAGCCGCGTCCACGTGAGAGCTGGCAGCCCACCCGCAGTCTGGTCGATCTGGAACACGCCAGGCTGGTCGATACCCTGCTCCCCCATGCACGAACCACCCCCGTGGCTGCGGCGGCTGCAGCCCAGCCAACCTCCTCCCGCCGCAGGAGCAGGGGAGGCTCCCAGGCGGGGGACCACAACGTGGATGCCTGCAGCATCTGGGAAATTCCCCGTGCCAGCCTGACCTGGACATTGCCGCAGCAGCAGCCGTTCCGGGCGCCGGACGGGGCACCGGATGTCGATCTGGTGTTCCTCCCCGACGACGATACGGGAGCGCTGTATCTGCACCGGGTGGAGAATAAGAATGATTCACGCAAGGGCCTTGCCAGCCTCTACGTGCGGGAGGAAGACGCCAAGGGATCGGGCTGCATCGAACACATCGACCTCGCAGCCTCCATGGGCCCGGGCATTCAGCCCTGGGTGGTCCTCAGCCTGCCGGACATGCTCGCCGCCCTCGCGCAGCATCACGGACAGGATCTGCGCCAGACTGCCATCCGATTCGCCGGCGTGCAGGTACGGGCCAGCCCGCGCGGGTGGCGGTATCACCCGGTGCTGGGGTTCAGCCAGCGCCCATGACTCCGGTGCATTATTGGATAAAACTTTATTTGTATTTATTGATTAATAAGAAAATACAAAAAGGTCTTTGCATCTGATTTTCATTGAAATAAATCAAACCTTGTTCTGTCTGCGTGCCGAGTGTGGCAGACCATAATGCATCGGGTAGACCGACCGCAAACGGAGGCGCAGGGGGCTTGAGACTCCCATGCGTGCCCTCCATTGAGCAAGGAGATCCTTCATGAGCGAGCAAGCGCTTGCCGCACCGGCCCAGGCGGGCTGGCGCGATCTGATTCTGGCGTTCATTGCCGAACGGCGGGACGCCAAGGCCAAGAGCAAAACCAAGAGCCAGGGGGAGGACGAAGGTGGACAGGCCGAGAGGGCCGACCGCTTCGAGCCTTCGGTCTGGCTGGCCGATGCCGCACAGCGTGTGGGGCAGCTTCACGCCGTCACCCACGTGCTCAAGGCCACACACCCCAAGGCGGAGGGCAGCAGCCTGTACGTTCTGCCTGCCACCATGGTCGCCCAGCACGATGTGGGCACCCACAGCCTGCAGGGGCCTCAGCCTGGCGACATCGTCGGCAATGCCGCTGCCCTGGATGTCTACAAACTGCTCAAGCTCGAACGCCAGGGCGTGCAGCTCCTGGATGCGCTGCTGGAGGCAGAGCCTTCGGCTGTAGCCGCGCTCGACGCCGACCCTCAGGTGGCCCGCCGGCATGCAGAAGCCTTCACCGGGCTGGTGCGGCAGCAGGTGGGGGGCTGGGAGTCCCACACGCTGGCCAAGCAGGTGTACTGGTGTATGCCGGGCGCTGATCCTGCGGAAGATGCCAGCTTCCACCTGCTGCAGCCGCTGTTTTCCAGTGTGCTGGCCCATGCGGTGCATGCCGACATCAGCGACGCGCGCTTTGGCGAGGCCAACAAGGCCGCCCGCAAAGCCTTTCATGACGATCAGCCGCATGCAGAGCCCTACCGCGACTATCGCGGCCTCGTCATGCGCAAGCTCGGGGGCACCAAGCCCCAGAACATCAGCCAGCTCAACAGCGAAAGGGGCGGCGTCAACTATCTGCTCGCCTCGCTGCCTCCCCGCTGGCGTTCGACGCGCTGGAGTCGTCTGTCCAAGTGCAGCAGCGCGTTGGAGCTGTTTCTGTACTTCGAGGACGTGCAGGCGCAGATCGCCGAGCTGGTGGCAGGGCTCCTGCAGGCTCCCGGCTCGACGATGAAAGTGCGCGAGTGGCGCAAGGACTGCGTGAATCAGCTGGCGCTCACCCTGCTGGCTTTTGGCCGTGCCGTGGCAGCCGACCAGCCGGCGGGCTGGACGGGCCGCACGCCCTGTCGGCTGCCGCCGTGCGAGCAGATCTGGCTCGATCCCGACCGTGCAGCCGTGCCGCAGCCCGACGAATCGCCGGAGGATCAGGACTTTCGTGCCGCCCGCGAGCGCAGCGACTGGGCCGATGCGCTCGCCACGCAATTTGCCTGGTGGCTCAATGACCGGCTCAAGCGGGCAGGTTTGCCGCTGGGCGTTGTGGAGGCGCGCGAATGGGCGCGGGCCTTCTGGGTCGAAGTGGATTGGCCCACTCCCCAGCAGCGCCGACTGCGTGAAGAGGACAACATGACAGGAGGTTCCCATGACTGAAATACCCAACCCTCCCGATTTCACCCATCTGCTGGTGGTGCCTCATGTGCGCGTGCAGAACGCCAACGCGGTATCGAGCCCGCTCACGCATGGCTTTCCGTCGATCACGGCCTTTCTGGGCCAGATGGGGGCACTGGAGCGCAACGTTCGCTCTCAGGGCATCGACTGGGCGTTCAAGGCCGTGGGAGTGGTGTGCCACGACTATGCTGAACAGGTGGTCGAACCGGCCTATCCCGGCGCACCCACCACGTTCTGCCTGACCCGCAACCCCGTGGACAAGGACGGCGGCACGGCTGCCATTGTGGAAGAAGGGCGCATCCATCTCGACATCACCCTGATCTACGCCGTGTCTTCCGATGCCCTGCTGCATGCCAATGAGGCCACGCTGCAGACCGAGGCCGATGCCATGGGCGAACGCATTGCCTGCATGCGGCTGGCAGGGGGCAGCATCCTCCACCGTCCCTGGACGCGGCAGCATCGGCCCCGCCTTCTGCCCTGGAGCGACCAGGTCGACACCGCCTCCCAGTTCCGCAAGCTGCTGCTGCGACTGCTGCCGGGCCATGTGCTCGTTGGGCGGGATGACCTGCTCGCCCAGCGTCTGGCGCACCTGCGCACCACTCGGCCCCATGCCACCGCACTCGATGCGCTGCTGTCGCTGTCGCGCGTCAACTGGCACAGCGAGCTCACCGCCCCCGCCGAGCAGGAGGCCGACACCGCACCGGCGAGCGAAGCATCCCGGCGCACCCCCCGGCACTGGCAGAACGACCGCACCGGGCAGGGCTGGATCGTGCCCATTCCGGTGGGCTACGGGCGCCTCGGCGACCTGCTGCCGGCTGGCAGTGTGGCCCGAGCCCGGGATGCATCCACTCCCTTCCGCTTTGTCGAAAGCCTCTACTCCATCGGCGAATGGAGGGGGGCGCATCGCCTGCGTACGGTCGAGGAGTTGCTCTGGTGGGCCGACGGCGACCCCGATGCCGGCTATTACCGCTGCCGCAGCGGCTATGGCGTGAGCGCCATGCGGGGGAAATGACGTTTCCGTTCGTCGTCCTTCCTTTCTTCGTGACCGCGTATTTCCTTCTGTCTGTATTCCCTTCCCTCCCTTGGCCTCCTTGCGGGCCCTTCAGGAGTATTTCATGACCAAGACCCTCGACAACACCCTCTCCACCGCCTCTGTCCTCGCCTTCGAGCGCAAGCTTGATCCTTCCGACGCCATGCTCTACGCCGGTACCTGGGACGACCGTGCCCATCCCACCCTCTGGCACCCCGTGCCGCTGCACGAAAAATCCGTGCGCGGCACCATCTCCAACCGGTTCAAGACCAAGGACCAGGACCCTGCCAAGGTGGATGCGGCCATGGAGAACCCCAATCTCCAGACCGTGGACGTGGCCGCCCTCCCGCCCGATGCCGACACCCTCATGGTGCAGTTCACCCTGCGCGTGCTTCCCGGTGTCGGCACCCCTTCTGCCTGCAACAGTGCTCCCTACCAGAGCCGGCTCATGGACGTGGTGCGCCAGTATGTGGACGCCCATGGCTTTGCGGAACTCGCCCGGCGCTATGCCCTCAATCTGGCCAATGCCCGCTTCCTGTGGCGCAACCGCCTGGGCGCCGAAGCCGTGACCGTGGAAATCGCCCGGCTGGAGCAGGGACAGGCCGCCCAGACCTGGACATTCGATGCCCTGGCCCTCGACACCCGCTCCTTCAACACCCCGGTCCCTGACAACGTGGCCAAGCTGGCGGACGTGGTGGCTTCCGGCCTGCGTGGAAAATCCCATGTGCTGTTGCGCGTCACCGCCTGGGCGCGGCAGGGTAAGGGGCAGGAAGTGTTCCCCTCGCAGGAACTCATCCTTGACCGCACCACCGGACACAAGAGCAAGACCCTCTATCAGATCGACCAGCAGGCCGCCATCCACTCCCAGAAGATCGGCAACGCCCTGCGCACCATCGACACCTGGTACGAAGGCGCCGACGCCCTCGGCCCCATCGCCGCCGAGCCCTACGGTTCCGTCACCACCCAGGGCAAGGCCTACCGGCAGCCACGCCAGAAACTCGACTTCTACACCCTGCTCGACAACTGGGTCCTGCACGACAATGCCCCCGCCACCGAGCAGCAGCACTACGTCATGGCCATCCTCATCCGGGGCGGCGTGTTCGGAGAATCCAAGTGACCACGGGCCCCAGACCATGACGACCCACTACCTCGACTTCACCCTCCAGCCCGATCCGGAGTTCCCGCAGCCCCAGCTCATGAGTGCCCTCATGGCCAAGCTGCATCGCGCGCTCGTGCAGCGGGGATCTGGCGACATCGGCATCAGCTTTCCGCACTATGTGCAAACCTGCAAGCCGACGCTCGGAGCCACCCTGCGCTTGCATGGCACCGATGCCGCCCTGCGCGAGCTCATGGCGCAAGACTGGCTACGAGGCATGCGCGAGCTGGTTGAGCCGGCCCAGAACGGAGCGCCCCTGCCGGTGCCTCCGGGCGCCCGGGCCCTGTGCGTGCAGCGCAGGCAGTTCGACACCAGCATCGACCGCCTCCGCCGTCGCCGCATGCTGCGCAAGGGCGAAACGCCTGAACAAGCCGAGGCTGCACTCCCCCAGCCCCCTGCACCGCGCCCGACGCTGCCGCATGTCCACCTGCGCAGCACCAGCACCGGGCAGTCCTACTGCCTGCACATCGACCAGACCCCCGTTCCCGTCGCGTGCGACAGCGGCCAGTTCAACACCTACGGCCTCAGCCACGGCCGCACCGTCCCCTACGTCTGACCCTTTTTGCCAGGGCGCGCGCAACCGCGTTGTAAATCAACAGCTTGCACGCCCCCTCCGCAAAAGGGTCCTCCAGCCCCCAAGGCCGGAAAGCTCTTTAAAAACAAGCACCTCCTGGAGGTCAGCCTCCAGTTATCTGCCGCATAGGCAGCTCAGAAAATCGAGGTCGACCTGCTCGCCAACAGCCCCAGCGTTATCTGCCGCATAGGCAGCTCAGAAATTGGGCAAGGACGTTTCGGCCACCATCTACGCGTTATCTGCCGCATAGGCAGCTCAGAAACTGCACCGTAGGACATGCGATCTGCCCCAGAAGTTATCTGCCGCATAGGCAGCTCAGAAAACGCAAGCCGCCGCCATCGGCGAGTCTCAAGTGTTATCTGCCGCATAGGCAGCTCAGAAAACATCAATCACCTCAGCGAATATCGTCCTGACGTTATCTGCCGCATAGGCAGCTCAGAAATTCGGGGAGTGCCACAAAATTCTGCTGCCCACGTTATCTGCCGCATAGGCAGCTCAGAAATTCACCTTCACCTTCACCTTCGCTTGCAGGGTAGTTATCTGCCGCATAGGCAGCTCAGAAATGGTAGCGGAATGCGAGCGTGGTGCGCCCATTGTTATCTGCCGCATAGGCAGCTCAGAAATCACTTGTGAGTAAGCACCGTCCGCCCATCGCGTTATCTGCCGCATAGGCAGCTCAGAAACGGAGTTGCCACGAAATAGCTGGTCTCAGTGCGTTATCTGCCGCATAGGCAGCTCAGAAATTTCTGGGCTTGAACGTCGCTATGGCCTGTCCGTTATCTGCCGCATAGGCAGCTCAGAAAACTGTGTCGCCGTCCACTTGCTGCGCTGTTACGTTATCTGCCGCATAGGCAGCTCAGAAATGCGGCAGATACTGCCGTGGTGGGCCGCACGTGTTATCTGCCGCATAGGCAGCTCAGAAAAAAGATGATCAAGGAGCTTGAAACGCACCGCCGTTATCTGCCGCATAGGCAGCTCAGAAACTGATAGGTGGATGGTTCCCGCGCGCGGTCGAGGTTATCTGCCGCATAGGCAGCTCAGAAATCACCGACGTGGACAAGGAGCTGGCCGAGCAGGTTATCTGCCGCATAGGCAGCTCAGAAAGTTCGCCCACATTGCGAACGCCTTTTTCACGTCGTTATCTGCCGCATAGGCAGCTCAGAAAGTCGGCATCGTCACGATGGTCGGGGCCTGATCGTTATCTGCCGCATAGGCAGCTCAGAAATGCTGGCATCAAGGCTTGCAGAAGCGCAATAAGTTATCTGCCGCATAGGCAGCTCAGAAAGTTACGGCGTTTGCGATGACCTCGGGCTCTGCGGTTATCTGCCGCATAGGCAGCTCAGAAAGAAGAAAGGCACGACGGACTGCACGGAATTGGGTTATCTGCCGCATAGGCAGCTCAGAAAGCAAATGATGCCGATATCCGCAGGTACGCCTGGTTATCTGCCGCATAGGCAGCTCAGAAAAATATCGCCGGTGTCGGCAGGTGGTTGATTTTGTTATCTGCCGCATAGGCAGCTCAGAAAAGATCTGCGCTGTAGCCGGTCGTGATCGTCACGTTATCTGCCGCATAGGCAGCTCAGAAATACTGACGGCGCGTGCACAAGCGATGCAGGCAGTTATCTGCCGCATAGGCAGCTCAGAAAATTCAATAACGCAGGAGCCTGCACATGACCACGTTATCTGCCGCATAGGCAGCTCAGAAAGCATGACGGCATCGCGGATGGCGTCCGGCGTGGTTATCTGCCGCATAGGCAGCTCAGAAATCATCATGGGCATGGGCGGTGGGTCTCAGTCTGTTATCTGCCGCATAGGCAGCTCAGAAAATGATGGAATCTATCCGCCCCAGCGTTGCCGCGTTATCTGCCGCATAGGCAGCTCAGAAACGGTCATCCCGCAAGCGTCCAGCTTCGCTCAGGTTATCTGCCGCATAGGCAGCTCAGAAAACAAAGGCCGTGCACGCCTTGACTTGTCCGGCGTTATCTGCCGCATAGGCAGCTCAGAAAGAACTGGTAGCCAAGCATGCCGGGGGCACTCAGTTATCTGCCGCATAGGCAGCTCAGAAAAGTTCCTGTCCGTTCACCCCGGTGCCCGCAAAGTTATCTGCCGCATAGGCAGCTCAGAAACACGTCGCCGTCTGGCTCCCCAAGGGCATCACGTTATCTGCCGCATAGGCAGCTCAGAAAGATGACCGGGTGAGCACGCATGCGCTCGGTGAAGTTATCTGCCGCATAGGCAGCTCAGAAATTGACACCTACACCATCGTGACACCTGACGCGAGTTATCTGCCGCATAGGCAGCTCAGAAAAGATTCTCCATCCGACGCACACATCTGGGACAGTTATCTGCCGCATAGGCAGCTCAGAAAATCAAGTCCGTGAAGGACGCCAACCCAAAACCCGTTATCTGCCGCATAGGCAGCTCAGAAAAACATGGGAAGCATCTCCGGAGGCAGTATGAAGTTATCTGCCGCATAGGCAGCTCAGAAAACCTGGTAGCTGTAGGCCAGCGTGTTTCCCACAGTTATCTGCCGCATAGGCAGCTCAGAAATCGTTAAACCCAACTAGGCCCGTATTAGAGGCGTTATCTGCCGCATAGGCAGCTCAGAAATTATCGGTCTATTGGACTCGCCGCATTTGACAGTTATCTGCCGCATAGGCAGCTCAGAAAAAAGATGATCAAGGAACTGGAGACGCACCGTCGTTATCTGCCGCATAGGCAGCTCAGAAAATTCGTCGAGCGCAGCGCGTCGGCTGGTGTAGGTTATCTGCCGCATAGGCAGCTCAGAAAGTGAAGTTTGTCATCCGCGGCATCAGCGGCGCGTTATCTGCCGCATAGGCAGCTCAGAAATGCGTGCGGCCGGTGAGCATTGCGGCTGTGAGGGTTATCTGCCGCATAGGCAGCTCAGAAACAAGCGTGACAAGCAGGGCGTCGATGACAGTTGTTATCTGCCGCATAGGCAGCTCAGAAAAAGCGGCGGGCATCATGACCGCAGCAGAGCGCGTTATCTGCCGCATAGGCAGCTCAGAAAGGCACGGAGATGAACTCCATGTTCGGATACAGGTTATCTGCCGCATAGGCAGCTCAGAAAGTATTCGATCCGACGCTGCCGTCGTTCGAGTAGTTATCTGCCGCATAGGCAGCTCAGAAAATCATGCAAGCCGTCAAAGTCAATGCAGCATAGTTATCTGCCGCATAGGCAGCTCAGAAATTCCGAACGTCGCCCCTTCTCTTCTCTGCTGAGTTATCTGCCGCATAGGCAGCTCAGAAAAGATAAACGCCGCAAGCATTGAGTCTGTTTTTGTTATCTGCCGCATAGGCAGCTCAGAAAACATGGTGGAGCGTGCGACCATGGCGCCGCAAGTTATCTGCCGCATAGGCAGCTCAGAAACTTGGCGTAGATGGTCGCCGACACATCCTTGCCGTTATCTGCCGCATAGGCAGCTCAGAAATCAAGCGCAAGGGCATGCGCAATGCGCCGCGCGTTATCTGCCGCATAGGCAGCTCAGAAAATCGCCAGTAATGTGCGGGCAGTCTTTTCAGAAGTTATCTGCCGCATAGGCAGCTCAGAAAATCCTCCGGTGGCTGAATTGAGCTTCTGGAAGGTTATCTGCCGCATAGGCAGCTCAGAAAATCCTCCGGTGGCTGAATTGAGCTTCTGGAAGGTTATCTGCCGCATAGGCAGCTCAGAAAAATTGCCATCTTGATGCTGTTGTCAGATGCGCGTTATCTGCCGCATAGGCAGCTCAGAAAAGCGATGCCGAACAGATAGCTCTTGTTCTGGAGTTATCTGCCGCATAGGCAGCTCAGAAAGTTGAGGCAGGTACTTTCTCCAGCTACAACAAGTTATCTGCCGCATAGGCAGCTCAGAAATTTCTGGGCTTGAACGTCGCTATGGCCTGTCCTGTTATCTGCCGCATAGGCAGCTCAGAAAAGCTGATCGCCGACGATGTCAACGGCCAGAAGGTTATCTGCCGCATAGGCAGCTCAGAAATTCTGCTTGAGCAGGGCCTCTTTGTAGCCCCGGTTATCTGCCGCATAGGCAGCTCATAAAAAGAAAGCTTCCGACATTCTCGATGCCTCTGGGTTATCTGCCGCATAGGCCACCCAAATGCATAGATTCCTCCCAGAATCTGGCTGCATCAGGATGGCTGCCCTTTGCCGGTGGCGCCAAGTGTCTGAAGGGGGGGCTTGGGTGGCTGCTGCGCTGGGGCATGCAAAAGGCCGGAGAAACCGGCCTTGGGAGTGTGCGAGGGGGGAGGGCAGGAGCCGGGGCTGGATCAGCTCAGGACCACGCTGCTGAGGCGGCGGCGGTAGCTGGCCATGGTGGGGTCTTCGGGGGGGATCTGTCCTTCGGCGACGGCGGGCTTGGGGGGCTCCATGATGTCGAGGATGGCGATGTAGGTCTTGCGGGCGAGGTCTTCGTTCCAGTGCTTGTCGCGCATGAGGATGTCGAGGAGTTCGTCGAGGGCGTCGGTCCAGCGCTGGGCGGCCATGAGGGCCTGGGCGCGGGCGTAGCGGGCGTCGAAGTCGCGGCGGTTGGCGGCGATGGCGGCATCGAGTGCGGCCATGTCGGCGGGCACGGGGTGCTGGGCGTCGATGGCGTCCATCCAGCGCTGCAGGCTGTCGAGGCGGCGCACGGCGCTGGTTTTGGCGATGACGGGGGCGAAGGCGACCTTGGCGTCGTCGATCCGGCCTTCCTGCAGCAGGAGCTTGACGTAGTCGAAGCGGGCGTCGTCGTTGGCGGGGTCGGTGGCGACGGCATGCTGGAGCTGTTCGAGGGCCGAGGTGGTGTCGCCGCTGGCGAGGGCGTCCTGGGCGGCGGCTTCATCGGCTTCGGCGGCGAGGGCTTCGGGCAGGGGCAGGGGCAGGTGCTTGTCGAGGAATTCGCGGACCTGGCCTTCGGGCAGGGCGCCCATGAAGCCGTCGACAGGCTGGCCACCGACCATGAGGACGCAGGTGGGGATGCTGCGCACGCCGAACATGCCGGCAATCTGCTGCTGTTCGTCGGAGTTGATTTTGGCCAGGATGAAGCGGCCGGCGTATGCGGTTTCGAGTTTTTCGAGCACGGGGCCGAGGGACTTGCAGGGGCCGCACCAGGGGGCCCAGAAGTCGACCAGAACCGGGGTGGTGATGGAGGCCTGGAGGACGTCGGTTTCGAAGTTGTCGGCGGTGATGTCGATCATGATGTGCGCAAGAAGGGGGAGAGAAAAAGGGCGGCGTCAGAAGCCGAAAACGGGGTTCGACGGAGGGGAACGTGGCTGTGGGCAGGCCCTGCCACGCCGGGCATGCGGCCATCAGGGGCACAGGCAGGCTCTTACAATAGCAGACCGTATGGCCCGGAGAGGAGAGACTCCTTTCGACATGGGGCCGTGCGGCAATTTTTTCAAGGCAGACAGGGGTGGTGCGGGGTGTGTGGCGCAGCCCGGCCGGGGTGCTCCGCGCAAGCGGGGAGCCAGTGTCTGCCGCAGGTCACGCAAGCATGGAAGGGGAGTCAGCTATGGCAGAGGTGCAGGTCGGCGTCATCATGGGGTCGAGTTCCGATTGGGACACCATGCAGCACGCGGTGGCGGTGCTGCAGGAGTTTGGCGTGGCGTTCGAGGCGCGCGTGGTGTCGGCCCATCGCATGCCAGACGACATGTTCGCCTATGCCGAGAGCGCGGCGGACCGCGGTCTGCAGGCGATCATAGCCGGGGCGGGGGGCGCGGCGCACCTGCCGGGCATGGTGGCTGCCAAGACGGTGGTGCCGGTGCTGGGCGTGCCGGTGGCGAGCCGCCATCTGCAGGGTGTGGATTCGCTGCACAGCATCGTGCAGATGCCCAAGGGCGTGCCGGTGGCGACCTTTGCCATCGGGGCGGCGGGTGCAGCCAATGCCGCGCTGTTCGCGGTGGCCATGCTGGCGGTCCATGATCCGGATCTGCGCCGCCGGCTGCAGGAATTCAGGGCGCGTCAGACCGAGGTGGCCCGTGCCATGGAGCTGCCGGTGTCCGGCTCCGAGGGGGCCGCCCAATGACCACGGAACGCACAGCCGATGCCGGCGCAACGGTGACGGGAGTCCGGGCCACGCTGGGGGTGCTCGGCGGAGGGCAGCTCGGGCGCATGCTGGTGCATGCGGCGCAGAGCATGGGCTTTTCGACGGTGGTGCTCGATCCGGCGGCCGATGGGCCGGCCGGGCAGGTGAGCCAGGCACAGGTGGTGTCCGCCTACGACGACCCTGCAGGCTGGGATGCGCTGGCCGCCCAGTGTGACGGCATCACGACCGAATTCGAGAACGTGCCGGCGGCGGCGCTGGCCTATCTGGCGCAGCGCCGGCTGGTGTCGCCGCCCGCCGAGGCGGTGGCCATTGCGCAGGACCGCTCGCGCGAGAAGGCGCACTTCACCCACTGCGGGGTGCCCTGTGCCCCGTACCGCACCATCACCACGCCTGCCGATCTGGAGCGTGCGGCGGCGGCGGATCTGTTGCCCGGCATTCTCAAGACGGCGCGCATGGGCTATGACGGCAAGGGGCAGGCCGTGGTGTCCACCCCCGCCGAACTGCAGGCAGCATGGCAAGCCATGGGCCAGGTCGAGTGCGTGCTGGAGCGCCGGCTGGCGCTGGCGCTGGAGTGCTCGGTGGTGGTGGCGCGGGGGGCCGATGGGGCCATGGTGCATTTTGCGCCGCAGCGCAATGCCCATCGCAACGGCATTCTGGCCACGACCTATGCCTTCCGGGGCGCCGTGCCGGCCCATCTGGCCGACGAGCTGGTGCAGGCCACGCGGCGCATTGCCGAGGGGCTGCATTACGTGGGCGTGCTGTGCGTGGAGTATTTCGTGCTGGAGGACGGCTCCTGGGTGGTCAACGAGATGGCGCCGCGTCCGCACAACAGCGGGCACTACACCATCGATGCGTGCGAGCACAGCCAGTTCGATCTGCAGGTGCGCACCACCATGGGCCTGCCGCTGGTGGCGCCGCGCCACCACAGCCCGGCCATCATGCTCAACCTGCTCGGCGATGCCTGGATCGGCACGGACGGGCAGTGGCGCACGCCGGACTGGGCCCGCATTCAGGCACTGCCGGGGGTGCATCTGCATCTGTACGGCAAGCGCACGGTCAAGCGCGGGCGCAAGATGGGCCACATCACCCTTACCGCAGCCACCCCGCACGAGGTGCAGCGCCAGGCGGCCCAGGTGGCCGAGATGCTGGGTCTGCCCTTCCTGCCGCTGCCTGTGGCCGAGGACTGAGCCGGCACCTGGACGCGAGCCACGACTGGAGCCGGGGGCGGGCAGGGGTGCTCCTTTCTTCCGCTCCGGTGGCTTGGCCGGATCTTTCCGGCGGGTCCGGTGGCCCTTCTCGATTTTTCTTCTGTCCGTTTCTGGAATGCCCATGCTGCTCGATGCCACTTCTTCCGCTTCTGCTGCCGACCGCGAGGTGGCCATTGCCCGGGCGGCACAGATTCTGGCCGATGGCGGGCTGCTCGGGCTGCCGACCGAAACCGTGTACGGGCTGGCTGCCCGCGCCGACGACGATGTCGCCGTGGCCCAGATCTTTGCGGCCAAGGGGCGGCCCACGGGGCATCCGCTCATCGTGCATGTGGCCGCCACGGACGATCCGGTGGATGCGGCCCGGCCGTTCGCGGCTCCCGATTTTCTCGACACCCTGCCCGACCATGCCGCGAGCCTGATGCGGGCCTTCTGGCCGGGGCCGCTGACCGTCATCGTGCCCCGGCGCGAAGGCGTGGCCACTGCGGCGGCGGGGCACCATCCGAGCGTGGGGCTGCGCTGCCCCTCGCATCCGGTGGCGCAGGCCGTGCTGCGCGCGGCAGCAGCACGGGGGGTGCCTGGGGTGGCGGCGCCGAGTGCCAACCCCTTCGGGCGGGTGAGCCCCACCACGGCGCAGCATGTGCTGGCCGAGTTTGGCGATGCCCTGCCGGTGCTCGATGGCGGGGCATGTCAGGTGGGCATCGAGTCCACCATCATCGACTGCACGCGGGGCCAGCCGGTGCTGCTGCGCCCCGGCGCCATCACGCCAGACGATGTGTTCCGGCGCCTGCAGGTGCGTGTGCTGCTGCCCGAGGCGGCACAGGGGGCTGCTCCCCAGGCTTCTGGGACGCTCGTGTCGCACTATGCGCCCAGGGCGCGGGTGCGGCTCATGGGGGCCGCCGACATGCAGGCCGCGCTCGACCTGCTGGGCGACGAGGCGCCTGCCATCGGCATCTGGAGCCGGACGCCGCTGCGCACCACCGCGCGGCAGGTGCATCTGCATGCCATGCCGGCCGATGCCGCCGCCGCTGCCCACGCGCTGTTTGCCGAGCTGCGTGCGCTCGATGCGCTGGGAGTGGGGCTGATCTGGATCGAGGCCGTGCCGCCCACGGCCGAGTGGGCCGGCGTGGCCGACCGGCTGCGCCGCGCGGCCGCGTAAGGGATTCTGCGCTCAGGGGGCAGGGAGGCGCCGGGCTCGGACCGGACGCCGGGGCCTCGGGTGCGCCGTTGTGTCGGCGTTGAATCAGCTGCCGCCGAGCGCCGGAAAAATCTGCCGCAGTCCGTCTGCCATGACTTCCACGCCCATGGCGGCCAGAATCAGGCCCATGAGGCGTGTCATCACGTTGATGCCTGTTTGTCCCATGGCGCGGGCAATGCGCGGCGCCAGCAGGAAGCTCACGTACACGGCCAGCGCCACCAGCACGGCGTAGCCGATGAGCTGCACCATCTGCAGCCAGTTCTTGCTGCGGTTGGCAAAAATCACCATGGTGGACATGGTGGCCGGGCCCGTGAGCAGCGGAATGCCCAGAGGCACCACCCCGATGCTGGCCTGCCGGGCCGCGTAGGTGGTTTCCTCGGCGTTGGTGCGGGCCTCGGCGGGCTGGGCGTTGATCATCTGCAGGGCGCTGATGAGCAGCAGCATGCCGCCCCCCACCTGGAAGCTGGCCAGCGAGATGTTGAAGAAGCTCAGAATCTCCAGCCCCAGCAGCGCGCAGGAGGTCAGCACCACGAACACCGTCAGGGTGGTGGCCCGGATGGTGCGCAGCCGCTGCGAGGCGTTGAAGTCCTGCGTGTACGAGATGTAGAACGGCAGGATGGCGAGCGGGTTGACGATCGCCAGCAGCGTGATGAGCGGCTTGAGGCTGAGGAGCTGCAGGGAAGTGGACACAGTCGGAGGGAAATGCGACAGGGGCTGTGGGCAGACCGCAGGACATGGGCGGAAGGCAGCGGCGCACAGGGGGAAAACACCCATGCATCGCGCTTGCACGTGGCCCGATCGGTCTGGATGGCCCCATCGTAACGTGAAACCGCCTTGGCCCGGGAGCCTGTCCCGCAAATCCCTGCGGGGATTGCGGGCGAGAGACACCCTGCCTTTCTGCGGCGGTGCAGAGGGGCGGTTCAGGGTGCGCTGGCGGCCACGGCCGGGGTGGCGGTCACGGCAGGAGCTCCGGCAGTGGCGGTGGCCGGCCGGTGCACGGTCCAGTCCACCAGCGCCTCGAAGGCGGGGCGTGCCAGCAGGGCGCGTCCGCCGTTGGCGATGGCGACGAACACGTAGCGGCGGCCGTCCTTGGCAAGCACGTAGCCGGCCAGCGCGGAGGCATCGCGCAGGGTGCCTGTCTTGAGGTGGGCGGCGCCCCGGTCGGCAATGCGGCTGCGGCGCAGCGTGCCGTCCACGCCGATGATGGGCAGCGACTCCATGAATTCCGGCATGTTCGGCGAGCGCCAGACCGCCTGCAGCATGGCGCCGAGCGAGGAGGCGCTGATGCGGGCGCTGCGCGAGAGCCCCGCGCCGTTGTCCACATCGGGCATGGGGGTGGCTCCCAGCATGCCGCGCCACCAGTCCTGCACGGCGGCGGTCGAGGTGGACATGTTGCCCACGCCGGCGCGGCGCAAGCCCATGCTCAGGAACACCTGCTGGGCCATCACGTTGTTGCTGTGCTTGTTGAGCGAGCGGATCACCTCCGGCACCGTGGGAGAGACAGACTCCGCCAGCGGCGCCTTGCGCACGATGTCGGCGGGAACCTTGTCATAGCGCACCTGGCCCTGGATGCGGCCGCCGAGCGAGGTCCACATGCCAGCCACTGCACGCGCCGCGAACTCGTTGGGCGCGGGGTAGGCAAAGGCCCAGATCTGGTGGCCGCAGCCGTCGGCGTAATGGCCCGAGAAGGTGATGGCGTGCGGGTCCGACAGCCGTGCGCCCAGCCCGGATTGCCAGGTGTTTGCGCAGGCACCGTGCGTGAGCGGCACCGTGGCGGGCACCGATACGCCCTGCAGCGGCGGATCGATGCTCACATGGGCCACCTGCTGGGCCGGATCGGGCGTGAAGTTCAGCACCGCCGACTTGAAGTTCACCAGCAGCGCATCCGGGCGTGCGTTGTAGGGGCTGAAGGGCTTGCCGTCGAAGCTGCCGGGGTCCTGCTGCGGCACCTCGAAGGCCGTGTTGTCCAGCACCAGATCGCCGTCGATGGTCTCGATGCCGGCCTGCCGCACATTGCGCATGAGCATCCACAGCCGTTCCATGACCAGCAGCGGATCGCCGGAGCCCTTGACGTACAGATTGCCGTGCAGCACCCCGTTCTGCACCGGGCCGCCCGCCCACACGGGCGTCTTCCAGGTGTAGGTGGGGCCGAGCACGTCGAGCGCGGCTGCCGTGGTCACCAGCTTCATGACCGAGGCCGGGTTGCGCGGCACGCTGCTCGCATGGTTGACCAGCGGGGCGCCTCCGTCGGCCGGCACCACGAGCAGGGACACATCGTCGAGCGGGATCTTGGCCTGCGTGAGCAGGTCGAGCACGCCCGAAGGGATGCTCGTGGCCGCTGCCTGGGCGGCCAGTGCGGGCGTGCGGGCTTCCTCGTAGTGGCGGGTGAGGGTGGAGCCGTCGGCGGCGGCTTCGGGGTCGGCGGCAGAGGCCGGGGCATCGGGCGTCTCGGCCCGATGGCAGGCGGACAGGGTCAGCAGGGCAGCGACCGCACCGGCCACCAGGCTCGGACGGCATCGCAAGGGAGAGAAAAACTGCATGGGAATCAGGGGCAAACGGCTGCGCGCGAGACATGTCTCCATCACCTCCGCGACGGAAGGAATGGGAAAAACATGTCGGGACAGGGCGCGCCAGCAGCAATCCGGAGCACACCATCCGGCCGGGGGTCGGGTGGCACCGTGCCTCGCGCACCGGGAGCCCCGCAGAGTGTCCGCAGGACACGCGGAAACGGGGGCCGTTGCCTGTGCTCTGGACTGCATGGACTTCGCCCGTGCACGGGCGCTCGGAGTCTACTGCCAACCAGGGGGAGGATGTGTGACGGGAGGTACATTTCGGCGCCAGGTGCGCCGTAGCTGCAGACCGGCCAGAGCGGGCGTGCCGGTGTGCTGCAGCCATGGGGCGCCCGGCCCGCACAGGAGCCAGCCGGTCAGACACCGCACTGCATAGAGTGGTGCGCCTGTGCCAGAGCGGCCTCCGGGCAGGGAGTTGTGGAACAATGCGCTCCATGTACGAAGCCCTTCCTTCCCTGCCCGACGTGGAACCGGGCACCCCGCTTCCGCTGCGGAAGTGGTCGACCGAGGCACCCCTGAGCCTGCTCGCGCTCGACACCAGTACCGATCGCCTCTCGATCGCCGTGGGGCGCTGGCCCGCTGGCGCGGCCGCCCAGGGAGAAGCGCCCCGGACCTGGGCCTTCGAGGGGCCGGGCGCGGCCCACTCTTCCTCCACACTCCTGCCGTCGCTGCTTCGGCTGCTGGGCGAGGCAGGCTGCACCCTGCGCGAGCTCGATGCCGTGGCGTTCGGCGCCGGTCCGGGCTCTTTCACCGGCCTGCGCACCGCCTGTTCGGTGGCGCAGGGGCTGGCGCTGGGGGCGCATCTGCCGGTGCTGCCAGTCGATACGCTGCTGGCCGTGGCCGAGGACTGGCGCGTGCGGCAGACGCCCGTGCCCCCGGCGGGGCTGGAGGTGTGGAGCCTGCTTGATGCCCGCATGGACGAGATGTACGCCGCCCGCTGGCGCTGGCAGCCCGGCGCGCAGGGGCTGCCGGCCTGGAGCTGCGTGGCCGATGCCCTTCTGGTGCACCCCGAGGATCTGTCCGCCCTGCCGGGCTGGCAGCCCGGCGTGCCCTGTGTGGGCAATGTCGCGGCCGTCTATGGCCCGCGTCTGCCCGTGTCGGTCATGCCTGCCATGCCTACGGCCGAGGCCATGCTGCGGCTCGCGCCTGCTCTGCTCGCGCAGTCGGCAGCCGTCGATGCGGCGCTGGCCCTGCCCCGCTATGTGCGTGACAAGGTGGCACAGACCACCGCCGAGCGCGAGGCCGCCCGTGCAGCGGCGGCGGAGCACTGATCCCATGTTCCACCACACCACCACCGTGCCTCCCGTGGCACCGGAGCTGGCCGGAGTGCCGGGGGTGCGCGTGGTGCATGCCGCGTTTGCCGATCTGGATGCCATCATGGACGTCGAGCAGCGCGCCTACCCGATTCCGTGGACGCGGCTCAACTTTGCCGACATCCTGGCCCATCCAGCGCAGTACGCGATCCAGCTGCTCTGGGACGAGCGCCTGCCGGATGCACCGCCTTCCCTGATCGGCTACTTCGTGGTCATGCAGGGCGTGCAGGAGGCACATCTGCTCAACATCGCCGTGCATCCCGACTATCAGGGGCAGGGCTGGTCGGTCTTTCTGCTGCGGCAGCTCTGCTACTGGGCCCTGTGGCACCAGGCCCGCCAGGTCTGGCTGGAAGTGCGCACCAGCAATCCCCACGCCCACCGCGTGTACGAGCGGTTCGGCTTCCGGGCCGTGGGGCGGCGCAAGAACTATTACCCCGCCGTCGGCGGCGGGCGCGAGGATGCCATCGTCATGTGCTGCATGCTCGACGCACCCTCCGACTCCTCGTTCGACGGCTGCTGAGCACAGCCTCCTTGCTCGGCGGGGCAGGGCGCATGGCCTTTGCGCGACAATAGCCCCATCATGCCGTTTTCCCGTTCCTCCGCGCGTCGTCCGTGGCGCCTGTGTTGTCCATGAGCCTGCTTCTCGACGCCCGCCAGCGCGCCATGCTGGCCGAAATGGGCATCCGGGTGTGGCAGCCCCTGCCCGAGCCTCCCTCCGTCACGCGGCAGGCGGAGGCTGCCGCTGCCCGCACGGTGCCTGCCCAAGCGCCTGCACAGCCCGTGGTGCCGTCCACCGTCCGGCCGATGCCTGCGCCGGCGACTGCCCACTCTCCCGCAGCGGATGCCGCAGCACGCCCGTCCGCCCAGTCGATGGCTCCTGCGCTGCCCCCGTCCCAGCCGGAGCCTGCAGAACGCGCCACGGCCGTGGCACCTCCCGCTTCGTCCTCTGCCGCAGGGCCGGGCACCGGACACTGGCCTGCATGGGAGGCGCTCGATGCCGCACGGCTGCAGCAGGCTGTGGCGGACTGCGAAGCCTGTGCCCTGCACACCGGCCGGCACCATGCCGTGTGGGACGCGCGGGCCGCCGGGCTGCTTGCCCCCCCGGCGCCAGGAGCTGCCCGCTGGATGGTCGTGCTCGACGCCCCCGGAGAAGCCGAAGATGCCGCCGGGCTCGCGGCCGCAGGCGACCCCGGGCGGCTGCTCGACCACATGATCGCAGCCCTGCGGCTCGACCCCGCGCAGGTCTACCGCACCCATGTCACCAAGTGCGCCGTTCCGGCGGCGCGCAACGTCACGGGCGACGAGATCGCCTCCTGCGCGGGCTGCCTGCGCCGCGAGATCCTGCTGGTGCAGCCCACCGTGGTCGTGGCCCTCGGGCGCCATGCCGTGCAGGGGCTGCTGGGGCGCTCCGAGCCGCTGGGCACGCTCCGGGGGCAGGTCTACCACGTGGCTGTGCCGCCGCAGGAGGCGGTACCCGACTGGCTTGCAGAGCTGCCGGTCATCGTCAGCTACCCGCTGGCGCACCTCATGCGCCATGCCTCGGCCAAGGCGCAGGCGTGGCAGGACCTGTGCCTGGCCTATGCGGTGCAGCGCAGCGCCTGAACCGGGCGCGGCATCCGCATCGCATGCGCGGGGGCGAAAGGGAGTGCGGCCCGTCGTCCCTAGGTCACACCCACTTGCCGGCCCTGGACCGCAGGCCCCTAAAATAGCGGCCATGCTCCAAGTCAAACAAGAACTGCTCGCGGCCCTGTCCGCCGAGCTGGAAAAACTCAGTCCCGGCGCCGGCAGCAAGGCCGCGTTCGAATCCCCCAAGCAGGCGGCTCATGGCGATTGGGCCACTAACGCAGCCATGCAGCTTGCCAAGCCCCTGCGCCAGAATCCGCGCGCCCTGGGCGAACAGCTGCGTGAGGCACTGCTCGCCCAGCCGGCCTATGTGCGCTGGGTGGCCGCGATCGAGATCGCCGGCCCCGGCTTTCTCAACATCCGCCTGCGGCCCGAAGCCAAGCAGCAGGTCGTGCGCGAAGTGCTCGAAGCCGGCACCGCCTACGGCTGCCTCGCGCCCACCGGCCGGCCCGAGGACCGCGTGCTCGTCGAATTCGTGAGCGCCAACCCCACCGGGCCCCTGCACGTCGGCCACGGCCGGCAGGCTGCACTCGGCGACGCCATCTGCCACCTGCTCGCCACGCAGGGCAAGGACGTCACGCGCGAGTTCTACTACAACGACGCCGGCGTGCAGATCGCCACCCTGGCACGCTCGGTGCAGTGCCGCGCGCGTGGCCTGCGTCCCGGTGACACCGCATGGCCCGAGTCTGCCTACAACGGCGACTACATCCAGGACATCGCGGACGATTTCCTCGCCGGCCGCACCGTCCATGCCGACGACCGTGAATTCACCGCCAGCGGCGACGCCGAAGACCTCGACAACATCCGCCAGTTCGCCGTGGCCTACCTGCGCAACGAGCAGGACAAGGACCTCCAGGCCTTCCGCCTGCGCTTCGACAACTACTACCTCGAAAGCAGCCTGTACGCGAGCGGCCGCGTGGAGCGCACCGTGCAGCGCCTCATCGACAACGGCTACACCTACGAGCAGGATGGCGCCCTGTGGCTGCGCACCACCGACTTCGGTGACGACAAGGACCGGGTCATGCGCAAGACCGACGGCACCTACACCTACTTCGTGCCCGACGTGGCCTACCACATCGCCAAGTGGGAGCGCGGCTTCCACAAGGCCATCAACATCCAGGGCACCGACCACCACGGCACCATCGCCCGGGTGCGCGCCGGCCTGCAGGCGGCCCGCGTCGGCATTCCCGAGGGCTACCCCGACTACGTGCTGCACACCATGGTGCGCGTCGTGCGTGGCGGCGAGGAAGTCAAGATCAGCAAGCGTGCCGGCAGCTACGTCACCCTGCGCGATCTCATCGAATGGACCAGCGCCGATGCCGTGCGCTTCTTCCTGCTCTCGCGCAAGCCCGACACCGAATACACCTTCGACGTCGATCTCGCCGTGCAGAAAAACAACGAGAACCCGGTGTACTACGTCCAGTATGCCCACGCCCGCATCAGCTCCGTGCTGGCCCAGTGGCAGGAGCAGGGCGGCGACCCCGCCCGCCTGCGCGCGGCCGACCTGGCTCCGCTCGACACCCCGGCAGCCCAGGCGCTGCTGCTCAAGCTCTCGCAGTACCCCGACATGCTGCGCGCGGCGGCCCAGGACTTTGCACCGCACGATGTAACCTTTTATCTCCGCGAACTGGCCGCCAGCTACCACAGCTACTATGATGCCGAGCGCATTCTCGTGGACGACGAGCCCACGCGGCTTGCACGTCTCGCGCTGGTCGAGGCCGCCCGCCAGGTGCTGGCCAACGGCCTGGCCCTTCTGGGTGTTTCGGCACCCGCCAAAATGTGAGGCACCCCAAGGACATGAACCGCACCGTTCCCGCCCCCATCGCCCGCCGTACCCGCCAGCGTGGCATCGGCATCGTGGGCTTCATCATCGGGCTGGTCGTCGGACTGGCCATCGCGCTGGGCGTGGCGGTCTATGTCACCAAGGCACCCACGCCCTTCACCGACAAGCTCATGGGCAAGACCGCCGAGCAGAAGGCCTCCGAGGAAGCCCGGCTCAAGGCCTGGGATCCCAACGCCGGCCTGCAGGGCTACCGCGGGGGTGTGAGCGGGCAGGTCGAGCCCGCAGCCCAGCAGGGCGCCTCGGCCGATGCGCCGCCGCCCATCGTCAACGAGCTCGGCGACACCCCTGCCAAGGGCACGACCGCACCGGCCACTGCCCGCCATGCCCAGCAGCAGCCGGCAGCCACCAGCCAGAACCACAGCGGCAACTACCCTGAAGTCATGGGCGCGCAGGAGCAGGCCCAGGCTCAGGCCCGTGCCGAAGCCCAGGCCAGACACCGTGCCGACCTGAAGCAGCAGGAAGCCGAGCGTGCCAAGGCCCGTGCCGAGGCGCGCGCCCGGGCCCAGCAGGCCGAAGCCCGTGCCAACAAGGTCCAGACCGACCGGGCCAATGCCTCCGCCGATCCCATCGGCACCCTGGCGCAGGAGCGCGGAGCCGCCGCACCGGCGCGCCCCCATGCACCAGCCCAGCCGGCGGCCGCCAACGAGCCCTTCGTCTACTTCGTGCAGGCAGGCGCCTTCCGCGACCAGGGCGAGGCCGATGCCCAGAAGGCGCGTCTGTCGCTCATGGGCTTCGGTGCCCGCGTCACCGAGCGTGACCAGGCTGGCCGCACCGTCTACCGGGTACGGCTTGGCCCCTTCAACAGCAAGGCCGACGCCGACCATGCAAAATCGCGTCTCGACAGCAATGGCGTGGAGGCCGCACTGGTGCGGGTCCAGCGCTGATTCCCTGCTCAGGCGTGCCCGCGCGGCACGCCGTTTCCGGAGTGTGTTCCCATGAAGCGTCGTGAATTTTCCCTGAGCCTCCTGGTGGGCTCGGGCGCCATCGCCGGTCTGCTTGCCGGCTGCAAGCAGACCACCACCACCGGCCCCGCACCGGCCGGCTCGTCCACGGCAGGTGCCGAGGCTGTGCCGGCCCCCGGCGCCATCAGTTCGGCCAATGCCGCACCGGCCCAGCCGGCGGCCGCCGGCTCCTTCGTGGCCGGACAGGACTACATGGTGCTCAAGTCGCCCCTGCCCACCGAAGTGCCCAAGGGCAAGGCCGAGGTGGTCGAGTTCTTCGGCTACTGGTGCCCGCACTGCAACCACTTCGAGCCCGAGTTCGAGGCCTGGCGCAAATCCGCACCGGCCGAGCTGGTCGTCAACCTGGTGCCGGTCGCCTTCCGGCCCGAGATGGTGCCGCTGCAGCGCATGTACTACGCGCTCGTGGCATCCGGTAAGCTCGCGCAGATGCACGGCAAGGTGTTCGATGCCGTGCACAAGGAGCGCCAGCAGCTCTTTTCCGACGGAGCCGTGCTGGCCTGGGCGGCCAAGCAGCCCGAGCTGCAGGGCACGAACTTTGCAGAGGCCTACAAGTCCTTTGCCATGGATGCCAACCTGCGCCGCGCCAACCAGCTGGTGCAGGACTACGGCGTCGAGGGCGTACCCTCGTTCGGCGTGGCCGGCAAGTACTACATCGACGGCGAACACGCCCAGGGCATGACCCGCGCCCTGCAGATCGTCACCCAGCTCGGCAAGCAGGAAGCAGGCCACGCCTGAGGCCTGCGCCGTGCGCGCTGCGCGCAGGCGTCTTGCGCGGGCAGCCTCAGCGGCAGCGCATGGGCCTTCCCCATGAAAATGCCCGCCATGTGCGGGCATTTTCATGCTCCCGGCGATCGCCGTCCGGTGTGCCACGGGGCAGAGCGATTATTCTGCATGGAAGGCTGCGGGCTGGACGGGTACGGTGTGCTGCGTGTCCTGGTCCCTGTCTCTTTTCTCTTTTTCCGAGCAGGAGTGTGCCGCCATGACCGACCCATCCGTGCCTCTGTCTGTTTCCATCACCAGCATTGCTACGGCGCTCGGCATGGGCATTCTGGTGGGTGCGATCCGGGAGCGCCACAGCACCGGGCCGCTGGCCGGGTTGCGTACCCATGCCATCGTGGCGCTGCTGGGGGTGGTGACGTTCGGGCTGGGGCTGGGGCCCTACATCGCGGCGCTGGCTGCCGTGGGAGCGCTGGCCGTGGTGGGCTATGTGCGCAATGCCCCGACCGATCTCGGGCTGACCGGCGAGACGGCGCTGCTGCTCAACATGGCGCTGGCCGGGCTTGCGGTGCGTGACCCGCAGCTGGCGGCGGGGCTGGGGGTGGTGGCAGCCATGCTGCTGCAGGCCAAGGCCCAGCTGCAGAACATCAGCCGCAACATCGTCACCGAACAGGAGCTCAAGGACGCGCTGCTCATCCTGGCGGCGCTGCTGGTGGTCATGCCCCTGCTGCCGCACCATGCGGTCGATCCCTGGGGCGTGCTCGATCCGCGCACGGTCTGGATGATCGTGGTGCTCGTCATGGCCATGGGCATGCTGGGGCACGTCGCCATGCGCATGGCCGGGGTGCGCTGGGGGCTGGCCGTGACGGGGTTCTTTTCGGGCTTTGCCTCGTCCACAGCGGCCACCGCGAGCTTTGGGCAGCGGGTGAAGACCGAGCCCCGCCTGATGATGGCGGCCAGCTCGGCGGCGATTCTCTCCAATCTGGCCTCGCTGCTGCTGTTGCTGGCGGTGGTGTGGGCGGCGGCGCCCGGGCTCATGCAGGCGCTGGCATGGCCCATGGCGGCGGCCGTGGGGGTGCTGGTGCTCAACGCCGCGTTCGGCCTGCGGGCGGCGGCCCGCGCGCAGCAGTGGGTGGAGGAGCCCACTGCCAAGGCCTTCAAGCTCGCCCATGCCTTTCTGGTGGCTGCCGTCATTGCGGGGTTCTCGGTGCTGGCGGCCTGGTTGCGCAGCACCTTCGGGGATACGGTGGCCATTGCAGCCGCCATGCTGGCCGCACTCACGGAGCTGCAGGCGGCGGCCGTGGGCATTGCCCAGATGGGGACTTCGGGCAGCATGTCTCCCGTGTATGCGCAGTGGGGGGTGCTGTGCGTGCTGGCCAGCAGCGCGGTGTCGAAGTCGGTGCTGGCCTTTGTGAGCGGTGGCCGGCGCTATGGCATGCGTGTGGCCGTGGCTCTGGCCAGCATGGAGGCGGCAGCGCTGGTGGTGCATGGAGCCATGCTGGCCGGCAGGGGTGCTGCGGCCTGACTGGCACCTCAGTCAAAGACATTTGGCCCCTCGACAGAAAGCAGGGCCTGGCGGTGGGTCTGAGCTGCTGGTGAAGGGGCAGGCCGCCTGTCAGCAGGCCGCAGGGCGATCGGCAGGAGCGCCCGAGGGCGGCTGGGGCGTGTCGGCTTCGGAGGCTGCATCGGCCGGAGTGGTCTCGGATGCGGCAGGGTCCGCAGCCTGACCGGCCGCCAGCGCGGTCTGCAGGGCATCGGCCTCTTCGTGTCCGGACTGCTCGCCCAGAAAACCGCCACTCTGCCTTTGCCACAGGCGCGCATACAGCCCATGGCGGGCCAGCAGTTCGTGGTGCGTGCCTTCTTCGACGATGCGGCCCTGGTCGAGCACCACGAGCCGGTCGAGTGCCGCGATGGTCGAGAGCCGGTGCGCAATGGCAAGCACGGTCTTGCCTTCCATGAGCTTGGCGAGGCTGTCCTGAATGGCCGCCTCCACTTCGGAGTCGAGGGCGCTGGTGGCCTCATCGAGCACGAGGATGGGGGCGTTCTTGAGCATGACGCGCGCGATGGCCACGCGCTGCCGCTGGCCGCCGGAGAGCTTCACGCCCCGCTCGCCCACCTGGGCGTCGTAGCCGGTGTGGCCCTCGCGGTCTTCCAGCGCGGAGATGAATCCATCGGCTTCGGCACGCGCGGCAGCGGCATGCAGCTCGGCCTCGCTAGCGTCCGGCCGGCCGTAGAGGATGTTGTCGCGCATGCTGCGGTGCAGAAGCGAGGTGTCCTGCGTGACCACGCCGATGTGCGCGCGCAGGCTGTCCTGGGTGACGGCGCGGATGTCCTGCCCGTCGATGCGCACGCTGCCGGCCTGCACGTCCTGAAAGCGCAGCAGCAGGCTCACCAGGGTGGACTTGCCCGCGCCCGAGCGGCCGATCAGCCCCACTTTCTCGCCGGGACGGATCGTGAGCGTGAGGTCGTCGATCACCGGAGACAGGTCGGGCCGGTAGCCGAAGGTCACATGCTCGAACCTCACTTCCCCCTGCGTCACGCGCAGCGTGCCGGCTTCGGGCGCATCCACCACCGTCGGGGCCCGCGAGAGGGTATTGATGCCGTCCTGGATGGTGCCCACATGCTCGAACAGCGTGGTCAGCTCCCACATGACCCAGTGGCTCATGCCGTTGAGGCGCAGCGCCATGGCGGTGATGGCCGCCACCGCCCCGATGCCGATGCCCTGCTGGGCCCAGAGCCACAGCGCCAGGCCGCCCGAGCTGCCGATGAGCGCCACCATCATGACCTGGTTGGTGATCTCGAACTGGCTCACGAGCCGCATCTGCGCGTAGCCGGTGGAGCGGAAGCCGTCCATGGCCGCACGGGCAAAGGCCGCCTCGCTGCGGGTATGGGCAAAGAGCTTGACCGTGGCGATGTTGGTATAGGCATCGGTGATGCGTCCCGTCATGGCCGCGCGGGCATGGGCCTGCTCGCGGCTCACCTGCGCGAGCCGTGGCACGAAGTAGCGGCAGGCCGCCACATAGGCAGCCGCCCACAGGGCAAACGGCACCATCAGCCGCCAGTCGAAACCCGCTGCCAGCAGCAGGATCGTGAGCATGTAGGTGCCCATGCCGATGAGCACGTCGGCCGTGGTGAACAGCATGTCGCGCACGGCCAGGGCCGTCTGCATGATCTTGGTGGTGATGCGGCCCGCGAACTCGTCGGCATAGAACGCCATGCTCTGGCCGAGCATCAGGCGGTGGAAGTTCCAGCGCAGCCGCATCGGAAAATTGATGGCCAGCACCTGGTGCTTGACCGTGGTCTGCAGCGTCACCAGCGCGATCGAGGCCAGCATGATGCCGGCGAGCCAGGCAAGCGATGTCCCCCGTGCGGCCAGCAGCTCGTGCGGATGCAGCGCGCCGAGCCAGTCCACCACGCGCCCCAGCGTGGCGAACAGGAACACCTCGTACATCGAGATCAGTGCCGACAGCACAGCCAGCGCCACCAGGGAGCCACGCGCCCCGGCCGCCGCCTGCCACACAAAGGGCCAGAACGCCCGGGGCGGCAGGGCAGGATCAGGAGCGGGATAGGGCGCGAGACGATGCTCGCACCAGGAAAAGAACCGGGATAGACACATGGCTGCATGGTAGCGGAGAAGCCATGCCCGCATGGCAGCAGGTTTTGCGCTTCTGTGCGCCAGATCCGGTGCAGGCGTATCCCGTGCGTCCAGGGCCGCCCGAGAGCTGCGCCGGGACCTGGTTTCTGGCAAGATGCAGCGATTGTCCGAGCTGCCTGCCTGCGCTGCAGCAGACCCCCTCTATCCGGAGACCCCGTTTCATGCTTGCCCGTCATGCCCAGCCCATTGCCGCCATTGCCACCGCCCCCGGACGGGGAGCCGTGGGCATCGTGCGGGTGAGCGGGCAGGGGCTGGCCCCGCTCGTCGAAGCCCTGCTCGGACGCCCGCTCGTGGCCCGCATGGCCACCTACCTGCCGTTCCCGGATGCGCAGGGGGCCGCGCTCGACCATGGACTGGCCCTGTGGTTTCCTGCCCCGCACAGCTACACCGGAGAAGACGTGCTCGAACTCCAGGCCCACGGCGGCAGCGTGGTGCTGCGGCTGCTGCTGGCCCGCTGCCTGCAGGCCGGCACCTCCCTGGGGGTGCGGGTGGCCGAGCCGGGCGAATTCACCGAACGCGCCTTCCTCAACGGCAAACTCGATCTGGCCCAGGCTGAAGCCGTGGCCGACCTCATCGACGCCAGCACCGAAACCGCTGCCCGCAGCGCCAGCCGCTCGCTGAGTGGCGCCTTCAGCCACGAGGTGCAGACCCTGCGCGACGCCCTCGTGCACCTGCGCATGCTCGTCGAAGCCACGCTCGACTTCCCCGAGGAAGACATCGACTTTCTTCGCCAGGCCGACGCTTCGGGCCAGCTTGACCGCATCGCCGAACGCCTGGCCAGCATCCGCCGTCAGGCCCGGCAGGGCGCGCTCCTGCGCGAAGGCATCCGCGTCGTCATCGCCGGCCAGCCCAATGCCGGCAAGAGCTCCCTGCTCAATGCCCTGGCAGGGGCCGAACTGGCCATCGTCACTCCCATTGCCGGCACCACGCGCGACAAGGTCACCCAGACCATCCAGATCGAGGGCGTGCCCCTGCACGTCGTCGACACTGCTGGCCTGCGTGACACCTCCCTTGCCGAAGTCGACGCCGTAGAGGCCATCGGCATCGAACGCGCCTGGGGCGAAATCACCCAGGCCGATGCCGTCCTCTTCCTGCACGACCTCACCCGCCAGTCCGACCCTGCCTACCGCGAGGCCGACGCCCGCATCGCCGAGCGCCTTGCCGAGCAGCTCCCCGCAAGCGTGCCCGTACTGCATCTGGCCAACAAGGCCGACACCCTGACCGATGCGCCCCCTGACCTGTCAGCTCCCGTGGACGCCCATCGGCAGGAGGATGCCGATGTGCCCCTCCTGCTCAGCGCACGCACCGGTGCCGGACTCGAAACCCTGCGCCAGCGCCTGCTGCGCCTCGTCGGCTGGCAATCTGCCCCCGAAGGTGTCTTCATCGCCCGCGAGCGCCACCTCCACGCGCTCGAACACGTGGCCGTCCACGTCGAGGAAGCCCGCGCCCACCTCGCCAGACCCGCCCCCGCCCTGGACCTCCTCGCCGAGGAACTCCGCCTCGCCCAGAACGCCCTCAACACCATCACCGGCGAATTCACCCCCGACGACCTCCTGGGCGAAATCTTCGGCAAGTTCTGCATCGGTAAATAACCAACGTTCCGTTCAATATGCCCACAGCCAGAAAGACATTCGACAGTTCCATCAAGGACGCGGTGGAGTTGCTTGATCACTTCAATGCCATCAACACCCTCCCTCCGCCGCCGAATGCGGAGGTACTGAAGCGCGCAGGTCTCATCATGGCTTGCACTGCATGGGAGACTTATGTTGAAGACAGAGTGCAGGAAGCAGTTCGGCAACGACTGGGGGAAGGAAATGACAGTTTTCAGAATCGATTCGTGCTACGGCATCTTCAGATGACGCTCAAGCAATTCAACAATCCCAATGCCGAGAAGACTTGCAAGTTGTTCGCCGACTTTCTGGGTGTCGATGTGGCGGCAGGCTGGCACTGGAACAACTACGACAGCGCCCGTGCTCGCCTGGAACTCGACGCGTTGATCAAAAAACGTGGCGACGCTGTGCATCGATCAAAGGCCCCGAGTGCCGGGGTGCCAGCAGCCCACCTCATACGCAAGGACGAATTGGAGAAGGCCATCAGGTTTCTGAAATGCCTTGTAGAGGCAACTGAGGCAGCTACGAAAGCTTGACCGACGAGTCATGCACATCGGCGACGCCGGTTGTAGCAGCTTCCCTTCGCGTCACGCAGCAGGCGCTGAGTTGATCGACGCAGCGCCAAATCAGTCTTCAAAGGTCGCGAATGCCTGCGGCGACAGAAGCTGGATGAACAGCAGGGCGAGCCGAGTCTTGGGACTTGAGTAGACCACATAGAACAGGTTGCGATTGCGTTCGTGTAAGTGTCCTGTGGCCATGCACCGAACGGACACTTTGCGCAGACGGGCAAGCCGACTTCTTTGCCAAGAGGGAGCGCGTGGCATGGACTTGGATCAGGCTGTTGGTTTGTGTCAAAATATTAATTTGACACTTTAGATGTAACTCTGTGGCCTTGAATCGTAAAAAAAGTTCGGTAAAGTCTGTTCGCTTTCTGCCTGTGACGTATGCGGCAGGGCCGATGGCGTGTCTGCTGGGGCTGGGCATGGTGACAGTGCATGCGTCCATTTCTGCGCAGGAAGCTCCTCTGCAGATCCTGGAGCAGCGGCGTGCACAAGAACGCCAGGAGCAGTTGCAGCAGCGCATCGATACACAACAGCGACAGCTGCAGCAGCAAGCCGACACGGCAACCCGGGCCTTGCAGGTTCCCCAAACCGACCCTCATGCACGACTGCCTCAAGAAGAGCATCCCTGTTTTCCCATTCGCGAAGTCGTTTTCGCAGGGCCAGGCGGGGAGCCGGTGCCAGAGCCCCTGCTGCGGGCGCTGGATCAAGCGCTGGACTTTGTTTCTGATGCACAGGGTGGTCCCTGGGGGGCTGATCGCCCGGTGGGGCGCTGCTTGGGCGCGCAAGGGATCAATGTCCTGTTGCAGCGGACGCAGAACCGGCTGATCGATCGTGGCTACATCACGAGCCGGGTGCTGGCGCCTGCGCAGAATCTGGCTTCTGGCAAGCTGGTGCTTACCGTGGTTGCAGGGCGCATTGCGGCCATACGCATGGAGCCCGGCATTGCGCCGGAGCAGGCTGGACGTGCGGGGCTCACCACTGGCATCCCCACTGCGCCCGGCAGGATTCTGAACCTGCGTGACATCGAGCAAGGTCTGGAGAATCTGAAGCGGGTTCCCACGGCCGATGCAGACATCCAGATTGCTCCGGCACAGGAGGTGTCTTCGGCAGCGATGCCGTTTGGACAAAGCGATCTGCTGGTGCGCTATCAGCAAAGTCGCCCGGTGCGCTTGAACCTTGCGCTGAACGACAGCGGCACCGACAACACGGGCAAATACCAGGCCACCGCTACGTTGAGCATCGACAATCCGCTCGCACTCAACGATCTGTTTTACGTGTCGTATGGACAGGATCTCGGGGGTGGCAAACCAGATGCGTCCGGCAGCCGTGGCACCCGCAACGGAGCTGCCTACTACAGCATTCCTTTCGGGTACTGGACCTTGGGTGTCGACTGGAACCGCAGTGCCTACCATCAGACCGTAGCGGGCGCCACGCAGACATACAGCTACAGCGGGGATCAGGAAAACATCGAAGCTTTTGTCAGCAGGCTGCTTTATCGCGACTCCAGCCGGCGCACCAGTGTCACCCTCAAGGGCTGGGCTCGCAACAGTCACAACTCCATCGATGACACAGAAATCGATGTACAGCGCCGCCAGGTGGGCGGCTGGGCGGCGCAACTCAGCCATCGCGAGTATGTCGGCAAGGCGAGCCTGGATCTGACGCTGGGGTACAAGCGTGGCACAGGCGCCTTTCACTCCCTTCCGGCTCCGGAAGAGGCTTTTGGCGAAGGCAGCTCCCGCTTTGGGCTGATCACGGCCGAAGCTGTGCTCGATGTCCCATTCCACCTGGGAACGCAGAACCTGCGCTACAGCGGCAACTGGCGCTGGCAGCAGAACCGGACTCCCTTGACGCCACAAGACCGTTTCATGATCGGCGGCCGCTATACCGTGCGCGGATTCGATGGTTCCAGCGTTTTGTTGGGCGACCGCGGCTGGCTGCTGCGCAACGACTGGGGAGCAGCGTTGGGGCGCAGTGGACAGGAGCTTTATGTCGGGCTGGATTACGGCCATGTCGGTGGGCCCAGCACAGCCAACCTGATCGGCAATTCGCTCGCAGGCGCTGTGCTGGGTCTGCGTGGCAACGGGCGGGGCTGGGCGCGTGGCTTTGGCTACGACGTTTTTCTGGGCACCCCTCTGTACAAACCGGCCGGCTTCAAGGCCGACGCTGTCACCGGCGGCTTCAGCCTGAACTGGGCGTTCTGAACACACCCGCGGCGGCGGTGTCCAGTCTTTCGTGCAATTTTGAGTATTGACGCATCATGAATCAACAACGTTACCGGATTGTCTTCAGCAAAGTCCGTGGACAGTACATGGCGGTGGCGGAAACCGCCAGGGCGCATGGCAAGGATGCGGGCAATACATCCACTCCCGGTCGCAGCACCAGCCATGCAGTGCACAGACTGATGCTGGGGGGCCTGAGTCTCAATCTGGCGCTCAATCCGCTGCTGGGACAACTGGCCCATGCACAGATAGTGGCTGATCCAGGGGCGCCAGGCAGCCAGCGGCCAACCGTCCTGCAAGCGCCCAATGGGGTGCCAGTTGTCAATATCCAGACGCCGAGTACTGCCGGAGTCAGCCGCAACACCTACAGCCAGTTCGATGTCCAACAGCAGGGCGCCATTCTCAACAACAGCCGCAGCAATGTACAGAGTCAACAAGGCGGCTGGGTTCAGGGGAACCCGTGGCTGGCCACGGGGACAGCCAAAATCATCCTCAACGAAGTCAACAGCGCCAATCCCAGTCAGATCAATGGCTACCTTGAAATTGCCGGGCAAAAGGCCGAGCTCGTCATTGCCAACCCGGCGGGCATTCATGTGGACGGTGGCGGGTTCATCAATGCCAGCCGTGCTCTCCTTACCACCGGGGTGCCCCAGTTCGGCCAAGGCGGCAGTCTGGATGGCTATCGGGTGCAGCGCGGAACCATCGCCATCAATGGCCGGGGGCTGGATGCCAGCCTGACCGACTACACCGGCATCTTGGCGCGTGCCGCACAGATCAACGCCGGTGTCTGGGGCAACCATGTGGCTGTCATCACGGGGCAGAACACCGTCTCCGGGGCGGCGGGACAGAACGGCAGTGATGACATCCAGTCGCATACGGCGCAGCCGGTCTCCGATGCATCCAAACCGCAGTTCGCGCTCGACGTCAGCCAGCTCGGCGGCATGTATGCGGGCAAGATCACCCTGATTGGTACCGAAGCCGGGCTGGGAGTGCGCAACGCCGGTGCCATCGGCGCCAGCGCCGGTCAGGTTCTGCTCTCTGCCGATGGGCTGCTGACCAACAGCGGCACCATCGCAGCCAGTGGCACAGGGCAGGATGTACGCATCGATACCCAGGGCCGCGGGGTGGACAACAGTGGCACCGTGGTCAGCCAGCACGACGTGCATTGGGTCAATGCCGGTGCTGTCCGCAACAGCGGGACCGTGAGCGCTGCGCGGGAACTGCAGGTGCAGGCCGACAGTCTGGACAACAGCCAGGGCAAGTTGACGGCGGCGCGGCTGGACATCGACGCACACAGCGTGACCAATACCCTGGGCAAGATCAGCCAGACCGGTGCCCAGAATCTTGGCATCAGTGCCCAGGTCCTGAACAACAGCACGCTCAACGGACAAGCGGGAGCCATCGGCGCGATACCTGTCACGTCCATCGGAAATGCTGAATCCGGCATCGGCGCCGGGGCAATCGTGGACCTCCCCAGCACGGCAGGCAACGGAGGCCAAACCACCGTTGTCACAACCACGCCCGACATTCTGGCGGCAGGCCGGATCGCGGTGACCGGTCAGATCGACAATGCCGGCGGGCAGATCATTGCCAATGGGCAGACCGATCTCGACACCAGCCAGTCTCTGACCAACAGCGCCAGCATTCAGGTGCGCCAGCTCAGCGCGCAAGGGGGGCTCGACAACAGTGGGGGCAGCCTCAATGTGAGGACACTGCACAGCCAGCTCGATCAGCTCGGCAACCGGGGCGGCATGCTCTACAGCGTGGACAGCCTGAACCTGCAGGCGCTCGATATAGACAACACCCGGGGCCGAATCAGTACGGCTGGTGCACTGTTCAGCAGCGGCACCCGGCAAATCGACAATCGGAGCGGGACGCTGGTCGCGGAAGCAGACGTGCATCTGGCGAGCGAGACGCTTGCCAACGACCAGGGGCATATCAGCAGCCACAGTGGCAATGTCGCCATCCAGACGCAGCAGATGCTCAGCAACCGCGGCGGCAACATCCAAACCGTCAGTACGGCGACCGATGAAACCTTGCAACTCAGCGCCGGCACGCTTGACAACACGGGCGGCCATCTGATTCAGAGCGGGGGCGGCATCGCACGACTCGGCATCAGCGACACACTCGACAACAGCACTGGCGAAATCACCAGCGAAGGCGCCTTGAATCTGCTGGCCGGCAGCATCCACAATCAGCAGGGTGCCATCAGCAGCAGGGGCAGCGTCAGCATCCAGGGCCGAACAGGAGGTGCCGGGATGCTGCAAAACCAGAGCGGCACCATCGTCGCGGGCTCCGGGGAGGCGGCACCGGCCGATCTCAGCCTCTCTGGCCTGGACAGCATCAGCAACACCGCAGGTGGCAGCATCAGCGCCAGCGGCAACCTCATCCTCGCAGGCAACGTGCTCAACAATGCCAGTGGCAGCATGGGTGCTGCCGGCGCACTGCAGATCACTGCCACCACGCTCACCAATGATCAGGGCCAACTGCTGGGCAATCAAGGCGTCCTGCTGCAAACGGGCCTGCTCAGCAACCGGGATCAAGGGCAGATCGGCTCTGCCAACAGCAGCGTGCGCATCGACAGTGGCACCGTCACCAACCGTGGCGGCCGCATTGTGGCGCAGACCGCAGCAGCCCTCGACAGCCAGAGCCTGGACAACAGCGCAGGCCAGATCAGCGGCGACACGGTAGCCATCGACACCCACACGCAGCAACTCACCAACAACGCAGGCCGCATCGCCTCCACGGGAGGGGCCACCACGATCGCATCGGGAGCACTCGACAACCGGGGCGGAGCCATCCAGTCTGCCACCACCCTGACCCTCGACACCCGGGGCCAGAACCTCGACAACAGCCAGTCGGGCACCCTTGCAGGCGTGGGTCAGGTCACCGTCACCACTGCGGAACTCCACAACACCGGGGGGCTGATCCAGGCCGGAGGCACCCTCCAGGCCACAGCAGAAGCGGCAGCCCGCACCGTTGAATCCGACCTGCAGATCCATGCCAGCGGTGCCCTGCAGAACGAGCAAGGCACGGTACAGGCCTCACGCGACCTGACCGTCACGGCCCGCAGCCTGGACAACAGCCAGGGCGCCCTGCAGGCCGCACACACACTCAGCGCCACAGCAGCACAAGCCCTCACCAACACCGGCGGCCAGATCATCGCCAATGAAGCCGTACACCTGAGCAGCGACAGCCTGAGCAACGACGTGCAAGGGCAGATCGGCTCTGCCAACAGCAGCGTGCGCATCGACAGTGGCACCGTCACCAACCGTGGCGGCCGCATTGTGGCGCAGACCGCAGCAGCCCTCGACAGCCAGAGCCTGGACAACAGCGCAGGCCAGATCAGCGGCGACACGGTAGCCATCGACACCCACACGCAGCAACTCACCAACAACGCAGGCCGCATCGCCTCCACGGGAGGGGCCACCACGATCGCATCGGGAGCACTCGACAACCGGGGCGGAGCCATCCAGTCTGCCACCACCCTGACCCTCGACACCCGGGGCCAGAACCTCGACAACAGCCAGTCGGGCACCCTTGCAGGCGTGGGTCAGGTCACCGTCACCACTGCGGAACTCCACAACACCGGGGGGCTGATCCAGGCCGGAGGCACCCTCCAGGCCACAGCAGAAGCGGCAGCCCGCACCGTTGAATCCGACCTGCAGATCCATGCCAGCGGTGCCCTGCAGAACGAGCAAGGCACGGTACAGGCCTCACGCGACCTGACCGTCACGGCCCGCAGCCTGGACAACAGCCAGGGCGCCCTGCAGGCCGCACACACACTCAGCGCCACAGCAGCACAAGCCCTCACCAACACCGGCGGCCAGATCATCGCCAATGAAGCCGTACACCTGAGCAGCGACAGCCTGAGCAACGACGTGCAAGGGCAGATCGGCTCTGCCAACAGCAGCGTGCGCATCGACAGTGGCACCGTCACCAACCGTGGCGGCCGCATTGTGGCGCAGACCGCAGCAGCCCTCGACAGCCAGAGCCTGGACAACAGCGCAGGCCAGATCAGCGGCGACACGGTAGCCATCGACACCCACACGCAGCAACTCACCAACAACGCAGGCCGCATCGCCTCCACGGGAGGGGCCACCACGATCGCATCGGGAGCACTCGACAACCGGGGCGGAGCCATCCAGTCTGCCACCACCCTGACCCTCGACACCCGGGGCCAGAACCTCGACAACAGCCAGTCGGGCACCCTTGCAGGCGTGGGTCAGGTCACCATCACCACTGCGGAACTCCACAACACCGGGGGGCTGATCCAGGCCGGAGGCGATCTTGGTGTGCAGAGCACTGAACTGGACAATCGTTCCGGCGCCCTGGTTGCAGGCCAGACGCTGTTTTTCAGCAGCACAGGCGCTGCGCTGAATCAGGGAGGCCTGATTGCATCCAGGCAGGACCTGAGCCTGCAAAGTGCCAGCTTGGACAATGACGTTCAAGGGCAGATCGGTTCGCAAGGCGGCAATGCCATGCTGCATGCCGGAGTTCTGAGCAATCGCACCGGCACCATTGCCAGCGCAGCAAACACGTCGGTCATCAGCCAGTCTCTTGACAATACCGGGGGACTGATTTCTGGGCAGAACGTTGCCATCGATACTCAGGGGCAGTCGTTCGGCAACGACAGCGGCGTTATTTCTGCCACGGCTGGCAGTCTGGCGGTACGAGCTGGCAGTGCAAGCAATCAGGCCGGTGTGCTGTATGCAGCAGGGCCACTGCAATGGACTTCTGGGGCGCTGAACAACCATGCAGGGCAGATAGGCAGTCTGGGCAATGTCAGCCTCCATATGGCAGGAGACTTTGACAATCAGGGAGGCCTGGTTCAGGCGGGTCAAGGTGGCGCTGCCACCTTGCAGATCACGAGTGCCGGGAGCATGGACAACACTGCCGGGGGGCATGTCGTCAGCACGGGCGATGTGAGCGTCACTGCGCGCGGTGCACTCGACAATCAAGACGGTACCGTGTCCAGCCAGGCCGATGCCCAAGTCATCGCGGCCGGTGTCTACAACAATGGCGGGCGGATTGCCGCCGACACTCTGTCGGTACAAAGCCAGGATACGGCGGGCAATGCGCAAGTCCTGACCAATCAGGGGGGCGTCATTGCTGCCAACCGCAGCCTGAATATCGAGAGCGCAAGCCTCGACAACAGCCACGCCGGGACTTTGCTCACCGCACAGGCAGGCAGCACGCTGAATGTGCACAGCCATGGCCAGGACATCGTCAACAGTCAATCAGGCAGCACGGGAGGCATTCTCGCAGCCGGCAGCTTGCAGCTCCAGACCCAAGGGGGCATCCTCGACAATGCCAATGGCGGGTACGTAGGGGCGGCCTCTGCCATGGACATCCAGGCCGTTCGCATCGACAACCACGGCGGCGTGTTGGCGGCCAATGGAAACATGGCACTAATCACGACTGCAACCAGCGGCGTAGCGCTCGACAATAGTGCACAGGGGTTGATTCAGGCGCAGGGCAGTGACATTGGCATCCGTGCGGGCAGCGCCGATATCAGCAATCGCGGAGGCACCATCCTGGCCGACGGCAACCTGGAGGTACGCACCACAGGCACGGTGGACAACCAGGGGGGGCAGATGCAAGCCGGTCAGACCCTGCGCATCAGCAACAGCCAGAACCTGGGCAACAGCGGCGGCACGCTGCATGCCGGGCAACTGCTCGCACTTGACAACACCACGGTCAATGGTGGGGGTGCCTTGCTCTCCGACCGCGATGTGCGCATCAGCCAAACGGCGGGCTATACCCTGGCCGCGGGAGGGCAATTGAGCGCCAATGGTTCCCTCACCCTGTCCAGCCAGGGCGATGTGGTCAACCAAGGCGTCATTCAGGGCGGCAGCGCCGTCAGTGTCAGTGGTGCCAACATTGACAACCAGACAGGCGCCAGCATCACCTCGGGGGGGAGTACCACCGTCAGCACTGGCGGCAGCTTGACCAACCGGGGGCTCATCGATGGCAGTGACACCCGGATCGATGCGGGCAGCCTGAACAACACAGGCACTGGACGCATTTATGGCGACTATCTCTCGGTCCGCAGCGGCACGCTCACCAACCAGGCCGAAACCACACAGGGCATCACCAGCAGTGCCACCATGGCCGCGCGCCAGCAACTCGATCTGGGCGTGCAGACGCTCAACAATCTGGGCGGCTCGTCGCTGCTGAGCCTGGGCGACTTGCATCTCGCAGGTGGTCTCGATGCCAGCCGACAGGCCACGCAGGGCCAGGCCGACAGGGTTCAAAACAGCAGTTCGCTGATCGAGGCCAAGGGCAACATGACTCTGAATGCCCAGGACATCGTCAACAGCAACAGCCATCTGACCGTTACGCCACAGGTGCTGATTTCCAGCACCGCACAGCCCAGCCTGTACCAGGTGCCTGGAGCTCAACCCGAGCTCGCTTCGGATTTTGTGGAGCGCGGTGGCTCCATCGGTCTGGTCAAGAAGGTACACCCGGACAAATACGGCACTTATATTCCCCGCGCACAGTACTCGGTGGGTGATTGTCTGGCCAATACTTCCACGCTGTCATGGGGGTGTACCAGCTTTGCACAGACAAACTACACCGAACCTCGCAATTCACCCCGCTATGCCGAATATGGCATTACCCCTCCGCCGCAGGAGGAAGTGGCAAAACCCAACCTCGCGGCCTACGGAGGCTGGGAAATTACCGTTTCCAATTGTGGTGCTTCTGGCGACTGCAATCTCGAAACGCAAATCGTTTGGAAAACCGGCGCAGACCAGAAAGGGTACTACGCTGCTCTGGCTCCGTACAACGCAGACCAGCAGGCCTATCAGACAGCCGTTTCAGCACTGGACGCTGCCATTGTTGCCGCCAACACCGAAAACAACCGCACCACCGGCCAGTGGCGGCAATACACCTACCTCACCAACATTACCCAGACCGTCTACCAGGACCAGCTGGCAGCGAGCGATCCGGGACGCATCACCGCCGGGGGGCACATCGTCATCCAGGGCAACCTCGACAACCGCGACAGCCAGGTCACAGCCGGCGGCGCCATCGACATCCTGGGAGGATCTCTGACCCAGAGCACCACGCAGGGCAAGCAAACCACCATCATTGCCGGTTCGGCCGATTCCATCTACTGGAAATACCACGGTGGCTTCAGCGACTATCAAGAAAAAAATGAAAGCTGGAGCAATTACTACCAGCCATCCACCACCACCTTCAACTTGCCCACCACAGTCTTCCTGCCCAACGCCGCCACCGACCTTTCCAGTACCGTGGCTGCCAACGGCAACAGCGGCCAGAACGTGCAAGGAGGCACCACCTCCGCAAACGGACTGACCCGCACCACACAGACCCCCCTCGTCGGCAGCGCCACCCTCAATGGCGCTGATGCCGCAACCAGCATCCACGCCGACATGCAGACGCCTACACACACGGCCGTCACTGCTTCGGCGGTTTCCCAGGCCGCCGTCATTTCCCCCTTGCAGAATGACATTTCCGGAGTGACTGGCGGCGCCGGACAAACCCCGACAGCGTCTGGTCCCTCCGGGCTGGGCAGCCACACCGTATCTGCCACCCACAACACCGGCAGTGCATCCGTCGACGCAGCAGCAGCCCGCACAGACACAGCACTCCGTGCAGCCAGCGCGATCCAGGTCACGCTGGCCAGCAGCAGTGCCGACGGCGCCACAATAGCCCGCACCCTGCCAGCCGAAGCCCGCATTCCCCAAAGCAGCCTTTACCACGTCAACCCCGAGGCAGGCAGAAGCTACCTGATCGAAACCGACCCGGCCTTTGCCAGCTACCGGCAATGGCTGAGCTCGGACTACATGCTTCAGGCCCTTGGACTGGACCCGGCGCTCACGCAAAAACGCCTGGGGGACGGATACCACGAACAGCAAAGCATCGAGCAGCAAGTCGCCCAGCTCACCGGCCGGCGCTTTGCCGGCGACTACCGCAGTGACGACGAACAATACCAGGGCCTGATGGACGCCGGCGTGAGCTTTGCGCAAAGCCACCAGCTGCGCCCCGGAGTAGCCCTCACCCCGGCCCAAATGGCCCAGCTCACCAGCGACATCGTCTGGCTCGTGAGCCAAACCGTCACCCTGGCCGACGGCAGCCAGACCACCGTACTGGTTCCACAGGTCTACGTCGTCACCCGCAGCGACGACCTCAGCGGCAGCGGAGCCCTCATCAGCGGCAGCGACATGCGACTCCACCTCACCGGTGACCTGAGCAACCACGCAGGCACCATGGCCGCACGCCAGGTCGTCGACCTTGGTGCCGACAACATCCACAACGTGGGCGGACGCATCACCGGCCAGAACGTTGCCCTCACCGCCAGCCGGGACCTCACCATCGAGGGCGGCACCGTCGACGCCAGCCAGAACCTGCTCGTCAGCGCAGGACGCGACCTCGCCATCACCAGCACTACCGCTACCGAACAGGATCCCGCCAACACCTACCTCCACACCGGCATCGACCGCGTCGCTGGTCTATACCTCAGCGGCACCAGCGGCAGCGGCACCCTGCTCGCTCTCGCAGGACGCGACCTCACCCTCACCGCCGGCGTCCTCGACAACACCCACAGCGCAGCCACCGCCAGCACCACCGTACAGGCCGGTCGCGACCTCACCCTAGGCACCCTCACCACTGCCGAGCAGCAAAACATCCGCTTTGACGCCCAAAGGCACCTCAACTGGGGCATCACCCAGGACATAGGCAGCCGCCTCGACAGCCAGGGCGCCCTCACCCTGAGCGCCGGACGCGACCTCAGCGCCCGAGCAGCCAGCATACAAACCCAGGGAACACTTCACGCAGCCGCCGCAGGCAACCTTGCCCTCACAGCAGGGCAAGGCAGCACCAACGTCGACGATGCCTACTACTACAGCAGCCACGGCCTCCTGGGCAGCAGCAGTGACTCCATCAAGGACAGCGTTCGCACCACCCGCGCCATCGGAAGCGACATCGGAGGCCAGACCATCCGGATCGATGCGGGGCAGAACCTGCAAGTGCAGGGCAGCAGTGTCATTGCAGACAAGGGTACCGAGCTGAACGCAGGCGCGGACATGACCATCACCGCCGCCCAGAACACCACGCAGGAAAGCCACAGCCGAGAAAGCCACGACTCAGGCTTTCTTGCCAGCGGCACCTCCGTCAGCATAGGCCAGCAAAGCCTGCGCAGCACACAGACCGGCACCGCCACCACCGCCAGCGGCAGCACCATCGGCACCATCAGTGGCAATACCTCCATCCGTGCTGGCAACCAGTATCTGCAAAGCGCAAGCCTGGTCTCTTCGCCTCAGGGAAATGTCACCATTGCGGCACGCAACCTGGACATCACTGCAGGGCAGGACACCTATCGCAGCGAAAGCGCCTTCTCCTATGAAAGCAGTGGCCTGTCCATCGCGCTCGCTTCTCCCGTGATATCGGCAACGCAGCAGGCCATGGGAGCTCTTGATCGGTTCGGCCAAAGTAAAAACAGCCGCGTCAACGCCATGGCAGCAGCCAATGCAGGCTGGCAGGGCTACCAGGCCGCATCGGCCATGCAGGGGCTTGCAAGCGGAGCATCCGCAGCCCAAGGGCTCAACATCTCCATCACCTACGGCCAGCAAAAAAGCACGCAACACAGCCAGGGCAGTGGCACGCAGGCACTGGCCAGCGGCGTGCAGGCCGGAGGCAGCACCACCCTGTTGGCCCAGGAAGGGCCAGACAGCACCATCAGCGTGACTGGCTCGGACATTGCCGGCAAGCAAGGCACCGCACTGTATGCGGACAAGGGCATCACGCTGCAGGCGGCGCAGCAGGACAGCCAGCAAAACAGCAGCAACAGCTT
>NZ_JBNGEN010000007.1:0-166122 GCF_049977365.1 Brachymonas moutaii (nom. illeg.) | reverse complement strand
CGCTATTACCAGGAAGACCTGTTCACCCAGCGCCTGCTGCCGCCAGCCCCTCTTCCGACACGTGTGCCGCTGCACACGGAGTGAGCACCATCGGCGCACTGCGCGCGGTCAGGAGTTTTGCAAAGAGGGAGAAAGGAAATCGGCCGGAAGCCTGAAGTGCAGCTGCGCGGGCACTGGTGCGCGGTGAATCTACCGCGATCAGCTACTTTCATGATGGCATTCATGCCATTTTTAAAAAATTTACGCCGCTAAAGGTTTCTGGTGAATGGGCAACCATATGATTCTTCATGCTTTATTCGCCTATGTGCCGGAATGCCGACCGAGTTGCGTCACAATGCGCGTCAGCGGGGCGGGTAGATTCCAGTAGTTCCTTTCCGCCCTCTCGATTTGAAAAGGAATTCTCATGTCGGCAAAAAAATTGACTATCGAATTGCTGGATGCACAGGGGCAGCCGGTTTCCGGCACGCTCGTGTCTGCCAGCGGCTGTGGAGAACTGCGCACCAGTGTGATGGGCACTGTCATGTTCCTGGTGGATGAGCCCCAGGTAGTGGTCAAGGTGGATGGGCAGGAGGTGCACAACGGCACGCTCGACGCGCTGCCCGCTCAGCTGCGCCTCACGCAGCAGGCAGGTGGCTGGAAGGCCTGACCCCCGAAGGAAGCTCCGGGCCTGTGTTCTTCCTGCTCCTGCGCAGGAGTAGGGCACAGAGAGACAGGCCCCGGCTTCAGGCCACCATGTAGGCAGCGGTGCCCAGCGCCAGCACCCTGCCTTCTCCCGTCATGAACTCCATGCGGGTGCTGGCCAGGCGGGACCCGAGCCGAAGCACCTCGGCGCGCAGGGTGTAGTGCTCGTCGAGGCCAGGGCGCAGGTAGTCGATGCGCAAATCGATGGTGCTCAGATGCATGAAGTGGCGCAGGCGCTGCTCCAGTGGTTCGTGCTGATAGCGTGCCCCGATGGCGTTCATGACGGCCAATCCGCCCATGGTGTCGAGCGCAGCCGCAATGGCGCCCCCATGGATGCGCCGATGGGCATAGTGCCCGATGAGCTCGGGACGCAGGTCCATGGCCGCTTCGCTCACCAGCGGGGTGCTGCGCGTCAGCCGCAGGCCCAGCAGACGGTTGAAGGCCATTTTTTCTCCGAACATGTCGTGCACGGCGCGCACGAATTCCGGATCGAGCTCCACGGCGGCCAGCTGCTCGAAAGGGAGGGCTCGCGTAGGGACCTGGGTACTGCTCATGGCCGGTGTCTCCTGAAACGGGAAAAAGGAAGAAAAAGAGAAGTGGGCAAAAGCGCAGCACGAGAGGGAGGCGGGGAGCACGGAACGCTGCCCTGCCCCTTTCTGCCGGCTGCCACGCAGAGAGTGGAGCGACGATCCGGCTCCCGAGTGCTCAATTCCCGGGCGCTCAATGGAACTGGGGCGGGCGCTTTTCCATGAAGGCAGCAAAGGCCTCTCGCGCGGCAGGTTCGCGCAGCATGCGGGCAAAGACCGTGGCTTCCTCGGCCATGCGTGCGGCAATGGCTGGCTGCAGATCGGCCTTGAGCAGGCGCTTGGTTTCGATCAGGGAGGACAGGGGCTTGGCCGCCAGGCGCGCTGCCTGTGCCTGCGCGTAGGCGTTCACCTCGACAGGGGCGACGATGCGGTTGACGACGCCCATTTCGAGCGCTGCATCGGCCAGGAAGGGTTCACCCAGCAACAGGGCCTCGCTCGCACGGGCATGCCCCATGCGCAGGGGCGCGAGCAGGCTGCAGGCGGCCTCGGGACACAGGCCGAGGTTGACGAAGGGCATGGAAAACGCGGCATTGTCGCCTGCGTACACCAGATCGCAATGCAGCAGCATGGTGGTGCCGATGCCTACGGCAGGACCGGCCACCGCGGCCACCACAGGCTTGGGAAAGGTGCTGATCTGCTCCAGGAAGCGGAACACAGGCGCCTCAGGCGTGGAAGGAGGATGGTGCAGGAAGTCGGCAATGTCATTGCCGGCCGAGAACACGGTGGGATGTCCCTGGAAGACGAGCACGCGCACCCCGTCCTCCTGTGCCACCTGCTCCATGAAACGGGCCATGTCGGCGTACATGGCAGCCGTGAAGGCGTTCTTCTTGTCCACCCGGTTGAGGGTGATGGTGGCAATGCCGTGGTCGATGTGGGTCAGGATGTCGGACATGGAAATGCAGGGAATCTGGAGAAGGGAAGGGGCGTGCCATGGTGTGTCCGCCACCGCCTGGAGCCCCGGCAGGGACGGCAAGCAGTATGGACAGGAAAGTCACGCACGGAATTCCCTGCCCGACACACGGGCAGGGACACGCGCCCAGCTTACACGCGCTCGAAGATGCCGGCAGCACCCTGTCCCATGCCGACGCACATGGTGACCATGCCGTACCGGAGCCGGTTGCGCTGCAGGGCGTGCACGACGGTGGCCGAGCGGATGGCACCGGTGGCGCCCAGCGGGTGGCCGAGGGCAATGGCGCCGCCCATGGGATTGACCTTGGCGGCGTCGAGTCCCAGGGTGTTGATGACCGCGAGGGACTGGGCGGCGAAGGCTTCGTTGAGCTCGATCCAGTCCATGTCGTCCTGCCGCAGTCCGGCCACGCGCAGGGCAGCGGGAATGGCCTCGATGGGGCCGATGCCCATGATGGCCGGGGGCACGCCCTTGGCCGCGAAGCTCACGAAACGCGCCAGTGGCGTGAGGCCGAAGCGCTTGACCGCCGCCTCGCTCGCCAGAATGAGGGCGCCCGCCCCATCGCTGGTCTGGGAGCTGTTGCCGGCGGTGACGGTGCCGCGCGCGGCAAACACGGTGCGCAGCCGGGCCAGTCCTTCCAGGGTGGTGTCGGGCCGTGCGCCTTCGTCCAGATCGACGGTGCGGGTCGAGACACGGACCTCGCCAGTGGCCAGGTCGAGACGGCGCTCCTCGATGTCCACAGGGGTCATTTCGTCGCGGAAGGCACCGGACTGCATGGCGGCCACGGCACGGCGGTGGGACTCGACCGCAAAGGCGTCCTGTGCCTCGCGGCTCACCTTCCACTGCTGGGCCACCTTTTCGGCGGTGAGGCCCATGCCATAGGCGATGCCGATGTCGTGGTTGCCGTCGAAGATGGTGGGTGACAGCGAGGGCGTGTTGCCCATCATGGGCACGAGGCTCATGCTTTCGACGCCAGCGGCGATCATCACATCGGCCTCGCCCACCCGGATGCGGTCGGCCGCCATGGCTACGGCGCTGAGTCCGGAGGCACAGAAGCGGTTGACGGTGATGCCGCCCACGCTCTCGGGCAGCCCGGCAAGCACGGCGCCCACACGGGCGATGTTGAGGCCCTGCTGGGCCTCGGGAATGGCACAGCCGCAGATGATGTCCTCGACGGCTGCGGGGTCGAGCCCCGGCACCTGCGCCATGGCCGACTGCAGTGCCCGCACCAGCAGGGTGTCGGGACGGGTGTGCTTGAAATAGCCCTTGTGCGAGCGACCGATGGGCGTGCGGGTCGCGGCCACGATGTAGGCGTCCTGGATTTGTTTGCTCATGCTTCAGACTCCGGATATGGGGGCCGTTCCCTGTAGGGAACGGACTCTGTCAGGGGGGTGGCAGTGCGTGCGGTGCGGGGTCAGTTCCGCAGCGGCTTGCCGGTGTTCATCATGTGGAGGATGCGGTCCTGGGTCAGGGGATGGGCGATGAGGGCCGTGAAGGCTTCGCGTTCGAGCTGCATCAGGTACTCCTCGCTCACCAGCGTGCCGGGGTCCACGTCTCCGCCGCACACGATGCGCGCGATCATGGAGGCGATGTCGTAGTCGTGCTGGCTGATGAAGCCACCGTCGCGCATGTTGACGAGCGAGCCCTTGATGGTGGCGATGCCGTCGCGCCCCGCCACCGGGAACAGCCGCTTCATGGGCGGGCGGTAGCCGGTCTGGTACAGGGCCTTGGCCTGGGCGATGGCCACGTACAGCAGTTCGTCCTTGTTGGGCACGATCACATCGCTGTCGAGCACATAGCCGAGCTTGCGGCTTTCGAGGGCGCTGGTGCCCACCTTGGCCATGGCCGCTGCGGTGAAGCCTTCTGTGAGGAAGGGCAGCAGATCCTTGCCCGTGCTGTGTGCGGCATGCTCGGCCGCGCGGCGGGCAATGTAGGTCAACCCCCCGGCTCCGGGGATGAGGCCCACCCCCACCTCGACCAGCCCGATGTAGCTCTCCATGGCCACCACACGCGCACTGCTGTAGACGGCCATCTCGCAGCCACCGCCCAGTGCCAGCCCCCGCACGGCGGCGACGGTGGGCACCTGGGCATAGCGCATGCGCAGCATGAGCTGCTGGAGTTCCTGCTCCATGCCGTTGACGGTGAGGGCGCCCCCCGCCATGAAGGCAGGCAGCACGCTCTGCAGGTCAGCGCCGGCGCTGAACCATTCGTCGTTCGACCAGATGACCAGCCCCTGGTAGGACTGCTCGGCCAGCTCCACGGCGCGGGTCAGACCCTCGCCCACGGCGGGGCTGATGGTGTGCATCTTGGTCTTGATGGAAGCGATGAGCACTTCGTGATCGAGCGTCCAGAGGCGGAGGGCATCGTCCTCGTGCACAGTGGTGCCCGCCGTGGCCGGATCGGCCTGCACGCTGCCGTGCACGCTCTCGGGGAAGTACTGGCGGGCATACACGGGCAGTGCCGAGCGGGGCTCGAACTCGCCGGTCGAGGGGTTGAACGAGCCCTCGGGCGTGTGCACGCCGCCCGCGTCGGCAACCGGTCCCCGGAACACCCACTCAGGCAGCGGCGCCTTGCACAGCGCTTCGCCCCGGTCGATGTCTTCCTGGATCATGTGGGCCACTTCCAGCCAGCCGGCCTCCTGCCACAGCTCGAACGGGCCCTGCTTGCTACCGTACCCCCAGCGCATGGCGAAGTCGACGTCCCGCGCGGTATGGGCAATGGTCTGCAGATGCACGGCCGCGTAGTGCATCTGGTCGCGCAGCACGGCCCACACGAAGCGGCCCTGGGCGCCTTCTGCATGGCGCAGCAGCCGCAGGCGCTCGGCCGCAGGCTTCCTGAGCATGCGGGCATACACCTCGTCGCTCTTGTCGCCGGCGGGGACATAGTCGTCCTCGGCCAGGTCATAGCGCAGGATATCGCGTCCCACCTTCTTGAAGAAACCGGCCTTGGTTTTCTGCCCCAGATTGCCCTTTTCGATGAGCCGCGCCACCACGGCGGGAGTCCCGAAGCTGCCGTAGAACGGATCGGTCTCGGCCGAGAGGTTCTCCTGCATGGTGTGGATCACGTGCGCCATGGTGTCGAGACCGACCACGTCGGCGGTCCGGAAGGTGCCGGAGCTCGCCCGTCCGAGCTTCTTGCCCGTGAGATCGTCCACCACGTCATAGGTCAGACCGAACTTCTCGGCCTCGATCATGGTCGAGAGCATGCCGGCGATGCCCACGCGGTTGGCGATGAAGTTGGGGGTGTCCTTGGCGCGCACCACGCCCTTGCCGAGCGCGCTGGTGCAGAAGGTTTCGAGGTCGTCGAGAATGCGCGGCTGCGTGGTCGGCGTGGCGATCAGCTCCACCAGATACATGTAGCGCGGCGGATTGAAGAAGTGGATGCCGCAGAAGCTCGGCCGCAGGCTCTCGGGCAGTGCCTCCGACAGCCGGGTGATGGACAGGCCCGAGGTGTTGGACGCCACAATGGCATGGGGAGCCACGTGCGGCGCGATCCTGTGGTACAGGTCGGTCTTCCAGTCCATGCGCTCGGCGATCGCCTCGATCACCAGATCGCACTCCTGCAGGAGCGCCATGTGCTCCTCGTAGTTGGCCGGCTCGATGAGCGCCGCGTCGTCCGCCACGCCCAGCGGCGAGGGTTTGAGCTTGCGGAGATTGTCGATGGCACGCAGCGCGATGCCACTCTTGGGACCTTCCTTGGCCGGAAGGTCGAACAGCACCACCGGCACCTTCACATTGACCAGGTGCGCGGCAATCTGCGCACCCATGACGCCGGCACCCAGCACGGCGACCTTCTTCACTTGAAATCGGGACATGGTTTTGCTTTCGGTTCAGCCGTCTGCAGGCCGGTGGGGACACCCCCTGCGCACACTGCAGGAGCCGGTCTTCCCCACGCGGCCTCGCAGCCAGCGGGTTGATGGGATGGAGGGAAAAAAGACAGTCAGCATCGGCCCGGGCCCGCTCGGCCCATGGCGGCCGGCCCGGTCTCAAGTGCCCGGATCAGTGCACGCGCACCCAGGTCTGTGTGCGGCCGATGCCGAACACCGAACCGCGCACCTGCAGCCTGCGGCCTTCCTCCACCGGCGTCAGGCGCAGGGTATAGCTGCGTCCGCTCTCGGGATCCAGAATCTTGCCTTCTTCCCAGACCGCCCGGTCGCCATCGCGGCGGGCGCCGCGGATGATTTCCAGCCCCACCATGGGCTTGTCCTTGCGGTCATCGGTGCAGTGGCTGCACACGGCATGCGGGTCGGCTCCGGGCCGCAGGAGCTTCTCGATGCGGCCATAGAGCGCCCCGCCGCGTTCGCGGATCACGATCTGCGCCTTGGGTGCGCCCGTCCTGTCGTCGATGCTGCGCCAGGTGCCGACCGGAGTCATCTCGGCCGCCCAGGCTCCCGCCTGGACCAGCAGCGCACCGGCCATCCCCAGGGCAACGGCCAGTCCCCGGCCTCTGCGTGCATGCGTCTGGTTCATCATGGATCTGTCTCCTCCAGCAGGTTGCAGGTTGCGCATGCCGCTCAGGCGAGCGCGGCATCGGTGTCGAGCAGCACCCGGCTGCCGGCACGTGCCGTCTTCATGAGCGTGAGCGTCTCGGGGAACAGCCGGGCAAAGTAGAACCGTGCCGTCTGCAGCTTGCCCTGGTAGAACGGATCGGTGTTCCCCTCGGCGATCGCCCGGAGCGCCACCTGCGCCATGCGGGCAAACATGTAGGCAAACACCAGATGCCCGGCCACGCGCAGGTAGGGCACAGCCGCTGCCCCCACCTCGTCGGCGTTCTGGAACCCCCGGAACCCGATTTCGGTGGTGAACTTCTCCATCTGGCCCGCAATCAGCGCCAGCGGGTTGATGAACTCGGCCATCTTCTCATTGACACCTTCGCTCTCGATGAAGGCCGCCACTTCCTTGCCGAACTTGCGGAGCGTGGCTCCCTGGTTGCCCAGCACCTTGCGTCCCAGCAGGTCGAGCGACTGCACGGTGTTCGTGCCCTCGTAGATCATGTTGATGCGGGCGTCGCGCACGAACTGCTCCATGCCCCATTCCTTGATGTAGCCGTGCCCGCCGAACACCTGCTGGCACTCCACCGCCGCCTGGAAGCCGTTGTCGGTGAGAAAGGCCTTCACGATCGGCGTGAGCAGCGCGAGAATCTCGCCGGCGTCCTTGCGCACCTTGGCATCGGGGTGATGCTGCTCCTTGTCGAGCAGCAGCGAGGCATAGACGCCCAGCGCCCGGCCCCCTTCTGCCCAGGCCTTGGCCGTGAGCAGCATGCGGCGCACGTCGGGGTGCACGATGATGGGATCGGCCGGCTTGTCCTTGGCCTTGGTCCCCGAGAGGCTGCGCATCTGCAGGCGGTCCTTGGCATAGACCAGCGCATTCTGGTACGCCACCTCGGTCAGTCCCAGCGACTGGTTGCCCACACCCAGCCGGGCCGCGTTCATCATCACGAACATGGCCTGCAGCCCCTTGTTCGGCTCGCCGATCAGGGTGCCCACGGCATCTTCCAGGGCCAGTGCGGCCGTGGCATTGGCATGAATGCCCATCTTGTGCTCAAGCGACGTGCAGAAAATGCCGTTGCGCGCACCCAGCGAGCCATCGGTGTTCACCAGGAACTTGGGCACTGCAAACAGGCTGATGCCCTTGCTCCCCGCAGGCGCGTCGGGCAGGCGGGCCAGCACCAGGTGCACGATGTTCTCCACCATGTCGTGCTCGCCCGCGCTGATGAATATCTTGTTGCCGGTGATGCGGTAGCTGCCGTCTTCCTGCGGCACGGCCCTGGTCCGCAGCAGCCCCAGATCGGTGCCGCAGTGCGGTTCGGTCAGACACATGGTGCCCGTCCACACTCCGCTCACCAGCCGGGGCAGATAGGTCGTCTTCTGCCATTCGGTTCCGTGTGCGAACAGGGCCTCGTAGGCACCGTGGCTCAGGCCGGGGTACATGGTCCAGGCCTGGTTGGCCGAGTTCAGCATCTCGTAGAAGCACTGGTTGACCACGGCAGGCAGCCCCTGCCCGCCGAACTCGGGAGCGCAGGACAGCGCAGGCCAGCCCCCTTCCACATACTGGCGGTAGGCTTCCTTGAAGCCCTGGGGCGGCGTCACCTCGTGCGTGACCACGTCGAGCCGGCAGCCCTCCGTATCCCCGGAAATATTGAGCGGGAAGATCACCTCGGCGGCGAACTTGCCCCCTTCTTCGAGCACGGCGTTGACGGTCTCGCGATCCACCTCGGCAAAGGCCGGCATGGCGGCGAACTCGCGGCTCACGTCGAACACCTCGTGCATCACGAACTGCATGTCGCGCAGGGGCGGGTTGTAAATCGGCATCTGTCCATCTCCTGTGTCCGGCGCACGCATGCGCCTCGTTCATTCAAGACCTCGAACCCCACCGATGGCTCCGCAGCATCGGGCCTGCCCGCAGGCCCCCCGATGTCGCACCGCTTCCGGTGGAACTCCTCTCCGACGTCTACCGCCCGTACCCCGCCGCGCCTACGCGGACGTGCCGGTGCTGTAATACGCCACGATGCGCTCGAAACCCCGCGCAATCCGGTCGAGTGCGTGCGGCTCCTGCAGGAAGCGCGCCTCGTAGTGCACCGACAGAATCAGCCCATGGGTCTCGAACACCATTTGCTGCGCATCGGTATCGGGCCGGAGGTGTCCTTCTTCCTTGGCCTGCTCGATCGCCCGGTACATGGCCGCCAGCCAGCTGCGCACGGCACGTTGCAACGCGTCGCGCACAGCCCCCTCGCGGTCATCGAACTCCACCGCGCCACTGATGAAGATGCAGCCGGACTGCACCTCCTCCGTGACCCGCTGGATCCAGTTGCCGAACATCGCCCGCACCCGCGGCAAACCCCGGGGCGCCTTGAGGGCGGGATAGAACACCTCCTGCTCGAAACGCTGGTAATACTCCTGAACGATGGCAATCTGCAGATCCTCGCGCGACCCGAAATGGGCAAACACGCCGGACTTGCTCATGCCGACCATCTCGGCCAGCGCACCGATGCTGATGCCCTCCAATCCCAGCTCGCTCGCCAGCGCCAGTGCTGCATCGAGCAGCATGGCACGGGTGTGCATTCCCTTGTGGTGGGCACGGCGGCTGCCGTGGCTCTCCGCTTCGGGTTTGGACGACGAAACAGGATGGATCGTGGACATGGCGTGAATATATCAAATGAATAGAACGGTCGTGCTTTTTTCAGGCACATCTAGGGAAGACACCTAGCCGCGCGAGCCAGCACCAGGCATCCTGCAGCACACCTCCCCACCTCCTCGCAGGATGTAACATGCTTGCGGCGCCCATGGTAGCGCACCCTATCCCCGCAGCGCATGGGGAGACTCCTCGTTTCCTGCCGTTTTCCCTCGGGCGCACACCCTGCAGCCTGCCCTCGATCTGCCCTCCGGGGGCCCGATGCCACGGTGCGGGCGGGGGCGTGGGCTCCACACGCCTTCGGCCGGACAAGCATCGCGGGCCTTGGGAATTCGATCCCTTTTCCCGCATACTCGCCCCATGAACCTTCCCCGCTGGCTGCGGCTGCGCCTGGCCCCCCACTCCCTCACCGAGGCGGACGCTGCCGACGCCCTGTCTTCCCCCCGCTCCCCCGATGCCGCCGCCAGTGCGCGGGCGCGGGCCGTGGCAGACCGCGCAGTGGCCCGGGTGGACACGGTGCGCATCCAGCGCCGTCTGCTCATGCTGCTGATCGCCCCGCTGGTCGTGCTCGCGCTCATCAACGCCTGGTCGGACTACCGCTCGGCCGACTCGGCCGCCTCGCAGCAGGACAAGCAGCTCCTGCAGCTCGTGCCCCTGCTGGCGGATTCGATCATCGCGGTGGGCGCACATGAGGGCGACCCGCCCGTGCTCCTGCTCGCCCCACCGGTGGAAGAATTCCTCAAGGAGCGCCAGGGCCTCGTCACCTACAAGGTCTACACCCCCAAGCGCAAGCTGCTGCACGGCGACGAACGCCTGCCCTCGATCGTGCCCGTGACCCAGGACCCCGACTTCTTCAACCAGGACGTCAAGGGCACCAGCTACCGCATCGTGGTCCAGCGCGTGCCCAGCGTGGCAGGCGACGTGGTAGTCGAAGTGGCCGACGCCTCCGACCCGCGCAAGCGCTGGCTGCAGCAGCTCTTTCTCAAGGTCCTGCTGCCCAACCTCGTGATGATTGCGGGTGCCTCGCTCGTCATCAGCTGGGCGGTGCGGCGCGCCCTCAAGCCGCTGCGCGACCTCATCATGGCCGTCGAGCAGCGCTCTCCCCGGGACCTCAGCAGCATCGACGAACGCATCACACCGGAAGAAATCCGCCCCCTCATCGCCTCGCTCAACCGCCTGTTCGCCCTCGTGAACGCCCAGGCCGAAACCCAGCGCCGCTTCGTGGCCGACGCCGCGCACCAGCTCCGCACCCCGCTGGCAGGCCTGCAGGCCCAGATCGAGGCCTGGACCGAGTCCCTGCGGCAGCAGCAGGACGCACTGCCGTCCTCCCCTCCCGCCCGGCTCCACACACCCGGTCTGGCAGACACGGCTCCAGCATTGCCCCCCCCGACAGGCTCTGGGGCAGGCGCGGGCACAGGAGCCGATGCCAACGGCATCCGTCTGGTCTGGAGTCCGGAGCTGCACCAGCATGTGGCCCAGATCCCTGTGGCAGAGCTCACCCGCCTGCGTGCGGCCATCCGGCGCAACTCGCAGCTCGTGCACCAGCTCCTGTCGCTGTCCCGCGCCGATTCCGATGCCATGGAAGCGCAGCACCTGCAGGCCGTCGACCTCAAGGCGCTGTGCGAGGACCTGCTCGAATCGCACCTCGATGCCGCCGCCGCCAAGAACATCGACCTCGGGCTGGACGTGCAGCCGGTGCGCGTCTCCGCCCATGCGCTGTGGCTGCGCGAACTCCTGAGCAACCTGATCGTCAACGCCATCCACTACACCCCGGAAGGCGGCGTGATCACCCTGCGCTGCGGCGTGCAGGGCGTCGGCGATACCGATGAGCACGACCATGCCAGCATGCTGGCCCGCGTCACCGGCCACCCCGAACACGCCCCGATTCCGCCCCGCGCCTTCGTGGAAGTGGAGGACAACGGCCCCGGCATCCCGGTGACGGAGCGTACCCATGTGTTCGAGCGCTTCTACCGCGTCCCCGGCACCAAGGGCGAAGGCACCGGCCTCGGCCTGGCCATCGCCCGCGAAATCGCGCTGCGCCATCACAGCGACCTGATTCTCTCGGACGGTATGCCCCACGAGCAGGACACCGGCTGCGGCCTGAAGGTCACACTGCTCTTTGCCGCCTCGCTGCTCCTGCGCTACGGCAACACCGTGCAGGGGGAGTAGTGACGGCTGCACACAGCCTCCATGCCGGGCAGTCGCCCGGCTGAAGCCCCCTTCAAGCCCCCTTCAGTGCCCGTTGTGCTCGATGCGGTAGCCGAAGCCACGGATCGACCGCAGCGCGATGCCGTAGGGGTCGAGCTTGGCCCGCAGCCGGGAGATATAGACCTCCACCGCATTGAGGGTGATTTCCTTGTCCCAGCCGGTGAGCGCCTGCAGCAGCTTCTCCTTGCTCACGGGCTTGGGTGCATGCAGCATCAGATACTGCAGCACCGTCCATTCGCGTGGGCCCATGTCGAGCGGCTGGCCATCGGCCGTGACCTGGTGGGCCGCCGTATCGAGCGCAATGGGCCCGAGCGTGAGGACCGACGTGGTGGCCGCCTGCGATCGCCGCAGCAGTGCCCGCAGCCGCGCCAGCAGCTCCGGCAGCTCGAAAGGCTTGACCATGTAATCGTCAGCGCCCACATCCAGTCCCTGCACCCGGTCCTGGAGCGAATCCCGGGCCGTCAGCATGAGCACCGGCAGATTCAGCCCCCGCTCGCGAATGCGGCGCGTGAGCGCCATGCCGTCCATGCCGGGCAGGCCCACGTCGATGATTGCGGCATCGAACTCGTCGGATGTCAGGGCATCCAGCGCCGCTTCGGCACTGCCCACCGCATCCACGACATAGCCGCCCGCCGTGGTCAGCCCCTGCTTGATGCCATCGGCCAGCATCTGGTCGTCTTCCACCAGCAGCAATCGCATGTCTGTTCTCCTTTATGACGGGGCACTCTCAGGGAGCCGCCCCGCCCCACGGGCCGGCTCCGCCGTCTTCAGGCCCGGATCATGGTGCCGTAGGCCTGCTCGGTCAGCACTTCGAGCAGCATGCTGTGCGGCACCCGACCGTCGATGATGTGCACGGCCTTGACACCGCGCTTGGCCGCTTCGAGCGCCCCGGAAATCTTGGGAATCATGCCCCCGGAAATGGTTCCATCGGCACACAGCTCGTCCACCCGTGTGGGCGTGAGCTCGGGCAGCAGCTGGCCCTGCTTGTCGAGCACCCCGGCAATGTTGGTGAGCATGAGCAGCTTCTCGGCCTGGAGCTTGGTGGCCAGCGCAGCCGCCACCACATCGGCGTTGATGTTATAGCTCTCGTTGTCCACGCCATAGCCGATGGGGCTGACCACGGGGATGAACTGATCGTCCTGCAGCGCTTTGACCACGCTCGGGTCGATCTCCTCGATGTCGCCCACCATGCCCACGTCATGTTCGATGGACGGGTCGTGCTGGTCCTTGAGCCGCAGCTTGTGGGCACGGATCATGGCGCCATCGCGTCCGGTCAGGCCCACGGCCTTGCCGCCCACCTGATTGATGAGCCCGACGATCTGCTGCTGCACCTCGCCGGCCAGCACCCACGCCACCACGCCCATGGTCTCGGCATCGGTCACGCGCATGCCCTGCACGAAGTGCCCTTCCTTGCCCAGCCGCTTGAGCGCCGTCTCGATCTGCGGCCCCCCGCCATGCACCACCACCGGATTGATGCCCACCAGCTTCAGGAGCACGATGTCCTCGGCAAACGCCTTCTGCAGGGCCGGATCGGTCATGGCGTTGCCGCCATACTTAATCACCATGGTCTTGCCGTGATATTTCTGGATGCTCGGAAGCGCCTGAGCCAGCACTTCGACATTATTCCTAGTCAGAGATTTTGTAGAATCAATCATAAAATAAAATTAATTACAGAAAACGATTGCCAAAAAATTGATTTGACACCACTCACTAAAATAAATTCCAACCAGACGAAACATTAATAATAAACACAAATTTTATTAGATCAAATTGACTTTATATTCAAATAATCCGAAACACCGCCCTTCGAACGACATTCGAAAGAAATATAAAAATAAAGCGCAAAAATTACTGTATAGATTACACCAGCAGAAGAAGAAAACAAATAGGGATTATAAAGACCACTCATAATCCAAAAAACAGAAAGCACAAAAATAGCCACAGCATCCATCAAATTAGAACGTAAAGCCATTAAAAATTGACGCCAATAAAGGCTGATGGCGGCAATCGACAAGAAACCTACGCCGATAATTCCCATCTGTCCTAGAAGAGCCAATAGCTGAAGCTCATAAGAGTAAGGTGCCTCCTCACTCCTTATATAGCCTGGAATGTACGCACCCAAACCATGCCCCATCAAAGGAGCATCCCAAAACCACGCCCATAGATTTCTGGATTGTTCTTGTCTAACCAAATCAGACTCAGAGGAAGCGACGCTATCAAATCTCTGCAAGAATACATAATCAATATATTCTTTTTCAAAAAAATAAAAGACACACGAAAACAAAATTATAAAAATAAAAATAGCAAATCTCTTTCTTTTCCTCAAAACAAGAAAGTTAGACAAAAAAACCGAAACCGCCACCACCACCCACACATATCTAGAAAAACCAACCAAAGCAGAAAAAATCAGCGAAAACAAAACAAAGAAATCAAACCTGTTTCTATTCTTTTTTAAAGAAAGAATATAAAATATAACGAAAGGAATTAACAAATCAGAAACGAATTGAATTCTTCCTCCCAAATCCCCAAGATCGAAAGACATCAGAGAAGTACCGAAAAACTCCGAAATGCCTTCCATAACCACATACACAGGAACACCAGCAACAAATGAAAAAATGAAAATAAAAATCTTTATCAACGCAATAACAAAAAGCCAAACCGTTGCACTTCGAAGAAGTCTTTCAGCAGTCAGCATATTTCTTTGCAGAAGAATTTTTCCAATTATAGGGAAAACAGCTGTCACAAAGATATCTTTAGCCTGTGAAAAAACAGGAGAAAGGTCACCCTGCCAATACACAAGCCCAACAAAAACCCAAATTATCAACAACAAAATGACAAAATTCAATCTTTTAATAAAATCAGAAAAAATATAAGATTTTATTCCAATAAAAAACAATAAAAAAAAGAATGAAATTATTTTTAAATTTATACCGAAAAACCGGCCACTAGGCAACAAGACTGCTAAAAAACTACAGGCCAAAAAAAGCCAAGAAACACTCTCAGTGTATGATCTTTTTATAGCAATCATAAACAACCAAATAAAAATCAATACAAAACAACATCCGCATACACGTCCTTGCAAAGCAAGGAATCCCACAAAATCAGCTTATTAATAGATTTAATCAATCCTTCAGCATACAAAAGGCGATGGTTTTTTATTTTTAAAATAAAATTTCCCGAAAGCCTAATCTTCAGATAATTTCTCAAAAAACCATCAATTTCCATCGGCAATTTATCATGATAAATTCTCCAAAAAGCGTAAGCCTGGTCAAATTGCTTCTTCCCCATCATTCTTTGATTTTTAAAATACTCCAAAATCTTTAATATTTTTTGGAAATTTTTTTGATAGCCATTTATTCCAACAAGATTACCACCGTGAATCCTATAAGAAATCAAAGGAGCATCAATCACAGAAATTCTTCCAAAAGCCGAAGCCACAAGCAAAATCCAATAATCATGCATAATTGCTTCATCTGGTATGCAACCAGCAAAATTAAGCAACGCTTTATTGATCATCATAGAGCATCCAGGATAATAACTCTTATTAACAAGAGTCTTAAAATCCTTTTTACACTCCATTTGCTGATAATTCCAAAAAGAATCGGCAAATATATTACCTTCCCCGTCCATTAGATTCAAATCCGTACAAACCAAACAGGGAGTTTTTTCATCGACACCTTCAATAACACGCATAGATAAAAGTGATTGACTTATCTTATCCCTATGCCAAACATCATCTTGATCGCAGAACATGAAATATTTAGCATTCAAAGAAGAAGCCAAACCCAAAAGATGAGAAAAATTATTCTTCGCCGAACCAAAAACAAGACCATCCTCTATCAGAAAAAATAATTCAGGATATCTTTTAACAAAATTCAATATTATTTCTCTGGTACCATCGCTGGATCCATCATCATGAATCAATACTGAAAAATTTTGATAATTTTGATCAACAATCGATTGCAATTGTGCTTCAATGAACTTCTCACCATTGAAAGTTGCCAAGAGCACAATAACCTCTTTCGAGGCGCACTGAAGCTCAGTAATATTCATTTTTTGCCTTACCCGTCAAATATTCAAGCAAAACATAATCACACCCTACTCTTATCGCCCAAGCAGCAGCTACGCCATAAAGCCCAAAATTCTTCATAAGATAATAAAGTACCACAACATATGGAACAACTTCTGCACAATGAACATATGCCGTCAAACGGGATCGCCCCATTGCCTGCAACTCCGTAAATGGTATCTGCGCCATAGAATTAAAAAAGAAACCCAGCAACAAAATCCTCAGAACAGCAATAGATTCATCCGTTTTAAAACTAAGACCAAGCCATGCTCCCAAAATAGCCCCAGAAAAAAAATAGACGACAACACAAATCACAAAAGTCGACAAAAAAACAATAAATCTAGTTTGCACGACGTATTGTTTATGGCTCTTTACTTCATTTAAATTCGATAGCTTAGGAAACAGGGAACGCGTAACAGCCTGCGGTATAGCACTCAAGCGAGCCACCAACTCAGATGGCCCCGAATAAATCCCTACTCTCCCCGCACCCAGCGAATTAGCCACAACCAATCTATCAAAGTAAACCATAATTGGACTAATAATATTAGTGATCGTTAACCAACCTCCAAACTTCATCATTCTACGAAGAATATTGAAATCGATTTCACGCGGCCAAGCAGGACAGATCTTCCTCACGACGAAAAAAGTCAAAACCAGAGTATAAATTCTTCCAATCAATATACCTAGCCCCGCCCACAAAAAAGAATTTTTATATTCATAGCACAATATCGCAGGAACAATAGCACTAATCGTTGACGTATAAATTCTTTGTTTAGCAAGTACGTAAAATTCCTCTTTCCCCTCCAAATATGCCAGAAGCACTTGAACAATCATCATCAACGGGAAAGATAAAAAACAAAAAATCATCCCGATTTGCACATCGCGATGATTTTCAATCCGCACCCCCATCATATCTACAATTTCAGAAGAAAAAATTATAGAAAGAAAGGAAAAAACAAAGCTAAAAATAAATATCGCTTTATATGCCGTACCAAGTATTTTCGCCTCCTGAGTTTCATCGCCTCCATTCTGTGCAATTTCGCGTATTACAGCCCTAGATATTCCAATATCGATTACAGAAGCATACCCCAATATTGCGAATGCCACTGTATAGACGCCAAACTTCTCCAACCCGAGCGAGCGCGATATCACACCAAATGCAGGTATCGTTATTATCGTAGGAACAGCGAAGGCAAGCATATTCCAAAAACTATTTTTCAATATACTCACTCTTGCACCTTTTAAGCAAAACCCTCACAAGAAACACACCATTCAACGACATAAAATACACAAAATATAGCGCGATTATTTAATAAATTCACAACAAATCCACACCACCAAACCATCCAAACAATCAAATCGATCTCAAAACCACAAAATAAAACCCCAAAGTTCGAAGCATCCCATTTTTAGAAAATTTATTCTTGACCAGAAGTATAATTTTCTGCACCACATTTCTTTTTTCAATACACAAGAAATCCAGGATTATCCCCCTTTTAGCAAGATCCAACTTGTCGCAATAAATACTGCAAAAAGATTTCGCTTGAATAAAAAGAGGAGCGACAACCTTTTGAGACCTTTTTCTAGAAAAAACAAGAGAAAGCTTCTTTGCCACAGAAGAAATCGTCCATTTTTTCGCACCCACCGAATTAGAATCATGCTGCCTATAATATACCAATGATTCATTATTAAACACAATTTTGCCAAAAGCAGACGCAACTAGCGCCGCCCACCAATCATGCATGATCGCCTCTGCAGGAACGTTTGCCATTAAACGACAAAGTTTTCTGTTAATTACACTCGCACAGCCTGTCACAATGTTCTGACAAAGAATGTCATTAAATCCAGATTTATCTGAATAAAGATTCTGATATTCAAAAAAAGAATTTCCTATTTTTTTCAGATCTTTATCAACCACAAAAAGATCAGAATGCGCCAATATAGGGCAATCGACCCCATGTGCAGCTTCCGCATTTTGCATAACGCCAATCATTTTCGGTATTTTATTTTTTACCCACACATCATCCTGATCGCAGAAAAAATAATAATCCGCTGGCGGCGCCTTAGAAATCAAGTCCCTAAAGTTATTTAGAGCCCCATGCTCGCCAGACAGGTTTTCATTGATAAAAACCCTGCCACTGAATTTTCTTTCAAAACCTCTTAAAATATCGATAGTTCCATCTTGTGACCCATCATCATTGACAACCAAAAAAGATGACTCATTTTCAATGAAATCAAGAGATTCCAGGAGCTGCTCAATATATTTTTCGCCATTATATGTGGCCAACAATATGCAATTTCTTACACTCATACGTACAATCAAATTTCAATCAATTCACGCCACGCATCGAGACAATTCATCTCTACGTTATGCAGACCATTAAATTTAATTTTCAAATTCCCGCAAAAGGCATACCTTTCTTATCTTTATCTGAAAGGATAGCATCTTCCTCACGAATCGGCCATGCAACACCAATCGAGCGATCATTCCACATCAAGCTAGCTTCATACTGCGGCGCATAGTAGTCCGTGGTCTTGTAGAGGAAGTCAGCACTTTCGCTGAGCACCACAAAGCCATGCGCAAACCCCGGCGGAATCCACAGCTGGCGCTGGTTGTCCTCGGTCAGCTCGGCGCCGAACCACTGTCCGAAATGGCTCGACCCCTTGCGGATATCCACGGCCACGTCGAACACGGCGCCACGCGCCACGCGCACCAGCTTGCCCTGGGGCTGCTGGGTCTGATAGTGCAGGCCGCGCAGCACCCCCTTGCGGGAACGGGAATGGTTGTCCTGCACGAAGCTGTAATGCGTGCCCGTGGCCGCATCGAAATCGCGCTGGTTGAAACTCTCGAAAAAGAAGCCGCGTGCATCGCCGAACACCTTGGGTTCGATGATGAGGACTTCGGGAAGCGTGGTTTCGATGATGTTCATGCCTTGACTCCATCCTTGAGCATGCGTTGCAGATATTTGCCGTAGCCGTTCTTGAGCAGGGGCTGCATGAGCCGCTCGACCTGTGCAGCGTCGATGAAACCGTTGCGCCACGCGATTTCCTCGGGGCAGGCGATCTTGAGCCCCTGCCGCTGCTCCAGCGTGGCAATGAACTGTCCGGCATCGAGCAGGCTCTCGTGCGTGCCGGTATCGAGCCAGGCGTACCCCCGCTTCATGATCTGCACATGCAGGGAGCCCTGCTCCAGATAGGCCTGGTTGACGCTGGTGATCTCCAGCTCCCCGCGCGCGCTCGGCCGCACGGCCTTGGCGATGTCCACCACCTGGCTGTCGTAGAAATACAGCCCCGTCACGGCATAGTTGGATCGGGGAGTCGCCGGTTTTTCCTCGATGCTGATGGCCTTGCCCGCCGCATCGAACTCCACCACGCCGTAGCGCTCGGGGTCCTGCACATGGTAGGCAAACACGCTCGCGCCCGTGGTGCGGGCGTCGGCCTGCTGCAGGAGCATGCTCAGGTCATGTCCGTAGAAGATGTTGTCACCCAGCACCAGCGCGCTCGGCGCGTTGCCCACAAAATGCTCCCCGATCAGGAAGGCCTGCGCCAGCCCATCCGGGCTGGCCTGCACCGCATATTCGAGATGGATGCCCCACTGCGAACCATCGCCCAGCAGCTGCTGAAAGCGCGGGGTGTCCTGCGGCGTGCTGATGATCAGGATATCCCGGATCCCTGCCAGCATCAGGGTGCTCAGGGGGTAGTAAACCATGGGCTTGTCGTACACCGGCAGCAGCTGCTTGCTGACGGCCAGAGTAGCCGGATGCAGGCGGGTGCCCGAACCTCCGGCCAGAATGATGCCTTTGCGTGTCGTCATGATGTGTGCGTAAGAAAGAGAATGCGACAGCCCTGCGGTTCACCGCGGGCCTTCAGAACTATTTCGCTGCCTTGCCATCGGGCAGAATCTCGGCCAGCATGCGCCGCACGCCCTGCTGCCAGTCGGGCAGCACCAGGCCAAAGGTCTGCTGCAGCCGCGTCGTGGACAGACGCGAATTGAGCGGCCGACGCGCCGGCGTGGGAAATGCGCTGGTCGGCACCGCTGCAATGGCGTCCTGCGTCACCCGCACCGGCACTCCTGCCTCCCGCGCCGTCTGCAGCACCAGCGAGGCATAGCCATGCCAGGTGGTCTCGCCACCCGCCACCAGATGGTAGAGCCCGGCACACTGCGAATCACCACGCAGCAGCTGGCGCAGCGCATGGGCCGTGACATCGGCCAGCAGCTCGGCTCCGGTGGGGGCCCCATGCTGGTCGTCGATCACGCTGAGGGCATCGCGCTCCTGCCCCAGCCGCAGCATGGTCTTGGCAAAGTTGCCCCCCCGGGCCGCATAGACCCAGCTGGTGCGAAAGATCAGGTGCTTCGGGCAATGCCGCTGCACGAGCTGCTCGCCCTCCAGCTTGGTGCGTCCATACACATTGAGCGGTGCCGGGGTATCGCCTTCGGTCCAGGGACGATCCCCCGATCCGTCGAACACGTAATCGGTCGAATAGTGCACCAGTGCCGCCCCCAGCGTGGCAGCTTCCTCGGCCAGCACGCCCACGGCCGTGGCGTTGAGGCAGCGCGCCAGCTCCGGCTCGCTCTCGGCGCGGTCCACGGCCGTATGGGCGGCCGCATTGACGATGGCATGGGGGCGCACGCGGCGCACAGTGTCCCGCAATCCCTCGGGATCGCCGAAATCCCCGGCCAGCGGCCGGCCCTCCCATACCGGGTTGTCCTCCAGGCGGTGATCCAGCGCCACCACCTCGCCCAGCGGCGCCAGGCTGCGCTGCAGCTCCCAGCCCACCTGCCCGTTGCGACCGAACAGCAGAATTCTCATGACGGTATCCCCTGTGTCTTACTGGTGGTACTGCAGATTCACCCACTCCCGGTAGGCCCCGCTCTGCACGTTCTGCACCCATTGCGGATGGTCCAGATACCACTGCACCGTCTTGGCAATGCCGGTCTCGAACGTTTCGGCCGGCTTCCAGCCGAGTTCACGCTCGATCTTGCGCGCATCGATGGCATAGCGGCGGTCATGACCGGGACGATCCGTCACATGCGTGATCTGCGTGCGGTAGCTCTGGCCATCCGCACGGGGACGGAGCCCGTCAAGCAGATCGCAGACGATGTGCACGATATCGATATTGGCCTTTTCGTTCCAGCCGCCCACGTTGTAGGTTTCGCCGACCTGCCCGGCCTCGAGCACGCGGCGGATGGCACTGCAATGGTCCTTGACGTAGAGCCAGTCCCGAATCTGCATGCCGTCGCCATACACCGGCAGCGGCTTGCCAGCCAGCGCATTCACGATCATGAGCGGAATGAGCTTCTCGGGGAAATGGTAGGGCCCGTAATTGTTGCTGCAGTTGGTGGTCAGCACCGGCAGCCCATAAGTGTGATGGTATGCACGCACCAGATGGTCGCTTGCCGCCTTGCTTGCGCTGTAGGGGCTGTTTGGCTCGTAGCGATGCCGTTCGGTAAACGCCGGAGCCGTGGATTCCAGCGTGCCATACACCTCGTCGGTCGACACATGCAGCAGGCGGAAAGCCGCCTGCTCGGCACCCCCCAATCCCCCAAAATACGCACGCACCGACTCCAGCAGATGGAAGGTGCCGACGATATTGGTCTGGATGAAATCCTCCGGGCCATGGATCGAGCGATCCACATGGCTCTCGGCCGCAAAGTTCACCACCGCACGCGGCCGATGCTCGGCCAGCAGCCGCTCCACCAGCGCACGGTCGCCAATGTCCCCCTGCACAAAGACATGGCGGGGATTGTCCTTGAGCGAAGCCAGCGTCTCCAGATTGCCCGCATAGGTGAGCTTGTCCAGATTGACCACCGGCTCCTCATGCCCAGCCACCCAGTCCAGCACAAAATTTCCGCCAATGAAGCCGGCGCCGCCTGTTACCAATATCATGGAAATCCTTTCAATACAAAATCAATAAAATAAGCCTCTGCAAGCACTCAAATCCAACGCATCAGATGCGAGAATACAATGACCACCCTATCCACTACACGCCTGCGCGAATACCTCATCAAAAGACAAATACTTTTTGCACTGAATTTCGCAGAAGAATTCACACAACTGCTACGTAAATCAAGTGCACTTTTATCACCTCCACCTGCAGCAATATAAATATCCGAAGCCATGACAATTTGTCCCTTGTACCATCCACTTCGTATCTTGCGCAGCCTGTTGGCAATCGATTTCCAGCCACCTCTTGCACCCAATTCATTGTTGTCATGTTGACGGTAACGCATATGAGGAACAGGATCAAAATACCATTTTGATCCCCATGCCCTTGAAAGGACATAGGCCAGCCAGTCATGGAATTCAAATTTAGCTATCTCGCTTGCATGCGATCGCACAAAATCCTGTAACCTCACAAAAAATGCTTGCGTAAAAACGTAGGTACATCCCTGGCCGGCCGCTTCAAAAAAAGCATCGGCCGGGAGTTGTCTGGGATTTTGCTTCAATATCGAAGTCCTACCATCCGGCCAGAAGGCTTCTACTGCGCACGAGTAACATTCGCTTCCGCTGCCCTGCAGCAAATTCACCGCCGACGCCAACTTATCTGGCATCCAGATATCATCCTGATCTGCAAATGCATAATAATCATAATCAGGCGGGACATATCTTATTAACTCATAAAAATTAAATCCCGCCTTTCCTGTATTGGAATCTGCCTCAAGCACTTTCAAGGCGTCTTTTTTCAAAGAATAATTCTTCAAAACCTCACTTGTGCCATCACGAGAACAATCGTCCCGAACAAATACATCGATGACATCACATCCGGATTGCTGAAAAATAGAATCCAACTGCTCTTTAATATATTTTTCACCATCAAATGCAGCCAAAAGCACACACACTCTCATAATATCCTCTAGTACGCACCAGAACCAGCAAGCACCACCTTAAATGTTTTTGCAATGATCACTACATCCATCCAGGGGGACCAGTTCTTGATATACCATCCATCGAAATAAATGCGATCTGCAAACGAGGTATTACTTCGACCACTGACCTGCCACAGCCCACTCATTCCAGGCCGCACTACCCCATACAAAGAAATATCCTCACCGTAATCCACCACCTCACTGGGCATAAGAGGACGAGGACCAATAAGACTCATGTCCCCCTTCAATACATTGAAAAGCTGAGGAAACTCATCAACACTCGTCCTTCTTATGAAACGTCCAATCTTCAATATGCGCGGATCATTTGCCAGCTTAAAATTATTTTCTTTATACTCCAACCACTCAGGCGAGTCATTTAACCTCCACTGCTCAAGAATCTGCCCTGCATTCACCACCATGCTTCTGAACTTATAAAACTTGAATGCTTTTCCATCTTTTCCTATTCTTGCTTGATGATAGATAACAGGACCACCATCTTCTCTTTTTATAAGAAATGCAATCCATAGAAAAAATGGAGACAGAACAAACAATCCGATACTTGCAAGGAAAATATCCAGACTCCTTTTCAATATCTGCCATTGAATTTTGGCAAGGTTATTCTGCAGGTGAATCTGCAGAACCTCATGGCTGAAGAAATAGGAGGTTTCCATGCCGTACAGCGGCACGCCCCGCATGGAGGGGATGACGCGCACGCTCCTGACCATGTACTGGGTGAGCTGACGGATGCAGGCGTCGCGGTAGTCCCGCTGCTCGGCCTCGAAGGCGATGACGTTGTTGCACTCATGGATGCTGCTTGCCTGATCCTCTGTGCCCTGCCACTCCACGACCGGCAGGCCGGAGGCACGGATGGCGGGATCCACTTCGGTCAGCAGCTCCGGAGGTGCCACGAATCCGTCCAGAATGACCCCCAGCGCAGGCTCCGAGCGCAGGGCCAGACAGGCCTGCCAGGCATTGGGCCCCACACCATAGATCACGGTATGACGGTTCCACTTACCCAGCCGCATGAGCATGCGGCGCGCGAGGCCCCTGCCCCAGGGCTGGAGCACGAGCAGACAGCCCCAGAACGCCAGCCACCAGGTCCGAGAATAGGAAACCCGAAGCAAACCGAGCAAGGCCAAATCGAGTAGAGCAAAAATCAAAACTGCCGTGAGTGACCGATGCAGTTCAGCCCAGAAAGGCTTGCGACGGGTATAGGCCTGTTTAACCGCCCCAAACCAAAACATCCACCCCAGGAGCAACACAAAAAAAATGCTGCCGCGTGCGCCTTGCCAGAATATCTGCTCGGCCATGGGACCATTGAGCCAGCGTGCCAATATGTTGGCCAGTATCGCACTCAGGATAAAGGCACCTATGTCGCAAGTAGCCTGTGCCAGAAGCTGCCAGCCCGCTGCATGCCTGAAGGGCGGAAGTTGATATAGCCGTTTATAAAAATTGACGGTATCAGATTCTGGCGAAGATATTCTCATGAGGGAAGGGCTTCAGGATTGCCGCGAAAAATTCTGTTGCCATCGCCAGGTGCTGGCGCACATGTCGTGCAGTGTGCGATGGGCTTGCCAGCCCAGCTGCTCGCGGGCCTTGTCGGCCTTGGCATAGTAGGCGGGGAGATCCCCATTCCGACGCGGGGCAATGTGATAGGGGACGGGCACGCCCGATGCAGACTCGAAGGTCCGCACCATGTCGAGCACGCTGGTGCCCTGCCCGGTTCCCAGGTTGAAGGCATGCCAGCCCGCATGCTCCTGCAGGAAGCGCAGGGCGGCAAGGTGGCCCTCGGCCAGATCCATGACATGGATGTAGTCGCGCACGCCGGTGCCGTCGGGGGTGTCGTAGTCGTCGCCGAAGACGTTGAGCCAGGGCCGGGTGCCGACGGCGACCTGGGCGATGTAGGGCATGAGGTTGTTGGGAATGCCGTTGGGCGCCTCGCCGATCAGCCCGGAAGGGTGGGCGCCGACAGGGTTGAAGTAGCGCAGGGTGGCAAAGCGCCAGTCGGCCGAGCTGGCCGCCACGTCGTGCAGGAATTCCTCGACCTGCAGCTTGGTGCGCCCATAGGGGTTGATGGCCGCCGTGGGATGCTGCTCGTCGTAGGGAAGGTAGTGCGGGGTGCCGTAGACGGTGGCGCTCGAACTGAACACCAGCCGGTGCACACCGGCGGCCTGCATGGCCTGCAGCAGGTTGATGGAGCCCTGCACGTTGTTGGCGTAGTAGTCGATGGGCCGTTCGACCGACTCGCCGACCGCCTTGAGGCCCGCGAAGTGGATGACGGCTTCGATGGAATGGCGCTCAAGGGTGTCCCGCACCAGGGCGGTATCACGCACATCGCCCTCGACGAAGACAGGCCGCGCGCCAGACAGGGCAGCGATGCGGTCGACCATGTCGGCCTGGCTGTTGCAGAGGTTGTCGAGCAGGACGACCTGGTATCCTGCCTCGATCAGCGTCACGGCCGTATGGCTGCCGATGTAGCCGGTGCCGCCGGTGAGAAGCACATGGGACTGGAACATGCTCACCCCTTCATGCGATGTGCGAGCCACTCGGAGAACTGGGTGCCGACTTCCGGATGGGTCTGCGCCAGGTCGACCGTGGCCTGCAGGAAGCCCAGCTTGCTGCCGCAGTCATAGCGGGCACCTTCATAGCGGTAGGCAAAGACCTTTTCGCGCCGCAGGAGGGCCGCGATGGCGTCGGTGAGCTGGATCTCGCCGCCCACGCCGTGGGATTGGCGGGCGAGCTCGTCGAAGATGCCGGGGGTGAGAATGTAGCGTCCGGCCACGGCGAGCGTGCTGGGGGCTTCCTCGGGGGCAGGCTTTTCGATGATGCCGTCGACGTCGACGAGGCGTTCACGGATGGGGGTGCCGGAGACGATGCCGTATTTGCGGGTTTCTTCGTGCGGCACGTCCTGCACGGCCAGGATGCTCGCGCGCCACTCGCGGAACTGCTGGACCATCTGGCTCATGACCGGGGGCTCACCGACCATGAGGTCATCGGCCAGCAGCACGGCAAAGGGCTCGTCTCCCACGAGCTGGTGGGCACAGGACACGGCGTGGCCCAGCCCCAGGGCCCGCGGCTGGCGCACGTACACGCACTGCATGTCCTCGGGCATGATGCTGCGCACCAGATCGAGCAGCGCCGTCTTGCCTGCAGCTTCGAGTTCGGATTCCAGCTCGTAGGCCGTGTCGAAATGGTCTTCGATGGAACGCTTGGTGCGCCCTGTGACAAAGATCATCTGGCGGATGCCGGCTGCGTAGGCCTCCTCAACAGCGTACTGAATGAGGGGCCTGTCCACGACGGGAAGCATTTCCTTGGGACTGGCCTTGGTGGCGGGAAGGAAGCGGGTGCCCAGGCCCGCGATGGGGAAAACGGCCTTGCGGATGACAGTGTTCATGGGAGGGTTTGTATCACAGGGAACCCCCGTAATCCGGGGGAACGGTTCTTATAATTTGGGTGGACCCGGCCGGGCCCATGCGGCGCATGCATGGCAGCACAGTGACAAGTGTCTGACACGACATTGACACCGGCATGACAGGACTGCGCGCCACACGCTAGGCCGTTCAAACTACTCTTCTCTCGATATTGTATGCAAAGCACTTCTATGCCCTTGATGGCTGTGGTGGGCCTGGGCTATGTGGGCCTGCCCCTTGCTGTGGAATTCGGCCGTCAGCGACCCGTGGTGGGCTTTGACATCAACACGACACGGATTGCCGAGCTGGAGGCCGGACGGGACAGCACGCTCGAAACCACCGCCGAGCAGCTGGCTGCAGCCACCCATCTGCGCTACGCCAGCACGCTCGACGCGCTGCGCGACTGCCGCATCTTCATCGTGACGGTGCCAACGCCGGTGGACGGTGCCAACAACCCCGACCTGACTCCTCTGGTGAAGGCCAGCGAATCAGTGGGGAAGGTGCTCAAGCCGGGCGACATCGTGATCTACGAATCGACCGTGTACCCTGGCGCGACCGAGGAGGTGTGCGTGCCGGTGCTGGAGCGCATGTCCGGGCTCACCTACATTCACAGCGGCAACGAGGCCACGGCCGATGCGGCACGCGGCTTCTACTGCGGCTACAGCCCGGAACGCATCAATCCCGGCGACAAGGTGAACACCCTCACCAAGATCCGCAAGATCACCAGCGGCAGCACGGCCGCCACGGCGCAGACGGTGAATGCGCTGTATGCGGACATCATCACGGCGGGCACCTACCCGGCCAGCTCCATCCGGGTGGCGGAGGCCGCCAAGGTGATCGAGAACACGCAGCGCGACCTCAACATTGCGTTTGTCAACGAGCTGTCCGTGCTGTTCGCCCGACTGGGCATCGACACCGTGGAGGTGCTGGAGGCAGCGGGCAGCAAGTGGAACTTTCTGCCTTTCCGGCCCGGGCTGGTGGGAGGACACTGCATCGGCGTGGACCCCTACTACCTCACGCACAAGGCGCAGGCCGTGGGCTACAACCCTCAGGTGATTCTGGCGGGGCGCCGCATCAACGACAACATGGCGCGCTATGTGGCTCGCAACACCATTCGCCTGATGCTGCAGCAGGGCATGGACGCTCCGCGCTGCCGGGTGGGAATCCTGGGCATCACCTTCAAGGAGAACTGCCCGGACATCCGCAACAGCAAGGTGGTGGACATGGTGCGCGAGTTCGAGAGCTGGGGCATGCAGGTGGCGGTGTGCGACCCGGTAGCCGATGCGGTGGAGGTGCAGCGCGAATACGGCATCGCGCTGGAGCCGATCGACGCCGAGCACCCGGTGGATGTGCTGGTGGTGGCCGTGGGCCACAGTGCCTACCGGGCCCTGACGCCCGCCGAGCTCCGGCCCTTCACCCGGGGCGAGCACCCGATCCTGAGCGACGTGAAGAGCCTGTACGACCGCCACGCAGCCGCAGAGGCCGGGTTCAAGGTGTTCCGGCTGTAAGGCACCCCAGGGGCACGAAGCACAGGCACGGACACCCCGTGCAGGCCCCTGCCCCCTGTGCCCCGGCCCTGTCTGCAGGAGGGGCTGCGTGCTCCGCCGGACGGACTGCGCCGATGTGTCACCCTTTTGTCAGCTTTGCCGAATAGGCGCACAATGCGGGCTGTTTTTCATGACACGCCTGATTTCCTTCCATGCATACCATCAAGAATTTCGCGCTGATCGGTGCGGCCGGCTACATTGCACCCCGCCACATGCGGGCCATCAAGGATCTGGGACACCATCTGGCGGTGGCCTATGACATCAACGATTCGGTCGGCATCATCGACAGCATCTCTCCGCAGAGCGAGTTCTTCACCGACTTCGAGCGTTTCTACGACCATGCCTGGAGCCTGAAGCGCGATCCGGCCCGCACGCTCGACTTTGTGAGCATCTGCACGCCCAACTACCTGCACCATTCCCACATCACGGCGGGGCTGCGGCTGGGGTGCGACGTGATCTGCGAGAAACCGCTGGTGCCGACGCCCGAGCTGCTCGACGACCTGGTGCTGGTGGAGAAGGAAACCGGCCACCGTGTTCGCAACATTCTGCAGCTGCGCCACCATGACGCCATTCTGGCGCTGCGCCGCAAGGTGGCCGAGGCGCCGGCCGACCGCAAGTTCGACGTGGAGCTGACCTACATCACCTCGCGCGGCAAGTGGTACATGGAGAGCTGGAAGGGCGATCCGCGCAAGTCCTTCGGTGTGGCGACCAACATCGGGGTGCATTTCTATGACATGCTGCACTTCGTGTTCGGCAACCTGCAGGAGAACGTGGTGCACTACAGCGCCGAGAACAAGGCGGCGGGCTATCTGGAGTACGAACGCGCGCGCGTGCGCTGGTTCCTGTCGATCGACGCCACCGATCTGCCCGACAGCGTGAAGGGCAGGAAGCCGACTTTCCGCAGCATCGACATCAGCGGCGAGCAGCTTGAGTTCTCGGAAGGCTTCACGGAACTGCACAAGGTGAGCTACGAGGAGATTCTGGCCGGCCGTGGCTACGGGCTGGAAGATGCGCGGCACTGCATCGAGACGGTGAACGTCATTCGCCACGCGCAGCCCGTGCCCGCCCGGGACGGCCAGGGACACCCGATGCTTGCCCGGCTGCTGCGGGCCTGAGGGGGCTGCGCTTTTTCCACGCATTGGAGGCGGCACGCACGGGCACATGCCGGTGCGCGCCGCCAGAAACATCAATCGACGAGGTGCTTGCCCATGGCGGCTGACATGACGACGGCGTCTGCGGACGCTCCTGCTTCTTCTCCTGTGGTCCATTCCACGGCCATCGTGGATGCGGGGGCGCAGCTCGGCGCGGGCACCCGTGTATGGCACTGGGTGCACATCTGCGGCGGAGCCCGCATCGGCGCGGGGTGCTCGTTCGGGCAGAACGTGTTTGTGGGCAATGACGTGCAGATCGGCAACAACGTGAAGGTGCAGAACAACGTGAGCGTGTACGACGCGGTGACACTGGAGGACGACGTGTTCTGCGGCCCGAGCATGGTGTTCACCAACGTCTACAACCCCCGCTCTGCCGTGGCGCGCAAGAGCGAATACCGCCGCACGCTGGTGCGACAGGGGGCGACGATCGGCGCCAATGCGACCATTGTGTGCGGCCATACCGTGGGGCGGTACGCCTTCGTGGGGGCCGGGGCCGTGGTACAAAGGGATGTGCCGGACTTTGCCCTGGTGGTAGGGGTGCCGGCGCGGCGCATCGGCTGGATGAGCCGCTTCGGCGAGCGGCTGGATCTGCCGGCTTCGGGCGAGGGCGAGGCGCGCTGCCCCCACACGGGCGACCGCTATGTGCTCCAGGACGACGCAGTGACGCTGGTGCCGGCGGCCTGAGGCCGGAGGGCCCTGCACGATCTGGCTGCGGCAGCCCTGCGGGGCGGACGACCGCGAGCACGCACCCGACATGCCACGCGCACAACACATTCCGGGACGGTCCTGTGGCCCTGCATGGCGCGGGGTCTGTTCACTGTCCCTTTTTTCATGACCTGTGGAGGACAGGGCTCCCGTGCGGGATGCCCTGCATGCATCACGATGGATTTCATCGATCTCAAATCGCAGTACGCTGCCCTCAAGACCCGCATCGACACCCGCATCCAGCAGGTGCTCGACCACGGCCAGTACATCATGGGCCCCGAAGTGGCCGAGCTGGAGACGGCGCTGGCAGCGCGGACCGGTGCGGCGCACTGCATCACGGTGTCGAGCGGCACCGAGGCGCTGCTCATCAGCCTGATGGCGCTGGAACTGCGCCCCGGCGACGAGGTGATCACCACGCCCTTCACCTTTGCCGCCACGGTGGAGGTGATCGTGTTCCTGGGCGGGCGCCCGGTGTTCGTCGACGTGGAACCCGACACGGGCCTGATCGACGCCGGCCGGATCGAGGCAGCCATCACGCCGCGCACCCGTGCGATCATGCCGGTGAGCCTGTATGGACAGGTGGCGGACATGACGGCGATCCGCGCAGTGGCCGCACGGCATGGGCATCTGCCTGTGATCGAGGATGGCGCGCAGAGTTTCGGGGCCACGCTCGACGGTGTGGAAAGCGGCCATCTGTCCACGCTGGGCTGCACGAGCTTTTTCCCCAGCAAGCCGCTCGGCTGCTATGGGGATGGCGGCGCCATCTTCACGAGCGACGACACGCTGGCCCGCGCCTGCCGCGAGCTGCGGGTACATGGCCAGAGCAAGCGCTACACCCATACCCGCATCGGCGTGGGCGGACGCATGGACACGATCCAGTGCGCCGTGGTGCTGGCCAAGCTGGAACGGTTCGACTGGGAAGTGGCGCGGCGCGCGGAGCTGGGCGCCCGCTATAACGCACTGTGCGATGCCGCCGGCATCACGCGCATCCAGCAGCGGCCGGGACGCACCAGCGTGTTTGCACAGTACACGGTCCGGGTGCCTGACCGCGAGGCGGTGCAGGCGGCCCTCAAGGCCGAAGGCATTCCGACCGCCGTGCACTACCCCATCCCCATGAACCGCCAACCGGCCTATCAGGGACTGTGCGACACCCCCACCCCGGTGGCAGACATGCTGGCGGGCTCGGTGATGAGCCTGCCGATGAGCGCCGACCTGACGCACGACACGCAGGACCGCGTCATCGCGGCCCTGGCTCGGGTACTGGGCTGACCGGCGCAGGTTGCCCCGCCCTCTTTCTTCCCTCCCCGCTGCCCTGTTGCCGACGATGTCTTCCCGTGCTCCTGCCGGACTCCTGCATGCCACGCTCACCCTGCTGATGGGCGGAGCGCTCGCACAGGTCGTGCCCCTGGCACTGGGGCCGGTGATCACACGCCTGTTCACGCCGGAGGCGATGGGCGGATTCACGAGCTTCACCACGGTGGCCGCCACCCTGGCCGTGGTGGCCTGCGGCCGCTACGAGTTTGCGCTGCCGATGGCACGGCAGGAAGGCGATGCCCGTGCCCTGCTGGCGCTGTGCCTGCGCATCTGGCTGGCGGTGACGGTGCTGTGCCTGCCTGTGGGCTGGGCGCTGGCGCGCTGGGCGCATCTGCCTCTGCCGGCCCTGCTGCCGCTGGCGGTGGCAGGGAGTGGGCTGCTGCAGCTGCTCGTGATGTGGTGCAACCGCGCCGAACAGTTCCGCGCACTGGCCACCAGCCGGGTGGTACAGTATGGCGGAGGCGCCGTGCTGCAGGTGCTGTTCGGCTATGCACTGTGGAGCGGCCAGGCCACGGGCACCGCAGGCACATGGGCACTGGTGCTGGCCCCCAGCGTGGCGGTGCTGCTGGCGACCCTGCCCCTGTGGCGCCCTGCTCCGGCGGGGGGCTGGCGGAGAGTCTGGCCGCTGGCGGCCTCTGCGGACCTGGGACAGGACATGCGGCGCATGGCCTCCATCCATCGCGATTTTCCGCTGCTCAACACGCCGCATGCCTTTCTGGGCACGCTGCAGGATGCACTGGCCGTGGCGCTGCTGGTGGCCTGGTCGGGCGATGCGGCCGCAGGCTTCTGGGGACTGGCGCTGCGCTACCTCAAGGCGCCGGCCACACTGGTGGGCAGCGCGGTGTCGCAGGCGCTGTACCCCCGGCTGACCGGCGCCCGGCCCGAGGATGCCCGGCGAGCCGTGCGTCAGATCATGCTGCTGCTCGGGGCTGTGGCGCTGGGGCTCATGGGCGTGCTGATGGTGGCGGGGCCCTGGCTGTTCCGGCTGGTGTTCGGGGCCGGATGGCGGGATGCGGGCGAGCTGGCCCGCGCCCTGGCCCCCTACATTGCCGCGCATTTCGTGGCTGCGCCGCTGGCCGTGGTCACCATGGCCTGGCAGGCCCAGCGCTGGGCCTTCCGCTGGGCAGTGGTGGGGCAGATCGCCTTCGTGGGCGCCCTCGCGGCCGGACTGCGGTGGGGAGGGCTGCTGGCCGGGGCCTGGGCCGTTTCGGCCGCGATGGTGGTGTATTTCGGCATCTATTTCTGGCGTCTGGCCTTCTGGTCGGACATTCCCGCACCCGAGCCTGCCGATCCGGCTGAAGCGGATGTGGGTCAACTGGTGGAGGAGCAGCCATGACGTCCCCCATGTCCCCGCCTTCCATGCCCCCCGCCCTGCGCTGGCGCGCCCGCCTCAACCGCATGCGGCGCTGGCTGTGGCAGGCACTGTGCTTCCGCATGGTGTTCGGCGAGGTGTCCGGCGGCCAGCCCCGCCCCGCCACCCGCATCTCGCCGAGCACCTGCATCGAGCACGAGGACCGGCTGCTGCTGGAGGACGACGTGTTCATCGGGCACTTCAACTTCATCGAGGCCAGCGCAGGCATCACCATCGGGGCCGGGACGCAGATCACCAACTTCGTCAGCATCGTCACCCACAGCACCCACCGCAGCGTGCGGGTGGCAGCCCGGGTGCCGGGGGCTCCCGGGCCCGCTGCGGACGGCTCGTTCGCCAGCGATATCCGGGCTCCGATCCGCATCGGGGCGCACTGCTTCATCGGCCCGCACTGCGTGGTCGAGGCCGGCACGGTGCTGGGCAAGGGCTGTCTGGTGGCCAGCCACAGCCGGGTGCGTGGCACATTTCCCGACTTTGCGGTGGTGAGCGGTTGCCCTGCCCGCGTGGTGGGCGACACCCGCACGCAGGATGCCCGCTGGCTCGCCGAGCACCCCGACCATCTGACGGCCTACACACACTGGGCCGGTGCGCTGCCCTCCGCTTCCGGGATGCAGGCGGCATCGGCATCCCCATTTCCTCCGCACGACGCATGACCCCTGCCGTTTTTCCCGCCCCCTTGCCGGTCGATGCCACACGCCGCCTGCGCTATGCCCTGGTGGGCGACGGCGAAAGCCCGCACCTCGTCAAATGGGGGCGTGCCCTGCATCCGCATGTCGATCTGTGGGTATGCTCCAGCCGGGGCTTTGCACCCGGGCTGGCGGAGCTGGTACCGCCCGAGCAGCGGCTGGCACTGCACACCGACCCGGCCCATGGCGGGGGCAACGCTGCGCTGCTGCGTCGCCTGCCGGAAGTCGGCCGCTGGCTGCGCCATGCGGATGCCGACTGGATCAACCCCCACTACCTCACCTCGCACGGCACGCTGGTGTGGCTGGCACGCCGCCCATGGCGCCTGCGCGGGCGCGTGCTGGCATCGGCCTGGGGCAGCGACATCCTGCTCACGCCCGGGCGCCACGCGGCCTACCGGTGGCTCACCTCTTCCATTCTGCGCAACGCGGACCTCTGCACCAGCGACTCGCAGCACATGACGCAGCAGATGCGGGCGCTGGGCGCACGCGAGGTGATGACCTTTCCCTTCGGGCTCGATGCGCTGCCGCCCGTGCCGGCACAGCCGGTGCGCGAGCCCTGGCTCTTTTACGCCAACCGGGGGCTGGAACCCATCTACCAGCCCCTGCGCGTGCTGGAGCTGTTCCGCAGCATCGTCTCGTGGCAGCCGCAGGCCCGGCTCGTGATGGCCCACGACGGCAGTCTGCGCCCCGAGCTGGAAGCGTGGGTGCAACGCGAAGGCTTCGGCGACCGCGTGCGCCTTGTCGGGCGCCTGGACGCCGCCGCACAGGCCGTGTGGTACGACCGGGCCCAGTGGTATCTGAGCCTGCCGCAGAGCGACTCGGTCGCCGTGTCGGTGCTCGAAGCCATGGCCCACGGCTGCATTCCGCTGCTGAGCGACCTGCCCGCCAACCGCGAACTGGTGGCCGACGACGCCCACGGCTGGATCGTGCCGGACCGCCTGGGCAGCGCAGAGCTGGCCCGGGTCAGTGCCCGGCAGCTCCCGATCCTGGCCGCACGCGCCCCGGACATTGCCCGACACCATCGCGCCTGGGTGGCCGACCACGGGCTCTTTGCCCCTGCCGTCTCGCGCCTCATCCAGACCCTGCACACCCTGCCTCCGCTCCGGGGGCCGCACGCATGAACATTCTCTACCTCAACCACTATGCCGGCAGTCCCCTGCACGGCATGGAATACCGTCCCTACTACCTCGCCCGCGAATGGGTGCACGCCGGCCACTGCGTGCGCATGCTCGCCGGCAGCCACAGCCATGTGCGGGCCAGGCAGCCCGATCTGCCCGCGCTGCAGGCGGCGGGAGCGACACGGTCGGGACACGCCACCGTGCAGGACATCGACGGCATCGCCTACCACTGGTATGCCACCCCCCCCTACGCGGGCAACGGCCTGGGCCGGGTGCGCAACATCTGGGCCTTCCTGCGCCAGGCATGGGCCGATGCCCCCCGCATCGCTCGTGAGTTCAGGCCCGATGTAGTCATCGCCAGCAGCACCTACCCCATGGACATCTGGGTCGCCCGCCGCATCGCGCGCCTCACCCGCCGTGCCGGCCACCCCTGCACGCTGGTGTTCGAGGTGCACGACCTCTGGCCCCTGTCTCCCATCGAGCTGGGCGGCATGTCGCCCGGCCACCCCTTCATCCGGCTGTGCCAGGCCGCCGAGAACGCCGCCTACCGGGACGCCGATGTCGTGGTGAGCATGCTGCCCAAGGTGGCCGGACACATGCAGGCGCACGGACTCGACCTGCGCCGGCTCCACATCGTGCCCAACGGCATCACGCTCGACGAATGGCAGGGCGAGCCGCCGCCCCTGCGGGGCGACATCGCGCGCCACGTGGCCGCACAGAAGGCCGCCGGCCGCACCGTGGTCGGTTATGCCGGCTCGCACGGCACCCCCAACGCGCTCGACGTGATGCTCCAGGCTGCCGCCCTGCTCCGGGACGCGCCCTTCAGCTTCGTGCTCGTCGGCGACGGACACGAAAAAGCCGCCCTGCGCCAGCAGGCCGAGGCCCTGGGGCTCGCAGACACCGTGGCCTTTTTCGACCCCATTCCCAAGGCACAGATCCCCGCCTTTCTGGCCCAGGTGGACATCGCCTACATCGGCTGGCAGCGCGTGCCCATCTACCGCTTTGGCATTGCGCCCAACAAGCTCATGGACTACATGATGGCGCGCTGCGTGGTCCTGCATTCGGTCGAGGCCGGCAACGATCCGGTGGCCGAAGCCGGCTGCGGACTCACCGTGCCCCCGGCCGATCCTCCTGCCATTGCGCAAGGCCTGCGCCAGCTCGCCGCGATCGACCCCGCCACCCGAGCCCGCATGGGCGAATCGGGCCGTGCCCACGTGCTCGCACACCACACCTACCCCGTGCTCGCACGCCGCTTTCTGGAAGCCTGTGGCACGAGCCTTGCAAAAAGCTGAAACGTCCTCCCGGCTCCAGACCAAAAGTCGGACAATACCTTTCTGATGCAACCCGGAATGCCTCTCCTGCGCCCCGCCCCTGGCCGGGCCCTGCACGAGAGGCCCCGGGGGTCTCCTGCGCCCGGTCAGGGGCGGCCCAGCGGCCGCTGACGCATGCCCCTTCCGCGCAGGCACTTTCCCCTTCTTCCATCGACTTCATGAGCACACCTGCCTTCATCCCCTTTGCTCGCCCCGACATCGGCGAGGAAGAAATTGCCGCCGTCACGCAGGCCATGCGTTCCGGCTGGGTCACCACCGGCCCTGAAACCCGCGCCTTCGAGCAGGAATTCGCCGACTCGCTCGGCGGTGGCGTTGACACCGTGGCCGTCAATTCCGCCACGGCCGGCCTGCACCTGGCCCTCGAAGCCATCGGAGTGCAGGCGGGCGACGAAGTCATCGTCCCCACCCTCACCTTCACCACCACCGCCGAAGTGGTGCGCTACCTGGGCGCCGACCCCGTCTTCGTGGACTGCGACCCCGTCACGCTCAACATCGACGTGCGCAAGATCGAGGCCGCCATCACCTCCCGCACCAAGGCCATCCTGCCGGTGCACTACGGCGGCCTGTCGTGCGACATGGACGCCATCATGGCGCTGGCGCGGCAGCACCACCTGCGCGTGGTCGAAGACGCCGCCCACGCCCTGCCCTCCACCTGGAAGGGCGTCAAGATCGGCCAGCTCCCGAGCGATGCGGCCGTGTTCAGCTTCTACGCCAACAAGACCATGACCACCGGCGAAGGCGGCATGGCCGTCACGCACGACCCGGCCCTGGCTGCGCGCATGCGCATCATGCGCCTGCACGGCATCAGCCGCGATGCGTTCGACCGCTTCACCAGCAAGACACCGGCCTGGTACTACGAGATCGTGGCTCCCGGCTTCAAGTACAACATGGGCGACATGGCCGGGGCCCTGGGCCGCGTGCAGCTGCGGCGCCTGCCCGCCTTTCTGGCCCGCCGCCAGCAGCTCGCCGCCCGCTACTTCGAGGCGCTGCGCGACCTCCCCCTCATCCTGCCCGCCGATGCCCCTGCGGGCGACGTGCACTCATGGCACCTGTTCGTGCTGCGCCTCACCGAGGCGGCCCGCGTCACGCGCGACGACGTCATCCAGCGCCTGTCCGACGCCGGCATCGGCACCAGCGTGCACTATGTGCCCCTGCACCGCCAGCCCTACTGGCGCGACCGCTACCACCTCACCCCCGAGCAGTTCCCCGAGGCAGACAGGGCCTACCAGCACATGTTCAGCATCCCGCTGTTCACCGCCATGAGCGACGCCGACCAGGAACGCATCATTGCGGCCCTGCACGACATCCTCGGCTGAGCCCCCGCGCACATGACGACGACCGCACGACACCCCGCATGAAGTCCCTCGCCCTCAAGCGCGCCTTCGACCTCGCCGCCTCCGGCATCGGGCTGCTGCTGCTCTCGCCCCTGCTGCTGGCTCTGGCGGCCTGGATCCGGCTCGACTCCCCGGGGCCGGTGTTCTTCCGCCAGGAACGCATCGGCCTGCGCGGGCGGCCTTTCCGCATCTACAAGTTCCGCAGCATGCGCGTGGACCACTCCGGCCTCCAGATCACCGTGGGCGCGGACGACCGCATCACCCGCAGCGGCCACATCATCCGGGCCTACAAGCTCGACGAGCTGCCCCAGCTCCTCAACGTGTTCCTGGGCGACATGAGCCTCGTCGGCCCGCGCCCTGAAGTCCCCCGTTACGTGGCGCTCTACCCGGCCGACGTGCGCGCCGAAGTGCTCAGCGTGCGCCCCGGCATCACCGATCTGGCCTCCGTACAATACCGCAGCGAGAGCACGCTGCTCGCACAGAGTGCCGACCCCGAACGCACCTACATCGACACCATCCTCCCGGCCAAGCTCGCGCTGTGCAGGCAGTATGTGCGCGAGCGCAGCCTCGGGCTCGACCTGAAGATCATCGGCATGACGCTCGGCATCCTGCTCAAGCCCTGATGCATTGCCCTCTCGTGCCCCTTTTCCCTGCTGTCCCCATGCCCGCTCCCCTGTTTCTCATCACCCTGCGCTACCTTCAGCCCCTGGAAGAAGTGGAACGCCACCTGGAAGCTCATCGCGCCTATCTGCGTCAGGGCTATGCACAAGGCGTGTTTCTTGCCTCCGGCCGGCTCGAACCCCGCACCGGCGGCGTGATTCTGGCCCGCGCGGCAGACCGTACGGCGGTGGACACGCTGGTGGCACAGGACCCCTTTCACCGCGAACGGATCGCGGCCTACACCATCCAGGAATGGTGGCCGTCGATGACGGCAGAGGGCCTCGAACCCCTCCGGGTGCTGTGATGCCGCTCCCCTGCACCCACACGCCATGCGCCCGCACCTCCCGGAGCGCCTTCTGCATGGTTCCTCTGGCAGCCTGCACTGTCCTGCTCCCCGCCCGAGCCGCTCCCCATCTGAATGAAGTTCATCCCCTCCCCTGAAGAACCTGTGAACAGGCTCTGAAACACCATGCAGTCCCGCATCTTCAACACCCAAACCCTGCCCCGCCAACTCCTGGCCATGGGCATGGACATCCTCTGCGCCTGGCTGGCCCTGTGGCTGGCCATCAGCCTGCGGCTCGACGTCTGGACCGCCCCTTACCGTGCCCAGGGCATCACCTACCTGCTCGCACCGGCGCTCGCCATACCGATCATGCTGCGGTTCGGGCTGTACCGCGCCATCTTCCGCTACACCGGCTTCGCGGCCATGGTCACCACCATCCAGGCCATCGCCGTCTACGGGGTGCTGTTCTTCTGCTATGTGGTGTTCGTCGGCAACCCCACCCATGTGCCGCGCAGCGTCGGCATCCTGCAGCCGCTCATGTTCCTGCTCCTCGTGGGCGGAAACCGCGCCTTCATCCGGGGACTGTTCCTCTACAGCGGCCAGCACGAGGCCCGCCAGCAGGGCCGCCTGCTCATCTACGGCGCCGGCGAAACCGGCATCCAGACCGCCGGAGCCATCCGCAACGCCCGCCAGTACACCCTCATCGGCTACGTCGACCAGGACCCCGCCAAGATCGGCCGCAGCATCAACGGCGCCGAAGTCTGGTCCCCCGCCGAGCTCCCCGACGTGATCCGCGACAGCGAAGTCACCGACGTGCTCCTGGCCATTCCCTCCCTGCCCCGGGCCCGGCGCAACGCCATCATCCAGAGCCTGCAGGGGCTCAACGTGCATGTGCGCAGCGTGCCCAGCATGGCCGAGCTCACCAGCGGCCGCTCGGGCGTGCAGCAGTTCCAGGAGCTCGATGTCGAGGACCTGCTGGGCCGCGACCCCGTGCCGCCCGTCCCCGCCCTCATCGCCCGCGACATCCAGGACCGGGTCGTGCTCGTGACCGGCGCCGGCGGCAGCATCGGCAGCGAGCTGTGCCGCCAGATCGTGCGGCAGGGCCCGCGCACCGTGCTGCTCGTCGAGCACAGCGAATTCGCGCTCTACCGCATCTACCACGAGCTGCGCGCCCTGGCTGCCGCCACGGCAGGCCCGCAGGGCACCCCCGCCACCATGGTGCCCCTGCTGGGTGACGTCAAGGACCTGCACCACATGCGCGAAATCGTGCGCACCTGGCAGCCCGCCACCCTCTACCATGCCGCCGCCTACAAGCACGTGCCCATGGTCGAGCACAACCCCGTACAGGGCCTGGCCAACAACGTCTTCGGCACCCTCACCATGGCGCGCGTCGCACTGGAATGCCGGGTGCCCCAGTTCGTGCTCATCTCCACCGACAAGGCTGTCCGCCCCACCAACGTCATGGGTGCCAGCAAGCGCCTGGCCGAAATGTGCCTGCAGGCCCTGGCGCACGCCACTGCAAGCGCCGCCGCACCCGGCTTCGCGCCGCTCGACGACGCCATGCACATCCCCCCGGGCGACCGCCCCCTGCCGCAGCTCCCCGCAGCGGCAGTGGCAACAGCCACGGACGGCAGTCCTGCCCAGCCTGCGGCAGCCGCCCCCCGCACCTGCTTCACCATGGTGCGCTTCGGCAACGTGCTCGGCTCCTCCGGATCGGTGGTGCCGCTGTTCCGGCAGCAGATCGCCCACGGTGGCCCCATCACCCTCACCCACCCCGAAGTCACCCGCTACTTCATGACCATTCCCGAGGCCGCCCAGCTCGTGCTGCAGGCCGGCGCCATGGGCACGGGTGGAGACGTCTTCGTGCTCGACATGGGAGAACCCGTCCGCATCCTCCAGCTCGCGCGCCAGATGGTCACCCTCTCCGGCCTGAGCGTGCGCGACGAACAGCACCCCGAAGGCGACATCGCCATCCAGATCACTGGCCTGCGCCCCGGCGAAAAGCTCTACGAGGAACTGCTCATCGGCGACAACCCCCAGCCCACCGAACACCCCCGCATCATGAAAGCCCACGAGGCCCTGCTCCCCTGGGAACAGCTCCAGCCCCTTCTGGTGGAACTGCAGACCCACATGCAGGCCAACGAGGTCGAGGCCCTGTCGGGGCTGCTGCTGCGGCTGGTGAGCGGCTTCAAGGCCGGCCCCATCGTGGACTGGCTCAGTCTTGCACAAAAAAGCACGAGCGTTCAGAAATAGGTAGAATGCGCCTCTGCCGGCCTGCCCCTTCCTGTGCGCGCAGGCCGTGCATCCCAGCCCCACAGAGGAGACATCCATGACCGACCTGAACGCCGCCTTCGAAGCCGCCGTCGCCCGCTCCACCACCCTGAGCGAAAAGCCCGACAACCAGACCCTGCTCAAGATCTACAGCCTCTACAAGCAGGCCACCGAAGGCGACAACACCGCCGCCAAGCCCGGCTTCAGCGACTTCGTCGCCCGCGCCAAGTGGGACGCCTGGAACGCCCTCAAGGGCACCAGCGCCGACGCAGCCCGCCAGCAGTACATCACCCTCATCGACAGCCTGGCCTGAGCGGCCCCGGCTACCGCCCAGAGCGCATCAGGCCGGTACCGCCACAATCACGCTCGACGCCTTGAACACGGCGCGGGCCTGCATGCCCTCCTCCAGCCCCAGCGCGTCGGCGCTGGTATTGGTGATGATGGCCGCCAGCGTGAGCCCGGCGCCAATGTCGAGCACCACCTCGGTATTCACGGCCCCCGGATGCAGCCGCATGATGCGCCCTCCCAGCGCATTGCGCGCCGAGAACCGCACCCCTTCGCTCTCGGTCACCAGAATGACCGAAGACGACTTCACCAGCGCAATGGCCTCGCACCCCGGCACCAGCCCCAGCGCATCGGTGCTTTCCCGCGTCACCACGGCCACCAGCTCATGCCCTCCGGCAATGGCCAGCATCACCTCGTCGTTGACCGCTCCCCGCTCGATGCGGGACACCGTCCCCATGAACTGATTGCGCGCACTGGTTCTCATCATCATTCTCCTCAGCAGTCGGTAATCGTCGGCCAGATGGCCTGCATCTTCGGCCAAATGCGCCAGAAAGCGCCGGTGCTCGGCCTCGATGCGCCGATAGCCCGCCAGCAGCCTCCGGCCGCGCAGCGTGAGCACCGTGCCGCCACCGCCGCGCCCCCCCGTGGCGCGCACCACCAGCGGCTCGCCGGCCAGCTGGTTCATGGCATCGATGGCATCCCAGGCCGTCTTGTAGCTCACGCCCGCCATGCGGGCCGCCTGCGTGATGGAGCCACAGGCCTCCACCGCCTCCAGCAGCCGCATCTGCCGCTCCCCCCCCAGCACCCGCCCCCCCAGCGCCAGCTGAAGCGGCGCTTCGAGCGTCACGGCAGCCTCTTCGCTGGCTTCTTCACAGGGGCAGGGAGCGTGCGCTCCGTGCGGGACAGCCTCCGGCGTTTCCTTCATGCGCATTTCGCCCCCTTTTTGTATATACAAAAATATGCTACTCTTTTGCCATGCAGCGCTACTTCGAATGGGACGACCACAAAGCAGATCTCAATTTCCGCAAGCATGGCATTCGATTCGAAGACGCAGCGCGCGTGTTCGATGACCCTCTGGCCCTTTCGGTACAGGATCGCATCGAACATGGAGAACAGCGATGGCAGACCCTTGGCATGGTCGGCGGGTGCGTGGTACTGCTGGTTGCCCACACCCTCCAGCTTGAAGACGAAGGAGCCGAAATCATCCGCATCATCAGCGCCCGTCGCGCCGATCGCCACGAAAGGCATCATTATGAGCAAAGTTAGGTACGCACAGGGCACACTTCCGCCTCTCAGCGCCGCCCGCGAGGCCGAACTCAAGGCCCTTGCGAGCCAGCCGGCAGACAGGATCGACTACAGCGACATTCCCCAGCTGGATGACGCATTCCTGGCACGCGCCCTTCCCAACCCCTTTTTCAAGCCCGTCAAGACCCACGCCTCCGTGCGCATCGATGCCGATGTCCTGGCCTGGCTCAAGAGCCAGGGCAAAGGCTATCAGACCCGCATGAATGCCATCCTGCGGGAAGCCATGCTGCGCGCACTGCATCACAAGACCTGACCCCCCACTCCCCCGCATCACCGAGGGGGCCATGGCCTGCATGCCAGCCCTGCCCCGGCGCTCGCAGGCAGAGCGGTTGCCCCCTGCCACATTTCCCCCACCACTTCGCCCTCGCGCAGACGAAACACATGCTCGCCCAGCTGGGCTGCATCGTCGGTGTCGTGGGTAATGAGCAGCATGGGAAGCTGCAGGCGCTGCTGCAGGGCATCGAGCTCGTCGCGCAGGGCCGCACGCCGGGACGGATCGAGTGCCGAAAAGGGCTCGTCGAGCAGCAGGGCATCGGGCTGCGCCACCAGCGTGCGTGCCAGCGCCACCCGCTGCCGCTGCCCGCCCGAGAGCGCATCCGGCAGCTGGTGCGCCAGCGGCATCAGCCCCAGCATGTCCAGCCAGTGCTCCACCTCGGGCCACCGGGCCCGTGCCGACGGATTGCGCCACCCCCGGCGCAGTCCAAACGCCACGTTCTGCCGCACGCTCAGATGCGGAAACAGCGCATAATCCTGAAACACATAGCCCATGCGGCGTGCCTGGGCCGGCAGATGCACCTTGCGCGCACTGTCGAACAGCGTGCGCCCGGACACCCGCACATGCCCGGCGTCGGGGCGCAGCAGCCCCGCCACCGCCCGCAGCGTCATCGACTTGCCCGCCCCCGAATCCCCCAGCAGCACCACCCGCCGGCTCGGGGACTGCAGCCGCACCCGCAGCGCAAACCGGTGCTGCCGCGACTGCAGCACCTTGTCCACCGCCAGATCAAACACGGCCGCGGCCTCGGCTGCCGCAGGCACAGCCCCTGCTGCCTCCGCCGGCTGCATGCACGGTGTGGCATGCGCCACACCGGCCTTCTCATGGTTCTGCATGACCGTCACTCCTGCCGCGCCAGCCGCCCGGGGGCGAGCCGGCCCGCCGACAGCAGCACCACCACGCACACCACCGAAATCAGCACCACCAGCCGGTTGGCCACATCGTCCTGCCCGGCCTGCACCGCCTCGTACACGGCAATCGAAAGCGTCTGCGTCTTGCCCGGAATGCTCCCGGCCACCATCAGCGTGGCCCCGAACTCACCCAGAGCCCGCGCAAAGGCCAGCAGCAACCCCGCCAGAATGCCGCGCCAGGCAAGCGGCAGCGTCACCCGCCAGAAAATGCCCCACTCGCTCACGCCCAGCACCCGCGCGGCCTGTTCCAGATGCCCATCCACCGCCTCGAAGGCTGCGCGTGCCGGCTTGAACACCAGCGGAAACGCCACCACGGCAGCCGCCACCACGGCTCCCTGCCAGGTAAAGATCAGATGAATGCCGAACACCTCCTGCAGCCAGCCGCCCAGCCACCCCCGAGAGCCCAGCAGCACCAGCAGGTAATAGCCAAGCACCGTCGGCGGCAGCACCATCGGCAGGGTGCACACCGTATCGAGCACATCCCGCCCCGGAAAGCGCCGCCGCGCCAGCAGCCAGCCCAGCGCCACCCCCAGCACCAGATCCACCGCAGTGGCCAGCCCCGCCACCCGCAGCGACAGCTCCAGCGCCACCGTCACCGGCTCGTCCATACGGCCCCCCTCCTGCAAGGCCCCATGTCAGTACCCTTCGTCAAATTCGCTGCGGCTCATGCGACCATGACTCACGAGCAAGGAGCGAACCGTTAAAGCGGACACTCCGAAATGGTGCGCGACATCCTGCTGATTTTCCATCGAACAATCTGCCCCCAGCATATCGTCCACTGCCCTGAACGGGCAAAGCAGCTCGGCCGCAAAAGCGCGCTGCACCTTCTGCCGATAGGTACTCGACCGTGTGGCTGGGCGCATGGGCTCACGGGTAACGTACACGACACTATCGCCGAGCAGCCTTGCCAATTCAAACCGACGCCCCGTCTCCCACCGGGAGCGCAGCAGCACCCTATCCTGCCCCTGCGTTTCTGCAAAAGACAGTGAAAGATCCATTGGAGGAACATCGGCCCGGGCATCCAGAATGGATACGGGCACTCCATAGCAATCTGTCAGCACCTGATTGGATACTGGCCTGTCCGGGTCCAGTTGCAGATGTGCCCGTAACGCATGGGCCGCGTCGGCGCCTATCTTCCATGCCGGAGTTTTCTGCACATCGGTTTTCTGCGCATCAGCCTCCCGTACCTTGCACACATCCACATGCGCCCGCCCCCCAGATCGCGCTACGGTACCCACACGGCGCACATGCGCAAGAAGTGCCCCGACATCCGGCACCGCCTGCCCTTCGACACGATTGGCTGCAATTTCCTCAATGGCAGAAGTCCCGATCTGCCTTGATTCATCCAACAGGTGCTGCAGCAAATTCACATCCATCTCTCCGGGATCTTCGCCGAGCAGGGCTTCGATCTTTCTGCGCCAGTACAAGGCGGCATCCTGCCGTTCTTCGAGCACAGACTGCCACACTGTCTCCAGATTGGTCCTGGCAACTCCACAATCCTTCAGCCGTCGCAAAACCGTCTCGATGAACAGATCGACCTCGGTCTCGAAATCCGTTCCCGGAATCACACTCACCGCATCGCTGATATAACGATAAGGCGTGCGCTGCCGTTCCGGCGTGGGTCTGGCGCACAACGTGACATCCGTACCATCCGACAGCACGCTGATATGGGGCCAGATATAGCCGCTGCCTATGCTCGTCATTTCGTGCGAAAGCCTCCACTCCATGGAGGCTTTCCATGGCTCCCAGCGCAAACGCCACCAATTCCAGGCCAGCCATTCGGCAAGATGGTACGCAGAAAGAAAGGGAGCCCTGCGCACACTCTGCAGAAGACGGTCATGCCCTTCCGTGAGGCAAGTGCCATAGGCTGTAATGTCGATCGCAGCAAATCCGGCCCGCTCCTCTGGCGAGCCGGACTCCAGCCATGCCCAATCCGTTTTTATTGACCAGCGTGTTGACATCGTTCCTTCCAAACCGACGTGACATACAGATGCATGGCATCCTCATTTTCGAGTGGATACCCGTGATACTCCCCCGTGCCATGTGCATCTGTCTTGGCCTCGAACACCTCCCCGCACTCTGAAACACTCCAGATGTACTTGGGAAACCCATCCTGACGCAGCTCACTGACCAAACCCCATCCAATACCCGCTTTCATCAGCGATCGCGCCTCGTCAAGCGTCACGACACGCACCAGATCGCACAACGACTTTGTGGGCCGTGGATTGGTTCGCAGCAACCCGTAATCAGCAGGATTGCGCTTGTGATGGCCGCTGCCCACATAACGCACTGCCTTTTCGAGGCGCTGCTTCGCAGCGTCACTGAGCATATCCGCGCGCACGATACGGCGTTTGGGATTATTTCCTGGTCGACTCACACAATGCCCCTGCAAAAAGCTGGAAAAGAGCTACCCCCTGCACTGTACCCGAAGCCTCTGGGCTCCATCGCGCAGCAGACCGTGCCCCCACGCAAAGCACACACAAGACCCACAACCACTCACCGCTGCCGCACAGCATCCATCCCTGCCTGCAGTCAGCCCCTCACGGCCGGCCAAAGCCGTAGCGGGCCAGCAGTGCCTGCGCCTCGGGCGTCAGCACAAACTGCACAAAGCGCCGCGCCTCCACCTGCTGCGAGCTGCCCGTGGTGGACGCGATCGGGTAACGGATCGCCACCGGCAGGGGCACCGTGGCTGCCACCTTCACCTTGCCCGGCATGATGGCCGCATCCGTGCGGTACACCAGCCCGGCATCCACCTCGCCACGGGCCACATAGTCCAGCGCCTGCCGCACATTGGCGGCATGGATCACGCGCGGCTGAATCTGCGGCCAGCTCTTCAGGCGCCCCAGCACCATCATGCTGTAACGCCCTACCGGCACACTCGCCGGATTGCCCACCGCCACCCGGTGCACACCCGGCTGCGCCAGATCCTCCACACGGTGCAGCGCCAGGCGGCTGTCGGCCGGCACGATCAGCACCAGTGCGTTGCGGGCAAAATCGCGCCTCGCATCGGCCCGTACCAGTCCGTGCTGCTGCGCCTGGTTCATCGTCTCCTCGTCAGCCGAGGCAAACACATCCACCGGTGCGCCCTTGGCCATCTGCTGCAGCAGCGCCCCCGACCCACCGAAGTTGAAGTGCACCCGCGCCCCCGGATACCGCCGCTCGTAGGCCTGCCCCACCTCACGGAAAGCATTGGTCAGACTCGCCGCAGCCGACACCGTGATCTCGGCCGCCTGCGCCGCCACGCTCCCCCCCAGCAGCCACACCGCCGCCACTGCCATCCCGATCCGCCTGTTCATCAGCCTGGTCATCCGCATCGAAGTGCTCCTGTTGCTCGTCAGATGAGCGAAGTATAGCCACCTATACAGCGCATGGCCGTCTGCGTGTATTGCCTCCAGACAAGGAAAGTGGTGCATGCAGCAAAGCCATGACGCCCTGATGCAGAGCGTATTCTTGCCAGTCACCGCCCTCCACGAGAAGCAAGGCCCATGACTGCCAGAGAGACCGAGTCTGACAAGAATGGATATCCACCAGCCTGCCTCGGGCTGGATCACATACTGAGTCAGCGGCTCCAGCGAGACTGATCCATGGCGGCAGGCCCCGCAGTTTCATGCACCAACCAGCTCAGCTCCATAGCCCCTTGGCGCTGCCACAAACCCACACAGTGCACGCCGATTTACACATTTGCACCCAGCCAGCTGGATGATTCACACCCTTTCTCGCCTCGCGCCTTGGCATATTGCGCTTGAAGTTCAGGTGCGAGCCTTTCAACCAAGGCACGCAGGTCGTCTTGCCTTCGTCACGGCCCCCGGACTGTGCTGGCAGATCACATCCGCACCATCAGAGGCGGGTTGCCCATGCTCAGAAATGCTTTCGAGGATGGTTCTGTGCTCGATATCAGCCCAGTTCATGCCACCAGCGCCATGCGCCTTCATGGCCTCGGTGGCGTGCCGCCAAAAGGTGAATGCCGCTCCCGCATGCTTTTCGAGAAGAGGCAGTTCGGTCAATCACTGCGCGGCCACCCGTTCGCTTTCGACCTCGCGAGCCAAGGCGACGGCATCCCGCAGGTTCAGTTGCAGCATCGCCTGACCACCAACATAGCCCGCCAAGGCGCTTGTTGCGCGATGTTCAATCTCGTCTGCGCTGGTCAGGCCAAGCCTTACCAATGCAGCAATGTCATCCTTGTCGTTGTCAGCAAAGCGGGCGATTTTGCTCACCGCGAGATCGACGGGAGAGAGGACGTGGACACGAATCTGATCCATGCCGAAGTCTACAGGGATGGAGTCGTCCAGATAGTCCTCGTGCATCAGCGCAAAGGTCGAGTTGTAGTTGGTGTCGAAATAGACGACTTGCTGGGTGCCGTCCTCCAGAGTCACCTCGACCATCAGATCGTTCGGAAGGTAAACACGACCTCCGAACTCCGCGTCCACATCGGTCGTGACGCGACTGGCTGTGTAAAGATGGACAGCCATTCCCCCAGCCAGGTAGACGTTAACCGGGCTGCGCAGCGAAAGCCGTTCCTCAAGTTGCTTGAACAACTCTCGCAGACCTTCCGCCAAAGCCGTGCGAGTATGGAATGCTTGTGTCGTCACCATGGATTCAATGCCCGTGAAGTCGGTGGCTCAGCATGTCACACAGGCGAGGAAGGCTCAGAACCCAGCCCTTCCTGACAACATCAGCCGGTGCAAGTCGTTCGTTCGGGTGCGAGTCGAAGTACCGCTCGCTCGCTCGCATCAAGCACATCGACTCGCTGGGAAATCGCGACTGAACGACCATCGCAGCCAAGCGGAACACATTGGCCTCGCGTTGATCCTGCGCGGACTGCGCAACCTCCCGTGCGACAGCGGAGCACCGGGCAAGCAGCGCTGATTCAGCATCTCTGGCAGTCATGCCACCAACCTCCGTCACAACAGTGAATTTACGATTTTCGATGTCATCACTCTACAGCGAAACAGATAAGTCTTCTTGAGCATGAATGTCCCTCCCCCATCAACCGACATGCACACTGCCCTATCGCCTCAGGGCAGTGCCGGAATCGAGCCATGTGGGCATTCCGGCGGAGCGAACTGTGCATCTGCATCCGTAGCGCAGCCCCAGCTGCCGTTATCTGCCCGTGACCAGGCAACTTTCTTGCCCACCACCAGCGGGCTGACCTGATTGCCCATGACAGCCACTACCTGCGCGGCCCTGCCCGTGCTGCCGAACGCCAGCGTGGGCACACCCAGCCCTGCAGCCGGAGCTCCGCCATTGAACATGTTGCCCCCATTGGCCATCAGATTGGACCCCGTGGCCAGGCCCTTGCACATGCCACTTGTGCCCACCGTAAGCTGTCCATTATTGATGCAGTCTTCTACAGCCACTTTCTGCGACCCGGCTTCATACACTACCCGCGATATTTGAGAACGAATCACATACCGCTGATACTGAGGCAAAGCCAAGGCAGCCAGAATACCTATGATGGCCACCACGATCATCAGCTCAATGAGCGTAAAACCTCTGATGGATTGCAGACTGTGTTCTTTCATGATGACTGATTAATTTATATTTATTCATCGCCCTCTTGATGCATGCATCGAGAGCCTCCCGTGGCACACCCAGCAAGTTGCATGCCATGCACACCCCAAATACCCTGACGCCATCAGGTGCCCGGCACATCGAAATGCCCATCAAGAAACCATCTTGGTCTGAACCAGCGTATTTCATCAGGGGCAAAATCGGGCCGTATCCATCCGTGCAGGGCCAGCACTGTTTCGGGCCACATGCCCACCCACAGAATGCAGGCCATGGCCATCCAACAGCTGCCCACAAGCACCCGCTGCCATGCTCCTCCCCCCTGTGCGATGGAGGGCGCCAGAATATCTTCCATCCATCCGTGCTCATTCGCCATACCCAACATGAGTGCAAATACCACTGCCACCGTAGTCAGAATAATGGGAACCATGAAGGTATTCGACACCAAGCCATCTGTCCACAGGGCAAAAAATGCAGTGCAATATGCCATCCACTCCTGTTTGGCAGGCGTTATGTCGCCTTCACGCACCCACACACGGGTATGCATGATTCCCTTGACGGCCATTCCCAGCAGCATGAGCACGGCAAGCAGCACTATGCCGCCCCACTCGGCAGCGATTTGCAGAACCCAGTTGTGCGGAGCAGAGGCATCGAGATGCATGGCATTCGGCAATGCAGCAAAGTGCATCGGTCCTGCACCCAGCAAGGGATGCTGTAGAAACATGCCCCATGCAGCTCTCCACAAAGCCAGACGTGTCTGGATTGAGCCCCCATCTTCCAGCCGATTGAGCTTGCCGAACAGAAAATCATCTGACATATGCCCGGTAACAGCGTAAGGAATGGCCCACTGCAAGCACCATGCCAGCACCACTCCTGCCAGACAGGCCCCCACCATGTGTCGCAGATAGCCTGCTGTCCAGGCACGTTGCCCAAACAGAACCAGACACATTCCACACCCGGCTGCCATGCCCAGCTGGGTGCCACGCCCTCCCAGCACAAAAGCCAGCGCCCACCACAGTGCCGTCACCCCCCAGCTCACCACGCGCCACTTCCGTGTGGGAACATAAGTCGTTGTCAAAAGCGCCAGCAGCGGCAGTGTCGCAGTCTGAAAGTGATTGACAAAACGCATGTTGGAAAACCCCACCATGAACGGGTCAGGCGTCAGCGTCATGCGATCTGCCAGCCACCATGCATAAAACACCAGACTCTTGGACTCATGCAACAGACAGGCCCCGCCCAAGGCCCACAACACTCCCCGGCGCACGGACGCCTTGCGCGCTTCCTGCGCCATCTGCACAACCGACACCCCCAGCAGCACATACAACGCATATTCGGCCAGTGCATGACGCGGCGATGCGGCCAAAGAGGCGGACCACAGCCCCATGCAGGCAATCAATCCCAAACCGCCCCACACCTGCTGCGCCTGACTGCTTGGCCCGCGCAAATTTCCATTGTGCCTGCCACACCGGCCTGCCCCAGGAGCGCTTCCCGCCAGCCTTGCACATGCCCGCACTGCTCCCAGTGTCACAGCCAGACAGAGCAGTAAACGCTGCATGTCATAGACCCCCACATTGCCCGCCCAGAAGCTCGACACATTGGGGCCCAGCACCAGACACAGGACAAAGATCCCTACCACATAAGACATGACGGCTCCATAAAAAAAGGAAGGCCAAGCCTTCCTTTTTGCATTCAAGCAAGAAGCTGAATATCAGGGAGCAGAAGCAGCAGAAGCAGCAGAAGCAGCAGCAGCAGCGCCAGAACATCCAGCAGGCTTGTACTTGGCATCTGCCGTAGTAGAGCAAGACCAGCTGCCATCAGTAGTCCGCGTCCACGTAATGGTCTTGGCCGTACCAGAGGTCAGAGCAGAAGATGCATTACCCGCAAACGTTGCACTGATCGTCCCATCGGGAGTCAGAGCTACAGTGTTAGTTGAATCAGAACCCGTAGTTCCCAACGACAAAGGAGCTGTAAAATCGATAATATTGGATTTTGTTGCACCCATATTACATGCACCTACAGCCGTCTGCCCATTATTCAGGCAATCTTCATAGGCTGTCTTGAGCGCACCAGTTTCTTCCATGGCACGAGCCACTTGCGACTTGGCCACATAGGTCTGATACTGAGGAATGGCAATGGCGGCCAGGATACCGATGATGGCCACCACGATCATCAGTTCGATCAGGGTGAAACCTTGCTGGGCTTTACGCAGGGAGGCTTTCATGAGATGTACTCCAAAAAACTTTTACCAAAGAATTAAAACTCGGAACTCGCGCTCTGTAGTTTTGCTGACTACGACTGACATGATGCAACTGTCGTGCCAGACTGCATGATGAAGCGCCACGACGTGCGCTGTGCCCACTTTTTCACGCTTTGCGGAGGTCGACGTTCTTGCTCGGTTCACCCAGACTGCATAAGTTGTGACAAATTCTGTCGCACGTCACAAAAAACGTCCTGCACCAGACGTTTTTTGTCAGCGCAGAGGTGACAACTTCTGTCGGTTGACATGGTTTGCTGCGCCGTACTTGCCGCATGCCGTGCGTCCAGCTCCCACGGGCATGGCCTGTCTGCACCAAGGTGTACAGGTTCACGCACACTTTCGTACACGGGGCTGCGCACGCCTTGGTATGCCCTGGCGGCCTACCCTGCCCCCACTCTGATGCGCGGCCCCCGTCAGATGACGGCAGACACCCGCATGGCATGGAGCCGCTCGGCATGCAGTCGATAGAGCAGATGGTCGGGGGCTTCCCGGAGGAGACGGGTGAGGAGAGTCTGGCAGGAATTCCAGTGCTGGGCACGCCAGGCGCTCTGGTACTGCTGCCACAGGTCGCGCTGTGTGCGATACGCCGAGGCGGCCGAGGTCGGAGCCCAGGGGGCATGGAGCTCCACCATGCGGTTGCGGCCGGTGACATGGGTGTCGTCGACCCACTGCCACAGAAAGTCGGTGGCCGCCGCTGCGGTGCCGGGCCCGACGATGAGGGGCTGCTCCCACTGCTTGGAGCAGGGTTCGAGACGGGCAGCCAGGTTGACGGCATCTCCGAGCACGGTGTAGTTGCGGCGCAGGTCCGAGCCCATGTCCCCCACGCGCATGATTCCGGTATTGATGCCGATGCTCAGACGCAGCAGTGGGCGGCCCTGGCGGGCGCGCTGGGTGTTGTATTCGCCCATGAGCGCCTGCAGCTCCAGGGCGGTGTGGACGGCATGGTTGGCGTGGTCGGGGTCGGGCAGCGGCGCTCCCCAGAACACCATGACACAGTCGCCGATGTATTTGTCGATGGTGCCCCGGTGTCGCGCAATGACGCCGGCCATGCGGTTGAAGAGACCATTGAGGAAGCGCTGCACCTCTTCGGGTGCCATTTCCTCGGCCATGGCCGTGAAGTTCTGGATGTCGCAGAACATGACGGTCATCTCCCGCGACTGCGCCTGCAGCGACCAGGACTGGGGCTGGCGATCCATTTCCTTCACCAGCTCGGGCGGGACATAGTGTCCAAAGAGAGTCACAAGCCGGGCGCGCGCGCGGCGCTCGTGCAGGTAGGCCATCAGGGTGTGGAGCACATACATGGATACGACCAGCACCAGACTGGCTGCCAGAGGCAGCACCAGGCCTGCACGAAAGAGTGCCACCTGCGCCCCCACCACCACAGCCGCGCAGGCCAGGGTCACGAACCATGCCCTGAGGGCGCCGGCATGCGCCAGTCCCCACCACAGCCCACCGGACAGCAGCAGCAGCCACAGCGCGGACCACGCATTGGCATAGTCAGGGGCCACAAGAAAACGACCATCGAGCATGGCGGCCAGCGCGGAGGCATGGACCTCCATGCCGGGATAGGCTCTGTCGAAGGGGGTGGCCCGCAGGTCGCGCAGCCCGGGCACGCTGGTTCCCACGATGACCATGCGCCCCGCCAGCGATCCGGGCGGCAGGCGCCCAGCCAATATGTCGGCCGCACCTATGTACCGGAAGTGTCCGGCTCCTGCGCCTCCCTCTCCCCGGAACGGGACGAGCATGGCCCCCCGGTCATCCGACGGAATCCACAGGCGATCCGCCCCCTGCGACAGGCGCACGCCGGCCAGATGGGCAGAGCCTCTAGATGCCCCGTCGGCAGGGCTCAGGGCGACCTGCACCTGGGCGGCGGGCAAGGCACGCTGCAGCATGGCCAGGGCCAGCGAGGGATAGAAGCGGGACACGCCCTGCGCATCGACATGGCGCATCACCAGCGGAATGTGCCGCAGGGTGCCATCGGGGTCGATCCAGGCGTTGAGGGCGCCAAACGGCATGTCCCGCAGCCCGGACACACTGCCGGTATAGCCACGCATGGCAGGCACATGGGACCAGTCCGCCCCCAGCGCCTGGGCAGCGGCGGGCACGGGCAGAGCCCGCGCAGCGGGCGGCGGCACCATGGTGGAGGCGCCGTCCTTCTCGAAGTAGGCGCCCATCACCACGGGCTGGTGCTGCAGGGCACGCACCAGGGCTGCGTCGTGGTCCATTTCGGCCTGCAGCCGGCGGGAGAGCGTCTGAAGCGCGGGGTTGTGCCCCGCCTGCTGTGCAATCACCCGTGCCACCCCCGGCAGCACCGTGTCGCCCTCGGGCTCGGCAAACACGATGTCGAGCCCCAGCACGCTGGCCTTCTGGCGCTGCAACAGCTCGGTGACCAACTGCGCCATGACGGCGCGACTCCAGGGCCAGCGCCCCCACTGGCGCAGACTGGCTTCGTCGATGTCGACGATCACGATGCGGGAATCAGCTCCCTTGCGTGCGCACAGGGTGGTGAGTTCAAGGTCGTACCAGGCGCGATCCAGCGACGTGATGGCTCCATACGGCCACCATCCGGCAGCATGAGGCCACAACAGCACCAGGGGCAGAAGCAGGACCCACCGCCAGCCTGCCCGCTGCAGCAGAGAGCCGCACGCACGCAGGTGCGCTCGCGCCCACAGGGAAAATCTCACGAGCAAGGCGCGCATAGCCACAAGGCTCTGTGCATGCGTGCACTGGAAAGCGCAAAAGACTTGCCGAGGCTCTCCCTGAGCATGACCACACACACGAATGCCCAAGCACCTGCCAGTGCGGGTATCTCAAGACCATGCAGGCAGCAGCCCCGGCGCTGCCCGCCGAAATCTTCCCCCCGGAGAGGCATCAGAGGTGCTGTGCAAAGCGCATCTGAACCCCGGCAAGGTCGATGAGGTCGCCGTCGAGCAGAATGTGCTCCCGCGTGGCAACGGTGTTGCCGTTGCAGGTCATGGGGCGTGTACCTTCGATGTAGCGCAGCACAAAGCTTTCGGCCCGCCGCGAGATGCTGGCCACGGCCACGCCGGGCTTGCCTACCGTGGTCACCGGCTTGGTGAGCACCAGCGAACGCCCCGTGGCCGGCCCTGAAATGACCTGGATCGTGCTGTTGAGTACGCCTGTGGGACGAGGTGGACGCAGGGCGTCCTCAGGGGAAGACAGGAACTCGATGCGGTATTTGGCCACACCGACGATGTCGCCATTCTGGAGTTTCTGGCGCTTGATCTTGAGGCCGTTCACCGAGGTGCCGTTGGTGCTGTCCACGTCCTCGACGTAGAACTGCCCACCCACATACTGGAACACGCAGTGGTCTCCACTGACGGCCAGATTGTCGATCACGATGTGGTTGTAGGGACGGCGCCCCAGGGAGATGTGATCCTTGTCGAGAGGAACCTCTCGGATGACGACACCATCGAGCGTGATGACCAGCTTAGCCATGTGCAGACCTCTTGGGCTGTGACGGAAAGAGCGGAACGACCCCTGCGCACCATGCGCAGGCCACTTGACACGGTCAGGCCATGCAATGCATGGATCCGCATACCGCAATAGCCTTAATTTATTAATTGTACATAGAAGTCATCCCATATACCTACTTCTGTGCTTCTTCCATGTGAGAAACCTCGGTCAGCAGGCATGGAATGTTCGATGGATTATGAATGGTTTCCCACAAGGATGGAGCAGCCGCCCGCGGCTCCCCTCAAAAAAAACCGCCAGCCGTGAAAAGCTGGCGGCTGGATGGCGGAGCCCGCTTCCGGGCGGAGGAAAGACTCTCCCTCTGCCCCGGACGCTCCGCCCACCTGGACCCGCGCTGCGATCAGAGCAGGCTCTTGAGCAGCTTGCCCATTTCGGACGGATTGCGCGTGACCTTGAAACCGCACTCTTCCATGATGGCGAGCTTGGCTTCGGCCGTATCGGCACCGCCGGAGATCAGCGCACCGGCATGGCCCATGCGCTTTCCGGGAGGCGCGGTCACGCCTGCGATGAAGCCAACGACGGGCTTCTGCATGTGGTCCTTGCACCAGCGGGCAGCTTCGGCCTCGTCGGGGCCACCGATTTCGCCGATCATGATGACGGCATCGGTGTCGGGGTCATCGTTGAACATCTGCATGACGTCGATGTGCTTGAGGCCGTTGATGGGGTCGCCACCGATGCCGACGGCACTGGATTGTCCCAGACCGATTTCGGTCAGCTGGGCCACGGCTTCGTAGGTCAGCGTGCCGGAGCGGCTCACCACCCCGATGCGTCCCTTGCGGTGGATGTGGCCGGGCATGATGCCGATCTTGATCTCGTCGGGCGTGATGGTGCCGGGGCAGTTGGGGCCCAGCAGCAGGGTCTTCTTGCCGCCTGCGGCTTCCTTGGCCTTCATCTTGTTGCGGACCATCAGCATGTCGCGGATCGGAATGCCTTCGGTGATGCAGATGACGAGGTCGAGGTCGGCCTCGACGGCTTCCCAGATGGCGTCCGCAGCGCCTGCGGGCGGCACATAGATCACGCTGGTGGTGGCGCCGGTCTGCTTGGCAGCTTCGGTCACGTTGGCGTAGATGGGAATGCCTTCGAAGTCTTCGCCGGCACGCTTGGGATTGACACCTGCCACGAAGCAGTTCTTGCCATTGGCGTAGTCACGGCACATGCGGGTATGGAACTGGCCGGTCTTGCCGGTGATACCCTGCGTGATGACCTTGGTGTCCTTGTTGATCAGAATACTCATGGAATGCTCCGATGGTTTTTCGGGGTTTATTGTGCGATGAATGCCACGCGGCGATTGCGCTGCCGGCCTTCGGGAGTGGAGTTGTCGGCAACGGGACTGGCGTCCCCATGGCCCTTGGCCGTCAGCGCGGCGGCATCGACGCCGTGCCCGACCAGATAGGCCCGAACGGCTTCTGCGCGTGCCTGCGACAGGCGAAGGTTGGTGGCGGAGTTGCCGACATGGTCGGTGTAACCCGCGATTTCTCCCTTGACCCGCGCCGACTTGAGCGCTTCGGCCAGTGCGTCGAGCTCCGCATGGCTGGCAGGGCGAATGGACGCCTTGCCGGTGTCGAATTCGACATGGATGCGGAAGGTTGTGGCTCCCTGCCGCAGTGCCTCTGCCGCCTGCATGGCCTCGATCCTGACGCCGCTGGTGTCGACGGTCACGCTCTCACCGAACCACAGGTGCAGCCGGCTGGCGATGTCGTCGATCAGGGCCTCGCCCAGCGAGCCGGACAGGGCCATGCGGTGTCCCTGGGCACGCAGGCCTGCGCCCGCATGCGACTGGAGCCAGCCGAAGAGCTCGTCCATGCGCTCACCCAGCACCGTGGCCGGCAGAGAGCCGTCCACCTGGAGATGGTCGATGACGTGGTCTGCGCCGAACCGGGCACGCGCTGCGGTCAGCAGGGCGTTGCGCGCGGCTTCGCTGGACACGCGCCCGTCGAGGGTGAGCGTGCCGCCTGCCACGGTGGCCGACCACTGGCCGAATTCCACGGCCGCATCGGACGATGCGGAAGCGGATGCGGCGGGTGTTTCGACCCCTGAGGCAGGCTGCATGGGCGGCAGTGGCATGTCGACAGGCTGGGCCTGCTGACTGCACAGACGCAGCAGCGCGAGCGAAGTGGCTGCGATGGCCGCGAACCAGAGCGCACGGCCATACCACGTGCCTTCGGGTGCCGGAAGACCGGTCCCTGCTGCAGCGTGTCCATGGGCGTGTCCGTCATGTCCGGGCAGGTCATGCCCCTCGGGGGCGACCGGCGACTGGACGGCGACAGGAACGGAGGCGGTTTTCACCGAGCGGCGTCCTTGACGGCAGTGACGACCTTCTCGGCGGCTTCGGCCATGGTGTTGGCACTGATGATGGGCAGACCGGAATCAGCCAGGATCTTCTTGCCGGCGTCTTCGTTGGTGCCCTTCATGCGCACCACCAGCGGCACGGACAGGCCGACTGCCTTGGAGGCAGCCACCACGCCCTCGGCGATGGTGTCGCAGCGCATGATGCCCCCGAAGATGTTGACCAGGATGGCCTTCACGTTCGGATTCTTGAGCATGATCTTGAACGCTTCGGTGACCTTCTCGGTGGTGGCACCGCCGCCCACGTCGAGGAAGTTGGCAGGTTCGCCGCCGAAGAGCTTGATGGTGTCCATGGTGGCCATGGCCAGACCGGCGCCGTTGACCAGGCAGCCGATGTTGCCGTCGAGGCTGATGTAGGACAGATCGAACTTGGAGGCTTCGACTTCGGCCGGGTCTTCTTCATCCAGATCGCGCAGGGCGACGATCTCGGGGTGGCGGAAGAGCGCGTTGCTGTCGAAGTTGAACTTGGCGTCGAGCGCCATGATGTTGCCCTTGCTGTCGCGGTTGAGCGGGTTGATCTCGACCAGGGAGGCGTCGGTGTCCATGTAGCACTGGTAGAGCTTCTTGAACACGTCCATGGCCTGCGCGGTGGAGTCGGCGGGGATGCCGATGCCGTCTGCGAGCTGCTTGGCCTGCTCATCGGTGAGGCCGGCGAGGGGGTCGATGAAGATCTTGACGATCTTCTCGGGCGTGTTGTGCGCCACTTCCTCGATGTCCATGCCGCCTTCGCTGGAGGCCATCATGGCGACCTTCTGGGTGCCACGATCGGTGACGACGGAGACGTAGTATTCCTTCTGGATGTCGGCGCCCTCTTCGATATAGAGACGGCGAACCTTCTGGCCTGCGGGCCCGGTCTGGTGCGTGACCAGCTGCATGCCGAGCATGTCGCCGGCGAGCTTCTGCACGTCCTCGATGGACTTGGCCACCTTCACACCACCGCCCTTGCCACGGCCGCCGGCATGAATCTGTGCCTTGACCACCCACACGGGGCCTCCCAGCTTCTGGGCGGCTTCCACGGCTTCCTGCACGGTGAATGCAGGAATTCCCCGTGGGACCGGCACGCCGAACTGACGCAAGATTTCCTTGCCCTGATACTCATGAATCTTCATGCGGTTCTCTCTACGAATGGAAAAGGATCCCCCGAGACGGGGCCGGAAGGCTGCCCCGAAAAGGGTCTGGAAAATCCGGGCGTAAATGTATCATGTGCGACTTACGCTCGAATATAGGAGCATCCCTGAAAACCCGGAGCCTGCACACCCCTGTTCTATCGCATGATGAAATATCGGCGTTTTTTCGCATGATTGAACGCAAATTCTCGATGCAAAAAATGAACCGGTGCGCCAAGGGAGCAGCACGCGCGTGTGTTCCGCCCCACACAAGCCCCTGATTGCAGCAAGGTCGCAAGCTGCATGCAAGTGGCGTGAGGCAGGCATCCAGGAGTTGCCCCGTGCCTTCACCGGGAAAAGGCCAGATGCACCTTGATGGCATCCCCGATGGCCAGCATGTCTGCCCTGGAAAGGGTGTCGAGCCGCGGTCATTTTTCTGTCTGTATCACTCCCTCGGTACACGTTATACGCATAACCCGTATGTTGCATTCTTTTGGCATGTACGTCAGGGGTGGGCAGGCGACACGGCATGCAGGCCACAAATCACAGCTCCACACCCACCGGCCTGCACCTTGACACCGATAATGGCACCTTGACCAGAAAGCCGAACTGCCACAGTTCTGGGCGGGCCTTCCGATACTGGAGGTGCTCCGTGGCGCAGTCGGCAGCGACACAGACCGCAGAGGAGCAGATCATGGATCGATTCAGAATTTTCATCGACGGAGAGGCGGGCACCACCGGGCTCCAGATCCGCGAACGGCTCGCCCATGTGCCGGAAGTGGAACTGGTCAGCATCGACCCCGCCCTGCGCAAGGACGCCCAGGCCAAGCAGGCGCTCATGGCTTCGGTGGACGTGGTGATCCTGTGCCTGCATGACGATGCCGCGCGCGAATCGGTGGCGCTGATCGACGCCCTGCCGGCTCCGCGCCCCCGCATCATCGACGCCTCCACGGCCCACCGGGTGGAGGCGGGCTGGGTGTACGGTTTTCCCGAGCTGTGTGCAGGCCAGGCCGAGGCTATCCGCAAGGCCGCCCGCGTGGCCAACCCCGGCTGCTATGCCACGGGGGCCATCGCGCTGCTGCGCCCGCTGATCGATGCAGGCGTGCTGCCGCCCGACTACCCCGTGACCCTGCCTGCCGTGAGCGGCTATTCGGGGGGCGGACGGCAGATGATCGAGACCTACGAGGCCGGCCAGGGGGCCCCCTACGAGCTGTATGCACTGGGGCTGTCGCACAAGCATCTGCCCGAGATCATGGCCTACGGCAAACTGGCCCGTCGCCCGGTGTTCGTGCCGAGCGTGGGCAATTTCGATCAGGGCATGCTGGTGCAGCTGCCACTGCATCTGACTCTGCTGCCGGGAGCGCCAACGCTGGAGCACCTGCACGCCATCTATCGCCGGCACTACGAGGGCAGCACCTATGTGACGGCTCCCGACCCGACGCCGGACGGCAAGCTCGACGCCGTGGCTCTCCGTGGCACCAACCGCCTGGAGATCCGGGTGTACGGCAACGAGGGCGCCCAGCAGGCTGTGGCCGTGGCGCGGCTCGACAACCTGGGCAAGGGCGCGAGCGGTGCCGCCGTGCAGAACCTGCGGCTGATGCTGGGGCTGCCGGAAGGACAGGCGTGAGGCACTCGTCGCCCACGGCTCCCCGGGCCTGATCCTGGGGGCCGAGGCGGCCCTGTCCGCAGAATGCCCTGGCTGAGTGCATGACGCCGGGCTGACGGGCATGCCGTTTTTTTCTACAATCCCCCCTTTTGCCTGCGCCGCACCCCTGCCTCATGGACGATCCCTCCCTACGCGAAGAACCCAATGTCTGGCACAACGTGCGCCAGGAACTGGCGCAGGGACGGCAGTGGGTGGATCGGGCCATCATTCTCGGGTATGCCACGCTGGCCGGTCTGAGCGTGGTGGCCTTCACCTGGCTGACCGATCGGACCTTTGGCCTGTTCTCCCGGCTCTATGCGGCCTGGCCTCTGGCACTGCTGGTGTGGACGCCCCTGTGTACCGTGGCCGTGGCCTGGTGCACGCGACGGTGGTTTCCCCGAGCCGGGGGCTCGGGCATTCCACAGGTGATGGTGGCGCTGGAGCCTGACCTGACGCCATCGCAGCGCACGAGCTTTGTGTCGCTGCGGCTGTCGGTGGCCAAGATCCTGCTGTCTGCCGCCGGACTTTTGGGTGGGCTGTCGATCGGGCGCGAAGGCCCTTCGGTCCAGGTAGCCGCCGGGGTGATGCTGCATGCCCGCCGCTGGCTGCGCAAGGATTCGGAACTGGGCGTGCATGCCCTGCTGGTGGCAGGTGGTGCGGCCGGACTCGCGGCCACGTTCAATGCGCCACTGGCCGGGGTGGTGTTCGCGCTGGAGGAGCTGGGCCGCAAGCTGCCGCCCAGAAACAGCAGCCTCATCATCGTGGTGATCGTGCTCGCCGGTCTGGTGGGCATCACGTTCTTTGGCAACCAGCATTTCCTGGGCACGATCGTCGTGCCTCCCATCAGCCTGTCGATGCTGGGCCCCGGTATCGGGGTGACGCTGGCCAGCGGTCTGCTGGGCGGGCTGTTCGCGCGGGTGATGACGGCCTCGCTCAATGGTGCGCCCTCCCCCCTCAATGCGCTGCGACGGCGGTATCCGCTGCCCTTCGCCGCGTTTCTGGGGCTGCTGATCGCAGGCATCGGGCTGGCCACACAGGGCGCCACGTTCGGCGGCGGGGCCGAATCGGTACGGAACATGCTGACGCAGACCGAACGCCCGTCGTTCCTGTTCGTGCCCCTCAAGTTCCTGGCCACCTGGCTGACGGCCTGGTCCGGCGTGCCGGGCGGCATCTTCGCACCGAGTCTGGCCGTGGGCGCGGGGGTGGGCTACGACGTGGCCTACTACAGCCAGAACATGACCATTCTGGCCCCCCTGATTGCGCTGGGCATGGCGGCCTTTCTGGCCGCAGTGACCCAGGCGCCGCTGACAGCCTTCATCATCGTGATGGAAATGGTGGATGGAGGCGCCATGGTGCTGAGCCTGATGGCTGCGGCCATGGTGGCGGCCATGCTGTCTCGCCTCATCAGCCGACCGCTCTATCCGGCTCTGGCCGGAGCCATGTACCTCTCGCTGCAGCCCGCCTATGTGGTGCGCGACAGCCGGGAGGACAACTCCCATGCGCTCCACAGCGCCTCGGAAGCTCCTTCGGACATCGCCCCCGAGGCAGCCCCAGGCAGCAGCGCGGCGCCCTCTTCCTCCCCCGCCGAGGCCAGCGCCGATCCATCCGTGCCGCTCCCGAACACAGCCGCCGCGCAGACTCCGGCGTCGACCACCCCGCCAGAGGGCTCCACGTCAGAAGATGCGGACACGGCAGGCGCCGCAGACGATTCTGCGCCAAAGTGAGGAGACAGCCTCTTTCTCCTTCCTTGCAGCGTGTCCTGCACCTCCTTGAATCCTCCGGAACTGGCCTCAACTGGAAGCGTATTTTGCTGCCGGCCCTCCACCTCTTTCTCTCCCCCCTGCCATGGTTCCCCACCTCGTGACTGCCCTGACCGGGCCGATCAACGAACTTGAGCAACGCATCATCGACTCCATGCCCGCCACCGAACGGTGGTTCCGCCTGGAATGGATGGAGCACACGCCTCCGTTCTACACCTCCGTCGACATCCGCAATGCGGGCTTCAAGCTCGCCCCGGTGGACACCAACCTCTTTCCCGCCGGCTGGAACAACCTTTCCGAGCCCATGCTGCCGCTGGCGGTGCAGGCGGCCATGGCCGCCATCGAGAAAGTCTGCCCCGAGGCGCGCAACCTGCTCATCATTCCCGAGAACACGCTCCGCACCGACCTGTCCTACCTGCACAACGTGGCCCAGCTCGAACGCATCTTCCGCATGGCCGGACTGAACGTGCGCATCGGCTCGATCGACCCCGATCTGCGCGAAGCCACGCGCTTTACGCTGCACAATGGACATACCCTGCTGGTCGAGCCCGTGCTGCGCACGGAGCGGCGGCTGGTGCTGCGGGACTTCGATCCCTGCACCATCCTGCTCAACAACGACCTGAGCTCCGGCATGCCCGGCATTCTGGAAGACCTGCACGAGCAGAACCTGCTGCCGCCTCTGCATGCCGGCTGGAACGTGCGCCACAAGGGCACGCACTTTGCCTGCTACGACGATGTCGCCAAGCGCTTCGGCAAGATGCTGGGCATCGACCCGTGGCTCATCAACCCCCTCTTTGCTCCGTGCGGAGAAGTCGATCTCACCGACCCGCACGGGCTCGACGGCGTGCGCCACCAGGTCGACACGGTGCTGACCCGCATCCGGCGCAAGTACAAGGAGTACGGCATCCACGAAAAGCCCTTCGTGCTCGTCAAGCCCGACAACGGCACCTACGGCATGGGCATCGTCACCGTGCATGATGCCGCCGAACTCGACGATCTGAGCTGCCAGTCCCGCAAGGACCTCAACCACCTCAAGGGCGGGCAGCCCGTGAGCAAGGTGATCGTGCAGGAAGGGGTACTCACCCAGGAGCGCATCCACGACGCCGCAGCCGAGCCGGTCGTGTACCTCATGGACCGCTACGTGGTGGGAGGGTTCTACCGCATGCACCAGGAACGCGGCGTGGACGAGAACCTCAACACGGCCGGCGCCAAGTATGTGCCACTGGCGTTCGACCGCAGCACCCACCTGCCCGAACTGGGCAAGAAGCCGGGCATGAGTGCGCCCAACCGCTTCTACATGTATGGGGTCATCGGGCGGCTGGCCATGCTGGCGGCCAGCTACGAGCTGGAAGCCACCGACCCCCTGGCCCTGGACTCCTGATGTCCTGACGTCCGCCGATCCCATCCACGCCCCGGCTCACACGGGAAGGGATGGAGGGGCAGCGGACAGGCTTTGCGGGGTGCGCTTCAGCGCAGGGCGCTGGCGCGTGCCGCTTCCGGGTGTCCCAGGCGGCGGGCATTGGCCACTGCACGGCTGTGCACGGGCTTGAGCCCCTTGCGCATCACATCAAGCCAGGCCTGCTGGTACTGGCTGCCCACGGCGGCCAGCCCCATGCCTTCCCAGGGCTGCGCCCACTTGAGGGGATTGGCACAGTAGCCCCACCATCCCGACCAGAAATGCTGCTGCGCCTGCAGCATCTGCATTCCCATGGCGTGCCACGATTCGGTGAAGGCCGCCAGCTTTTCGGCCCCCATCAGGGTGAATTCGCGCCGGTCTTCCTCGGAGGGGTCAGCCCCGGCCGTGGCCATGCGTGCCACGCGCAGAGCCACGACCTGAGGCGCCGCAAAGGACAGCTCGGTGGTCTGCTTGGCGAGCTGCAGTGCCTTGCGCGTATTGGGAATGGTGTAATGGTTCATGATGTGTAGGTTGTAGTGGCGGAAGACTCCCTGATGCAGGGCCCGTCCTGCAAGACAGGCCTGCCGCTCTGCCCCTGGGCCTTCCTGCCCCGGGGAGATGCCAGCGTGTGGTGGCCGGCATATTCTGAATGATTCGTGAACATCCCTGCTGCCCCGTCAGGCAATCGCCTGCCGCAATCATGCCGGAAGACAAGGACCAGCGGCCTGAATTACCCCCCAAAAAGTCACCAATCATGAGATAAATTACCGATTAATAACCCATTGATGCTGTAATACAGTCCATTCATACGGAACGGTCGACCGGCAATTCCGGATGCGCACGACATCACCGCCATTCATGATACATACCGCATGACACTTTGGTGGAAACGCCTGTGCGACTTCTGTGTACAGCCTGCCACAACCGTTCGTCTCTGTATTTTTCTCTCCGGATGCAAAGGAAGCCCCATGTCACACGCCCGCACCCAGGCCCATCAGCTCCAGGTCGACTCCACTCTCTATGACTTCATCAACCAGGAGGTGCTGCCGCCGGTCGGCATCGCACAGGACACTTTCTGGAAGGGATTCAGCGATCTGGTGATGGATCTGGCCCCCCGGAATGCCGCCCTGCTGGCCGAACGCGACCGACTGCAGACGGCGCTCGACCAATGGCACAGCGCCCATCCCGGCCCCATCACCGACCTGCCGGCCTACCGCGCCTTTCTGGAAGGACTGGGCTATCTGGTGCCGGTGCCTGCCGATGCGCAGATCACCACGACCGGGGTCGATGACGAGCTGGCCGTACAGGCGGGTCCGCAGCTGGTGGTGCCGATCCTGAATGCCCGGTATGCCCTCAATGCCGCCAACGCGCGCTGGGGCAGCCTGTACGACGCGCTCTACGGCACGGACGCCATCCCCGAGACCGATGGAGCCAGCAAGGGCAAGGGCTACAACCCCGCCCGCGGCGCCAGGGTCATTGCCTTCGCCCGCGACTTTCTGGACCAGGCCGTGCCGCTGGCCGGGGCCTCCCACCGCGACGCGACGGTGTACTTCGTGCAGGACGGCCAGCTGGCCGTGAACGTGAAGGGCGGACAGATCGTCGCCCTGCAGGATCCGGCCCAGTTCAAGGGCTACCAGGGAGACGTGCGCGCGCCCGACAGCATCCTGCTGACCCACAACGGCCTGCACATCGACATCCGTGTCGACCGCTCCACCCCCATCGGCCAGTCCGATCTGGCCGGGGTGAGCGACGTGGTGGTCGAGGCAGCGCTCTCCACCATTCTGGATCTGGAGGATTCCGTGGCTGCGGTCGACGCCGAGGACAAGCTCCTGGGCTACCGCAACTGGCTCGGCATCCTGCGCGGCACACTGACCGAGACCTTCGACAAGGGCGGCCAGAGCATGACCCGCGGTCTCCACGCCGACCGGCTCTACACGGCCCCGGACGGTCAGGGCGAGGTGCGGCTGCATGGCCGCTCGCTGATGTTCGTGCGCAACGTGGGCCATCTGATGACCAATCCTGCCATTCTGTGGGGTGCGGAAGGCCGCGAGATTCCCGAAGGCATCATGGATGCGGTCATCACCACGACCATTGCCCTGCATGACCTGCAGGGGCTGGGTGCCGATGGCATCCGCAATTCGCGCAAGGGCTCGGTCTACATCGTCAAGCCCAAGATGCACGGCCCGGCCGAAGTCGGCTTTGCCAACGACCTGTTCGGCCGCGTGGAGCAGCTGCTCGGACTCGCACAGAACACCGTCAAGCTCGGCATCATGGACGAGGAGCGCCGCACCAGCATCAACCTGCAGGCCTGCATCGCCGCGGCCCGTGGGCGGGTGGCCTTCATCAACACCGGCTTCCTGGACCGTACCGGCGACGAGATCCACAGCGGCATGCGCGCCGGCGCCATGATCCGCAAGGGCGACATGAAGTCCAGTGCCTGGATTCAGGCCTATGAACGCAACAACGTGCTGGTGGGCCTGACCTGCGGCCTGCGCGGCAAGGCCCAGATCGGCAAGGGCATGTGGGCCATGCCCGACCTCATGAAGGCCATGCTCGAACAGAAGATCGCCCATCCCCGCGCTGGCGCCAACACGGCCTGGGTGCCGAGCCCCACGGCCGCCACCCTGCACGCGCTGCACTACCACCAGGTGAACGTGGCCGACGTGCAGCGCCAGCTCGAACAGACCGACGCGGCTGCCGAACGCGACGCCCTGCTCACAGGACTGCTCACCGTGCCGGTGGCTGCACGCACCGACTGGAGCGACGCCGAGAAGCAGCAGGAACTCGACAACAACTGCCAGGGCATCCTCGGCTACGTGGTGCGCTGGGTCGAGCAGGGCGTGGGCTGCTCCAAGGTGCCCGACATCCACAACGTGGGACTCATGGAAGACCGCGCCACCCTGCGCATCTCCAGCCAGCACATGGCCAACTGGCTGCTGCATGGCGTGGTGACCCCCGAGCAGGTGCGTGCGACCTTCGAACGCATGGCTGCCCTGGTGGACGAGCAGAATGCAGGCGATCCGGCCTACCGCCCCATGGCAGGCCATGCCGACACGAGCTTCGGCTATCGCGCGGCGCTCGACCTGGTCTTCAAGGGCGTCGAGCAGCCGAGCGGCTACACCGAGCCGCTCCTGCACGCCTGGCGCCAGAAGGCCAAGGCCGCTGCAGCCGCTGCCTGATTTCGGTGGGCATGGACCGTGCCCTGCGTCCGGCAGGCACGGCCGCCACCGACTCCGGCCCCCCAACACACCCCCATGGCTGGACATGCCCGGCCGTGGGGGTGTGCTGCATCCGGCCCCTCGTGCCGTCAGGGGCAGGTGGTGCAGGCAGCCCTGCGGCTTCAGCGAAGCTTCATCGGGCAATGCGACAATGGGCGCCGAAGTCTTTCCGCCGACTTGCCTGTCCCACGGCATGGCCCCGGGGGAAGGACATTCCGCCCCTTTTTCCGGAGATTGCGCATGAATACCCCTCTTCCGTCCCGGGCTGCCCGCTTTGGCACGCCCCTGATTCTTCTGCACTGGCTGACGGTGCTGCTCATCATCGCGGTATATGCCCTGATGGAATTCAGCGACATCTTTCCCAAGGGCAGTGCAGAGCGCACCGCCATGAAGTCCTGGCACTTCACGGTCGGGATGACGATCTTTGCCGTGACCTGGCTGCGCCTGCTGGCCCGCCTGGCGTCTCCCACCCCCGCCATCGAGCCGCCGCTGCCGCGCTGGCAGAGCGTGCTCAGCCATGCGGTCGAAGGCCTGCTGTACCTGCTGATGATCGGTCTGCCGCTGTCCGGCTGGCTGACGGTGAGCTACAACGGCGGCCACGTGTGGTTCTGGGGAGTCGATCTGCCCTCGCTGGCTTCGGCGGTCAACAAGGATACTTCTCACAGCATCAAGGAAGTGCACGAAGCCGTGGCCAACCTGGGCTATGCCCTCATTGGCCTGCATGCCGTGGCGGCTCTGTACCACCACTACATGCGCCACGACAACACGCTGCTGCGCATGAGCCTCAAGGGCTGATTTCGCGCCGCTGACCGTGGCGGGGATGGCGGATGTCGGGGTGCAGCCTGTTCCCACTCGGCAGCGCGTCCGGTGGAGGTGGAGGCCTTCTCCCGCCCATTTACCCGTCTGCCCTGCATGTCTGCGGGACACTGTCCAAGCAAAGGGGCCGCATCTGCGGCCCCTTTGCTCTTTGCGGTGCGACGGCACGAATGCATGCGCCGATGCGCGGCAGTCGCGCCGTCAGCAGCGGGAATGGATCACATGCGCGCGTCGGGCACGGCGGCGGTGCGCTTTTCCCAGCGGCCCTTGCAGGCCACACAGTGCTGGGTCTGCGGTTCGAGCTTGAGGCGGGCGTAGGGAATCTCGCAGCCGCATTCGTCGCAGTAGCCGTAGGTTCCATTCTTCATGCGTTCGAGGGCGGCGTCGATGCGCGCCAGATCGACCGAGCCCATGTCGCTGGCCACCAGATCGACCTCGCGGTCGGAGGCGCGGTGCGAAAGGTCATCGCTGTCCTGCAGCAGAATCTCGCGGGCGTGGTCGGAGCGGCTCTGGCCTTCCTGCACCTCCTGCAGACGGGCTTCGATGGTGGCCTTGCGGGCTTCGAGCAGGGTCTTGAGTTCGGTCAGCTGCGCGGCGGTGAGGTGTTTGCTCATGGAAATACTCCGTAGTCGTTGGCGGCGGGGCAGAAGACGTGCTCCTGCCCTGTCCGCGTGGGATGCTTCACTGGACAGTGTAACGACGATTGCCACAGCCCACGGCGGCGCCCCTGCCGAAGATGACCTGCATCAGCCCCCGGCAGAATCGCCACCCGCTTCAGGCGGTGATGATGCCGCCGCCGAGACAGACCTCGCCGTCGTAGAGCACGGCACTCTGCCCTGGTGTGACGGCCCACTGCGACTCGGCAAAGTCGAGCTGCAGGGTGCCGTCGGCCCGCAGCGACGGCGTGCAGGGCGCATCGGCCTGCCGATAGCGGGTCTTGGCGGTGAAGCCGGCAGACGAGGTGGCGGCCATGGGCGGATGCCCCGCGCACCAGCTCAGCTGGTCGGCCTGCAGGGTCTGCGACAGCAGCCACGGATGGTCGTGCCCCTGCACGGCGTAGAGGGTGTTGGTGGCCATGTCCTTGCGGGCCACGAACCAGGGGGCATGGTCGCCGCCGCCACGCGGAGCGCCCTTGTCGCGGATGCCGCCGATGCCCAGTCCCTGCCGCTGGCCGAGGGTGTAGAAGGACAGCCCCATGTGCCGCCCGATGGTGCGCCCCTTCTCGTCCTTGATCGGGCCCGGCTTGCTTGCGAGATAGCGATTGAGAAACTCGCGGAACGGCCGCTCGCCGATGAAGCAGATCCCGGTGGAATCCTTCTTGCGGGCATTGGGCAGGCCGATCTCGGCGGCGATGCGGCGCACCTCGGTCTTGAGCAGCTCCCCCACGGGAAACAGGGCCCGGCGCAGCTGGGCCTGGGTCAGGCGGTGCAGGAAATAGCTCTGGTCCTTGGCGGGATCGACGCCCTTGAGCAGCTCCACCTGGCCGTCTTCGGCCCGCGTGCGCACACGGGCATAGTGGCCGGTGGCGATGCGGTCGGCCCCGAGGCGCATGGCATGGTCGAGAAAGGCCTTGAACTTGATCTCGGCGTTGCACAGCACGTCCGGATTGGGGGTGCGGCCCGCCTGGTACTCGCGCAGGAATTCGGCAAAGACACGGTCGCGGTACTCGGCCGCGAAGTTGACGTGCTCGATCTCGATGCCCAGCACATCCGCCACGGCAGCGGCATCGACGAAATCCACATTGGAGGAACAGTACTCGCTGTCGTCGTCATCCTCCCAGTTCTTCATGAAGATGCCGACCACTTCGTGGCCCTGTTGCTTGAGCAGGTAGGCCGTGACGGCGGAATCGACTCCACCCGAGAGGCCCACCACGATACGCTGTTTGGTCATGGGCGCCATTATCGCAGTTGCCCCCATGGGTCCTGCAGGCCCGGCGCAGGGCGGGCCCCGATGCCGCTGGCAGCGCTGCACTGTCTCGCTTTACCCTCAGACAAGCCCCTGTTGACGGAATACCTATAGGGCAAAGTCGACAAAGCGTGTCGGACACGCGACAATAGTCCACTCAGTTTTCTCACATGAACTCCCGATGGGCTGAAATTTTTTCAGCTCGCTTCCAGTGGCCTGGCTCCCCAGTCCCCGGAGCCCACGGGTCGAGACACCCCCATTGCCCTTCCTCTCCCTGCCTGCGTCCTGCGCATCCCCCTGTGGAAACCGGATGCATGCCCTGTCATGCACCCGGCGCTGTCAGCCCGGGCGCGTGCCCCGGAAGGCCCGGGGTGTCGCCGCTTCCCCTTTCGCCAGTTCGACCGTTCCGACATGACCTCCGTTGCCATTCCCTCTCCTGTCCAATCCGCCGTGTCCGAAGCCACGGCCATTGCCGATCGCCTGCGCGCCATGGCCCTGCAGTCGGGTCTCAAGCTGCTGACGGTCGCCGGCAAGACCGTGCTCCCGGTTGTCCAGGGCGGCATGGGCGTGGGCATTTCCGCTGGCGGCCTGGCCGGCACGGTGGCCCGCATGGGCGCCATGGGCACCATCTCGTCCATCGACCTGCGCCGTCTCCATCCCGACCTGATGGAAGAAACCGCCCCACACGAAAAGGCCCGCGACACCGGCCCCGCCAAGGCGATCATCGAGGCTGCCAACTACGAAGCCCTGCGCCGCGAGATCGCGCGGGCCCGCCAGCTCTCCGAAGGCCTGGGCATGGTGGCCGTCAACATCATGAAGGCCCTGAGTGCCTATGCCGGCTACGTCCGCGCCTCGCTCGAAGCCGGGGTGGACGCCCTGGTGGTGGGCGCGGGCCTGCCGCTGGATCTGCCCGAGCTGGCCAAGGACTTCCCCAAGACAGCGCTCATCCCCATCCTGTCGGACGCACGGGGCGTGCAGCTGATCGTCAAGAAGTGGGAAAAGCGCGGCCGCCTGCCCGATGCCATCGTGATCGAGCATCCCCGCCTCGCCGGGGGCCACCTGGGCGCCTCGCGGGTCTCGGACCTGAACCATGAGCGCTTCGAGTTCCAGAACGTTCTGCCGGCCGTGCGCGAATTCTTCAAGAGCGCCGGCTACGAACGCCACATTCCGCTGATCGCGGCAGGCGGCATCGAGAGCCATGAAGACCTGCAGCGCATGCAGGATCTGGGGGCCGATGCCGTGCAGATGGGCACCGCCTTTGCCGTGACGCGCGAGAGCGACGCCGACGCCGAATTCAAGAGCGTGCTGGCCAACGCCAAGCCCGAGGACATCGTCGAATTCGTGAGCGTGGCGGGGCTCCCCGCACGCGCCGTGCGCACTCCGTGGCTCGACAAGTACCTGCGCATCGAACCCAAGCTCCAGGCCGTGGCCCACGAAAAACGCTGCAACATGGCCTTCGACTGCCTGGCCCACTGCGGCCTGCGCGACGGCAAGTCCGACATGGGACAGTTCTGCATCGACAAGCAGCTGGGCCATGCCGTCAAGGGCGAGGTGCAGAAGGGCCTGTTCTTCCGCGGTGCGGGCCGCCTGCCCTTCGGCAACCAGATCCGCAGCGTCCAGGAACTCATGGAGTGGATGCTCGCAGGCAAGCGCCCCGTGGGCGTCTGACCCCGATCTCTCCCCTCCCCGCACAGGCCACTTGATCGTGCCTGGCGCGGCCCCCAAGGCGCACGGGCGCATGTCCGGCGCCTTGTTTTTTGGCTGGACCGAGCGGGCTGCATGTGCCCCATACCGCAAAACGACTTTCTGTCAACGCGGGGGCCGATGCCTGCATGGATCCTGTGGTTTTTTGTCCGCCCCCAAAAAGCGGCCATTCGGCGGCAAGCCAGACGGGGCGCGGCATTCAGCGGATGCCCGGGTTCGACCTGAAAATTTCGGGCGACTCAGCGATCCCGGAACCGCTAAACTGGCGCCCTGATCTGACGGTTTGCGATCCCGCTGCACGGACTCTCCGGCCCTCCTGAGGCGGAAGCACCGTGCCTCTGCAGGGCATGCAGCCGTTGCGCCGTCCCCTGGCGACCGCGCCAGCCATTCACCCGATTTTTCCCTTATTCCGATGTACCCCGACATGGACACTGCTGCACGCACTCCCGAGAATTCCCCCGCCCTGCCCGCCCAGCACATCAGCCTGGACGTCCTGCACGAAAAATACTGCAAGGAGGGCGAATCCACGGCCGAGGACATTTACCGCCGCGTGGCCCGTGCGCTCGCCGGGGCCGAGAAAGCAGAGCTGCGCCCCGAGTGGGAAGCCCGCTTCCTCGACAACCTGCGCGCCGGCGCGATCGGGGCAGGCCGCATCATGAGCGCGGCCGGCACCGCCATCCAGGCCACCCTCATCAACTGCTTCGTGCAGCCCGTGGGCGACTGCATCCAGGGCGTGGATGCCGAAGGCTATCCCGGCATCTACGAGGCGCTGCGCGAGGCGGCCGAGACCATGCGCCGCGGCGGCGGCGTGGGCTATGACTTCAGCCGCATCCGTCCCAAGGGAGCCGAGGTCAAGGGCACGCACTCTATCGCCAGCGGCCCGTGCAGCTACATCAACGTCTTCGACCAGAGCTGCTCCACGGTCGAGTCCGCCGGCGCCCGCCGGGGTGCCCAGATGGGCGTGCTGCGCATCGATCACCCGGACGTGCTCGACTTCATCACGGCCAAGCGCACCCCCGGACGCTGGAACAACTTCAACGTGTCTGTCGGCGTGAGCGATGCCTTCATGCAGGCCGTCACCGACGACGCCGACTGGGAACTGGTGCACAAGGCCCGCCCCGGCCAGAAGGTGCTCGACGACGGCGGCTACCTGCGTGACGACGGCAAGTGGGTCTACCGCAAGGTGCCCGCCCGCGAACTGTGGGACACCATCATGACCTCGGCCTACGACTTTGCCGAGCCGGGCATCCTGTTCCTCGACCAGATCAACCGCGACAACAATCTCTCGTACTGCGAGACCATTGCGGCGACCAATCCTTGCGGCGAGCAGCCCCTGCCGAGCTACGGCTGCTGCGACCTGGGCCCCATCATCCTGCCGCGTTTCGTGCGGCATGCGTTCCATGTGGGCGGGACGGCGGAATTCGATTTCGAGGCCTTCGAGCGCAGTGTGGCCGTGCAGGTGCGCGCACTCGACAACGTGCTCGACGTGACGTTCTGGCCGCTGGAACAGCAGCGCGCAGAAAGCGCCTCCAAGCGCCGCATCGGCGTGGGCTTCACCGGGCTGGGCAATACGCTGTCCATGCTGGGACTGCGCTACGACCGCGAGGAAGGCCGCGCCATGGCTGCGCTCATTGCCGAGCGCATGCGCAATGCCGCCTACCGCGCGTCGGTGGATCTGGCCCGCGAGAAGGGACCGTTCCCCAAGTTCGACGCCAAGGACTACCTGGGCAGCGAAAGCTTTGCCAGCCGTCTGCCCGAGGACATCCAGGCCGACATCCGCAAGTACGGCCTGCGCAACAGCCATCTGCTGTCGATCGCCCCGACGGGCACCGTGAGCCTGGCGTTTGCCGACAATGCCTCCAACGGCATCGAGCCGGCCTTCTCCTGGACCTACACACGCAGGAAGCGCGAAAGCGACGGCAGCAAGAGCGAGTACACGGTCGAGGACCACGCCTACCGCCTCTACCATGCCCTCAAGGGAGCGGATGCGCCCCTGCCCGAGAGCTTCGTGTCGGCGCTGGAGATGAGCGCGGCCGACCACGTGGCCATGATGCAGGCCGTGCAGCCGTATATCGACACCTCCATTTCCAAGACGGTCAACATTCCGGCCGACTACCCCTACGACGACTTCAAGGACCTGTACCACCACGCCTGGCGCGCGGGGCTCAAGGGACTGGCCACCTACCGTCCGAACAACATTCTCGGGGCCGTGCTCGAAGCCACTCCTGCGCCCAAGGCCGAGGAAGCGGCCCGTCCGGAGGCAGTGGCGGCCATTGCGGCCCATGCGCCGATCGACCCGATGCGCGTGGTCATCGAGAGCCGGCCCAAGGGCGCGCTCAATGCCGTGGCCGAGAAGATCGAATACTGGACGCAGGAAGGCAAGAAGCGCCTGTACCTGATCGTGAGCTTCATGCCGATCGAGACCGAGGACGGCCGCACGGTGGAGCGCGCGATCGAGTTCTTCATGCCGGTGGGCCAGAGCAGCGAATCGCAGCAGTGGATCACCTCCACCATGCGGGCCCTGTCGCTGGCCGCCCGTGGCGGCTTCCTGGACCGCTCGCTGTCGGACCTGCGCAAGGTGGCATGGGACCGCGGCCCGGTGCGCCTGGGCACCTACCAGAAGGCCGACGGCACGCTGGTGCCGCGCTGGCACGATTCGGAGGTGGCGGCGATTGCCTACGCAATCCAGAACCTGATCGCCGAGCGCAGCCAGATGGAGCTCCCACTGCAGAACCTGGACGCCCCCTCGCCCAATCACACGCCCACCATGACCGAGCAGATGGCCCTGCCGGTGATGGCCGGCAAGAAGTGCCCTGAATGCGGTGCGCACGCCATGATCCGCAAGGACGGCTGCGACTACTGCACGCAGTGTGGCTTCGTGGGCAGCTGCGGCTGATCCACCCCCTGCCCGGCCGGTCACCCCTTGCGGGGTGGCACGGCACGCACGCCATGGCATCCCTGCGCAGGGAGCCATGGCATGACATGACGCCCACGGCCTTCCCCTGCGGAAGGCCGTGGCGCATGAGGCGCCACAGGCTGCAGGCTGCAGCCGCAGGGGTGCCGGCTCCGCTGCGCCGGGTCGCTCGCCTCAGCCGGTATTGCGCAGACCGGAGGCGATGCCGTTGATGGTGAGATGGATGCCGCGCGCCACGCGCTCGTCGGTCTCGCCCGCACGGTGTCGCAGCAGCAGCTCGACCTGGAGATGGTTGAGTGCGTCGAGATACGGGGCACGCAGCCGCAGCGATTCGCGCAGGAGAGGATCTGCGGCAAGCAGCTCGTCCTGCTCCAGGATCTGCAGCAGGAAGTGGCGGGTGCGCGTCCATTCGGCGCGGATGCACTCGAAGATGCGCGTGCGCAGGGCTGCATCGTCCACCAGCTCGGCATAGCGCGAGGCCATGGCGAGGTCGGACTTGGCAAGCACCATGTCCATGCTGGAGAGCAGCCCGCGAAAGAAGGGCCAGGTGCGCGCCATGTGTCGGAGGATGTCGAGCCCGTCGGGCACCTCGGCCAGATAGCCCTGTACCGCTGCCCCGAATCCATACCAGCCTGGCAGCATGAGACGACACTGCGTCCAGCTGAACACCCAGGGAATGGCGCGCAGGTCCTCGATGCGTGCCGAGGCGGTGCGCGAAGCTGGCCGGCTGCCGATGTTGAGAGCCGCGATCTCGGCCACGACCGTGGACTGCCGGAAGTAGACCTCGAAGCCCGGCGTGTCGTACACCAAACCGCGATAGGCCGCAAAGGCCAGTGCAGAGAGCCGTTCCATGACGGGATGAAAGACCTCGACCGGCGTGACACGGTTCTCGGCATCGGTCAGGCTGGCCTCCAGCGTGGCTGCAAGCAGCACTTCGAGGTTGCGACGCCCGGTGTCAGGATTGCCGTATTTGGCCGAGATGGTTTCGCCCTGTTCGGTGAGGCGGATCTGCCCATCGACCGCTCCCGGGGGCTGCGCCAGGATGGCATGGTAGGCGGGGCCCCCTCCCCTGCCCACCGAACCGCCCCGGCCATGGAACAGCCGCAGCCGCACTCCCCGTGCCTGGAACACGCGCGTCAGGGCCTGCTCGGCCTGGTACAGCTCCCAGCCCGAGGTGAGGAATCCGCCGTCCTTGTTGCTGTCGGAGTAGCCGAGCATGACTTCCTGCCCGTCGTGTCGACTCGCCAGCAGGGCGCGATAGGCCGGCAGATCCAGCAGCGCCTCCATGATGCCGGCGCTGCGGCGCAGGTCGTCGATGGTCTCGAACAGCGGAATGATGTCCATGCCGAGCCGGGGCGTGTTGCCGGGCAGCAGCAGGCCCGCCTCCTTGAGCAGCAGCGCCACTTCGAGCACATCGGAGACGGCGTCGGTCTTGGAGATGATGCAGTGTGGCAGGGCCGCGTGTCCATGGCGTTCGCGCAGTTCGCGGGCCGCCAGAAAGATGGCCAGCTCTCCGCGCGTCTCCTCCCCATAGGGCAGCCAGGGAGCGTGGAGCGGACGCGGACTGGTGATTTCCTCCACCAGCAGGGCCACACGGGCGTCCTCGTCAAGGCGGGCGTAGTCGGCACAACGCCCCGCGCGCGCCAGCAGCTCGGCCACGGTGCGGGCGTGCACGTCGGCGTTCTGCCGCAGATCGAGCGAGGCGAGATGGAAGCCAAAGACCTGCACGGCCCGGATCAGGCGCCGCAGCCGTCCGTCTGCCAGACGGGCACTGCCATGGGTGCGCAGCGAATCGGCCAGCACTTCCAGCTCGGCGCGCAGGTCTTCTGGGCAGGCATAGGGCTGCACCGCCAGGGCTGTAGGGACACTGCCCGATGCCGCCGCCGATGCGGCGCCCTGCTCCAGCGTCTGCACCGTGGCCTCCAGGCGTGCGTGGATGCCGGCGAGTGCGCGGCGATAGGGTTCGTCGGCCCGCTGGGGCGAATGGTCGGGGGAAGCGTTGGCGAGCGCACGCAGGGCGGGCGAGATGCCGACCAGCCGGTCGGACAGGGAGAGCTCCTCGCCCAGGGCATGCACCTCGTCGAGGTAGTGGGTGCAGGCCGCGGCGGACTGCAGATGCAGGGCTTCGCGCAGAATGCCGGCATCGACGTGGGGGTTGCCGTCCCGGTCGCCCCCGATCCAGCTGCCGATGCGCAAGAACGGCGGCAAGGTCCATGCGCCGTCTGGATAGTGGATGGCGAGCAGCCGTGCGGTTTCGGCATACAGATGCGGCAGCTCGGTAAAGAAGGTCTGGCCGAACCAGGCGATGCCGTTGTGGATTTCGTCGATCACCCGCAGCCGTGCCGGCCGCAGCATGCGCGACTGCCACAGCGTCAGCACGGTGTCGTACAGGGCCACATCGTGCTCCGCCTGCTCTTCGGGGGTCAGGGCCTGGCGGTCGCGTGCATCGAGCAGCCGGGCAATGGCCCGGTGGTTGCGCATGAGGCTCTGGCGCCGCACCTCGGTGGGGTGGGCCGTGAGCACGGGCACGATGAGGGCACGTGCAAAGAAGTCAGCGACCGCTGCCCGGGACACTCCGGCCGCCACGAGCGTGTCGAGCGCATGGGCGAGACTCCCCGCGCGGGGAGGGGACGCCGCCATGCCATGGGCCCGGCGGCGGCGTATATGGTGGGCATCCTCCGCGATGTTGGCCAGCTGCAGGAAGAAGCTGAAGGCACGCACCACGGTCTGGGTGGTATCAGGCCCCAGGGGATCGAGCAGGGCCGAGAGCGCATCACGGGTGGCCGGATCGCCATGGCGGGCAAAGTGCACGGCGGTCTGCCGCACATGCTCCACGAGCGCAAACACGGCATCGCCCTCCTGCTCGCGCACGGTGTCGCCCAGCACCCGCCCCAGCAGGCGGATGTCGTGTCGCAGGGGGTCATTCTTGCGTGCCGCCTCGGGAGTGGGGCAAGGAAAATCATCGGTCAGGGACGAAGACATGGAACGGCCTTTCGGATGGCAAACATGCAAATGGACACACGGACAGCACAGGGCCCGCCGGGTGGCGCGCAACCTCCCGACGGGCCCGGAACCCGGCCGCTTCTGGCCCGCGAGGGGGCCAGTCGCTGCACCGGCATGGTGGATCAGTGGAAATGCACCTCGTCATGCCCCTCCACCGGGGCTTCGAGCCGCGCTCCCAGGGTGCGTGCAGCCACGGTCACGAGGGTGATGATGCCCACGAAGACCGCCAGCCACATCAGCCCCTGCGGATTGATGGCCGCCTGCGCAGTCTTGGCCACGGCAGCAGCTGCCGCCGCCACGGGCCTGACATAGCTCGGCACGATGCCAGGGAACACGTAGGCCCACAGCAGATGCATGCCACCGACGATGGCGGCCATGAAGATGGAGTGCTTGAAGGTGAAGCGGAAGATTTCCGACTCGCGCCCGACCATGCCGGTGGAGCCGGTGGCTACCGAGATCGACTGCGGGGAAATCATCTTGCCGCACACGCCACCGCAGGTGTTGGCCGACATGGTGATGACGGGATCGATGCCGAGCTTGTCGGCGGTGACCGCCTGCAGCTTGCCGAACAGCGCGTTGGTGGAGGTATCCGAGCCGGTCATGAACACGCCGAGCCAGCCGAGCAGCGCGGCAAAGAAGGGGAAGGCCGCCCCGGTGTGGGCGATGGCATGACCGAGCGTGATGGCCATGCCCGAGAAGTTCATGATGTAGGCAAAGCCCAGGATGGTGGCGATGGTCACGATGGGCCAGGCCAGCGTGCGCAGCGTGTCGCGTGCCACCCCGGCAGCGGTTCGGAGCGAGGCCCCCATGACGGCGATCGAGAAGAACCAGGCAAACAGGATGGCGGTACCGGCGGCGCTGAGCACGTTGAGCTTGAACACGGCAGGCTTGGCCTTGCCGGCCTGGTCGATGACCATCTTGTCGAGCCCCGCGATGGGCAGCGAGAAATCGAACACCTGCTTGGTGATCTGGTCGAGCGCCTGGCTGACGGGCTTGATGCCCCAGGCACAGACGAACAGCGACAGGATGATGAAGGGTGCCCAGGCACGGAAGATCTGTCCACCCGTGTAACGCAGCTGCTCCTTGCCCTGGCGGCGCGGTTCGTCGGCAAAGTGCCAGCTCTCCTTCGGGTGCCAGAAGTGCAGGAACACCACGGTGCAGACGATGGAGGCGATGGAGGCAATCAGGTCGGGCAGCAGCGGTGCGGTCAGCGGCGAATTGGCCGAGAAATACTGCGCCACGGCAAACGAGCCTCCGCTCACGAGGCAGGCTGGCCACACTTCGAGTCCCTTCTTCCAGCCCGCCATCAGCACCACCAGATACATGGGCACGCACAGGCTCAGGAAGGGCAGCGTGCGCCCCACCATCTGGCTCAGGGCCAGGTCGGGAATACCGGCCACCTGACCTCCCACCACGATGGGAATGCCGATGGCTCCCCAGGCCACGGGGGCCGTGTTGGCGAACAGGCACAGGCTCGCAGCATAGAGGGGATTGAAGCCCAGCCCCGCCAGCATGGCCGACGTGATGGCCACGGGCGTGCCGAAACCGGCCGCTCCCTCGATGAAGGCCCCGAAGGAGAAGGCGATCAGCAGCGCCTGCAGGCGGCGGTCGTCGGTGATGGAGGCGAGCGAATTCTTGATGACCTCGAACTGCCCGGTCTTGACCGACATGTTGTAGATGAAGAGTGCCGTGATGACGATCCAGCACACCGGGAACAGCCCGAAGGCTCCGCCATACAGCGTGGACAGCGCCGCATACTGCACCGGCATGCCGTACACAGTGAGCGCAATGAGCAGTGCCAGCGCCGTGCCGCCCAGGGCCGCGTAGTGCCCCTTCATGCGGCGGATGGCCAGCGCCCAGAACAGAAAGACGATCGGCACCGCGGCCACGAGGGCCGAGAGGCCAATGTGGCCGAGCGGGTCGACATTCATTTGCCAGGTCATGGAATGGTCCTTATGAGAAAAGCGGTCCACGGTCAGGGGGTCGACGCAGCGTGTCTGTCGGCATGCGCCCCGGTCCGGGACATGGCCTGCGCCCTCGGGCGGCAGGCGGAGTGGGGTCTGGTGATGGACCGACTCCCGGGAATAAGCTCCTCCGGGGCCGGCCTTCTGGGTTGTCTCCTTGTCCTCCTCAGCAGGGCATGGCGTCCTCCTTGCGTGTGCACGCTTCGAGCAGGTAGGCCACCGAGCGGTAGGGCCTGCCGGTCTCGGCCGTGAGGCCGATCTCGCAGGTGCGGTTGGTGGAGACGCCGCAGGCACAGGCCGCAGGCAGGGCCTCGTGCACATGGCGCAGCGCGTGGTGATTGAGCTCGGGCACCGCAAAGCCGCGGTCGCCCCCGAAGCCGCAGCAGGTCACACCGGCCGGCTCGATGACCTCCTCGACGCAGGCCTGCACCAGGGCGCGCAGCCTGGCTTCGCTGCCGGCACGGCGCACGCTGCAGTTGAGATGCAGGGCCACGGGGCCGGGCTGGCGGGTGACCATGAGGCGCGGCAGCAGCGCATCGTGCGCGAACTCGTGAAAGTCGTACACCGGCAGCCGCCCGGCCAGATGCTGCTGCATGCGCACCGTGCAGGCACTCGCGTCCATGACGATCGGGATGCGTCCGCCGTCCGATGCCGTGTGCAGAGCCTCTTCGAGCCGCTGCGCCATGGTTTCGGCCTCCTCGGCCAGCCCCTTGCTGGCCAGCATCTGTCCGCAGCACAGGCGCTCCACCCCCTCCGGCACGATGGGGTGATAGCCCGCGCGGCGCAGCAGGGTGTCGATCACGTCGGCCTGCTGGGCGTCCTGCCCCGTCGGCCCGAAGATGCGTGTGCCACAGGTGGGGAAGTACACCACCGGATCCCCCGCCCCGCCGCGCTGCAGCGGAGCCCGCCCGGGATGGGGCATGCCGGATTTCCAGCGCCCGGCACTCAGGCGCGACATTGCGGCATCTCCCACCACTGCCGATACGGCATGCCCCGCACGCAGCCCCGTGCGGGCCACGCCAGCCAGCACCCCGATGTGCTCCCCGGCCCAGACCGTGGCAGTCCGAGCCACCCCTTCGAGCCGCTGGCCGCGCAGGCGCCGGGTGAGCGCGCCCGTGTCGATCCCCACCGGACAGGCCGTGGCACAGAGCCCGCAGGCGGCACAGGTATCAAGTCCCATGTAGGGATAGTCGTCCCCCAGGCTGCCAGCCGGCTCGCCGGCATCCGCACGCCGGGCCAGCTCACGCACGCTGGTGATGCGCTGGCGGGGACTCAGGGTGAGTCGGAACGAGGGGCACAGCGGCTCGCAGAATCCGCACTCGATGCAGCGATCGACCAGGTCATCGGCTGCCGGCATGGGCTTGAGGTGCTGCAGATGGGCCTGCGGATCGTCGTTGAGGATCACGCCGGGATTGAGCAGCCCGGCCGGATCGCACAGGGCCTTGATGCGTCGCATCAGCCCCATGGCTGCAGCTCCCCACTCCAGCTCCACAAAGGGGGCCATGTTGCGGCCCGTGCCGTGTTCGGCCTTGAGCGAGCCGTCGTAGGTGTGCACCACCATGTTGCACAGCGCATCCATGAACCGGGCGTAGCGGTCGATCTCGGCCGGATCGCCAAAATCCTGCGTGATCACGAAGTGCAGATTGCCCTCCAGCGCGTGGCCGAAGATGATGGCCTCGTGGTAGCCGTGGTGGCGCAGCAGCGCCTGCAGTTCGAGCGTGGCATCGGCGAGCCGCGGCAGCGGAAAGGCCACATCCTCGATCAGCACCGTGGTGCCCGTGCGGCGCATGGCCCCCACGGCCGGGAAAGTGCCCTTGCGCACCTTCCAGTAGGTCTCGCACAGCGAGGCATCGGTCGAAAAGGCCACAGGCTCCACCGTGGGCACGCCCACGAGGGCCTGCTCCACGGCGTCGATGTACTCGGCGAGCCGTGCGGCATCGCCCGCCCGCACTTCGATCAGCAGCGCCGCCGCCTCCTCGCCCAGCGCCCGCAGACCGGCTGGCAGACCCGGCTTGTTCTCGACCGAATGCAGGGCTGGCCGGTCGAGCAGCTCCACGGCCGATACCGGCTGGCTCTTGAGCCGCACCACCGCCTCGCAGGCCGTGCGGATGTCCGGAAAGAACACCAGCGCCGACGCCTTGCAGGGATCTTCCACCACCGTGCGGTAGCTGATGCGCGACAGAAAGCCCAGCGTTCCCTCGGAGCCGATCATCAGGTGCGCCAGAATGTCCACGGGGTCCTCGAAATCCACCAGCGCATTGAGGCTGTAGCCCGTGGTGTTCTTGATGCGGAACTTGCGCCGGATGCGCTCGGCAAGCGCCACGTCGGCCTGCGTCTCGCGCGCCAGCGCCGCAAGCCCGTCGAGCAGCGCCGCATGCGACTGCCGGAAGGCCGTCACGCTCGCTGCGTCCTCGGTATCGAGCACCGTGCCGTCGGCCAGCATGAGGCGCAGTCCTGCGAGCGTGCGGTAGCTGTTCTGGGCGGTGCCGCAGCACATGCCAGACGCATTGTTGGCGGCGATGCCCCCGATGCGGGCCGCCCCGATCGAAGCCGGATCGGGCCCGATCTTGCGCCCGTGCGGCGCCAGGCGCCGGTTGACCTCGCCACCGACCATGCACGGCCCCAGCCGCACCACCCCGGCATCCGGGCTGAGCGCATAGGTGGCAAACCCTTCGCCCACGAGCGCCAGAATGCCGTCCGTCACGGCCTGTCCCGACAGGCTGGTGCCCGCCGCCCGGAATGTCACGGGGGTCGTGTGTGCCTGTGCGATGCGCAGCACCTCGCGCACCTGCGCCTCGTCCTGGAGCACCACCACCACGGACGGAATCAGGCGGTAGAAACTCGCGTCGGTGCCATAGGCCAGACGACGCAGATCGTCGGTGATGACCTGCCCGTCCGGCAGGGCCGCCTGCAGGGCGGAAATCAGAGGAGTCATGAGCACACACCCTCCCGGAATTCAGCTCCGGGACAAGAAATCAGTGAATGAAAAAACCGATGCATCCGTCACACCGTGGCGACATGAAGACGCCGGGCATCCAGCGCAGCGGCTGCCAGCCCGACAGCCACCCGACGGGAGAGCCCATTCGCACAGAAGCGGCATCTGGCATACAGGAACGCAAGGAAGCAGCGATGCAGACACGGGAGCAAACACACTGCCCGGTGCCTCAGCTCAGCGCAGCGCGTCACCTCCCCGACGATCCCGTGGGGTTGCTGTGGGAATTCAGGCTCGCGTTCTTGCCCTTCTCCGTCGGCTGCTGCCCAGTCGCCTCACGGGCCTGCAGCAGATCGCGCAGACGGCGTGGTGCAGGCACGATCGGCTCCCGCGCACGCGTCCAGCCCCCCTGCCGGCGCGGGGTGAGCGCACGCAGGCGGCTGGTCAGCCAAGACACCGCGCGGTACGCCCGCGGCGAGCCATACACCCGCGCCCACCAGCGCCAGATCGCAGCCTCCCACGCGCTGTAGCCTGCCCCCTGCCCGCGCAGCGCCGGATGCGGATGCGGAGCCGAAAACTGCTCCTCACGCAGCCGGATCAGCAGCTCGGGAATGGGAATGCGCACCGGGCACACCTCCCCGCAGGCTCCGCACAGCGACGAGGCCGTGGTCAGCCCCCCGGCTGCCTCCATGCCCAGCAGATGCGGCGACACGATCTTGCCGATGGGCCCCGGATAGGTCGTGCCATAGGCATGGCCGCCGATGCGGGCATAGACGGGGCAGTGGTTCATGCAGGCACCGCAGCGGATGCACTGCAGCGTGGCCCGCAGCTGCTCATCGGCGTAGGCCTGCGTGCGTCCGTTGTCCAGCAGCACGAGGTGCACCTCGGTCGGCCCGTCCTTTTCGCCCGCGCGACGCGGACCGGAGATCATGTTGAAATACGTCGAGATGTTCTGCCCCGTGGCCGAACGGGTGAGCAGCGTGTAGAGCGGCGGCACATGGTCGAGCCGCTCCACCACCTTCTCGATGCCCGTCACGGCAATGTGCACCGGTGGAACCGTGGTGCACATGCGGCCGTTGCCCTCGTTCTCCACCAGACACAGCGTGCCGGTCTCGGCCACCGCGAAGTTCACCCCCGACAGCCCGATGTCCGCCTCCTGGAACTTCTGCCGCAGCACGCGCCGCCCGATCTGGATGAGCGCGTCCACACTGTCGGTGTAGTCCACCCCCGGAATCCGCTCGGCAAACAGCCGGGCAATCTCCTCGCGCGTCTTGTGAATGGCGGGCATGATGATGTGCGACGGCTTCTCGCCAGCGAGCTGCACGATGTACTCGCCCATGTCCGACTCCAGCGCATCCACGCCAGCGGCCTGCGCCGCATGGTTGAGCTCGATCTCCTCGCTCACCATCGACTTGCCCTTGACCATGTGCCGCGCTCCGTGCGTCCGGCAGATGTCCAGAATGATGCCCGTCGCTTCCTGCGGCGTGGAAGCCCAGTGCACCCGCACCCCATTGCGCGTGAGCGTCTCCTCCAGCTGCACCAGCAGATCGGGCAGCCGGGCCAGGTTGTACTGGCGAATGCGCTCGCCCAATACCCGCAGACTCTCCAGCTCCTCCGCATCGGGAAACTGGGCCGCGCGCTTGGCCATCAGAAAATCCATCGCCCCCCGGAAGCTCTCGCGCAGCTGCGGATGGGCCACCACGGCCCCCGCCCGCTTGCGAAACCCTGCTGCGGGATGAAACTCCAGCACCTGCTCGGTCGTCGTCGTGCGTGCCGTCATGCGCCTGCTCCTTCCGTTTCTGTGTCTGCGGCACACACCAGCACCACCAGCTCGCGCGGGCCATGCGCGCCGTAGGCCAGCGTCTGCTGAATGTCCGCCGTCTTGGACGGCCCCGACACCAGCAGCGCATTCGTCGGCAGCCCATGCGCCCAGCCATCGGCCCCCATCGCCTCGTAGAAGGTGTCATACACGCGGGCGGCATCCACCAGCACCACATGCACCGGCGGCACCAGCGACATCAGCCGCGGCTCCCGCGCATCGGGCCAGAGCACCAGCGTGCCAGTCTCGGCAATGGCCGCCCGCGCCGCCGTCAGGGCCGCCGGCACCTCGTGAAACAGCCGCTCCTTCCAGTGCTCGATCGCCTGCCCGTAGCCCGGGCACATCACTCCGCGCGCCGCCAGCGCCTCGGCCGCACGCGCACCATGGGCGGTATCGCGCCCTACCAGCAGCGTCGTCAGCGCCCGCGCCTGCAGCACCTCCGCCAGCCGGTCCACCCAGTTCTCCGGCGTGACGCGATGCACCTCGGCATGGGCCAGCTCCAGCCCCGCGCACAGACGCTCCACCCGCTCGGCCATCGGCGTGACCGGACGATGCGCCGCATACCATGCGGCCACCTCGGGCGCGGACACCGGCGCAGCCGGACGATGTGCCCGCAGCCGACCCAGAATCTGCTCTCTCGCGTTCATGCGCCCTCCCCGCCCTGCGTCGTGCCCTGCCCGGCCGTGCGCCGCAGCAGAAAACTGGCCATGTGCTCACCCGGCAGGCTCGCACTCCGGCGCCCCTCCTGGCGATCCTTCCAGGCCGCGTGTCCCAGAATGTTCATCAGGCAGCCGCAGTCCGCACTCACCACCTCCGATGCGCCCGTCGCCTGCAGGGCACGCACCTTGTCCTCCACCATCGCCACCGAAATCTCCGGCTGCTTCACCGAAAACGTCCCCCCGAAGCCGCAGCACTCCGACTCGTGATCCTGCTGCGCCACCGTCACCCCCGCCAGCGCCCCCAGCAGCGCCCGCCCCGTGCGGTGCACCCCCATCTCGCGCCGCGCCGAACAGGAGGTATGCAGCACCACCGTGCAGGGCTCGCCCCCATCCTGCGGCTGCCAGCCCATCACCTCCACCAGGAACTGCGTGAGCTCATACACGCGCGGCGCCAGCGCCTCGGCCTGCGCCCGCTCCTCCGGGCAGTCGGCAAACAGGCGCACATAGTGGTGCCGCATCATGCCGGCACATGACCCCGAGGGCACGATCACCGGCCACGGCTCGGGAAACAGCGCCAGCGTGCCCGCCGCCACGCGCCGTGCCGCATCGGGCTGGCCGCTCGTGTAGGCCGGCTGGCCACAGCAGGTCTGATCCTCGGGGAAATGCACGCGCAGCCCCAGCCGCTCCAGCAGCGTGATGGCATCGAGCCCCGCCTGAGGGAAAAACTGGTCCACCACACAGGTGGCAAACAGGTACACGTCCTGCGGCCGGGACGGCACGGCAATTTCAGCAACGGATGACATGGTAAATTGGTAAGACAAATGATCCGATGCGCGAATGTAGGGGAATCACTCCATGCCGTCAAATCAGGGAAATCCCGCAATTCGATCGGTATCCCGCCACATGGCCTCCCTCAGACAGCTGTCTTGCACTCTGCGCGGAGGCTGTTCAGCCACCAGACATGCGGCATTGGTAAAATGAATGGTCTTACCAATCAATTTGGTCTTACCAATGTCCAGCAAGCTGCAGATCCCCCGCATTTCCGACGCCATCGCCTCCACGCTGGAGCAGCGCATCCTCGAAGGCTCCCTGCGCCCCGGGGATCGCCTGCCGCCCGAACGCGAACTCGCCGTCGAACTGGGCGTCTCCCGCCCCAGCCTGCGCGAAGCCATCCAGAAACTCGCCTCCAAGGGCATGGTGCGCAGCCGTCAGGGCGGCGGCACCTACATCACCGGCGCCCTCGAAGCCAGCTTCTTCGACCCCTGGCAGGCCATGATGGGCAAGCACCCCCAGCTGCGCGAAGACCTGCTCGAATTCCGCCGCATGCTCGAAGGCCAGGCCGCCGAACTCGCCGCCCAGCGCGCCACCGAGGCCGACCTGCAGCGCCTGGAACAGGCCTTCCACACCCTCGATGCAGCCAACGACAGCACCGACGACGCTGCCCCTGCGCCATCGGCCACCTCGTCTGCGGCCGAATCCCCCACCGCCGGCGACACCCCCCGTGCCGATGCCGACATCGCCTTCCACCAGGCCGTGGGAGACGCCGCGCACAACGTGCTCATCGGCCACCTCTTCGGCGCCCTGCTGCGCCTGCTGCACGACCACATCCGGCTCAACCTCGACGAACTCGAACGCGTCCCCGCCGCCCGCAGCCGCATCCGCGAACAGCACGCCGCCATCTACCACGCCATCCGCGACCGCCAGCCCGCCGCAGCCCGCGCCGCCGCCGAAACCCACATCGACTACGTGCGCGAAACCCTGCACCAGACCCTGCGCACCGTAGCCCGCCGAGAAACCGCCGCCCGCCGCCTCGAATCCGTGCTGGGGCAGGAGCGGGGGTAAAAGCTGGCTTGCCACCACCAAACTTGTACGCCCGGCGCATCGTGGGCTGGCGGGTCAGCCGCAGCATGCAGGCAGACTTTGTGCTCGACGCCCTGGAGCAGGCCCTGTACGACCGCCAGCCCGCAGCGCATGCCTTGACGCACCACTCCGATAGGGGCAGTCCATACGTTTCTATCCGCTACACCAGAACGTCTGGACGAGGCCGACATACGCCCCTCGGTGGGCAGCAAGGGGGGACTCCTATGACAACGCCCTGGCCGAGACCATCAACGGTCTGTACAAGGCCGAGGTGATCCACCGCCGTGGCCCATGGAAGACCAAGCAGGCCGTCGAGCTGGCCACGCTGGAATGGGTCTCTGGTTCAACCACCATCGGTTGATGGGGCCACTTGGTAATGTCCCGCCCGCAGAGTTCGAGGCAAACTACCATCAACAACGCGCTGGTCAGACCGCGACCGTCTGACTTAAACCAACTGGCCTCTGCGAAACCCGGGGCGCTTCACCTCCTGACAATGAATGCAACGTCGATGAACCTTCAACCCTATAACAGCCGACTTGAGAAGTTCTTTAACGAAGTCGCCGTCATCCAGCACTATCAGCGACTCTCCGCGAACGTTGCGAAGCAGATGATCGCGAGCTTGCAGGCTCGCGACCGAGACTTGGCTGGCCTAGCCTCGGAGGCTCGCAAGTTGCTTGGCAGCAGCCACGAACTGTTCTTTTTTCAGAATCCATACACGGGACACATCTTCCCCCCTACTCGCACGCAAGGCTGACGCCTAAAGAGACGGTCAGGCTCGTCTACCTTCACAAGAACAAGCAGTACCAATGGCTGCTCGTCGAGGCCTACGAGCTGTTTGAGGACTTCGTGGTGTCACTCTATGAGCTCGTCAGAGGGGACCACACGCACTTTCGCCTGAGCAAGGATGCTGACGCGGTGATGCCCCCGTCCGAGCTCAAAAAGAAAGTGCCTCTGATCATCGACATGCTTCGGAAAAAGCTACCTGAGCTCGCGAAGGTTGAAGTCGAAAACCAGATCAGCATCAATCTCCGGCTTCACACCCGCATGGCTGAGAAGTTTCGGCACGTCATCGTTCACAAGAACGGAAAGACTGACAATTCAGAAACGATGATCGAGGACGTTCTCAAGTGGGCCAATTTGGCGGGCGATAAGGCCCGGGAGCCCGCGGCCAGGGCCCAGATCGCCAGCTATGTCGGTGGCGGCGACGTGGCCGGCGTGATCGTTTTGGTCGAACAGCCAATCTTCCAAGCTGGCGGGCTCTCCATGGACATCAACAGGCACGAGAATCTGGTAAATGCGCTGATGGCCCACGCCCTTGTCATGTCGCAAAGCCTGGTCAACTATCTTGACAAGGCGAGCCCAAGGTGAAGCGCAGCATGCGAGGTCTGGCGCGTGTTCGACACGTAGCCGCGCACGTCGCCATCTCCATCGCCGTGCCAGCGGCGGGCGACTAGGGCGTGTTCACATTAGCCAGATGAATGCGCATGCGAGTTGCAGAAAGGCATTGAAGCGTGTGGCGAATTTGTCGTAGCGAGTTGCCAGTTGGCGGAGTTGCTTGAAACGTTCCCCTACCCCAGCACCTTGCGCAGATGGGCTGGGGGGATGCGCAGGGCTTCGCGGTATTTGGCTACGGTGCGGCGGGCGCACTGGACGCCGCGTTCCTGGAGGAGTTCGCAGAGGCGGTTGTCGCTGAGGGGCTTGGCGGGGGGTTCGTCGGCGATGAGTTTCCCGATCATGGCGCGCACGGCGGTGCTGCTGGTGGTGCTGCCGTCTTCGCTGGCGAGGCCCGAGGCGAAAAAGTACTTGAGCTCGAAGGTGCCCCAGGGGGTGCTCATGTATTTGGCGCTGGTGACGCGGCTGACGGTGGATTCGTGCAGGCCGAGTTCGTCGGCGATTTCGCGCAGGACGAGGGGTTCCATGGCCAGCACGCCCTGCTCGAAGAAGCGGTGCTGGCGCTCGACGATGGCGGTGCTCACGCGCAGGATGGTGTCGAAGCGCTGCTGGATGCTCTTGACCATCCAGCGGGCTTCCTGCAGGCGCTGCTGCAGGGCCTGGATGCCTTCGCCCTTGTGGTGGCGCAGGGCGCTGGCGTACATCTCCTGCACGCGCACGCGGGGCATGACGGCGGGGTTGAGCTGCACGCTCCAGGGGCGGCTGGCGGCGTCGCGGCCCTGGTTGGCGCGCACGAGCACGTCGGGGATGACGATGTTGCGCTCGGTCTGGGCAAAGGCGCGGCCGGGCTTGGGTTCGAGGGTGGCGATGAGCTGCATGGCGCTGCGCAGGTGCGCGGCCGAATAGGGCAGCAGCTTGCCGAGGCCGCGCACGTCGCGCCGGGCGAGGTAGTCGAGCGGCTGGCGGCAGACGTCGAGGGCGACTTCGCGCGCGAGCAGGCGGGGGGTGTCGGCGTCGGGGATGTCGAGGGCACGCAGCTGGAGCTGCAGGCATTCGGCCAGGTCGCGCGCGCCGACGCCGACGGGGTCGAGCGACTGAAGCAGGCGCAGGGCCATGGTGAGGTGGTGGAGGAGTTCGGCGTGCTCCTCGGCGTCGCGTTCGGGGTCGCCGGTGGGGTTGCGCTCCTGCAGGCTCTGGGCGAGTTCGCCGAGGGTGTCTTCGAGGTAGCCGTCGTCGTCGAGGGATTCGATGAGGAAGTACAGCGCGGCCTGTTCGCTGGTGTCGAGGCGCAGGGCCAGGGCCTGTCGGTGCAGGCAGTCCTGCAGGCTTTCGTGGCAGCCGGCGCGCTCGATGGCGGAGGGCTCGTCCTCGTCGTCGTCATGGCTGCTGCCGGCGCTGCTCACGCGCAGACTGTCCCAGTCGTCGTCGCCGTCGCTGCTGCTGGAGAGGACTTCGTCGTCGCCCGAGGTGGCGGGGCTGTCGTCGCGGGTGGAGCCGGCGCTCCAGTCGTCGGTCTGGGCGTTGGCGAGGTCGGTGTGGTCGGGGGCGTCGCTGGAGAGGACTTCGCTGGTGTCGGGGGCGTCGGCGCCTTCGGGGTCGTCGTAGCCGCCTTCGGCTGTGGCGCCCATGCCGTCGTCACTGCCTGCCTCTGCGCTGGGGCCGGTGGTGGCATCGACATCGCCGGATGCGTGGCCAGCAGCGTCGGGCTCCGACTCGGAGGCTGCCGCGTCCTCGGCGCTGGTGTCCTGCTCCAGGAAGGGGTTGTCGGCCAGCATCTGGTCGATCTCCTGCTGCATGTCGAGCGTGGAGATCTGCAGCAGGCGGATGGACTGCTGGAGTTGCGGCGTGAGGGAGAGGTTCTGCGCGGTGCGCAGCTGCAGTCCTGCTTTCATGGCACGGAGGGCGGCTTCGGAAGGTACAGCGGGAAGCGGCTCATGGACGGAGTCCGCTCACATGCGGAAGTGTTCGCCGAGGTAGACACGGCGCACTTCGGCGTTGGAGACGATCTGCTCGGGCGTGCCCGAGGCGAGCACGGCCCCTTCGCTGATGATGTAGGCGTGGTCGCAGATGCCCAGGGTTTCGCGCACGTTGTGGTCGGTGATGAGCACGCCGATGCCGCGCGCCTTGAGGAAGGCGATGATCTTCTGGATTTCGATGACGGCGATGGGGTCGATGCCGGCGAAGGGCTCGTCGAGCAGGATGAAGCGCGGCTGGCTGGCAAGGGCACGGGCGATTTCGACCCGGCGGCGCTCGCCCCCGGAGAGTGCGAGCGCGGGGGTGTCGCGCAGGTGGGTGATGTGCAGGTCGGCGAGCAGGGCATCGAGCTGGGTGTCGATGGTGGCGCGGTCGAGCGGCTTGCCGTGGGCATCGACCTGGAGCTCCAGCACGGCGCGGATGTTGTCCTCGACGTTGAGCTTGCGGAAGATGGAGGCTTCCTGCGGCAGGTAGCTCAGGCCCATGCGTGAGCGGCGGTGGATGGGCAGGTCCTCGACGGGCTGGCCGTCGATGGAGATGGCGCCGCCGTCGGCCCGGATGAGGCCGACGATCATGTAGAAGGAGGTGGTCTTGCCGGCTCCGTTGGGCCCGAGCAGGCCCACGACTTCGCCCTTGCGCACGCTCAGGGACACGTCCTTGACGACGCGGCGGCGGCCGTAGGCCTTCTGGAGGTGGCGCACGCACAGTTCGCTGCCGTCGGCAGGCGGACGGCCCTGGCTGCCGCCCTCGCAGCGGAGGTCGGCGGCCGGAGCAGATACGGGAGCGGCATCGCTCATGGGCGGCCTCCGATGGTGGCGCTGGAGCGCAGGGTGGTGACGGGAGCCGACGCGGCGCGCGCCCCCTTGCTGGCGGCCCGGGTGGCGGGCATGGGCAGCGCGGATTTGCCGCCGCTCTGCCCCACGGGGTTGATGACGGCGCGCACCCGGCCGGCCGGCACGGCCCCTGCGGCAGCGCCCCCGGCGCCAGTGGAGGGGCCGCCGGCCACGTTGTAGACCTCGGTGAGGTCGTTGTAGACGATGGTGTCGCCACGGACTTCGTCGGCGAGCTGGGTGCCCACGAGGCGGCGCATGCGGGCGTTGCCGGTGAGGCGCGCGATCTGGGTTCTGTCGTCCCGCTCGATGCGGTTGGCCTCGCCCTCGATGTACTCGTTGAGTCCCTCGCGCTTCTGGCGCATGAAGGCCTGGTGGCCCGCGCTGCCTTCGGCGTACATGAACTGGTTGCCCTGCGGATCCTGGCGCACCTCGACCTTGTCGGCACGCAGCACGATGGTGCCCTTGGTGGCCACGACCCGCCCGGTGAAGGTGGTGATCTTGTGCGCATCGTCGTAGCGCATGGCGTCGGCCTCGATGTTGAGGGGCTTGGCGCGGTCGGCCAGCTCGGCGTGGGCGGTCTGCACCAGACCCAGGCAGGCGACAGCCAGCGCGAGGGCCGGCAAGGCGGAGGACAACGGTTTCATGTTCGGCACGATTCTTGCTCGTTGGACGTATGGTCCATTGTAGCGATGCCGGATGCCTCCCGCGCGGCTCGGGCCGAAGAGCCGTTCAGATGCGTCGGCGGGGCATGTAGTCCTGCACCAGGAGCGCCACCACCCCGGCCACCACGCCCCAGAAGGCCGAACCCACGCCAGCCACCTCCACCCCGCTGAGGGTGACGAGAAAGGTGATGACGGCCACATCGCGGTGGCGCGCCACGTCGAGCGCAGTCACGAGACTGCTGGCAATGGTCGAGAGCAGCGCAAGCCCTGCAATGGCGGCAATGAACTCGTGCGGAAAGGCCATGAGCAGGCCCGTGACCACGGTGCCGAAGAGGCCGATGAGCAGCATCCACAGCCCCCACACCACGGCGGCGACGTAGCGGCGATCGGGGTCGGGATGGGCTTCATCGCCCATGCAGATGGAGGCGGTGATGGCGCTGAAATTGATGGCATAGCACCCCAGCGGCGCCAGGGCAAGCCCCACCATGCCGGTGACGGTGACGAGCACGGACGTGGGCAGCTCGTACCCGGCGGCACGAAAGGCTGCCACACCCGGCAGGTTCTGCGATGCCATGGTGACGACGAACAGCGGCAGCGCCAGGCTGGTGATGGCTGCCATGGAAAAGACCGGCGCCGTGAAGACCGGATGCGCCCAGTCGGCATGCAGGTCGTGCAGCGAGAGGTGCCCGCCGAGCGCGACGAGCATCACCCCGACGGCCAGCGTCCACACCACCGCATAGCGCGGGCTCAGGCGCTTGCCGAGCAGGTAGGCCAGCAGCATGCCGATGACGAGCACCGGGGCCGACCCCGCTGCCGCGAATGCCTGCATGGAAAACCGCGCCAGCACCCCGGCGAGCAGGGCCGCCGCCACCGACAGGGGAATGCGGTTCATGACCCGCTCGAACCAGCCCGTGAACCCGCAGACGGTGATGAGCGCGGAGCTGACCATGAAGGCCCCCACCGCTTCCGGCATGGTGAACTGCCCCGAGGCGGCCGCCGTGGCGAGCACCACGGCCCCCGGGGTGGACCAGGCGATCATGACCGGCTTGCGCAGCCACAGCGAGGGCAGGATGCTGCAGACGGCACACCCGAGGCAGACGGCCCAGATCCAGGAGGTGATTTCGGCGGGAGTGGCGCCAAAGCCCTGCGCCGCCCGGAAGATGATGGCCACCGAACTGGTGAAACCCACCAGGGTGGCCACGAAACCTGCGACAAACGCCGTCAGGGAGAAGTCGCGCACGAACTGCAGTGGCGACAGACGTTGGGTCCAGTGCATGACGGACGTCCTGCAAAAAGCAAAGTCCCGATTGTGGCAGGAAAGTCGACATCGCTCAGGCACCCCGCACGCCCGGTGTTCTGCGCAGCGGCGCCGGGCCGGGGGAGTGCCGGAGGTGCAGTGCCAGCTCCCCTGCGGCAGGGGACCAGACGCCAGCCCGGGGCGGCGAGCCGGGCTGGCGTCCAGGGCCAGTGGCTCAGCCGATGGTCATGAGGCTGGCGTTGCCCCCTGCGGCGGCGGTGTTGATGCTCAGGCTGGTCTCGGCGACGAGGCGCACGGGGTCCCACGAGGCTCCGTCTGCCACCTCGCCCGAGGACAGCCCGTACACCGGCACCAGTGCCCCGGCGCGTCCGGCCACCTCCTGCTGCACCTGCAGGAGCACGTCGGCATCGCCCTCGAAGAGCACGGCGGCCACCGGCTCCGCGTGCGTGCCGAGGCTGGCCTGCGGTCCGGCCACCACGGCAGCCTCCTGCACCTCGACCGGCAGACCGGCCTGCCAGGCGCACAGCTCGGAGGCGAGGGCCTCGTCACGCACCTGCCACAGCACCCGGTTGCCCGCAGCCAGCGCGGCCATGAGCTGCATCTGCGCCCCGGCCAGCGTGGCCGGCATGCACCACACGGTGCCGCGCGGGTGGAGCTGGTAGCGGTTGCTTTCCCCTGTCGGCCCAGGCAGGCGCCAGGGCGCGGCGAGGAGCGGCGTGGCCGTCATGTGGGCCAGATGCTCGGGGTCCTGCGCATGAATGCCGTGCAGCCCGAACCAGCCCTGCCAGGCATCCCACACCGCGCGCGCCTGGCGCAGCGGCGAGAGGGCGGCCTGTTCCTCGGGGGTGAGGCCATGGGCCTCCCGGGCCGGGGCAATGGCTGTGGAAGCCTCGGCCGGCGTCAGGCCTGCCAACAGGTTCTGTCCCAGCGGGCGCTGCGCCAGCAGGCGCGAGAGATACAGCGGGCCGCCTGCCTTGGGCCCGGTGCCCGACAGTCCCTCGCCCCCGAAGGGCTGCACCCCCACCACGGCGCCGATCACGTTGCGGTTCACGTACAGGTTGCCTGCATGCACGGCCTGCGTGACCTGCGCCACGGTTTCGTCGATGCGGGTATGCACCCCGAAAGTGAGCCCGTAGCCGGTGGCATTGATGGCGTCGATGAGTGCAGGCAGCTCCTCGCGCCGGTAGCGCAGCACATGCAGCACGGGGCCGAAGACCTCGCGGCGGAGCTGGCCGAGGCTGCCGATCTCGATGAGCGTGGGCGGCACGAAATGGCCCTGCCCTGCCCCTTCGGACACGGGAGTCTGAAGCACGCGGCAGCCTTCTTCGCGCAGCCGGGCAATGTGCGCCTCGATGACTTCGCGGGCCGGGGCGTCGATGACGGGGCCGACATCGGTGTGCAGGTGGTCGGGCCGATCGACCCGCAGGGTCTGCATGGCCCCTTCGAGCATGTGCTGGATGCGGTCGGCGGCTTCTTCCTGCAGGCACAGCACGCGCAGCGCCGAGCACCGCTGTCCGGCCGAATCGAAGGCGGAGGCGAGCACGTCGGCCACCACCTGCTCGGCCAGCGCGGAGGAATCCACCACCATGGCGTTCTGCCCGCCTGTTTCGGCAATCAGCGCCACGGGCCGGCCATGCCGGTTGACCCGCTGTGCGAGCGTCGCCTGCAGGATGCGGGCCACCTCGGTCGAGCCGGTGAACAGCACGCCCTGCACGCGGGCATCGGCCACCAGTGCGGCGCCCACCGTCTCGCCCCGTCCCGGCAGCAGCTGGATGGCCCCGGCTGGCACCCCGGCCTCGCGCAGGATGCGCACGGCGGCGGCGGCAATGAGCGGCGTCTGCTCGGCCGGCTTGGCCAGCACGGCATTGCCTGCCGCAAGCGCGGCCGCCACCTGCCCCGTGAAGATGGCCAGCGGAAAATTCCAGGGGCTGATGCACAGCACCGTGCCCAGGGGGCGGTGGGTGTCGTTGGCAAAGCCTTCGCGCACCTGCGCCGCGTAGTAGCGCAAGAAGTCCACCGCCTCACGCACCTCGGACACCGCATTGGGCAGCGACTTGCCCGCCTCCCGCACGATCAGCCCCATGAGCTGCTGCATGCGTGATTCGAGCAGATCCGCCGCGCGGCACAGGCACTGGGCCCGCTCGGCGGGTGCCGTGGCCTGCCAGATCGGCTCGGTCGCTGCGGCGGCGGCCAGGGCGGCGTCGATGTCGGCCGCGTCGGCCTCCACCACCTGCCCCACCACGTCGCGGTGGTCAGCCGGATTGCACACCGGCTGCAGGCGCTCGGCCGGCCAGACCGTTTCGGCACGCCCATCGCCAATGAGCGGAGCGGCCTGCCACACCTGCACCACGCTGTGCAGCAGCCCGGCCGTGAGCGAAGCCAGACGCTGCTCGTTGGCCAGATCCAGGCCCTGCGCCAGCAGGCGTTCATCACCGAACAGGGCGCGCGGCAGCGGAATGCGCGGGTGCGGCGTGCCCAGCGGCACCCCCTCCCGCTCGGCCACGGCCCGGGTCTCCTCCACGGGATCGACGGTGAGCGACTCGACCGGCACCGCCGGATCGCCGATGCGGTTCACGAACGACGTGTTGGCCCCGTTTTCCAGCAGGCGCCGCACCAGATAGGCCAGCAGCGTCTCGTGCGAGCCCACCGGCGCATACACCCGGCAGGGACGCTGGTACTTGCCGGCCGTGATCTCCTCGTACAGCGGCTCGCCCATGCCGTGCAGGCACTGGAACTCGAACTGCCCGCGGTAGTAGTTGTTGCCTGCGAAGTGGTAGATGCTCGCCGCCGTCTGCGCGTTGTGCGTGGCGAACTGCGGATAGATCGCATCCGGCGCCGACAGCAGCTTGCGCGCGCAGGCCAGATAGGACACATCGCTGTGCACCTTGCGCGTATAGACCGGGTAGCCCTCCATCCCGTCGATCTGCGCGCGCTTGACCTCGCTGTCCCAGTACGCCCCCTTGACCAGCCGCACCATCAGGCGGTGGCGGCTGCGGCGTGCCAGATCGATGAGCCAGGCAATCACATGCGGGCAGCGTTTCTGGTAGGCCTGCACCACAAAGCCGATGCCGTTCCAGCCCGCCAGCTCGGGCGCAAAGCACAGCGCCTCCAGAATGTCGAGCGACAGCTCCAGCCGATCGGTCTCCTCGGCGTCGATGTTCACCCCGATGTCGTACTGGCGCGCCAGCACCAGCAGCCCCTTGAGCCGGGGCAGCAGCTCGGTCATCACCAGCTCCTGCTGCGCACGGCTGTAGCGCGGATGCAGCGCCGAGAGCTTGATCGAGATGCCCGGCCCCTCGTAGATGCCCCGGCCATTGCTCGCCTGCCCGATCGCCTGAATCGCCTGCTCATAGAGCCGCACATAGGCATCGGCATCTTCCATGGTCGCGGCCGCCTCGCCCAGCATGTCGTAGCTGTAGCGGAAGCCCTTGGCCTCGAACTTGCGGCTGTTGGCCAGCGCCTCGCCGATGGTCTCCCCCGTCACGAACTGCTCGCCCATGAGCCGCATCGCCATGTCCACGCCCTTGCGCACCAGCGGCTCGCCACCCGTGGCCAGCAGGCGGGTCAGCGCCTTGCTCAGCGTGGCCTCGCTGCTGGTGCTGGTGAGCTTGCCGGTGATGAGCAGGCCCCAGGTCGCCGCATTCACGAACAGCGACTTGCCCCCGCCCAGATGCGCCTTCCAGTCGCCCTTGCCGATCTTGTCCCGGATCAGCGCATCGCGCGTGGCCCGGTCCGGAATCCGCAGCAGCGCCTCGGCCAGGCACATCAGCGCCACGCCCTCCTGGCTGGAGAGCGAAAACTCCTGAATCAGCCCCTCCACCCCGCCGCCGCAGCGCTTGGCACGCAGCGCCTCCACCAGACTGGCCGCCATCTGGCGAATGGACGCGCGCTGTGCCTCATCGTGCACCTCGGCCTGCGCCAGCAGCTGCGGCACGCACTCGGGCTCCGGCACGCGCCAAGCCGAAGTAATGGCCGCGCGCAGCGGAGTCTGGGGCGACACCGACTGCGCAAACTCCAGAAAGGGTTGCACCTCCACCCCACCGGCACCGCCCGCCGACAGCCCGGACTCCTCGGCGCCCTGCCCTTCCGGCAGCGGAGCCCCCGGCATCGGCGGCACAACACCCCGGTCGAGCGAATCGAGAAAATTGAAAATCGCCTGCTTGATGAGCCAGTGCGGCGTGCGCTCGATCTGGCTGGCGGCAGTCCTGATGCGCTGACGCAGGGCGTCATCGACTTTGATCCCAAGGGTGGTGCTGGTCATGATGGAAATCCGTGGCTACACAGAAAGCAGAAAGTGACTGCAAAGGAACGCCACTCCCCCCACTGCGAAGCGGCACGCAGCCATCATGCCGGCAAAAAATCCAAGGTGCAACCTTGATTTTGCGCGGGTTGCACCTTGGTGCATGACGCACCATGCCGCACCGCCTTTCCGCACCACGAACAGGCAAAACCCGCACGCCCGGGCACCCTCCACCTGCCCGTGCACCACAGCCGTGCCCCCCAATGTGGCGCCGCCGCATCAGCGGCATGCCGCCCCCTCATGCACGAAAAAGGCAGCCGACGCTGCCGCCGGCTGCCTGTAGCACACACGTCATTTCATGCAGCCCGTCGGCCCATGCACCCTGTGCATGGTCGGGACTCATGAAGGGGGTCGATCACCTCACAGCGCCGTCTCCACCACGGCATCAATCAGCACCCCGAGCAGCGAATACACCAGCGCCCCCAGCAGCGCCGCGCCAAACCCCGCCACCGCAAAGCCCGCCAGAATGCTGCCCGCCATCCAGAACACCAGCGCGTTGATCACCAGCAGAAACAGCCCAAGCGTGAGCACCGTCACCGGCAGCGTCAAAAGCACCAGCACCGGACGCACCAGCATGTTGAGCAACCCAATCACCGCCGCCGCCACCAGCGCAGACCCCAGGCTGCGCACCTCGATCCCCCCGATGACCTTGGCCACAAACATAAGAGCAGCCGCATACAGCAACCATTTGACAGCAAGCTTGATCATGACTTTTTGGAAAAGAGTGGTTCTGCGGGCAGCATAGCATCGTGGGTGATGCGGTGGCGATCCATCGCGAATTTGGCGACTGCAGCACACCGTGACCAGAGCGCCGTGTCGTGCGACGTTGCCAAGCTGAGCCAATGGGGCTTGGTCAAGAATGAGGTGCACGGGCGCAAGAAGATCGTGATGCCTGTTGCCACCACAATCTCGATCAACGCGTCGATTGCTGCGGCCTGACGTTGCAGCCAGCAGCGTCTCGTGATTTCCGCCAGTCAAAGCGCATCATTGCTCGGAACGCGATGAAAGCAAGAGAAGCTTGTTTCCGATTTTCTTACCTGTCGCATCCCGGCCGATCATATGGCCGCTTGTGAAACAGATGCGGATGCGTCTGTTACCAGACTTTCATCGCCTGCATCGGCGTTTTGCTCTTGAGCGCTGACTGGGGCAACTGGTGGTTGTACAAAGCCACATAGTGCAGCAAGGTCTGCAGATGATGGGCAGCGTGCGAGCGATCCCCAAAGACGGAGCGCTTCTTTCACTTGTACGCCGTCTGTATCGGTGATGCCAAAGCGCTGGGCCAGGACACTGGCTGTCTCGGTGCTGGCCGCGATCTCGGCACGCACGGCGGGCGTGGTGCGGGCGTTCTTGTGTAGGGCCATCAACATGGCTTCACTCCCCGGGTGGATGGCAAGGACTCTATCCGCTCTTGCAGGACAGTTCTGACCATGAACAGCGGATAACGTTTGGGATCAATGCAATCATCCGGGATGCGACACTTATCCATAGCACCTGTGGATAAACCTATTTACGCACATACGTTCGTAAGCATGGGTTTTAATTAGTTTAAAGTACCTACTTTTTAGCTTTCAAGTGTATGATGCAGCCTTGGCCGCGGCGCCTGCCAAGGAGAGGCGTAGTGCGACCGTCTCCACCGTCTGCCTTCTATTCCATGTATCTCCCTACCATGCCAAAACGTCGCCTTGCAATAGCAGCATCTGTGAGCATTTTTAGTTATTTAATTTTTGCTTCAAGTGCCCATGCGGCACCTGCTGATGAACCCAAAATGCGTCCGTCTTTTGACAAATGTATAGACGCGTCCAGCGGGGTGACCTTGAATATGCTCAACTGCATTGCTGCTGAAAGTGATTATCAGGACAAGCGTTTAAACAGGGCGTATAAGAAATTAATGCGTGCATCGAGCAAAGCAGAACAGGTCAAGTTGCGTGCGAACGAAATTAAGTGGCTCACTGGCCGCGATACCCGCTGTGCACCTGACGTCGATGGAGGAACGTCAGCGACATTAAACAGCCAGAGTTGCTATCTCGAAGAAACCGCAAGGCAAGCAAACTACTTGGAAGCAAAAGGAAAACACAATGGCAGATGAACTGCAACTCCAAAAACAACTGAGCGCTGCGCAAGCCAAGCTTGATGCATGGCACCAAGGTCAAACCTCGGAACATTATGAAAGTGGCAGCAGAGGACCGGGCACTATTTCATCTGGCATTGGCGACCACGGGGGTATGTCCTATGGCTCATACCAGCTATCCAAATCCACTGTGATGTCCTATGTGCGTCAATCAAGTCATGCCAAAGATTTTGAACATCTAGTTTCAGGCTCTTCGAATTTCAACGCAAAGTGGGAATCGATTGCAAAAAAAGATCCCGTTGGCTTCAAACAAGAACAGCACGAATTCATTGCGCGCACACACTTTGATCCGCAGGTCGAAGCCCTCAAAGCAGCCGGCCTTGATCTTTCGGATCGCTGAAAAGCAGTGCAAGATGCCATCTGGAGCACTTCAGTTCAGTTCCGAGGGAAAACACCGAATTTATTTTCCGATGGACTAAAATCAAAATTCGGAAAAGATTACAAGCTAGAAAATCTCAGCGACAAAGACGTTATTGAAGCGCTGCAAGACTATAAAGTCGCGCACAACGATAGCCTGTTTCAAAGCTCGTCCGCCAAAGTTCGCGCCGGCACATTGCATCGTGCACACGAAGAAAAAACAGATCTATTAAGGCTTGCTTCAGCAGAATATACGGTTGAACATAACGGTCAGAGACCAGACTGGGCCCCTGCAGAACGTGTTGCCCATATACGCCCCCTGCACCAAGGTCAATATGGGGAAGACGTTAAGGCGCTACAAAACAAGCTTAACGAGCTAGAGGTACATGACGCGAAGGATCAATCGTTGAAGGTTGATGGTCATTTCAATCACGAGACCACAGAGGCAGTTAAACGCTTTCAGCATAACCACAACATGAAGGAGGACGGGCGCGTGGGGCCTGGCACCATAAAAGCCATTGACGAGCAAGTACAAGCCAAGCCACAACCTGCCTATGCCCCCATGCCCCACAATCCCGCTGATCGCCCCCAATCGGAGATCGATTTGCTGAAACAGAATCAAAATCCGGCCATCATTGCCTTTCATGAGCGGGTACAAAACGAGCCTACCCTGGTGAGCTACTCCGAAACAGATCGCTCCCGCATTGCGGCTGCCACAATGCTCGAGTGCCAGAGAACAGGCATAAATGTCGCCACTCTTACCGACCTGGAGAGCTATGACAAGAACGGTAAAACCATGTTCTTTGCCAATGATCCAGTCAAGGCTGAACGCAACCCGTATACCAGTTTTACCCTAATTAATGCAGACCAAGCGGTGCAGACCCCCATACAGGACAGTCTGGCCAAAATGCAGAACGTACAGGTCGCCCAGGCTCAGGTACAAAGCCGCAGCCAAGGTGGTCCTACGATCACCATGTAATTACCAAGCTGCCAAAACAGAATAATAAAAAACAGTGAACCTCATGAAACCATGGATCAAGGGGTGGTCTCCAATCCGAAGCGCGACACTGCCCAAACGGGTAATGTACGCATAAGTGTCGCATCCCGGATGATTGCATTGATCCCAAACGCTATCCGCTGTTCATGGCCAGAAATGTCCTGCAAGAGCTGATAGAGTCCTTGCCATCCACCCGGGGAGTGAAGCCATGTTGATGGCCCTGCACAAGAACAAGAACGCCCGCCGTGCGTGCCGAGATCGCGGCCAGCACCGAGACAGCCAGTGTCCTGGCCCAGCGCTTTGGCATCACCGATACAGACGGCGTACAAGTGAAAGAAGCGCTCCGTCTTTGGGGATCGCTCGCACGCTGCCCATCATCTGCAGACCTTGCTGCACTATGTGGCTTTGTACAACCACCAGTTGCCCCAGTCAGCGCTCAAGAGCAAAACGCCGATGCAGGCGATGAAAGTCCGGTAACAGACGCATCCGCATCTGTTTCACAAGCGGCCATATGATCGGCCGGGATGCGACAGCTAGGCACCTGCCGCTGCAGAGGCGACAGCCAGGTACTCATCGCGCAGTTCGCGGCGCAGGATCTTGCCGATGGGGGACTTGGGCAGGGAGGTGCGGAACTCGATGCTGCGGGGGCGCTTGTAGCCGGTGAGGTCTTCCTTGCAGTGGTCGCGGATTTCCTGCTCGGAAACCTGACTGCCTGGCTGGCGCACCACGTAGAGCTTGACGGCTTCGCCGGTGCGCTCATCGGGGATGCCGATGGCCGCGCATTCGAGCACGCCCGGCACGGCAGCCACCACGTCCTCGACTTCGTTGGGGTACACGTTGAAGCCGCTCACGAGGATCATGTCCTTCTTGCGGTCCACGATGGTGATGTAGCCGCTGGCGTCCATGATGCCGATGTCGCCGGTGCGGAAGTAGCCCTCGGGGGTCATGGCGCGGGCGGTTTCGTCAGGGCGCTGCCAGTAGCCGGCCATGACCTGCGGCCCCTTGACGGCGATTTCGCCCCGGTCGCCGAGGCGTTCGACCTCGAATCCCTCGTCGTCGACCAGCATGACCCAGGTGCCGGGCACGGGCACGCCGATGGTGCCGGTGTACTTGTCGTTGGTGACCGGGTTGCAGCTCACCACCGGGCTGGTTTCGGAGAGGCCGTAGCCCTCCACGATGGGGCAGCCGGTCTTCTCCAGCCACAGCCGGGCCACGGCGCCCTGCACGGCCATGCCGCCGCCCACCGTGATGCGCAGGTGGCGCCAGTCGACGCGGTCGAATTCGGGGTGGTGTGCGAGCCCGTTGAACAGGGTGTTGACGCCGGGGAAGGCGTGGAACACATGCCCGCGCAGCTCCTTGATGACCGCGTGCAGGTCGCGCGGGTTGGGCAGCAGGATGTTCTTGCCCCCCAGCACCGAGCACAGCATCATGTTCACCGTGAAGGCAAAGATGTGATAGAGCGGCAGCGCGCAGACAAAGGCGATCTGGTGGTGCGGCGGCCGGTGCGCGAGCGCCGGCATGTACCAGGCTTCGCACTGCAGCACGTTGGCCACGAGGTTGCGGTGCAGGAGCACGGCGCCCTTGGCCACGCCGGTGGTGCCGCCGGTGTACTGGAGCGCGGCCACGTCGTCGGGTTCGAGTGTGACCGGCTGGTATTCGGTCTGGGAGTGGCGGCGCAGCGCCGCATTGAAGCGCACGGCACCGGGCAGCTCGTAGGCGGGCACCATTTTCTTGACGTGGCGCACCACGTAGTTGATGAGCCCGCCCTTGAGCGTGCCCATGAGGTCGCCCATGGAGGCGAGCACCACGTGCTCGATGTGGGTGCGTGCCACGCACTGCTCCAGGGTGTGTGCAAAGTTTTCGATGATGAAGATGGCGCGGGCACCGGAATCGTGGAGCTGGTGCTCGAGCTCGCGTGCGGTGTAGAGCGGATTGACGTTGACGAGCACGAAGCCGGCCCGCAGGATGGCCATGACCGCGATCGGGTACTGCAGGATGTTGGGCATCATCACCGCCACGCGGTCGCCGCGCTGCAGGCCGAGCTTCTGCAGGTAGGTGGCGAGCTTGCGGCTGTAGGTCTCCAGCCGGTGGTACTTGAGCTCCTGCCCCATCATGCTGTAGGCCGGCTTGTCGGCGTGCTTGAGGAAGCTGTCTTCCAGCAGGTCGACCAGCGAGCGGTAGCGGCCGGTGTCGATGTCGGACGGCACCCCGTCGGGATACTGCTTGAGCCAGGGGCGGCTGTCGGTGAACTCACTCATGGGACTTGTCTTCCTTGTGGTGCCCGGAATCTGCAGGGCATGGGCGCTGCGTCCTGCCCTGCGCGGCACCCCCAGGTCGCGCAGGCGGGTGGTGACGGGAGGCGGGCGAAATTCGCACAGTCGTTCGTTTTATATGGGATTCATCTTACCCCGGGGGAATGGCCCTGCTCCACGACTGTGGCCTGCCGGGGCACGGGAGTTTCCCCAAGCAGGGATGGTACATGGGAGATGGAGTGCGTCGCATTTCGGTACCGGGTCGCCCTGCGCTGCGGGGGGCTGCTACCATCGCGCCCATGACTCTGACCGAACTCAAGTACATCGTGGCCGTGGCCCGTGAAAGGCATTTCGGACGTGCGGCGGAGACCTGCTTCGTGGCACAGCCGACCCTGTCGGTCGCGGTGCGCAAGCTCGAAGACGAGCTGGATGTGAAAATCTTCGAGCGCAACGCGAGCGAGATCACGCTCACCCCCATCGGCGAGGAGCTGGTGCAGCAGGCGCAGGTGGTGCTCGAACAGGCGGGCGTCATCCGCGACATCGCCAAGCGAGGCAAGGACCCGCTCGCCGGGCCGCTGCGGCTCGGCATCATCTACACCATCGGCCCCTACCTGCTGCCGGACCTGGTGCGCCAGAACATGGCGCTCACCCCGCAGATGCCGCTGATGCTGCAGGAGAACTTCACCACCCGGCTGCTGGAGATGCTGCGGGCGGGCGAGATCGACTGCGCCATCATGGCCGAGCCCTTTCCCGACTCGGGCATGGCCTCGGCGGCGCTGTACAACGAGCCCTTCTGGGCCGCAGTGCCGGCAGACCACCCGCTGGCCGCGCGCGCCCGGATCGACACCGAGGACCTGCGCCGCGAGCACATGCTGCTGCTCGGCACCGGCCACTGCTTCCGCGACCATGTGCTGGAAGTCTGCCCCGAGTTCGCGCGCTATTCGAGCCATGCCGAGGGCATCCGCAAGAGCTTCGAAGGCTCGTCGCTCGAAACCATCAAGCACATGGTGGCGGCAGGCATGGGTGTGACCCTGGTGCCGGCCCTGAGCGTGCCGCCAGCCGTGCTGCTGGCCCACGAGGCGGGGGATGCCACCGACATGCAGCCGGTGCGCACCACCCCTGCGAGCCCTCACAGCGACGCACCCTTTGTGCACTACATCCCGTTCAGCGGGGAGGCGCCCTCGCGCCGCGTGGTGCTGGTGTGGCGCCGCAGCTTCACCCGCTACGAGGCCATTGCCGCCCTGCGCAATGCGGTGCATGCCTGCGCCCTGCCCGGCGTGGAGCGGCTCAACGCCTGAGGTCTGCCGCCTCGTGTGTCTCCGCCCGGTGGAGTGCGGCGCCTACAATGGCGAGCCATGCGAGACAAACTACATCTGTACCTGGACCTGATCCGCTGGAACCGCCCTGCCGGCTGGCTGCTGCTGCTGTGGCCGACGCTGGCGGCCATGTGGCTGGCCGCGCGAGGCTGGCCCGGCTGGCATCTGGTGACCGTCTTCACGCTCGGCACCATCCTGATGCGCAGCGCGGGCTGCTGCATCAACGACGTGGCCGACCGCCACTTCGACCGGCACGTCAAGCGCACCGTGCACCGCCCGCTCACCAGCGGGCGCATGGGCGTGCCCGAGGCACTGGGCGTGGGCGCCGTGCTGGCGCTGGTGTCGTTCGCGCTGGTGCTCACCACCAATCCCCTCACCATCGCCTGGTCGGTGCCGGCGCTTCTGGTGACCATCGTCTACCCCTTCACCAAGCGCTTCTTTGCCATGCCGCAGGCCGTGCTGGGCGTGGCCTTCAGCATGGGCATGCCCATGGCCTACGCCGCCGTGCAGGACAGCGTGCCGGGCGTGGTGGTATGGATGCTGATTGCCAACCTGTGCTGGACACTCGCCTACGACACCGAGTACGCCATGGTGGACCGCGACGACGACCTGCGCATCGGCATGAAGACCTCGGCCATCACGCTGGGCCGCTTCGACGTGGCCGGCATCATGGCCTTCTATGCCGTGCATACCGGGGTATGGTGGGCAATCTTCTGGCTGCATGCAGGGCTGGGACATGGGGCGCCGGGCTGGAAGCTCGCCGTCTGGTCCCTCACTCTGGCGGCTGTGGTGGCGCAGGTGGGCTGGCACTGGCACCTGATCCACCGCCGGCAGCGCGACAGTTGCTTCGTGGCCTTCCGCGAAAACCACTGGATCGGGCTGACCGTGTTCGTGGCAGCCCTGCTGCTGGCCTGAGCTCTGCTGCCGCAGCCTGCTCGCCCAGCGCAGGCTCACTGAGCCCGACGACTCCTGCTGCGGTCATCGCCCGAATGGCTGCCGCTTAGCCCTGCCGGTGGCGCTGCACGAACAGCAGCCCCGTGCCCAGCGCCATGAAAAAGCCGCCGAAGATGCGCCGCTGCCAGCGTGCCGCGCGCGGGGACTGCAGCAGCTGGCGCAGCGCGCGGCCAAAGAGGGCATAGCCGTGCATCACCACCACATCGACGGACAGCGTGGTGACGGAAAGAATCAGGAGCTGCAGCGCAAGCGGACGCGCGGGATCGATGAACTGCGGCAGCACTGCCACCATGAACACGATGCCCTTGGGATTGGTGACGTTGGTGAGGAATCCCGTCAGAAAGCGGCTGCCCCACGAGGGACGCGCCTCACCGCCTGCCGGGCCGCCCTGCGCGTCAGGGGCGGTGGATGAGATGGTGCCGGGCAGCAGGCTGCCCGTGCTGCGCCACTGCTGCACCCCGAGGTAGAAGAGATAGCAGGCCCCGGCCACCTTGACGGCCCAGAAGGCCCGTTCGGAAGCCACCAGCAGCGACCCCACCCCCAGCCCTGCGACCAGCAGAATGGCCAGGAGCCCGCCTTCGAGCCCCGCGATGGCGGCACTGGCACCACGCACCCCGTGCTGGCTGCCGTGCGTGATCGAGAGCACCGCACCGGAACCCGGCGACAGGGCGATGAGCACGGCTGCCGCGAGGTAGGCAACCCAGAGATGCAGATCCATGGCGGCAGGGAATGCGAGCGGCGCAGCCAGCTCGGAGCGGCAGGGCCCGGCACCCACGCACCGGGCCGCTGCAGCGCCTTACTTGCGGCGTGCCTCTGCGGCAGCCACGGCCAGCGCGGTCTGGTTGAGCACGCGGCGCATGGTGGCGCTGGGCGTGAGGATGTGCACGCTGGCGGCGGCCCCCATGAGGACCGGGCCGATGGTGAGGCCGTTGCCGCCCGTGATCTTGAGCATGTTGAACAGGATGTTGGCGGCATCCAGGTTCGGGCAGATCAGGACGTTGGCCGAGCCATTCATGCGGTTGGAGGGCAGCATGTGGCGGCGCAGCCCGGCGTCCATGGCGTTGTCGCCCTGCATCTCGCCTTCGCTTTCGATGTGCGGGGCGAGCCGGCGGAAGATTTCCTCGGCCTCGCGCATCTTGCGGGCGCTGGCGCGGCGGCTGGTGCCGAAGTTGGAGTGCGACAGGAAAGCCACGCGCGGCGTGATGCCGAAGCGCTGCACCTCCACGGCCGACAGCAGCGCAATGTGCGCGAGCTCCTCGGCGCTGGGATCCTCGTTGACGAAGGTGTCGGCAATGAACAGCGTCTGGTTTTCGAGGATGACGGCGTTGAGCGCCGCGAACTTCTCGCCGGGCTGCGTGCCAATGATGTTGCGCAGGGTGTCGAGGTGGCGGTCGTAGCTGCCCACCAGACCGCAGATCATGGCATCGGCATCGCCCAGACGCACGGCCAGACCACCGATGACGGTATTGCTGCGGCGCACGGCCATCTTGGCCGCGTCGGGGGTGACGCCGTCCCGTCCCATGAGCGTGTGGTAGGTTTCCCAGTAGGTGCGGAAGCGGGGATCGTTCTCGGGGTCGATCACGCCCACGTCCGGCCCGAGGTGCAGATTGAGGCCCAGGCGGCGGATGCGTTCCTCGATGATGTCGGGACGGCCAATGAGGATCGGCTCGGCAATGCCTTCATCCACGGCCTGACGCACGGCGCGCAGCACGCGCTCGTCCTCACCCTCGGCGTAGATCACGCGCTTGCGGCCCGAATCCACGGCACGCGCCATGTTGAAGACGGGGCGCATGAACATGCTCGTGTGGTTCACGAACATCTTGAGGCTTTCGCGGTAGGCGTGCATGTCCGCGATGGGGCGGGTGGCCACGCCGGATTCCTGCGCCGCCAGCGCCACGGCCGGCGCGATGCGCAGGATGAGGCGGCTGTCGAACGGCTTGGGAATGATGTATTCGGGGCCGAAGCGCAGCTCCTGCCCGACATAGGCCGACGCGACCTCGTCGCTGATCTCCATCTTGGCCAGGGCCGCGATCTCGCGCACGCAGGCGAGCTTCATGGCCTCGGTGATGCGCGTGGCGCCGCAGTCGAGCGCGCCACGGAAGATGTATGGGAAGCACAGGACGTTGTTGACCTGGTTCGGATAGTCCGAGCGGCCGGTGGCGATGATGCAGTCCGGACGCGCGGCACGGGCGACTTCGGGACGGATTTCCGGGTCGGGGTTGGCCAGCGCCAGGATGATGGGGGTGGGCGCCATGGTCTTGACCATGTCGGCCGTGAGCACGTTGGACGTGGAGCAGCCGAGGAACACGTCGGCGTTCTCGACCACGTCCGCCAGGGTGCGCTCGCCGGTGTCGGGCTGCGCATAGCGCGCCTTGGACTCGTCGAAGCCTGCCGGGCGGCCGTCATAGATGAGGCCCTTGGAGTCGCACACGTACACGTTGTCGCGCCGCACGCCGAGCTCGACCATCAGGTCCAGGCAGGCCAGGGCGGCAGCGCCGGCGCCGGAGACGGCCACCTTGACCTTGCCGATGTCCTTGCCCACGAGTTCGAGCCCGTTGAGCAGCGCAGCGCTGGAGATGATGGCGGTGCCATGCTGGTCGTCGTGGAACACGGGAATCTGCATGCGTTCGCGCAGGCGCTTCTCGATGTAGAAGCACTCGGGGGCCTTGATGTCTTCCAGGTTCACGCCGCCGAGCGTGGGTTCGAGGGCGGCGATGATGTCCACGAGCTTGTCGGGGTCGCGCTCGGCGAGCTCGATGTCGAACACGTCGATGCCGGCGAATTTCTTGAACAGGCAGCCCTTGCCTTCCATGACCGGCTTGCCGGCCAGCGGGCCGATGTCGCCCAGCCCCAGCACGGCCGTGCCGTTGGTGACCACGCCGACCAGATTGCCGCGCGCGGTGTACTCGGCCGCACAGGCCGGATCGGCCTGGATGTCGAGGCAGGGATACGCCACGCCCGGCGAATAGGCCAGACTCAGGTCGCGCTGGTTGGACAGGGGCTTGGTGGCATTGACGGAAATCTTTCCGCGCACCGGGCTGCGGTGGTATTCCAGCGCGGCTTCGCGCAGATCCGAGCCGGGAGCGGCGGAAGACATGGAGCTATCGGTCGTCACGTTGTGGTCCTTCAAGGAGGTCATGCTGCTGCGTTGCTGCGGAACGCGCCGGCCTGTGGCTGCCGGAGGCCGGTCATTCCCCCGGCCATGGGCGTTCCCTGCAGAAACAAAAACCACCTCCCCCACCCCGGGCATCGGAATTGGCCGCGCGGGCAGCGGGCAGTGTGGCTCTCGGGGTGTTTGTGCAGCACCCCGGGCGGTTCGCTGCCCGGGAGCCGTCGAAAGGCGCACCCCCACCTGAATGCGCGTCAAGGGCCGGTAGGCCCTCGACGGTGGAACCTTGCATTTTCGCACACAAAGAGGGAATCGGAACAGCACCTGGCACCGGGACGGTGCACTTCAGCGACAGTGCATGACGTAGCGCAACATCGCGCGGTGCAGCGATCCGTGGCTCAGAAGTCCGTCTGCCCCAGCCCTGCCGCTCTGGGTACGGGCCGCGCCGGCCGCACGGCTGCCGGGACTGCAGGCGACATGTCCTGCACCGGACGTGCGCCGCCGCCGCGCAGCGCCGCGAGCAGACGCTGCCCGGCCCTGCCGGTGACCGGCATGCCCAGGCGGGCCTGCTCGGCACGGATGGCGTCCCGCGTGCGGGCACCGATCAGGCCATCGGCCACGCCCACGGCATGGCCGCGCGCGAGCAGCAGGCGCTGCAGCTCGCGATTGTCGGCGCGGCTCAGGCCGGGATCGTCCGTGGGCCAGGCAGTGCGGAAGGCCACGGAGCGATCGCGCCCGGCGATGAGGTCCGACAGATGGGCAATGGCGAGTGCGTAGTTCTCGCTGGCGTTGTAGCGATACAGGGTGTCGAAGTTGCGCCCCACCAGAAAGGCAGGGCCCTGCGGGCCGGCCGGCAGCATCAGGCCGGCACGGTCGGGCACCGCCGGCAGGGGCGCGCCGCCCGGGAGCGTCACGCCCTGCGCAGCCCACAGGCCCACATCCTGCCGGTTGCGGCGCCCGGCGCCGCTGGCGTCGAAGCCGGGTGGCAGCTGCACCTCGTAGCCCCAGGGCTCGCCCGTGCGCCAGCCCGCCTGCTGCAGAAACCGCGCGGTGGAAGCCAGGGCGTCGGGCACGCTGCCCACGATGTCGCGCCGGCCATCCCCGTCAAAGTCGACCGCCGTGCGCAGGAAGGTGCTAGGCATGAACTGCGTCTGCCCGAAGGCACCGGCCCAGGAGCCGTTGAGCTGCGAGGCGGGAATGTCGCCTTCCTGCAGGATGCGCAGGGCGTTGGCGAACTCGGTGCGGAAGTACGTCTGCCGCCGCCCGTAGCACGACAGGGTGGCCAGCGACTGCACCAGTGGCCGCCCTCCGACGTTCTGCCCGAAGTTGCTCTCGATGCCCCACACCCCGACCACCATGGCCGGGTCCACGCCGTACTCGGCCCCGATGCGCTGGAGCACATCCTGCCAGCGGCGATAGGCGGCCCGGCCATCGGCCACGCGCTCGGCATCGACGAGCTGGGCCAGATAGTCCCAGGGGCGAAGCGAGAATTCGGGCTGCCGGTTCAGGAGCGGCAGCACGCTCATGTCAGGCTGCAGGGGTACCACGTAGCGCTGCCAGGTGGCCTCGTCGATGCGGGCAAAGCCGCCTGTCTGGCGCAGTCCGTCGAGGCACTGCGCGAAGTCGCTCCCGGGAGCCTCCGACTGCGCCGGCTTCTGTGACTGCATGGAATCGGGTTCAGGGGCGTCCGGCTCGGGCGCCTCCTGGGCCCAGCCTGCCAGAGAGCTCAGCGCCAGCACACAGGCCGTCACAGCGGGCCGCACGGCCCACCGGCCAGAACGCATGCGCGGGCCAGCGTGGGACGCAGACAATGCCGGCCGAAACTGCCGACCAGAGAAACAGGGCGAGATCGCAGACGACAGGGGCATGGACGTTCCTCGAAACAGAAGGTGGAGAGAAGGGCAAAGAGGGGCATGCAAGGGCAGAGCAGGGCCGTCAGCTGGGAACCCGTGGGCCCCGGCCCCATCTGCCGCCGCATCGGCACACCGGCGCATGGGACGCCCAGTGCCATGGCAAGGACAAGGGCGCTGCACGCTTTTCAGGAAGTCTTCATTCTGTCACGCCGTGCGGCGGTGCTTCCTTGCCCATACGGGATCCGGGCCATGCCCAGCCGCCTCCGCCGCACGGGACGGCGCCGCTACAATGCCCCGATGAGCACCGTTCCCCCCTCTGCACGGCCCGCGCAGCCGGATGCGGCCCATGTGCTGCAGCTGGCCGTCAGCGCCCTCGACATCGAAACCTCTGCCCTGCAGGCCGCTGCCCGGCGCCTGCGCGAAGGCCCGGCAGGCGCCGCCCTCGTGGAGGCGGTGTCCCTGATCCTCGCCGCCCGTGGGCGGGTGGTGGTGATGGGCATGGGCAAAAGCGGCCATGTGGGCCGCAAGATCGCCGCCACCCTCGCCTCCACCGGCACGCCGGCACTGTTCGTGCACCCGGCCGAGGCCAGCCATGGCGACCTGGGCATGGTGCGCGAAGTGGATGTGGTGCTCGCCATCAGCAACAGCGGCGAGAGCGAGGAGCTCACCCGCATCATGCCCGTGCTCCGGCGCCTCGGCGTGCCGGTGGTGGTCATGACGGGCGGACTGCACTCCACGCTCGCACGCCATGCCGACATCGTGATCGACAGCAGCGTCGAGAAGGAAGCCTGCCCCCTCAACCTCGCCCCCACCGCCAGCACCACCGTGCAGCTCGCACTGGGCGATGCCCTGGCCGTGGCCCTGCTGGATGCACGCGGATTCAGGGCCGAAGACTTTGCCCGCTCGCACCCGGGCGGCGCGCTGGGCCGACGGCTGCTCACCACGGTGGCCGATGTCATGCGCGCCGGCGATGCCGCACCGGCCGTGCCGTTGGCAGCGGATTTCAGCACCGTCATGCGCGAGATGAGCGCCAAGGGTCTGGGCGCCACGGTCGTGGTCGACGAGGCCGGACGGGCCGTGGGCATCTTCACCGACGGCGATCTGCGCCGCCTGCTCGAACGCGGGGCCGACCTGCGCAGCCAGACCGCCGCCACGCTGATGCATCCGCATCCCTGGACCATCCGACCCGACGCGCTGGCCGCCGATGCGGCCCGCCTCATGGAAGAGCACCGCATCAACAGCGTGGCCGTGACCGATGCCGACGGCCTGCTGCTCGGTGCCCTCAACACCCACGACCTCATGCTGGCCAAGGTGATCTGACATGGCCGACCTCCTTCCCTCCTCTGACCGGCCCCTGCTGCAGTTTCCGCCCGAAGTGCTCATCGGCGCCCAGGAAGTGCGTGTGGTGTTTCTGGACGTGGACGGCGTCTTCACCGACGGCGGCCTCCTCTATACCGAGACCGGCGAGACGGTCAAGCGCTTCCACACGCTCGACGGCCACGGGCTCAAGCTGCTGCAGCGCGCGGGCATCGTGCCGGCGGTGATCTCGGGCCGGGACAGCGCGCCGCTGCGCGTGCGGCTCCAGGCGCTGGGCGTGACGCATGCGGTCTTCGGCACCGAAGACAAGGCGCCTGCGGCCGAGCGTATCCTTTCCGAACTGGGGCTCGGCTGGCACCAGGCTGCCGCCATGGGCGACGACTGGCCCGACCTGCCCCTGCTCACCCGCGCAGCCTATGCCATGGCACCGGCGCACGCCCACCCTGAAGTGCGGGGCCGCGTGCACTACGTCACCCAGGCCGGCGGCGGCGCAGGCGCCCTGCGCGAAGCCTGCGACCTGCTGCTGCAGGCGTCCGGGCGCTATGCCGCGCTCCTGGCCCCCTACCTGCACACGCCCGGCGCCGATCGGGATGGCGGAGACCTTGCCCCATGAATCCGGCCACGCCCTCTTCTCCCCCTCCGCAGGCCCCGGTGCCCGCACGGGCACCCTTGCTCGATCTGGGCGCCCTGCATCCGGCCGTGGCCGGCAGCGCGCCCGAGACGTGGTACGACCGCACCCGGCGCCGGGTGGCGGATTTTCTGCCCATGGGGCTGCTGCTCATCCTGGCACTGGCCACCGGCTGGCTGGTGCACAACATGCCCAAGGAAGAAGGCCCCCGCGCCGCCCCTCCCGCAAGCGAGCCCGACTACTACATGCGCGACTTCCGCATCCGCAGCTATGACGGTCAGGGCGCCCTGCACAACGACATCACTGCCGTGTACGGCGAGCATCTGCCGGTCGACGACACCATCCACGCCCGCACGGTGCAGGGCTACAGCCAGGACAGCAGAGGCGCCGACATCCGCTCCACGGCCGACCGCGCCATCTCCGACCGCAAGGGCGACGACGTGCGGCTCTTCGACCACGTGCACGTGGTGCGCACCGCACCGCCTGCCCCCGGGGCCTCCCGGCCAGCCGAGCCGCTGGGCTTTGCGGGCGATTTTCTGCACATCCTCCGGCGCGGCGAGCGCATCAGCTCCGACCAGCCCGTGCGCATCACGCGCGGCACCGACGTGATGACCGGCTCCGGACTCGACTACACCGGCGAAAGCAAGGTGCTGGAGGTACGTGGCCGCGTGCACGCCACCATCCTGCCCGCCTCTGCCGCGCGCTGACGCCTCCTCCCACGTCCATGACCGCACCCACGGCTCCCCTGCTGTACGTGACCGGCGCATCGAGCGGCATCGGGCAGGCGCTGGCCCTGCATGCCTACGCCCTGGGCTGGCGGCTCTGCCTGGTGAGCCGCCGCGCGGACGCGGTGCACACCTGGGCCGCGCAGCAGGGCCTCGATCCGGCACGCCATGTCATTCTGGCGGCCGACGTGACCGATACCGACTCCATCGTCGCCGCAGGACACACCTGCCTGCAGACGCTGGGCCTGCCCGACGTGGTGGCGGCCTGTGCCGGCATCAGCCATGGCATCGACACCGCCGAGCGGGCCGATCTGGACGTGATGCAGCGCATTCTCGACACCAACGTCATGGGGCTCGCGGCCACCTTCCACCCCTTTGTGGCGTCCATGCGGGCCGCCGGGCGCGGCACGCTCGTGGGCGTGGCCAGCATGACCGGCATCCGCGGCCTGCCCGGACACGGCGCCTACTGCGCCAGCAAGGCCGCCGTCATCGCCTACTGCGAGAGCCTGCGCGGCGAACTGCGCGCAGCAGGCGTGCCTGTGGTCACGCTGGTACCGGGCTACATCGACACCCCCATGACGGCGCACGACACCTATGCACGCCCCTTCCTGATCTCTGCGGCCGAATTTGCCCGCCGCGCATGGCCCGCCATCCGGGCCGGACGCAGCTACCGCGTCATCCCCTGGCAGATGGCCGTCGTCGCCCGGCTCCTGCGGCTGCTGCCCAACGCCGTCTTCGACCGGCTGCTGGCCGGCCGCCCACGCAAGCCGCGCCTCACGCCCGACGGGCAGCCCTGAGCCGGCGGCCGCCTTGCCGGCCTCCTTTCTTTATTGCGCCGATTTCGCCTTTCCCGTCTCTGCACCGCCCATGTTCTCCCCTGTCTCCATGCCCGCCAGCCCCCCTGTCCGCCAGCCGGGGGCGACATGGCCGCGCGCACGGCAGGCCCGGAGCTGGCTGCAGGCCCCCGGTTCACTCACCCGACATCTGGCACAGGCCATCGGGCCAGTACAGGTAGAAGTGCTGCAGCAGGGCGCAGCCCCGCTGTGGCCGGAAGAAGCACGCGCCCTGCAGCGCGAGCGATTCCGACACGGCGGCGTAGCCCATGTGCGCACCGTGGTGCTGTGGTGCACCCTGCCCGACGGCCACCCCTGGCCCGCCGTGCTGGCCCGTTCGGCCGTGCTCGCCCCCCACGCCCGACTGCGCTGGAGCGGCCTGCGCGGACTGGGTCGCTCCCCGCTCGCGCAGTTGCTCTATGACACCCCACGCATCCGCCGCTCCCCGCTCGTGGCGCAGCGCGATGCCCCTGCCAGCCCCGCAGCCCGCCACGTGCTGCGACTCTGGCCCCGCCCAGCAGACCCCACCCCGCCCCTGCCCCCCCGCGCAGTGTGGCGACGCAGCTCGGTCTTCGTGCATGCACAGGCTCCCCTGATCGTGACCGAATGGTTCGCCCCCGGCGTGTGGGATTCGTCTATGGCAGCGCGGCAGAATTAATAGACGCAGTCAACAATCACGTGCAACACCCTCAACCGATAAGGCTCCACGTGGGAAAACACCACACCCCTTGCTCACTCCCATTGTGAGCAGTCAGCGCTCCAAACGCCCCCATGCCAAGCCATCAAACAGTGGCATCGGCCACATGAGCGGCCAGGATGCGACCGCTACGCCAGCTCCTTGAGAATCGGCACGGTTTTCATATGCACTTCGACAGCGGCCTTCACGGCTGCACTCATTGGCAGGTGCGCCGCCTCCTTCTCCCAATGCTCCCGAAAGAGCCGAACGGTTTCCCTGGCAGCGTCGACTGCCATCTTCTTGGGAATGGATGCTTTTACGGCAAGGTGTTCAAGCTCATCGACAGAGAATGCAGAAAAGGCACTTGCCCGGCTGATCTTCATGTTGGTCGCATCCCCGGGAATATAGGGCACTGTCGCTACAAAGTCATACGCCGGCGCGAGCGAAACATGACGTCTGTCCGGGTAGATGAGCGACCAGTTTTTCAGGTGCATGTCCGCGTTGCCGATCAGCATGTTGAATGTCAGGCGCCGCACATATTCGACTATGTCCGCATCATTGCCTTCGGCGGCGATCACCTGCGCAATGTCCCGAAAACTTCCATGCCCGTATTTGGCTTCGGGGTAGAGCCCGTAGATCTGCGCAAAGTCCTCGATATGAACGCGCGTGCCATTGGCGAGCCGATCAAAACGTTCGATGACGAAGGCATGTTTGCCGATCCGATCCATTCCTTCGGGCAGGTTCTGGATGGCATCGACACTCACAAGATCAATGGCCGGTACATTCATTCCGATGAGACTGGCCAGTTTCATCATGGAGAATTCGTTTTCCGGCACGCCTTCGTATTCGCGTGAAGGGAGCTTAACGATCCACGAACCCCCGACGCCCGACGCCCGACGCCCGAGGCAGGGATGGTGAGCCCCCCACTGGCTTCCGTGACGGCCGAGAACTTGAGCTGTACGCCAGCAAGAGAGAAGCGCAACGCATTCAAACGAGTGCCATCATCATGAGTCTCCGCGCGTTGCGCCGCATCGGATGACCACGTCTCGCCTTCGGCAGGGGTAATGGTCATCGCGCCCGGAAGGTCATGCCCGAGAGCCCAGAGCAGGTGGAATTCCCGCTCATGGTTCACGCCAGCCCGCTCGGCCAGGTATTTCCGCAAGCGGCCTTCTGGCAGGAGATTGGAGAAAAAAGGCATCACCCGCTTCTGATGCGGCCGAAACTCTGTCCGCAGCGCACCAAATTCGTCCTTGAATGAGAGGCCAAGGGTCGGCCTGTCGTCGTTTTCGATATATGCATCCGTGAATGCAAAGAGCGTGCGATCTCCGCTGACATGGGTCAGAGTCCCGATGGGGTCGTCGTAGAGATTCACATTCAGTACAGAGGCGCTACTCATCATTGTCCTCATCCAGTCGATAGGCAGGGCGCGGCAAGCCCGGACGATCCGAGCCCGTACTGCCATGGGCCAGCGCGTTTCGGATGTCTCTCACCTGCCTGGTGATGTCCCGCAGGTTCCCATGACCTCCTGATTCCTCACATTCATTGAGGGCCTCTCTGAGGCTGCGGAGAGCCTCGGCGTTGGTGATGAGATGTGCGTATTGCCGAAGCTCACGGAACTGACGATTCAGGTCTTCAAATCCTGATGGGTCCGTGCTTGAAACCCTGATGTGGTTGAGTTGCTTGGCAACCCGAGAAATTTCTTTACGCACATCGGACGGAGCCTGCGGCACGTCATCCACGCTGCGTGTGATCGAGTTGACAGCGGGCATGGCCTTGCGCGGAACGAGTGCCAACTCCAGATCAAGCGCATGGGCGATGGCGGTCAGGCTTGAGACGGTGAGGTTCACCTTGCCATGCTCGATCTTGGAGATGTGCGACTGCGGTACGCCGGCACGCACGCTCAGCGTCCGTTGGCTGAGTGTCTTCTTCTCTCGTGCAGCCTTTAAGGTCGCTGCCAGCCTTTCCGCTTCGTAAGTCATACTTGATCTACAAAAACATATCATGCTTGATTCATGATATGCAAACAGGCATCTGCAATCAAGCAGATCTCCAATAAAAATCTATTTTTATATATCTACATAAATTCTTGATCTGCAAAGATAGATCAAAACTTTCCTGAAACACTCTCAGCAGACACGTGCCGGGGGCAGGACGTCCGCCAAGACCCGCCCACGCAGCCTCGGCGATGCAGTGCCATGCGTTTTCAGGAGCCCTGCTGCCACCCGCCCCTTCTCTCCGCTCCCTTTGCTCAGGGACACAGAGGACATGCCCCGTCCGTTCGTGACGGATTTTCCGGAATGCGGGGCAATGTGCGTCGGTCTGGCGGGGCGGGGTTACTGGCTGCGGCTCGGGGCTACACTTGGTAGCATTCCCTCCCATCCCCGATCCGCGTCCGCATGCGGCGGCTTGCATGCATGCTGCGTTGCACGTTCCGGGCTGCGGCAGGTTTTTCTTTTGCCCGCGACCGGAGCTCCGGCACATGTCCGACACCCCACCCGCCTTTTCTTCCTCTGACGAGACGCACGACGCCCCGCCGCAGCCGCCCGCTCCTGCACCGTCCCGGCTGAAGGCTGCCGGGCAGCGCCTCGGCACCCTGGCACGGTCCCGGCTGATGCGCCGGGGTCTTGCGGCCACCGTGCTGTTTCTGCTGGTGGTGGGGGTGCTGGGCTTTCTGGTGGCGCCCGACCTGCTGCGCACGCAGATCGAGCAGCGTGCCGGCGCCGCCCTTGCACGCAAGGTGCAGATCGGGCAGGTGCATCTCAACCCCTACACGCTGCGTCTGCAGCTCGACGGCGTGCACATTGCGGATGCCGATGGGCAGTCGCCCTTTGTCGACATCGACCGCGCCACCACGCGGGTGTCGTGGGCCTCGCTGTTCCGGTTGGCTCCGGTGGTGGGCGAGCTGCGACTGGACCGGCCCCGCGTGCGCATCGTGCGCACCGGGCCCCAGCGCTTCAACTTCAGCGACATCGTGGACCGGCTGATGGCGCAGCCCGCCAGCCCCAGCGCCTCGCCCACGCGCTTTGCCGTCTCCAACATCGAGCTGCGCGACGGCGATATCCAGTTCGACGACCGCGTGCTCCAGGCACGGCACCATGTGGCCCATCTGGAGCTGGGCGTGCCCTTCCTGGCCAATCTGCCGAGCGATGTGGACGTGTTCGTGCGGCCGCTGCTGTCGATGCAGGTCGACGGCAGCCCCCTGCGCTTCGAGGGACAGGCCAAGCCCTTTGCCCGCTCGCTCGATTCGACCCTGCACTTCCGCATCGACCGGCTCGATCTGGCCCGCTATGTGGACTACGTGCCGGTGCGCCTGCCCGTGGCGCTGCCGCGCGGCTGGCTCTCGGGCGACGTGGCGCTGCGTTTCGTGCAGGCGTCCACGCCGCAGCTGGGCCTCACGGGCCAGCTCCAGCTCGATGACCTCGCCCTGCAGGACACCCATGCGGCGCCTCTGGCCACCATCGGCCGGGCACGGGCCCAGCTCACCGATGTGCAGCCCCTGATCGCCCGCTACCACCTCGGTGCCGTCTCGCTGGAGCGTTCGCAGCTGCACTTTGTCGGGCACGCAGGGGGCGGCAGCAACTTCAGCACCCTCGCTGCCTCCCCGGCGGCTGCGGCATCGGCCACTCCCGCTCCTGCGCCCAAGTCCGCCGCTCCTGCCACCGATCTGCGCGTGGCCACCCTGACCCTGCGGGACAATGCCCTGCACTACACCGATGCCACCGGCCACACCCTGTCGCTGGACGGGCTGCAGGGTGCGCTGCAGCATCTGGCCCTGTCCGCCAGCGCCCCACCTGCGGCGCTGAACCTGTCGGGCCACGTGGCAGGCGGCACGATCAGCTCCACCGGCACCCTGGACCTCGCCCACGCGCGGCTCGACACCACGCTCGGCCTGTCCCATCTGGACCTGCCCACCCTGCTGCCTCTGGCGCAGGGGGCGCTGCCCGTGCAGGTCCCCAAGGGCACCCTCGATGCCGCAGGCCAGCTCCAGCTCGGCTGGGCTACGGGCCTCACCCTGCACCTGTCCAAGACCAGAACCACCCTCTCCGACACGGCCCTGCAGCCTGCCGGCACCCGCAGCGGCACGCCCCCCGTCGCCTGGCAGAAGCTCGACACCGTCATCGACGAAGTGGACCTGACCCAGCGCGTGGCCAGGGTGCAGTCCGTGCTGGCCACCGGGCTGGCACTCGACGTGCAGCGCGCCCGAGATGGGCAGCTCAACCTCGCCCGGCTCGCGGCCGCCCCTGCCGCAGGCAGCTCCCGCGCAGCGCAGACCCGCTCTCGCCCGGGCACGGCCTCTGCTCCCTGGCAATGGAGCGTGGCCCATGCCGGCATCGACCAGTCCACCGTCCGCTGGACCGACGCGGCCACCGGCTCCCGCCCCGTGCACCTGACGGTGGAGGCGCTCAAGGGGGGCATCGACGCCCTCGACAGCCACCTCGATCGTCCGCGTGCTCTCACGCTGGCGGGGCGCATCGGTGCAGGCAACTTCGCGCTGGCCGGCAAGGCCCAGCCCACGCCCGTCTGGGCCGACCTGCACGTCACCACCCGCGCGATGGACCTGGCTCCGTTCCAGCCCTATGTGCAGGTGCCGCTCAACGTCACCATCACCAGCGCGCACGCCTCCAACCAGGGGCAGCTGGTGTACGACGGGCGCCGCAGCGGCCATCCCACCTTCAGCTACCAGGGCAATGCCGCGCTCGAACAGGTCCGCATCCGCGACAAGCTCACCGGCGACGACTTCCTGCGCTGGCGCACGCTGGCAGGCACCCACCTGCGCGTGACGGCCGGTGCCGGTCGCCCCCGCATCGACGTGGGCCACGTGCTGCTCAGCGCCTTCTATGCCCGCATGATCATCAACGCCAACGGCCGGCTCAACCTGTCGGACGTGGTGGCCCAGCCGCAGTCGGCCCCTGTGTCCGTCACCCGCGTGCAGCCCACGGCCGGCGCAGCGCCCAGCCGTACCCCGGCGCCTGCTCCGATCACGGCGCCTTCCGCCCCGCTCCGCACCGCCGTGGCAGCCTCTGCGGGCACCGTCGCCACGGCCCCGACCGCAGCGGCCTCCGCGCCTGCTGCCCCGCTGCCCGTGGACATGCGCATCGGCGGCATCACCCTGGCCAACGGCCAGCTCAACTACACCGACAACTACATCCGCCCCCACTACACCGCCAACATGACGCGGCTCGCGGGCCGCATCGGCGCCTTCGGCACGGCTCCCGGTGCTCCGCCGGCCAGCGTGGCCGTGCATGCGGCGCTCAATGGCCGCTCGCCCATCGACATCACCGGCTCGGTCAACCCGCTGCAGCCCGTGGCCTTTCTGGACATCAAGGGCAAGGCCGACCGCGTGGAGCTCCCCAGCCTGAGCACCTATTCCACCCGCTACACCGGCTACCCCATCACCCACGGCCGCCTCAGCGTGGACGTGCACTACCGGCTCGACCACCGCCAGCTCAACGCCGACAACCACATCCTGCTCACCGAGCTGACCTTCGGCAACCGCGACGAGAGCCCCGGCATCCGCCACCTCCCCGTCAAGCTCGCCGTCGCCCTGCTCAAGGACGACAACGGCAACATCGACGTGAATCTGCCCGTCACCGGCTCCCTGGACGATCCGCAGTTCAGCATGGGGGGCCTCATCTGGCGTGCCGTGGGCAACCTCATCGTCAAGGTCGTCACCGCCCCGTTCAAGCTGCTGGGCGCCATCTTCGGCGGCAGCGATCCGGGTGCGCTCGGCTATGTCGAATTCGCCCCCGGCTCGGCCGTGCTCGACACCGACGCGCAGGACAAGCTCGCCAAGGTCGTCACCCTGCTGCAGAAGAAATCCGCACTGCAGCTCGGCCTCGTCGGCCGCGTCGACCCTGCCCGCGATGCCGACGGCCTGCGCCACGTCATGGCACAGACCCTGATCCGCCGCGAAAAGGCCCTCGACACCCAGGGCAAGAAGGCCGATCTCTCCGACGCCGCCCTCGCGTCCATCACCATCACTCCCGACGAATACGAAACCTACCTCAAGCGCGCCTACAAGCACGCCCCCGTCAAGAACCGCCCCCGCAACTTCCTCGGCCTCGACAAATCCCTCGACCCCGAAGCCATGCGCAAGCTCCTCGACGCCAGCATCCCGGTGGACGACAAGGCCCTCAAGACCCTCGCCGAGCACCGCGCCCAGGCCGTGCGCACCTGGCTGCACGGCAAGCTCGACGACCAGCGCATCACCCTGCGCCCCGTCAAGCTCAGTGCCGCCGGCATCGAGGACAAGGGCAAGACCACCCGCGCCGACCTCGCCCTCGGCGTGGACGGCGAAACCGGCGACTGATTGCCCCCCCGCTCCGGCTTCTCCGGCTTCTTCTGCACACGCGGAAATCCGGGGCTCTGTGAAATCACGCCCCCGGGGGCATCGAGGTGCCGAAGCGCCGAACACGGCATGCCGAAAAGCTCCTCCACCAAAAACACAGGGCCGGCCCCTTTCCGGGAACCGGCCCTGCATGGGCACAGAGGCATGGCACACGGGCATGCGCCACGGGGTGCCCCAACCGCGGGGCGATCAGCCCTGCTGGCGCACCTGCGCGAGCAGCGTGTCCGCATCGCTCACCGCGAACTGCCCGGGCGCCTCCACATTGAGCGTCACCACCCGGCCGTCGCGCACCAGCATCGAATAGCGGTTGCTGCGCAGCCCCAGGCCCTTGCCCGTCAGATCGAGCGTCAGTCCCGTCGCACGGGCAAACACCGCGTCGCCATCGGCCAGCAGGCGCACCTTGCCCGCCGTCCCTTCGGCACGCGCCCAGGCTCCCATCACGAACGGATCGTTCACCGACACGCACCAGATCTCATCCACCCCGGCCGCCAGCAGCGCATCGTGCGCGGCCAGATACCCCGGCAGATGGCGCTCCGAGCACGTCGGCGTAAAGGCCCCCGGCACCGCAAACAGGGCAATCGTCCGGCCCGCAGCCGCCTGCCGCACCGGGACCGCATTCGGGCCGAGGCTGCACCCCTCGCCTTCCACCTCCACATACTCCGACAACGTCACATCAGGCAACAGATCTCCAACGGCAATCATGGGCACGCTCCGCAAACAGAAAAAACAAAAAAGGGAAGGAAGCGGCTCCATAGGAACCACCCCTTCCCCATTGTCGCGTCCCACCCATAAACCCCGCGTCTCCTGCGGGCATGCCGGAGCCTCAAGCCTCAGACGCCACGGCCCGACCCGCCGCTAGCGCGCCAGCACCCAGAACAGCGCAGGCGGCACGAAGACCAGCACAAAGCCCAGCGTCGCCGCCGCCCAGGCCCCCAGCCGCAAGCAAAAGAGCCACGTCCACCCGAGTGCCGCCGCCAGAAACTGCAGCAGCGCCATGAGCACCGCCGGCCCCCCGTCATAGAACCGCGCGTTCGCCACGTACTTGTTTGGCGAATGGTAGAACCCACCTCCCCAGACAATGATCCACCCGCCCAGCATGGAGAGCAGCGCGAAGGCCCCCACGGAAACGATGGCGGCGAAGGAAGGGGGCGACTTGGAAGACGGCATGGGAATCAATGTGCGGAACGGTGTTTCACGATCGAAATGCCACGGGCCGATGCGCCCGCGATGAAAAAGCATGTGCCCGGCACCGGCGTGCAGGCCCCGGCAGCACGCGGCAGCCGGGAATGCATTCCGTCACTCAACCCAGCTTCTGCTTGAGCAGGGCGTTGACCTGTGCCGGGTTGGCCTTGCCCTTGCTGGCCTTCATGACCTGGCCCACGAGGGCATTGAATGCCTTGTCCTTGCCGGCCCGGTACTGCTCGACGTTGCCGGGATTGGCGGCGATGACGTCGTCGACCATCTTCTCCAGGGCGCCGGTGTCGTTCATCTGGCGCAGGCCCTTCTGGTCGATGACGGCATCCACGTCGTGGCCTTCGCCGGTCCACAGGGCGTCGAAGACCTGGCGGGCGGCGTTGTGGCTGACGGTGCCGTCGTGGATGCGGCCGATCAGGGCGGCCAGCTGCGCGGTGGAGACCGGGCTGTCGGCCACGCTGCGCTCGTCGCCATTGAGCCGGCGCGAGAGCTCGCCCATGACCCAGTTGCCGGCCAGCTTGGGCTGGCCGCTGAGGCGGGCGGTGTCCTCGAAGTAGGCCGCCATGTCGCGGCTCAGGGTGAGCTGGCTCGCGTCATAGGCAGGCAGCCCGTAGTCGGCCACAAAGCGCTCGGCCATGTGGCGCGGCAGTTCGGGCATGTCGGCGCGCACCTGCTCGACCCATTCCGGCGCCACGACGAGCGGCGGCAGGTCGGGGTCGGGGAAGTAGCGGTAATCGGCCGAATCCTCCTTGACGCGCATGGCCCGGGTTTCGCCGCTGTCGGGGTCGAAGAGCACGGTGGCCTGCTGAATGGCGTGGCCATCCTCGATCTGCTCGATCTGCCAGCGGATCTCGTAGTCGATGGCCTGCTGCATGAAGCGGAAGCTGTTGAGGTTCTTGATCTCGCGGCGGGTGCCGAGCGGCTGGCCGGGCCGGCGCACCGAGACGTTGGCGTCGCAGCGGAAGGAGCCTTCCTGCATGTTGCCGTCGCAGATGCCGATCCAGGTCACGATCTTGTGGAGCTCGCGGGCGTAGGCCACGGCTTCCTCGGTGCTGCGCATGTCGGGTTCGGTCACGATTTCGAGCAGCGGGGTGCCCGCGCGGTTCAGGTCGATGCCACTCATGCCGGGGAACACGTCGTGCAGCGACTTGCCGGCGTCCTCTTCCAGGTGGGCGCGCACGAGGCGCACGGCACGGGGTTCCTCGCCGAGGTGAAAGTGCACCTCGCCGCCCTGCACCACCGGAATCTCGAACTGGCTGATCTGGTAGCCCTTGGGCAGGTCGGGGTAGAAGTAGTTCTTGCGCGCAAAGATGCTGCGCGGGGCGATGTGCGCGCCCACGGCCAACCCGAAGCGGATGGCGCGGTCGACGGCCGCACGGTTCATGACCGGCAGGGTGCCGGGCAGGGCCAGATCGACGGCGCAGGCCTGGGTGTTGGGCTCGGCCCCGAAGGCGATGCTGGCGCGGCTGAAGATCTTGCTGTGTGTGGAGAGCTGGGCGTGGGTCTCGAAGCCGATCACGACTTCATAGCCCTGAATGAGGGGGGACGATGTGGAGGTGCTCATGATGGTGTGCTGCTGCTCGGTCAGATGCCTGCGGGGGTGCGTGCATGCCAGTCGGTGGCCTGCTGGAATCGGTGCGCCACCTGCAGCAGACGCGCCTCCTGCAGATAGTTTCCGATGAGCTGCAGGCCCACCGGCATGCCGCCCTCGCCAAAGCCCACGGGATGGCTCATGCCGGGCAGGCCGGCCAGGCTGGCCGGCAGGGTGTAGATGTCGGCCAGATAGTCGGCCAGGGCGTCTTTTTCGGCACCGATCTTCCAGGCGACGCTGGGAGCCACCGGGCCGGCGATCACGTCGCACTGCGTGAACGCCTGCTGGAACTCGTTGGCGATGAGACGGCGGATCTGCTGTGCCTTGAGGTAGTAGGCGTCGTAGTAGCCGTGGCTGAGCACGTAGGTGCCGGTGAGAATGCGGCGCTTGACCTCGGGGCCGAAGCCTTCGGAGCGAGTCTTCTCGTACATGTCGCCCAGGTCGGTGTACGCCGCCGCCCGGTGGCCGAACTTGACGCCGTCGAAGCGCGACAGGTTGGAGCTGGCCTCGGCCGGCGCGATGATGTAGTACACGGGAATGGCCAGCGGCGCATGCGGCAGGCTGATGTCCACGCGGCGCGCACCCAGTCGCTCGTACTCGGCCAGCGCCGCCTCGATGGCATGGCGCACGTCGTCCTGAAGCCCGTCGCCCAGGAATTCCCGGGGCACACCGATGCGCAGGCCCTCCAGGCTCTGGCCGAGCGAGCGGGTGTAGTCCTCGGCCGGCAGGTCGAGCGAGGTGGAATCGCGCAGGGCGTCCCCCCCGCACATGGCCGACAGCAGCAGGGCGCAGTCTTCGGCGGTGCGGGCCATGGGGCCGGCCTGGTCGAGGCTGCTGGCAAAGGCCACCATGCCGTAGCGGCTGGCACGCCCGTAGGTCGGCTTGATGCCGGTCACGCCGCAGAAGGCGCTGGGCTGCCGGATGGAGCCGCCGGTGTCGGTGCCGGTGGCCGCCGGTGCGAGCCGGGCCGCGATCGCCGCAGAGCTGCCGCCGCTGGAGCCGCCGGGCACGCGCGTCACGTCCCAGGGGTTGTGCGCCTTGGCGTAGGCGGAGTTCTCGGTGCCGCTGCCCATGGCGAATTCGTCGCAGTTGAGCTTGCCGAGCGTGACCATGCCGGCGCCGTCGTCCTGCCCGCCCTGGTCCCGGTTGCCGAAGCCCAGACGGGCCACCACGGTGGCGTCGAAGGGGCTGCGGTAGTTTTCGAGCATGCGGCTCGCTGCCGTGGTGGGCCATTCGCGCGTGACGAAGATGTCCTTGTGGGCAATCGGCACGCCCGTGAGCGGGGTGGCCGTGCCGGCGGCGCGACGCGCATCGGCGGCGCGGGCCTGGGCAAGGGTGGTCTCGGGGTCGATGCTCAAGTAGGCGCCCAGATCGGGCCGGGCCTGGCTGCGCTGCAGAAAATGCTGGGCCAGCTCGACGGCGCTGGCTTCCTTGCGGTCGAGCATCTGGCTCAGGCCGGCAACGGTGGATTGGTGAAAATCACTCATGGGGGGCAATCAAGGGTTCGGAACGCAGGGCCTGCAAGGCCATGCGATGCCATGGGAGAACGCGGCAGTCCGGGCAGGAAGGCCGGCAAGACGAATCAAGGGCAGGCGATCACTCGATCACGCGCGGCACCAGGAACAGCCCGTCCTGCACGGCCGGGGCGCTGACCTGGTTGCGCTCGCGCTGATCGGGCTCGCTCACCACGTCGTCGCACAGCCGCAGCGCCACCTCCTGCATCACGTCGGTGGGATGCGCCAGCGGCTGCAGGCCCGTGGTGTCCACCTGCTGCATGGGACCCACGACGGTGTCGAAGAACTGGTTGAGGTGGGTGCGCAGGCGCTCGCCCTCGTCGGGCGTGAGGGCCAGCCGCGACAGCTTGGCAATGAAGGCGATGTTCTCGGCGGTAAGGGACATGGTGAAATCGATGCGTCCGGGCAAGAAGTGGTCCCGGATCGGGAGGCTCCGGGAGTGCGCCGGCAGCGCCCGGAAAGCGGGCCGGCACACGGGCTGCAGAAGGCCCGCAAGGGATGGTGTGCAGTGCAAAAAAGGCTTGCGGCGCATACCCTTGCGAACGCATATACGGTATTATCTAAGGTTTAACACGGTGGGGTATTGTTTCTGCCGTTTCGTGGTTTTTGCGGTCCGAGAAGCAGCGCCACTTCCCGCGCGCAGGCTCTTTCCGACCCCTTCCACACCCCTCATTTTTGCACATTGCCGCAGGGCCGCCGCAGGCCGCCCTGGGCACACGAAGGACTACGCACATGTTTAACGGTTTCCGTCGGTACTTCTCCACCGACCTGGCCATCGATCTCGGCACCGCCAACACCCTCATCTGCACCCGCGACAAGGGCATCGTGCTCGACGAGCCCTCGGTGGTCGCCATCCGCCAGGAAGGGGGCCCCAGCGGCCGCCGCGTGATCCAGGCCGTGGGCAAGGACGCCAAGGCCATGCTGGGCAAGGTGCCCGGCAACATGGAAGCCATCCGCCCGATGAAGGACGGCGTGATCGCCGATTTCGTGGTCACCGAGCAGATGATCAAGCAGTTCATCAAGATGGTGCACCCCCGCTCCCTGATGAAGCCCAGCCCCCGCATCATCATCTGCGTGCCCTGCGGTTCCACCCAGGTCGAAAAGCGCGCCATCCGTGACGCCGCTCTCGGTGCTGGCGCCAGCGAGGTGTTCCTGATCGAGGAGCCCATGGCCGCCGCCATCGGCGCAGGCCTGCCGGTGAGCGAGGCAAGCGGCTCCATGGTGGTGGACATCGGCGGTGGCACCACCGAGGTGGGCGTCATCAGCCTGGGCGGCATGGTCTACAAGGGCAGCGTGCGCGTGGGCGGCGACAAGTTCGACGAGGCCATCATCAACTACATCCGCCGCAACTACGGCATGCTCATCGGCGAGCAGACCGCCGAGGCGATCAAGAAGGAAATCGGCTCCGCGTTCCCCGGCAGCGAGGTGCGCGAAATGGAAGTCAAGGGACGCAACCTCTCCGAAGGCGTGCCGCGCAGCTTCACCGTGAGCAGCAACGAAATCCTCGAAGCCCTCAACGACCCGCTCAACCAGATCGTCAGCGCCGTCAAGACCGCGCTCGAAATGACCCCGCCGGAACTGGGTGCCGACATTGCCGAACGCGGCATGATGCTCACTGGCGGCGGTGCGCTGCTGCGCGACCTCGACCGCCTGCTGGCCGAGGAAACCGGCCTGCCGGTGCTGGTGGCCGAGGAGCCACTGACCTGCGTGGTGCGCGGCTGTGGCATCGCACTCGAACGCATGGATCGTCTGGGCAGCATCTTCACCAACGAATGATGCCCGTGGCCGGGTGCCTGTCGGCGTCTCGTCCGCTGGTGCCACTCCTCCCCCTCCGTTCTCTCTCCCCTTCCCTGCCTGCGTCAGGCGGCATCGGTGGCCTGCGGGCAGCGCTGCCGATGGCGCCGGCCGCCGGAGCCGGGCTCGCCCATGTCGCTGCAGCAGCTTGAACGCACGCCTCCCCTCTTCCGCCGGGGGCCGTCGCCTCTGACGCGACTGGCCATGGCCGGGGCGCTGTCGGTGTTTCTGATGGTGGCAGACAGCCGCTTCCATGTCGGGGACGGCATGCGCAGCGCCATTGCCACCGTGCTGTCGCCGCTCCAGTGGCTCGGCGCCCAGCCGGTGCGGGCCGTGGACCTCATGGGCGGCTATGTCACCACGGTCGAATCGGCCAAGCACAGCCAGGAGCAGGCAGCCCTGCTGGTGTCGCAGCAGTCGCTCAAGGCCCAGCGTGCCGACCTGCTCGAACGCGAGAACGCCCAGCTGCGCCATCTGCTCGGCCTGAGCGAGGCCCTCCCCATCCGGGCCCGGGCAGCCGAAGTGGTGTACGTGGCTCCTGACCCGTTCACGCGCAAGGTGGTGATCAACCGCGGCAGCAGCCACGGTCTGGCCGTAGGTTCGCCGGTCATCGACGAGTACGGTCTGGTGGGACAGCTGGTGCGCGTGTACCCGTTCAGCAGCGAAGTCTCGCTCATCGACAACCCCGAACAGCCCACGCCGGTGCTCAACAGCCGCACCGGCGAGCGCGGGCTGGTGTACGGCGACAGCCAGTCGCCCAAGAGCAGCGCGCTCGAAGTGCGCTTCCTGACCAACACGGCCGATTTCCGGGTCGGCGATGTGCTCATGACGAGCGGCATCGGTGGGATCTATCCGGCGGGCCTGCCGGTGGGCACCGTCACGCTGGTGGACCGGCGCGGCAACACGGCCTTCGAGCGCGTGCAGGTCAAGCCGGCAGCGCGCCCGCTGTCCATGGGCTACGTGCTGGTGCTCGAACCGCAGAAGGTGGCCAGCAACGAGGCCACGGCCGCCGCGAGCGCCCCCGACGCATCGGCCGCCAGCGGAGCGGCCAGCGCGCCGGCCCGCGGCAAGGCGTCCAGAAACAAGGGAGCCCGCAAGCCATGATCGAGCGCGACCAACAGCTGCTGCTGCCCGTGCGGCCGTCCTACATCGTCGGCACGCTGCTGGCGGCGCTGATGCTCAACCTGCTGCCCTTTGGCCGCGCGCCCTGGGCGCCGGACTTCCTGCTGGTGACGGTGGCGCTGTGGTGCCTGTACCAGCCTGCCCGCGTGGGCGTGGGCGTGGCCTTCTGCCTCGGGCTGGTGATGGATGTGCATGCCACCACGCTGCTCGGCATCCATGCACTGGCCTACAGCGTCATGGCCAGCACGGTGCTGCTGCTGCACCGGCGCCTGCAGTGGTTCCACCCGTTCACGCAGGCGCTGCAGATGGCGGCGGTGTTCGTGGCCGTGCATGCCCTGACCTGGGTGCTGAGCATGGCCAGCGGCGGGCAGTTTCCCGGCTGGGAGCTGCTGGGAGCGCCCGTGGCCGAAACCCTGCTGTGGCTGCCGGTGAGCATGATCCTGCTCGCACCGCAGCGCCGTGCCCCGGACCGCGACCTGACCCGGCCGCTCTGATCCCCCTTTCCCTGTCTGCATGCCCATGCGCCGCAAGGACGATTCCTCCCTTCCCGTTGCCAAGGAGCTCCGGAACGCCGCGAACCAGCAGGAGCTGGTGCAGCAGCGGCTGCTGGCCATGGCGATGCTGGTGCTGCTGTGCTTTGCGCTGCTGACCTGGCGCTGGGTGGTGATGCAGGTGGTGCGCCACAAGGACTACATCGCCCAGGCCGAGAACAACCGCACGGCCACGGTGCCGATCACCCCGAGCCGGGGCGACATCGTGGACCGCAACGGCATCGTGCTGGCGACCAACTACACCGCCTACACGCTGGAGCTCACGCCCAACAAGATGCCGGATGTGCAGGCCACCATCGACCAGCTCGCGCAGCTCGTGACCATCACGCCGGCCGACCGCAAGCGCTTCCGGCGGCTGCAGGCCGACAGCAGGAGCTACGAGCCCATTCCCCTGCGCAGCCGCCTGAGCGACGAGGAAATCGCACGCATCGCCACCCAGCTCTACCGTCTGCCGGGCGTGGAGGTGAATGCGCGGCCCTTCCGCTACTACCCCTACGGCGAGCTGGCGAGCCACGTCATCGGCTACATCGGACGCATCAACCAGAAGGAAAAGGACGCGATCCAGGACAGCGAGGACGGCCCCAACTACCGGGGCACCGACCACATCGGCAAGCTCGGCATCGAGCAGAGCTACGAGACCGAGCTGCACGGCACCTCCGGCAGCGAGCAGATGGAGACCACGGCAGGCGGCTTCATCGTGCGCCGGCTCTCGTCGACGCCGGCCGTGCCGGGCAAGACCGTGGTGCTGTCGATCGACATCCGGCTGCAGAAGCTGGTGGAAGACCTGTTCGGCTCCCGGCGCGGCGCCCTCGTGGCCATCGACCCGCGCGACGGGCAGGTCCTGGCCTTCGTGAGCAAGCCGACCTTCGATCCGAACCTCTTCGTCGACGGCATCGACCAGGACAGCTGGCAGGCCCTCAACGATTCGGCCGACAAGCCGCTGCTCAACCGCGCCCTGCGCGGCACCTATCCCCCCGGCTCGACCTACAAGCCCTTCATGGCACTGGCGGCGCTGGAAACCGGCAAGCGCAAGCCCGGCGACACCATCTATGACCCGGGCTACTGGATCTACGGCAATCACCGCTTCCGCAGCCCCGAGGCCGGAGGCCTCGGCATGGTGAACCTGGCGCGCGCCATCACCATGTCGAGCAACGTGTACTTCTACATCCTGGCGCACGACATGGGCGTCGATGCCATCCATGACTTCATGGCCCCGCTCGGATTCGGCCAGCGCACGGGCATCGACCTGCAGGGCGAGGCACGCGGCGTGCTGCCCAGCCAGGAGTGGAAGCGCAAGACCTTCAAGCGCCCGGCCCAGCAGCGCTGGCTGCCCGGCGAGACGATTTCGCTCGGCATCGGGCAGGGCTACAACAACTTCACCATGCTGCAGGTGTCCCATGCGCTCGCGACCATGGTCAACGGCGGCAACAACTACCAGCCCCGCGTGGCCCTGGCGCTGCAGGACGCGGTGTCGCACCAGTTCGTGCGCCCCGACCGCAACAAGCCCGTGTACCTCGGCTACAAGCCCGAGAATGTCCAGCTCGTCAAGAACGCCATGGTCAACGTGACCGTCGCAGGCACCTCGCGCATGTCGTTCAGCGGGGCGGGCTACGTGAGCGGGGGCAAGACGGGCACCGCCCAGGCCGTCACGCTCGGCCAGCACCAGCGCTACAGCGCCTCGGCCATGAGCGAACGCAAGCGCGACCATTCGCTCTACGAGGCCTTTGCCCCGGCGGACCATCCCACCATCGCGCTGGCCGTGATCGTGGAAAACGCCGGCTTTGGCGCCACGGCAGCCGCGCCGATTGCCCGGCGTGTGCTCGACTACTGGATCAAGGGGCTCTACCCGAGCGAGGCCGACATCGAGGCCGTCTCCCACGGCGGTGGGGCGGGCAATCCGGGCGGATCGCGTCCCGTCGCCACCCTGCCCTGGCCGCCTGCGGGCATGAAGCTGCTCACCCCCGTGCGCAACAGCAACCGGGGCGTGACGGCCATCAGCGCACTCACGGGCCCCTCCGCCCCGGCACTCACCCATGCCATGGCCAGCAGCGGCGCGGTGCCGCCCGCGCAGGCAGCGGCGGCAGCAGCCCCCGGCAGTGCGGCAGCGCCCTCGGCTGTGGCGGCTTCGGGAGCCGCCTCTCAGGCCTCGGCAGCCAGTGCCCCTCCGCCCTACGCCCCGCCGCCTGCGGCGCTGCGGCTCAACCAGCTCTTCCTGCGGCTGCCCGGGCAAGGGTCCATTCCGCGTCCCGTCCCGGCACCGGCTCCTTCCGCTCCGGCCTCGGGCCTGGCCCCTGAAACGGCACGACGCGTACCGCCTGCCCCTGCTGCTGCCAGCGCGGTGCGACGCTGATGCCGAAAGGGATGGACATGGCCCCCGGTGCAGCTCCTTTCCCTGCTCCCTCCGCTGAAGGTCTGTCCATGACCGGCCCCGCCCTGCTGACCGTCTCTGCGGCGGGAGACTCTCCCGTGCCGGAAGCACGCTCCCCGGACGGTTCGGGCCTGACGCTGGGAGACTGGGCCGGATCGGCCCTGCTGCATGCGGCCGTGCTTGCGGGGGTGCTGCTGGTGGCCCGGCAGGTGCCCACTCACACGCCTCCCGCACCGCCACCTCCTCCGCAGGACCTGCAGGTTCTGTGGATGCCCGAGGAAGCGGCTCCGGCCACTGCCGCACCCGCCCCCGAATCATCCCCCCGCCCGGACAAATCCCCTCCCGACACATCCACACCCCAGCCTGCCCCGACACGACAGATCCGCCCTGCCCCACCGGATGCAGAACGCGCCCGGCCAGTGACGGCCCATGTCCCGGCTGCCGCCTCTCCGGCGCCCGCCCTGACGGCACGCGCCCTGCGCACCACGTCCCCCGCCCGCGCTGCCCACAGGACTCAACGCCATGATGCGTCTGCCGGGCCGCAGACTTTGGAGACGGCGCCTCCATCTGCAGCGGGCACGCATTCCGGCGGCTCTGTCTCTGCGCCAGCCCTGCGGTCGAACTCCGAATCGGCTGGCCACCAGGGAGCGGCGACGCCGGCCCGGTGGACAGATCTGCTGCAGGCCCGCGTGCGGCAGCTCCGGCGCTACCCGGCCCTGGCCGAACGCCTGCAGCAGCAGGGACAGGTCGTGGTGCAGGTTCGCCTGGCTGCCGATGGCGCCCTGCTCGGATGCGAGGTGGTCGAGGGCTCTGGCACCGGCATTCTGGATGAGGCGGCGCTGGAGCTGGTGCGTCGCGCCGTGGCGTCGGTGCGCAGCAGCGTGGGCGGGCCCGGCACGCCCCTGCAGCGACGCGTGCCGGTCATCTACCGGCTCGAATGACGCCCCACCGGCCCCGCAGGGCACGGCACGGGGCCGGGCACTGCCTTCCCCCGCCATGCAGCCAGGGAGAGAGCTGCCACGCGGGCATGCTGGGAATCAGAACTTCATCTTCACGCCCACATAGAACGAGCGGCCCGGTCCGGGCACGGCAATGCCCCAGGGAATGGCATTGATGCCCATGGTCTTGCCCTGTCCGGCATAGGCGCCACCGAGCGGCAGGTAATAGAGCTTGTTGAGGGCGTTCTCGACCCCGACATCCAGGCGCAGGTTCTTCCACTCGTAGCTGCTGCGCAGGTGCAGCAGCCCGTAGCCGGGTGTGCGGATCTCGTTGCGCGGAGTGGAGACGTGGTCCTTGGCGGCAACGCCTTCCCACTCGATGCGGTTGTTCCAGCCCCCGAGCTGGTGCGCCAGGGTGAGTTTGGCGTGCAGCGGCATGACGTTGTAGAGGTCATGCCCGGTATCGAGATTGCGGCCCCGGGTATAGCCCAGCGCCCCCTGCAGCTCCCAGTCACCCCAGGCGGTATGCCCCAGCGCAGCACGGCCGGAAAGATCCAGCCCGTAGAGCCGCGCGGTCTGGTTGGCATAGCGCAGCACGACGAACTGGTCCGTGCGCAGCACGGTGCTGGCGCTGCCGGTGGCGGCGTTGCCGCTCCACTGCACGGCGTCGATGTAGTCGCGCACATGGGTGTAGTACGGCGTGACCTGCAGCTCCCAGGAGCGATCCGGCGCATGCAGGTCGAAGGTGGCCGACAGGGTATCGGCCTTCTCGGGCTTGAGCGCCGGATTGCCGAAGTAGCCGTTGCCGTCGCCCACGGTGTTGTTCATGACCGCCGCCATGGGCCAGGTCGACCAGCTGTAGCGTTCGTACAGATTGGGCGCGCGCTCCTTGTGCGCGTAGCCGAACTGGATGTCGCGGCCTGCGTCGAGCGTGTAGCGGGCCATGGCGGTCAGATCGACGGTGTAGTCGGTGCGTCGGCGCTCGGCCGTGTTGAGCGTGGCCGCGTCGCTGATCTGGTTGGCCATGGTGGTGCCGGCGGTGGCCGTGGGCGCCGTGTCCTGGTTGTAGCCATGCACGGGCGCAGCGTCCGAGGTGACGCGCTCCAGCCGCAGTCCGAGCTGGGTGAGCCACTGAGGGCTGTGGCGTTTTTCCCATTCGCCGTACAGGGCCACGCGCTCGCGCAGACCGTCGCGAACGTTCCAGAACGTATAGGGCGCCATCATGCCGGTGCCCGAGACGGGCCACCAGTCGGCCAGGGTGTAGCGCTGGTATTCGGTGCCGGCACGCAGGGTGCCGCGCTCACCGAGATCGACGGTGGCCCCGAGCCGGGCACCAGTGGTGTGGCTGCGCGTGTACATGGGCATGCCGGGCGCCGTGCCGTACCAGAACTGCTTGTCCTCGCCAAAGTTCATGTAGTGGTCCACCTCCTCGTGGTAGACCTGCGCCTGCAGGGTGCCCCAGTCAAACTCGCCCGTGTAGCGCAGGTTGACGCGCGTCTGCTGGTTGTCGAGCATGTCCATGCGCTGGTTGGGATAGAGCTGGTAGGGCAGGTTCTGGCGGCTGTAGGTGGCCTCGACCAGATTCCCGCCGCTGCGCCATGCCACGCCCAGCGCATGGTTCTGCGTCTTGTAGGCGGTGGAGCCCACCACGTCGCGGTCCAGCGTCTGACCGGGATTGCCGGTGGCGGTGAACGTCTTGAAATCACCCCCGGCACGGTAGTCTCCGCCCTGCGCCACCGAGCCGCGATAGCTCAGGCTGAGCGCATCGGTCGCCAGGGTGGCCGACACATCTGCACCCCGCACATGCCCGTTGCTGCGGTAGAAGCCGCCGATCTCGCCGGTGGCAAGTGTCTTGCCCGCCTCGGCAAACACGGGGGGCTTCGTCTCCACCACGATCGAGCCGCCGATGCTGTCGCCGCCCACGCTCACGGGCGTGAGCCCCGCATACACCCGGGCACTCTGCACCACCGACGGTGCCAGATACGACAGCGGAGGATTCATGTGGTTGGGGCAGGAAGCGATGGCATCGACCCCGTCGACGGTGATGCGCAAGCGGTCATCGGCGAGCCCATGCACCACCGGCAGGCTGGACACCCCGCCGGCCGACTGCAGGGCCACGCCGGGCGCATCGGCCAGCAGCGCGGCGGTATCGCTGGTGGTGGGTTTTCTGGCTTCCAGGGCGGCGCCCTGGAGCGTCGCGGAACCGCGGGTCAGGCTGCGCGCGGAGGGTGCTGTCACCGTCACGGGAGCCAGTTCGGGCGCATCGGTCGCGGGCTCCTCGGCCCAGGCCGAAGGCAGCCCCGCGATCACGAGGGCAATGGGAGTCAGGGAATGACGGGAAAGGGAAGTGGACACAATGGACCTCGTCTGCAGACATGCGGGCACGCCGGCCCCCTTGCAGGGAAACGCACAGGCAGAGCCCGCCCCCGGTCGAATGCCGCCGGGGTCAGGAATCGAAAGAAGGGAAGAAAGAGCCCACCTGTCCCCATCCACCGCCCTCTGCAGCCGCCTACCGGCTCCATGACAGGGTCGGACAGGCGCACAGCGCGGCCCCACCTGCAGGCCACCTCGCACAGGCAGCCCGGCAAACGGGAAGGGAAAAGAACACGTCAGGAAGGCCCCGGGCCTCGGTGGCGCGCAGGGCGACCGGGCATCAGGCAGAGCGCCAGCAGGCCAGCGGCCGGCTCGGCTTCAGAACCACAAAGGCGCGTCTGCAGGAGGACCGCGCGGCGGAGCCGACCAGGGCACCCGCAGCACAGGCGGCGGGGGCACCACCAGGTCGGCCACGATCTGCGCCGCGGCCGCAAGCACCGGCAGGGCCGGAGGCAGCGACGGCGGTGCCTGCCGGTCCGTGGCCAGCACGCACAGCGGGCAGACATCGAGCGAGAACCCGTGGTCGCCACCGGCGGCATGGGCTTCGTCGCCTTCCTCGTCTCCCGCCTGAACCCAGCGCATGCCCTCGGCGCTGCAGACCATCTCCCAGCCGCCCACGCCCTCGGCGGCCAGTGCGCGCGACACCGTCGGCGCCATCACGGCCAGCGCCATCAGCAGACCGCTCAGAAAGGCGATCCAGCGCTGCTGGCGGGGATGGAGAAGGGAGACGGACATGTCGAAAGACTTTACTGCGGGAAGGGGCATTATAGGGGGCAGGCTTCCTCAGCCCCGCGCCTCCCAGTCGCCGCCACCGGCGTAGATCTCCAGCCCCAGCCGCACCACGACCGCCACTTCCGGCCCCACCTCGTCGCGAAACTCGGCCTCGGCCTGCGCCACGGCACGCTCGAAGCCGCCGAGCCAGGCCAGCCCGATGGACGTGAACACGATGCGCCGGGCCCGTGCATCGGCCGGGTCCTGCTCGCGCCGCACCAGCCCCCAGGCCTCGCACTGATCCACCAGCGACGCCATGGCCTGCTTGCGCATGCCCGCCGCAGCTGCCAGATCGGTGAGCCGCCCCCCCTGCAGGGGCAGGTGGCGCGTGAGGTGGATATGCGCCGCTCCCACCTGCTGGCGGGCCGCCAGATTGGACAGCGCCAGCGGCACCTCGGGGTCCTGCGCCATGAGCTGCAGCACCCGGGCATCGAAGCGCCGCATGGCATGCCCCAGCAGACGCCCCAGGTGGCTGGCCCGCCAGTCGTCCGGCGGCGTGGGCAGCGCCCGGTGGCTGCGCATCCGCCCGCCCTGGGGGGTACGTACTCCTGCCATGATCGGCTCCCGAAGAAGAGAATGGCCGCATTCTAATCTGGTCATGCAGACTGACCAACAAAATGCTTTACAAGCCGATATACACCCCTAAACTACTGTCTACGCATCCAGCATGATCTTTTGCACAGTTTCCCTACAAGGAGTTTGTCATGGCAGCCGTCGACCAGAATGAAAAAGCCAAGGCCCTGCAGGCCGCCCTCGCCCAGATCGAGAAGCAGTTCGGCAAGGGCACCGTCATGCGCCTCGGCGAGGGCGAGCCCATCGAGGACATCCAGACCGTCAGCACCGGCTCGCTCGGGCTGGATGTGGCCCTGGGCGTCGGGGGCCTGCCGCGCGGCCGGGTGATCGAGATCTACGGCCCCGAATCGTCCGGCAAGACCACCCTCACCCTGCAGGTCATTGCCGAAATGCAGAAGACCGGCGGCACCTGTGCCTTCGTCGATGCCGAGCACGCACTCGACGTGCAGTACGCCCAGAAGCTCGGCGTGCGGCTGCCCGACCTGCTCATCAGCCAGCCCGACACCGGCGAACAGGCGCTGGAAGTGGTGGACAGCCTCGTGCGCAGCGGCGCCGTCGACCTGGTCGTGATCGACTCGGTGGCCGCCCTCACCCCCAAGGCCGAAATCGAGGGCGACATGGGCGACCAGCTCCCCGGCCTGCAGGCCCGCCTCATGAGCCAGGCCCTGCGCAAGCTCACCGCCACCATCAAGAAGACCAACTGCATGGTCATCTTCATCAACCAGATCCGCATGAAGATCGGCGTGATGTTCGGCTCGCCCGAAACCACCACGGGCGGCAACGCGCTCAAGTTCTACTCCAGCGTGCGCCTCGACATCCGCCGCGTCGGCACCATCAAGAAGGCCGACAGCGCCATCGGCAACGAGACCAAGGTCAAGGTCGTCAAGAACAAGGTGGCCCCGCCCTTCAAGGACGCCCACTTCGACATTCTCTACGGCGAAGGCATCAGCCGCGAGGGCGAAATCATCGACATGGGCGTCGAGGCCCGCATCGTCGACAAGGCAGGCGCCTGGTACTCCTACAACGGCGAGAAGATCGGCCAGGGCCGCGACAACACGCGCGAATTCCTGCGCGAGAACCCCGACCTCGCCCGCGAGATCGAGAACAAGGTCCGCGCCCATCTGGGCGTGATCCAGCTCCCGCCCATCGCCGCGCCGGCGGCAGCCGCAGCCGAGGAAGCCGTCCCGGATTCCGGCCCCCACTGAGGCCCCGGTCGTCCATGCGCCCCCCACTCACCCTGAAAGCCAAGGCCCTGCAGCTGCTGGCCACGCGCGACCACTCACGCGCCGAGATGGAGCGCAAGCTCGCCCAGTGGCTGCAGCAGCAAGCCCGCCAGGCGCAGGAGCGTGCAGCCGCACGCGGGCACTTCCAGACCGACCGCCGCCCTGCCGAACGCGATCTCGATGACAGCCCCCTCCCGCAGGAGCTGCCCTGCGTGGAGTCTGGCGACGCCGATGCCAAAGCCGACTCCCACGCAGAGATTGCCCGGGTGCTTGACGACATGACGGCGCGCGGCTACCTGAGCGAAGAGCGGGCAGCCCAGTCGCTGGTGCACCGCCGTGCCGGCCGTATGGGCGATGCGCGACTGGCTCAGGAGCTGCGGCAGAGAGGGCTGGACGCCACGGTCATCGACGCCACCCTCGCCGGGCTGCGCGCTGCCGACGATGAACCTGCCCGGGCATGGGCCGTGTGGCAGCGCAAGTTCGGCACGCTCCCCTCCTCGCCTCAGGAGCGGGCACGGCAAACCCGCTTTCTGGCCAGTCGGGGGTTCCGGCACGACACCATCCGGCAGGTGCTTTCCGGCAGTCTGGCAAACCCCGACGGCGACGGGAGCAGCTCCTCCTGCACCGAAGACGGCCCCTGATGCTGACCGGGCGATTTTCCCCTCAGGAAGCCCGGGAAGCCACCCATCGGCGCGTGGGCACCCGGACGGAGGCGGCCGCAGGGAATTCCTTCGCAGGCACTCCGTTCAGCGACGGATCTCACCCTGCCCCAGCACCACGTACTTGAGCGAGGTCAGTCCCTCGATGCCCACCGGCCCGCGTGCATGGAACTTGTCGGTGCTGATGCCGATCTCGGCACCCAGTCCGTACTCGAAGCCGTCGGCAAACCGCGTGCTGGCGTTGACCATGACACTGGCCGAATCCACCTCGCGCAGAAAGCGCTGGGCATGCACATGGTCCGTCGTGACGATGGCATCGGTGTGGTGCGACGAATAGCGGTTGATATGGGCAATGGCCTCGTCCACGCCCGCCACGACCCGGATGCTGATGATCGGTGCGAGGTATTCGGCCGACCAGTCGGCCTCGGTGGCTTCGGCGAGGCGGGCATCCTGCAGGGCCGGATCGGCCGCCAGAATGGCACGCGCCTCCGGGTCGCACCGCATCTCGACGCCCTTGTCGCGGTACACGGCCGCGATGCGCGGCAGAAAGTCCGCCGCCACCCCACGCGCCACCAGCAGGCTCTCGGTCGCGTTGCAGGGGCTGTATTTCTGGGTCTTGGCGTTGTCGGCAATGGTCACGGCCATGGCCACGTCGCACGGATCGTCGACATAGGTGTGGCAGTTGCCGTCCAGGTGCTTGATGACCGGCACCTTGGCCTCGGCGCTGATGCGCTCGATGAGTCCCTTGCCGCCGCGCGGGATGATCACGTCGACATAGTCCGGCATGGCAATGAGCTGCCCCACGGCCGCACGGTCGGTGGTGGGCACGAGCTGCACCGCATCCTCGGGCAGACCGGCAAGTTGCAGGGCACGGCCCACCAGCCTGGCCAGCGCCTTGTTGGAGTCGATGGCCTCGCTGCCGCCTCGCAGGATGCAGGCATTGCCGCTCTTGATGCTCAGGCTGGCGGCCTCGATCGTGACGTTGGGACGGCTCTCGTAAATCATGCCGAACACGCCCAACGGAACCCGCATCTGCCCCACCCGGATGCCGCTCGGCTGCTCGCGCATGCCGCTGATCTCGCCGATGATGTCCGCCATGGAGGCCAGCTGCAGGCAGCCTTCCTGCAGGGTGGCGATGATTCCGGGCGTCAGGCGCAGGCGGTCCACCATGGGCGCAGCCAGTCCGGCCGCCTGGGCCCGGGCGACGTCGGCCTCGTTGGCCACCTGCAGCTCCGGCCCCGCCTCTCCCAGCAGGCGCGCCAGCTCGCGCAGGGCCTGGTTTTTCCGGGCCGCCGGGGCGCGTGCCATGACGGCGGAAGCCGCGCGCGCGCGTGCGCCCATGTGCTGCATGAGGGTGGAAACGTCTTGGGAAGTCATGTGCTGTACGGAATCGAAGGGAAGGAGCAATGCGCAAAGGCCGCGCTACGGCGGCCGATCTCCCTGCAATGATAAGCGCAACGTCCCGACAGCGCCTGCTGCGGATCGGTCAGGCGGCCGCGCGCATCTGCCGGCAGACCATGAAAGCCAGCCGCTGCAGGGCCTGCCACGGGTCGTCGGGCCACTCGGGCACCCGGATGCCCTTGACGATGCCGTCCACGACATGGGCTGCATGGACCAGCCGGGCCAGCGCACGCCCGTCCAGCCGGGGCACCACGCGCTCGAACAGGCGCTCGCGCAGCCCCCACACGCGCTGCTCGCGCAGGGCCATGGGCAGCGGCTTGCCGCCATCCATGGACTGGCGCACACGCGCCAGCGCGCGAATGTCTTCGGCCAGGACATAGTGCACCAGCACGGCGCTTTCGCCCTCGGCCTCCAGGCCGTCGAGCATGCGCTCGACCCGCTCGACCTGCCCGGCCAGCACGGCCTCGCCGAGCTTGAAGGCGTCGTAACGGGCCACGTTGAGCACGGCGGACTCGATCTGTGCGGCACCGAGTTCGCCTTCGGGGTACAGCAGGGCCAGCTTCTGGATTTCCTGGTGGGCAGCCAGCAGGTTGCCCTCGACCCGGTCGGCAAAGAAACGCAGCGCATGTTCGCCCTCGGCTCCGGCGGCGACCTGCTGCCCCTGGGCGCGCAGGCGCTGGGCGATCCACTGCGGGAGCTGCTGGCGCTCCACGGCGTCGATCTGCACAGCCACCCCATGGGACTCGAGGGCCGTGAACCAGCCGCTCGCGCGGGCCGTGCGGTCCAGCCGAGGCAGGGTGACGATCACCAGCAGGCTGTCGCTCCCGTCGACCGCTTCCGCGAGCTGCTGCAGCGCGACCGCACCGTCCTTGCCTGGCTTGCCGCCGGGAATGGCGATTTCCACCAGCCGCCGGTCGGCAAACAGGCTGAGCGACTGGGCTGCACCGAGCACCTCGCCCCAGTCGAAGTGGGCGCCGCTCACGGTATGGCTGGTGCGCTCCGCAAAGCCAGCGGCACGTGCGGCCGCTCGCACGGCATCGACGGCCTCCTGCACGAGCAGTGGCTCGCTGCCGTGAAACACGTACAGCGGGCGGAGTTCCTTGCGCAACTGCTGTGCCAGCTGGGCGGCGGGCAGGTTCATAGGCTCCTGACCGCGCCGAGCCGCCGCAGGATCTGCTGCACGGCGTCGATGCGCATGTCGCGGTAGAGGGTGGCGAATTCCTCGTCCTTGGACAGGGTCTGGGTTTCGTTGTAGCTCACGTCGCGCGAGAGCTCCAGTGTGTTGCGCGCGATCAGCTCCTTGCCGCCTGGCGTGACCAGGGCAAAGTCGACCAGCACGCGCAGCTCCACCTCCAGCACCTGGGCAGTAGGCCCGCGCGCAACCGCCACCTGTTCCTGCCGGTCCGAGAGGATCTGCAGAATCACGTCGGCCTCGTTCCGGTGGGCCGCCTCGGTGACGATGCGCACCTGGGGCGCCAGCAGGCGCCGGAGCCGCGAAACGATGACCGACTTGGGGTCGCCCTCGATGTAGATCGAGTGGAAGGCCAGCACCGGCGCCTCGCGCAGGTGAAAGCCGCAGCCGCCGAGCGCAAGCGCGGCAGCCGAGGCACCGGCCGCCGCCAGCGGCACGTGCAGGAGAAAATGCCGGCGTTGCATGACCACCCTCACACGACGAGGTTGACGAGGCGCTTGGGCACCACGATGACCTTGCGGGGCGCGGCGCCTTCGGCAAAGCGCTGGAAGGCCTCGCTCGCCAGGGCCACGGCCTCGATCGCGGCACGGTCGGCATCGGCCGGCACGCGGATGCTGCCGCGCAGCTTGCCGTTGACCTGCAGCATGAGCTCGATCTCGTCCTGCACCAACGCGGCTTCGTCCACCTCGGGCCAGGGCGCGTCCAGCAGCACCCCCATGCGTCCCGTGTAGCCCAGCTCGGTCCACAGGGCGGCAGTGATGTGCGGGCACACCGGATAGAGCACGCGCAGCAGAATGCCGAAGCCCTCGGCCAGGGCCATGGCGTCCTCGGCCGAACCTTCGGCGGGACGGAAGCCCTCCAGCGTGTTGAGCATCTTCATCACGGCCGACACCACCGTGTTGTACTGCATGCGCTCGTAGTCGTAGTTGGCCTGGCGCAGCGTGGTGTGAATTTCCAGACGCAGCTGGCGCGCGGCCGCCCCGTAGGCGGGCTGGCTGCCGGACTGGTCGACCGGGACCTGGCCGGCCTGCAGGGCATCGCGGTGGCGGTAGGCAAAGCTCCACACACGCCGCAGAAAGCGGTAGCTGCCCTCCACGGCGGCGTCGTTCCATTCGAGAGTGGCCTCGGGCGGCGCGGTGAACATGGTGTAGAGCCGCGCGGTATCGGCCCCGTACTTCTCGATGAGCAGCTGGGGATCGACCCCATTGTTCTTGCTCTTGGACATGGTGCCCACGCCCTCGTAGTCGATCGGCGTGCCCACGGGCAGCTCGCCGTCGGCACTGGGTATGGCCTTGGTGAGGCGCGCCCCGATGATCTTGCCGCCTTCGTCGAGCACGTTCTCCACGTCGCTGGGCCAGAAATACTCCTTGCCCCCCTTGGCCGTGCGCCGGCTGTAGATGTGGTTAAGCACCATGCCCTGCGTGAGCAGCCGCTGGAAGGGCTCGTCGCACTCCACCAGCCCCAGGTCGCGCATGACCTTGGTCCAGAAGCGCGCGTACAGCAGGTGCAGGATGGCGTGCTCGATGCCGCCGATGTACTGGTCCATCGGCATCCAGTAGTTGGTGCGGGCATCGACCATCTTGTGGTCATTGCCCGCGCAGGTGTAGCGCATGTAGTACCACGAGCTGTCCACGAAGGTGTCCATGGTGTCCGTCTCGCGGCGTGCGGGCTTGCCGCAGATCGGGCAGGTCACGCCATGGTGGAAGCCTTCGTGGCGCAGCAGCGGGTTGCCACTGCCGTCTGGGATGCAGTCCTGCGGCAGCACCACCGGCAGATCCTTCTCGGGCACCGGCACCGGGCCGTGCTCCTCGCAGTGGATGATGGGAATCGGGGTGCCCCAGTAGCGCTGGCGGCTGATGCCCCAGTCGCGCAGGCGCCAGGTGGTTTTCTTCTCGCCCAGCCCCTTGCCGGCCAGCACGGCGGCCACCGCATCGACGGCCTCGTGGTAGCCCAGTCCGCTGAAGTCGCCGGAATTGATGGTGACGCCCCGGGTCTTGTCCGCGTACCAGTCCTGCCAGTGGTGGTAATCGAAGGGGGGCTCGTCCTCGACCAGCACCACCGGCTTGATGGGAATGCCGTACTTGAGGGCAAAGGCGAAGTCGCGCTCATCGTGTGCGGGCACGCCCATGACGGCGCCATCGCCATAGCCCATGAGCACGTAGTTGCCCACCCACACGGGCACCGGCACCCCCAGAATGGGGTGTGTCACGGTCAACCCCGTGGGCATGCCTTCCTTTTCCTTGAGGGCGAGCTCGGCCTCGGTGGTGCCGCCCTGCTTGCACTTCTCGATGAAGGCGGCCAGCTCGGCATTGTCCTGCGCCGCATGCTGGGCGAGCGGATGTTCGGGCGCCACGGCACAGAAAGTCACGCCCATGATGGTGTCGGCGCGGGTGGTGAAGACGTACATGCGCCCGCCGCCTATGGCCTCGCCATCCTCGCCACGGATGTCGTGGGGAAAGGCGAAGCGCACCCCCTCGCTCTTGCCGATCCAGTTCTCCTGCATCAGGCGCACGCGCTCGGGCCAGCCTTCGAGCGTGGCCTGCGGATTGCCCACCTGCACATGGGTGAGCAGCTCCTCGGCGTAGTCGGTGATCTTGAGGTAGTAGCCGGGGATTTCACGCTTCTCGACCAGCGCGCCGGTGCGCCAGCCCCGGCCGTCGATGACCTGCTCGTTGGCCAGCACGGTCTGGTCGACCGGGTCCCAGTTCACGACCTGGGTCTTGCGGTAGGCGATGCCCTTTTCGAGCATTTTGAGAAACAGCCACTGGTTCCAGCGGTAGTAGTCAGCATCGCAGGTCGCCACCTCGCGGCTCCAGTCGATGGCCAGGCCCATGGACTGCATCTGCTTCTTCATGTAGGCGATGTTGTCGTAGGTCCACTGGGCCGGCGGCACCCCGTGCTTGATGGCCGCATTCTCGGCCGGCAGACCGAAGGCATCCCACCCCATGGGCATGAGCACGTTGAAGCCCTTCATGCGCAGGTGGCGCGTGAGCATGTCATTGATGGTGTAGTTGCGCACGTGGCCCATGTGCAGCTTGCCGCTGGGATAGGGCAGCATGGAACAGGCATAGAACTTGGGCTTCTGGTGGCCTGCGGCGTCAGGGGCATCCTCGCTGACGGTGTAGGCATGGGCATCGCGCCACGTCTGCTGGACGGCGGCCTCGATCGGGGTGGGCTGGTAGTTTTCTTGCATGGCAAAGTCGCCTGGGACAGGAACAGGCGTCACAAGGGAGATGGCGCGCGCAGCGGCAGGCCGTGAAGACGGTGCCCGGCTCGAAAACCGGGGGCGGCATCGGCCTGCTGCGCGAAACTTGAAATATACCGCACCACCTCCCCGGCAGCACGCTGCAGCATCCGGTCCGGCGGCCTTCCGCACAGGGCTCCAGGAGGCCCCACTCGCTTTCGGATACGGTAAAGTGGAGGGCTTTTGTCCCCAAAAGGCCGCAAACCGATTGCTTTGCCGGTTCATGGGCCTCTTTTTCAGGAACGCCGCCATGTCTCTCATCCTCACCCAACCCGTCACCGGCCCCGCCGCCTGGACGGCAGCCGACTTTCGCGAGCGCCAGGACTGGGTCTACCCGCTGTCGCTCGCATCGATTGCAGTGCTGGATGCGGCACTCGCCACCCTCAAGGCGCGCGGGCTGCGCTACCCCGACTTCACCCGAGAAGACTTTCCGATCGATGCCCTCGCGCCCCAGCTGAACGCATGGGCCGACGCGCTGGAGGACGGTCGCGGCTTCGTGGTGGTGCGCGGCATTCCGGTGGAGCGCTACACCGACGAGGAAGTGCAGGCCGTGTGCTATGGCCTGGGCCTGCATCTGGGCAGACCCGTGCGCCAGAACCCGCGCGGAGACCTGCTGGGCACCGTCTCGGCCGTGGGCAACGCGCAGGACAGACACACCCGCGTCTACGAAACCAACCTCTACCTGCCCTACCACACCGACCCTTCCGATGTGGTGGGCCTGCTGTGCCAGCGCAAGGCCAAGGAGGGCGGCCTGTCGAGCCTCGTGAGCGTGGCCGCCATCTACAACCAGATCCTTGCCGAACACCCCGAATACCTCGGCCTGTACTACAAGCGCTGGTACATGGCCCACCTGTGCCAGGACACACCCGCGCTGTCGGCCCTGTTCAGCTACCACGAAGGCAAGCTGAGCTGCCGCTACCTGCGCCAGTACATCGAGCTGGGTCACGAGATCATGGGGCTGCCCCTGTCGGCCGTGGAAATCAAGGCGCTCGACATTTTCGACGAGGCCATCCACAACCCCGAGCACCGCATCGACATGATGCTCGAACCGGGCGACCTGCAGCTGGCCAACAACAACGTGGTGCTGCATTCGCGCACCGGCTTCGAGGACCACGACGACCCGACCCAGCGGCGCCGCCTGCTGCGGCTGTGGCTGCAGATGCCCAACGCCCGCTCGCATTCGCCCGACTTTCCGGGGCGCAACGGCTTTCCCGACCCTGTGCCCGCAGCCGCTCCCGCCACGGTGTAAGCACAGTTCCCCAGCCCCCTGCCCTCGCAGGAGGGCATCGGGGGCAGACCTTTCTTACTGCAGCCGCGACAGAATGTCCTGCTCGAAGGCGTACAGGAACTCCTCCTGCTCGCGGCTCTGCACATAGCTGGGCCGGATGGAGCGCAGCCGCTCGATCGCGCCCTGCGCCCCCACGCCGCCCTGGTGGATCATCCAGCACGCCAGAATGGTGCCCGTGCGGCCTATGCCTGCCTTGCAGTGCACGGCGATCCGCTCACCCTGATCCATGGCGCGCTGGATGCGCTTGCTCACCATGTAGGCCTGCGTGATGCTCGGCGCCTCGCGGTCGTAGATGGGAAAGTGGATGTTGCGCAGGCGGTTGCGCGTCAGCGCCGCCTGGTCCAGGTCGGTCTCGGTCAGCGTGAGCAGCATGGTGATGCCCACCTGCGCCAGCAGATCGAGGTCGTAGTCGATCGGCCGCAGCAGGCCCGGCTGCGCGCAGCCCGCCAGCTTCAGGGGCACGATCCACGAGAATCCATCAGGCACATGGGTGCTGTGCAGCATCACCTTGCCCACCATGGCCGAATCCTGCACCCCCTGCCCGTCCGGCATGGGCAGCGCTCGCCGCCCTGCCCCTTCTGCCGGTGCGGACTCCCCTGCCGCCGCCGCAGGCAGCGCTGCGGCAGGTGCCGCCTCAGAGTCCGCCTGAAGCTCGTGCTCGGGCACAGACTCTTCGACAGCAGACTCTTCGACAGCAGACTCTTCGACAGCAGACTCTTCGACAGCAGACTCTTCGACAGCAGACTCTTCGACAGCAGACTCTTTGGCCGCAGGCACAGAGGCAGATGCAGACACAGCCTCCACTTCTGCCGCGACAGACTGTGCCGGCATCGGGACCGGTTCCTGTGCTTCTGCCGCCAGCGCCTGCACATCGGGCTCGGGCGCAGGCCCCCGATCCTCAGGAAGGGGGGCAGATGCCGCATCCACCGGCTGCCCGACAGGCTGCACTGCCGGAGATGCGGGCTCTCCCGAAGGGGCCGCTTGGTGCAGGCTCTCGCGCAGGGCGCGTCCTTCATCGGTCAGCCATTCCTCGGGCGCGTCGGGCGACGGCAGATCCAGGCTCCCGGTGTGGATGAAGTGATCGGCCAGGGCATTGACCGGATGCGTGAAGAACTCCGATACCGGCGCACTCGCCACGGCCTGCCCCCCGCCAATGAGCAGGATGCGGTCGCCGAGGCGCCGGGCTTCCTGCTGGTTGTGCAGCGACACCAGGAGCGGATGGTGCTGCGAGATGTTGCGCAGCAGCGGCAGCAGGGCTGCCACGGAATCAGGCTTCATGCCGAAGGTGGGCTCGTCGAGCAGCAGCAGCGACGGCGCCGTGAGCGCATGCGCCAGCGTGATGAAGGCATAGCGCTGCCAGTCCGGCAGGTCGATGACAGCCTGCGACATCCGCCCCGAAAGGGCGGACATGCCGTAGCGCGTGAGCAGCGCCTCGGCCCACTCGCCGGCATCCAGATGGGGCACATGGTGCGCAGCCTGGCGCTGACGCACGAGCACATGGAAGGCCTCGCGCACTGTGGCCTGGAGCATGCGCACATGCTGCCGCATGAGTGGCACCGGCCCTGCCTCCTCCAGAGGGACTCCGTTGAGGTGGATGTCCCCCCATTGCCGCATGTGCACATTGCCGCGGTACTGACCGGCCAGCGTGCGCATGAGGGTGGACTTGCCGGTCTTGGTCGGCCCCATGAGAATGGTGATGCCCTGCAGGGGAATCTGGGCATTCAGCCCCTGAAAGACCACATGCTGCCCAAAGGAACAGCCGAACTCCCTGAGTTCCAGCATGGCATGCGGGTGTCCGTTACCGGATTGCGTTGCTTGCATGAGCAAGCCCTCCCCATTCTGAATACTTACACGGACATTTCAATCTCCGGCATGGCCATGCGTGCCTTGGTCAGCACCATGCCGAGATTGGCATGCTTGCGACACACGAAAATGGCCACGTAATCCGGATATTTCTTGCCACGCAGAAAGACGTGGATCAGGTTGTCGCTGTTGACCAGGATTTCCTGGAAATAATGGTGCCCATCGTCCACCAGACCACGCGCCTGGTTGAACAGTTTTTCGATCATGGACACGTTGGGGCCCGCGAACAGATCCGCAGTGGCGGCCGCCACGAGAGACAGCACCTCCTGGGGATGCGAGTCGACTGTCTTGACCGACAGCAGCATGCCCGAGGCAATGTCGACATAGCCCAGCGCCAGGCATTCGGGAACGGTCTGCACGGCAGCAGCAATCTGGGTATCGAGGGACATGGCGGCAATCTCCTGTAATTCGTGAATGAAAATGAATATCTTCCCTTGCAGGAGGAATATTTCCACCTGCCGCCCGCTTCTCATGGATTTTCCGTTCATATATGCACATGCGTATATGAATATATATGACATCCATCGAAGCACACCGACCGGCGGATGCAGCAGGGTTTTCACGGATCATAGCCATCCAGAATAAACTCTGGCGGACATGCCCCATAAAACCATTACTGCAGATGCATTTTTATTCTACGCAAGATTTTGTCGCGCACCTGACAGGCACCGAAGATTAAATTTCATTCATGATCAAAATAATTTGTACATTAATAAGCATCAATGAAAATACATGAATTGCCCGCGCCCGCAGCCCGTGCTCACTGTCCCCTGAACATGAAATACACCGCCCCCAGCAGACACAGCCCCGCCCACAGATAGTCGAGCCGGAGGGGCTGCTTCATGTAGAACACCGCAAAGGGGATGAACACGGTCAGGGTGATGACCTCCTGCATGACCTTGAGCTGCCCCAGACTGAAGACGGTGTAGCCCAGGCGGTTGCCCGGCACCTGCAGCAGATACTCGAACAAGGCAATGCCCCAGCTGGCCAGCGCCGCCACATACCAGGGGCGCGTGGCCAGCTCCCGCAGGTGGGCGTACCACGCAAAGGTCATGAACACATTGCTGCACAGAAGCAGCAGCACAAAGCCCCAGGCGGGGCGAATGGACATCAGCATGGCAAGAGACGTGCCCGCAAGGCGCACGCAGCAAGAAAAATCACAGGGCCCAGGACCGCAGCAGGCCCCGCATCAGGATGCAGGCTGCACAGCCACAAAGCCGATGCGCGAAAGCCCGGCCTGCTGGGCCAGCCCCATGATGCGAGCCACAGTCCCGTAGGGCACGGTCTGGTCGGCGCGCAGCTGCACCTCGGTGGCAGGCCGGGTCTGCGCCGTCTGCCGCAGGCTCGCGGCCAGCGCGGCCTCGGTGATCTCGGCATCGTTGAGGTAGAGGCGGCCATCGGCCTGCACCGAGATGCGCACGAACGCGGCGTCGGGCGCTGCCTGCCGGGTTCCCTGCGCCTGCGGCAGGTCGAGCGCGATGCGGCTCGCGAGCAGCGGCGCCGTGATGAGCAGAATGGCCACGAGCACCAGCATCACGTCGACGAGCGGCGTCATGTTGATATCGCTCATGGGGCGTTCACGCTCCGGGGTTTCGAACCGTCCGAGAGGCATGGCAACTCCCCCCCTCAGGCCGCTTCGCCGTACAGGGCGAGCAGGTCGTGCGCGAGGCCGTCGAGCTGCTCCACCACGCCCGCGATGAGGCGGCCAAACACGTTGTAGGCCATGACGGAAGGAATGGCCACCAGCAGCCCAAAGGCCGTCATGATGAGCGACTCGCCCACCGGGCCTGCCACCTTGTCGATGCTGAGCGCTCCCGCACCGGCCAGCCCCGTGAGCGCATGGTTGATGCCCCACACCGTGCCCAGCAGCCCGACAAAGGGCGCCGTGGAACCGATCGTGGCCAGCACGATCTGCCCCCACTGCAGCTGGCGACTCGCGGAGCCGAGCGCCTCGCGCAGGCGGCGGGTGAGCCGTGCAGCACGGGACCCTGTGGCCTCCAGCGTGGCCTGCGCCGCCACATCCGGGGCCTGCACGCCATCGAGGAGCGGCAGCACGAGCCGCAGGGGATCATGGGCGCGCACCCCCTGCCATGCGGCGGTGGCATCCGCCGCCTGCCAGTAGGCCGCAATGCTGCGGGGCACGCTGCGGCGGGCGCGCGCCACGAGCCAGCCCTTGTAGACGATGACCACCCAGGTCAGCACAGACATGCACAGCAGCACCACGATGACGCCCCGGCTGACGGCATCGCCCTGCTGCCACAGCGCGACCAGGTTCATGCCGCCGTCCCGGCTCCGTCGCGCAGCCCGAGCACGTCGAACATGTCGTAGAGGCCGCTGGAGCGCCCCGCCAGAAAGCGCACCGCGCGCAGGCTGCCCTGCGCATAGCCGGCACGGCTGCTGGACTTGTGGCTGATCTCGATGCGCTCGCCGGTGCCTGCGAACATCACGGTGTGATCCCCCACGATGTCCCCGCCGCGAATGGTCGAGAAACCGATGGTGGACGGATCGCGCTCGCCGGTGTGGCCATAGCGCTCATAGACGGCGCAGGTCTTGAGATCACGCCCGAGCGCCTCGGCAATCACCTCGCCCATCTTGAGCGCAGTGCCGCTGGGCGCATCGACCTTGTGGCGATGGTGTGCCTCGATGATCTCGATGTCGTAGCCCGTGGACAGGGCCTGGGCGGCCATCTGGAGCAGCTTGAGCGTGACATTCACGCCCACACTCATGTTGGGCGCCATGACGATGGCAATGTCCTGAGCGGCGGCTGCGATCTCGGCCTTCTGTGCGTCCGTGAAGCCGGTGGTGCCGATCACCAGATTCACCCCAGCTGCACGGCAGGCCGCCAGATGCTGCATGGTGCCTTCGGGACGGGTGAAGTCGATGAGGGCCTGCGCCCCCTGCAGCCCCTGCGCCAGGTCGGCGGTGATGGCCACGCCGGAGAGCTGCCCGGTAAAGGCGCTCGCGTCGGTGCCCAGAGTGGGCGAGCCCGCACGGTCGAGTGCGCCGGTGAGCGTGCAGTCATCAGCCTGCATGACAGACTCGATCAGCATGTGGCCCATGCGCCCGGAGGCGCCGGCAATGGCAATGGCATGCCGCCCGGTGGCGGCAGAAGAAGAAAGGCTCACGGGAAAATCCTGCACATGGAAGAGGCGCAGGCAGGCACCCCTGGCACCCGCCTGCACGGGAATGAGAGACGCTGCCCGCCCTTACTGGGGCAGCGGCGGATAGCTGGTCGTGGAAGGGGCCGTCGGCAGCGACGCCGGGGCTGCCGGCTTGTTGTGTGCGGCAAACTGCTCCAGCTGGGCGGGAGAGGCTTCGAGCGAACGCGGCTTGTAGGTGCGCTTGCCACCGATCTCACGGTCGAAGTCCAGCTCGGCCGGCAGGGTATCTGCGCCTTCGACCTTGCTGAGAACATCGCCCTCGAAATACACGGTCAGGGCATAGCGCTGGGGCGCGACGCCCTTGCGGTTCTTGATGGTGAAGACGTAATCCCAGCGGTTCGAGCGGAACATGTCGGTCAGCAGGGGCGTGCCCAGCACCTGCCGCACCGTGGCGCGCGGCATGCCCGGCTGCAGCGCAGCCGCCTGCTCGCGCGAGATGAAGTTGCCCTGGATGACCTCGGGCTTGTAGATGGCGCAGCCGCCGGCAGCCAGCACGGCCCCCAGCGTGCACGCGCATGCCACCGCCTTCGCGGAACGGGACAGACGGTGCCAACGGTTCATAACAGGCATGGTATGCATCCTGACAATAAAGCTATATGATCCGGCACATTGTAGCGGCAGCCCCTGCACTCGCCGCCTTGCCGGACGGGTGGGTTTGTGACCGTTTCCCACATGTCCTGCACGCATTGCCGATTCCCCATTCCGCCCGCATGGACAACATCGAAGAAATCAAGAGCACCGGACTCAAGGCCACCGCCCCGCGGCTGAAGATCCTGGAAGTTTTTCAACAGAGCACACAACGGCACATGAGTGCCGAAGATGTCTTTCGCGTGCTCATGCAGGAAGGATCGGACGTGGGCCTGGCCACCGTCTACCGCGTGCTCACCCAGTTCGAGCAGGCGGGCCTTCTGTGCCGCAGCAGCTTCGACAACGGACGTGCCGTCTACGAGCTCGACCTCGGGCAGCACCACGATCACCTGGTGTGCCTGGACTGCGGCCGGGTCGAGGAATTTGTCGATCCCGCGATCGAGAAGCGCCAGACAGCGATTGCCCGCGAACGTGGATTCGCACTCGCCGACCACGCCCTGAGCCTGTACGCCCACTGCCAGAAGCCCGACTGCCCCCACCGGCCGTCGCACTGACCCCCCACTGGCCCGTGCCCCACCTGGGCCATGCAGGGGGCAGGCCTTGCTGCGCTTTGCAGTTTGCTCACACGACAGTGGCAGAAAAATCACGCTTTCCTGCCGGCTCGGACGGACCCGGATCGCATAGCATGATCGCCATGCAGGCCCATCGGGTGCCGGGACAGTGTGCATCCCGGCCCGGGTCACGTGCCCCATCCGACACGGCCTGACATGCAGGCCGCCTCCTGATCATCCGGGTCACGCATCCGGAGTGCGGGGGTGAGCGCTGCATTTTTTCGTCAAGAAAGCTTTCTGTTCATGCAAGGTCTTCAAGGTTTCACCATTCTGCTGCTCATGCAGGCCGCCGGCGAGGGGCTGGCACGGCTGCTGCATCTTCCACTCCCCGGCCCTGTCATCGGCATGATGCTGCTGCTCCCGAGCCTCGCCTGGCGTCCTCTGCGCGCTCCGGTGCAGGCCTGTGCCGAATTCCTGCTCTCGCATCTGGCGCTGCTGTTCGTGCCGATCAGCGTCGGAGTGGTGAGCCAGCTGCCACTGCTGCAGCAGTACGGTGGGCGCATCGCCATCATCCTGCTCGCCTCCACGGCGCTGGGGCTGGTGGTCACGGCCCTCGTCATGCAGTGGCTGATGCGCGGCACCACTGCCCAGATGGTGCAGGAGGCTGCCCTGCCCCCGGAGACAGGAGCACCCCGTGAATGATTTCGTCCAGTTCTTCACCTATCTGTCGAGCACGCCGCTGTTTGGACTGACGGCCACGCTCGGTGCCTACGTGCTGGCCTCGGCCGTCTACGCAAGGCTCGATGCCAATCCATGGGCCAATCCGGTCCTGTGGTCGGTCGTGGTCCTGATCCTGCTGCTGCTGGTCACGCACACGCCCTATCCCCGGTATTTCGCGGGAGCCCAGTTCATCCACTTTCTGCTGGGGCCGGCCGTGGTGGCCCTGGCCTGGCCCCTGTGGCTGCGGCGCGAAGTGCTGCTGCGCCACATCCGTACCCTGCTGACGGCAGCTGTGCTGGGCGGCATTGCCGGATGCGGCTCGGCCGTGCTCATGGGGTGGGCCATGGGCCTGCCGCCCGACCTGCTGCGCTCGCTCTCGCCCAAGGCCATCACGGCCCCGGTGGCCATGGGCATCGCGCAGTCGATTCACGGTGTGCCTGAACTGACGGCCGTGTTCGTGCTCATCACCGGACTCATCGGAGCCATCGGGGGTTCGTATGTGCTCAACGCCATCGGCGCGCGCGGCTGGGCCGTGCGCGGCTTTGCGCTCGGCGCGCAGTCCCATGGCTTCGGTACTGCGCGGGCCATCTACGTTCACCCTGAAGCCGGCGCCTTTGCTGGCCTCGCACTGGGCATGCAGGCCCTCATCGGCTCCATCCTGATCCCGCTCATCGCCGCCTTCTTTACCTGAGGCGGGCTGGCCCCGGGTCTGCCTGCACGGCACGGCACGGCACGGCACGGCACGGCACGGCACGGCACGGCACGGCACGGCACGGCACGGCACGGCACGGCACGGCACGGCACGGTACGGTACGGCCAAGGGTCTGGGTGAACTGCCCCGGTAAGCAAAGGTTGCGTCGGCAACACATCTGCCGGGGGTTGCCAGGACAGATGTGCCCGGCGTTGCATGCAGTCACCGCTGCCACGCCTGCTGACAAATGCATGTCACATGGCGTTCCTACAATGAAACCGTCCAAACCCCGGGCCCGCACGGCAGCCATCTGCCCGGCCCGATGGCCGCGTTGCCGTGCCGCGGGTTCACTGGATGCACAGTTGCCCGGAGCAGGCTCTCTGCCCTCCGGATGCCAGATATTCCGACCCTCCCCGGTCGTACCGCCGGCACTTCTGCCGTCCGCCAAGGCTCCGACTGCCGCCTCCTCCCTTCCGGAGCGAGCGCGGAGATGCATCCCGATCCCGGTCCACGCCACACGAACGGCCCCATCATCAGGAGACCGCCATGACCATTCCTACCGCTTCCACCCCTGCCCTTCCCCTCACTCCGGCCCAGCGTTTCCGGGCCCGCGCCCGCGCCATGCTGCGCATCACCGCTGCCGCCTGGTGCGCCGGCGGTACGGTGGCCCTGGCCGTGGCCCAGCCGGCACCGCCCGCTCAGCCCGTGCCGATTCCGGCCATGCAGCATCAAGGCTCAGCACAATGGAGCTGCGGCGGCATAGGCATCGACGAATCGACCGCCATGCGCCATGCCATGAAAGACCATGCCCTGTCCCTGCTGATGAGCACCCCCACCGGCGCCTACGATGCCGACGTCCAGATGCGCATTGCCGACAGCCGGGGACGCACCGTGCTCGCCACGCGTGCCGGCGGTCCCCTCTGCCTGATCGATCTGCCACGCGGCCACTACACGGTGCAGGCCACGCAAAAGGGCCAGACCCTGACCCATCCGGTGCATCTGGCAGGCAAGCCCGTGACGGTGCACCTGACCTTCCGCCCCTGATCCTGCCGGGCAGGCAGCATGCCCGGCCATGGCACAGATGTGACAGTCTGTCTCGATGACAGCCATGCCGGAACTTTCCAGACTCTGGAGGATCTTTCCCACATATCCGACAGGACAAGGCTGCGGGAGCCGCTCCCCCCACAAGCCGTCCTGCCGAAGTTTTCAGACACACTTTTTCGCCTGCAGGAAGCAGCCATCTGAAGTATTCTGTGGCTGACCGGCAATCCTGCTGCACTGCAAGGAGAAGCACCATGAACATGCTCCGCCATTTCCTGAAGCGTCCGCTGCTCGGCTTTGGTCTGATCGCACTGGCCTGCATCGCAGCCGTGCTGGTGCAGGTGGTGTGGCTGCGCGGCGAAGGCAGTACCCAGCGCGTTTCCGCCACGGACACCGACAGCAGCCATTCCCGCCATGCCGAGGTGCAGACATGGTGCACCACGGCCTCCGGTGCAGTGGATTTCTGTACCTGAGCTGGGGAGTGTCCCTGCAAGGAGTGGTTCAGGTGCCTGAACCGCTCTCCAGTGCCTGCGCAATGTCCGCAGCCAGCCGTTCCGGCCGCGTCCAGGGGGCGTAGCGGCGCAGCGGATGTCCATCGCGCCCCACCAGAAACTTGGTGAAGTTCCATTTGATGCGCGGCGTTCCCAACACCCCTGGCAGGCTGTGGGTGAGCCACACAAACATCGGATCGGCCTGCGGCCCGTGCACATCGACCTTGGCCATCATCGGGAAGTCCACGCCATGCCGCAAGCTGCAGAATGTGCCGATCTCGTCCGGGGTGCCGGGCTCCTGTCCGGCAAACTGGTTGCAGGGAAACCCGAGCACCACGAACCCCCGCTCGCGGAACTGCCGGTACAGGGCTTCCAGCCCCTCCAGCTGCGGCGTGAATCCACAGTGGCTTGCCGTATTCACCACCAGCACCACCTCACCCGCATGGCGGCTCAGGGGATAGGGATGACCGGACAGATCCAGCGGGGTGAAATCGCTCAGGCAGCTCATGCATCAGCCCTGTGTCGGTTGCAGCAAAAAGAAAAGGAACGCCACATCGGTGCTTGCCCTTCCATCGAACTCATGCCCTCAGTGCGCCGAAACAGCCGCCAGCACAGCCGCCGACATCACCAGCATGCCCCCCAGGGCAGTCTGTGCGGTGAGATGCGCCGCCCCGGCCCAGGCTGAAGAGGTGGTGGCAAACACCACTTCGAGCAGCATGATGAGGGACATGGCATGGGCGGTCAAGCGGGCCGAACCGTACTGCAGGGCCGTGTTGCTGAGCATGAAGGCCGCGCTCGCAGCCAGCACCACCAGCCCCCACTGCGCCGCCAGCGGCGGCAGGGGCGTCACCCCGTAGCGGTGCGTCAGCAGCGCAGCCCCTGCCACCAGCCCTCCCAGCAGGGCACCACCGGCAAACATGGCCCATACACGCGCCAGCGGCGAGTGCCGGACAGCGCTGCGGGACAGCAGCACATTGGTGGCCGCGAACATGAAGCCCCCCACGAGTGCCAGCCCATCGGCCATGCCCGAGGGCAGCGGCAGACGCCACCCCTGCCCTGCAGGCTGCAGCACCAGCGCCACCCCGGCAAGCGCCAGCACGACCCGCACAATGGCCATGGTCGTGGGCCGCTCGCCGAGCAGCCACCAGGCCAGCAGCACCGCCCAGGCCGGCATCAGGTAGAACAGCAGCACCACCCGGATCACGTCGCCGATGGTGATGGCCCAGTTGAAGCAGGTATTGGTGAGCCCCGCCACCACAAGCAGCGCCCACAGATCCGACGGCCGCGCAAACTCCCGCAGCATGGCAGGCCGGACCAGCACGATACCGACGAGCGGCACGCAGTACATCAGCACCGTGGCCCACAGCGGGTGCACCCCCATGCCCTGCAGGACATGAAAGGGCCACCACGACACCCCCCACACCAGCGCATTGAAGACGATGGCAAGAACGGGCAGCAGGTTGGACATGGACAGCGATGGACGGAAGGGTGAAAGTGAAGAAAAAGCCGGTTGCGGGTGCTGCACATGCACCGGTGGGCCAGGTCAGCCACACTCGCTGTGCATCTGCGTGAAACCCTGCCCAGTGCAAACACTGCGCGAGCCGGCAGGGCTGCAGAGCCCCAAGGCCGGCTTTCCAGACAGCGCCCCCGAATCGGATCAGACGCAGTGGCTCTTGTCGCTGCGAGCGATCTCGAGCAGGTTGTCGAGCTCGGCCGCATGGCGCGTGCAATTGTGCGCATACCAGCGCTGAATCAGCCACATCGACAGCGACACCAGCACCCCGAAGATGACGATGGCACCATAGGCCGACAGCCCGCCGCGCGTGGCCAGACTGTAGAGAAAGCCGATGCCCAGGATGCAGGCCTGCTCATTGAAGTTCTGCACTGCAATCGAGCGGCCAGCCCCCATGAGGTTGTGCCCCCGATGCTGCAGCAGCGCATTCATGGGCACCACCAGATAGCCCCCGATGGCCCCCAGCACGATCAGGAAAGGCACCGCCAGCCACAGCTGGTGAATGAACACCATGGCCACCACCAGTACCCCCATGACGATGCCGAGCGGCATCACGCGCGTGGCCTGGTCGAGCCGCATGCGCATCGACGCGAACACCGCCCCGGCAGCGGTGCCGATCGCCACCACCCCCACGAGCCGGGAGGCCTCGGGCACTGCATAGCCGAGCGCCACGGCGGCCCAGGCCAGCACGATGTAGCGCAGATTGCCACTCACCCCCCAGAACAGCGTGGTGCTGGCCAGAGAAATCTGTCCGAGCTTGTCTTCCCAGAGACGCTTGTTGCAGGTCCAGAAGTCGGGCAGCAGGCTCAGCGGATTGGAAGGCATGGGCCGCATGACCGCGCACGTGAGCGGAATGCGCGTGTTGATCGCTGCGGCAATGAAGTAGATGACCCCGATCACGCTGATGGCCGCCTCGGGGGGGGGTATCGACACCGGTGTCGATGAAGGGGAAGTCGAAGTCCAGCAGAGGTTGCGCGATCTGCGGGCTGAGCAGCTGCCCGCCGAACAGCACTCCCAGAATGATGGAAGAGATGGTCAGCCCCTCGATCCAGCCATTGGCCTTGACCAGCTGCGAGGGCGGCAGCAGCTCGGTGAGGATGCCGTACTTGGCCGGCGAATAGGCCGCCGCCCCCAGCCCCACCACCGCATACGCCAGCAGCGGGTGCCCGCCGAACAGCATCATGATGCAGCCGAGCACCTTGATCGCGTTGCTCAGGAACATGACGCGCCCCTTGGGCTGCGAATCGGCAAAGGCCCCCACAAACGGAGCCAGCACCACATAGAACAGGGCAAACACCGGCACCAGGGCAGCCTTCTGCCAGTCTTCGGCGCCTGCTGCCTTGAGCAGGGCAATGGCCGCGATGAACAGGGCGTTGTCGGCCAGCGAGCTGAAGAACTGCGCGGCCATGATGGTATAGAAGCCGCGTTTCATGAAACCGCAGCCCCGCAACTCCGAACGAATAGCATCAGATCACTCAAACACAACCCCTCGCGCCCCTCGGGAACGCTTGTCTCCATCATGGCGCCGCGTCCTTGCACGCGTGCAGTCCATGCCCTGACGGTGCACTGTGTCCGCATGACGGATAGCCGCACCATATCGTAGTATGCGCCATTTCAGGCACTGTCGCCCCGCGCCCCTTCTCCGCCGCCGCAAAACAGGGGTGCACCCCCTGTGGCAGACCCAGGGCCTGTCGCAGGAAACCCACCGTCTGCAGTCCGCCACGCAGGCCAGACACCCACGCGCCCACTCCCGGCAGGAGACGCCCACGCGGTGGGCAGAAGAGGATAATGCCTCCCATCCTCTTTCCTCCTCCGGAATTTCCACCATGCCGCGCCCGATCCATGCCTATGTCCATACCGATGCCCTTTCCCATAACCTGATGCGCTGCCGACAGGCAGCGGGCGAGGCGCGGGTCTGGGCCGTCGTCAAGGCCAATGCCTACGGACACGGCATCGAACGCGCCTACGAGGGTCTGCGCGGTGCGGACGGCTTTGCCCTGCTCGACCTGGACGAGGCCGTGCGTCTGCGCGACCTGGGCTGGCGCGGCCCCATCCAGCTCATCGAAGGCGTGTTCGAGCCCCGCGACCTGGAGCTCTGCTCCCGCCTGGGTCTGTGGCACACCGTGCACAGCGACGAACAGATCGACATGCTGGCCGCCCACAAGACGGTGCAGCCCCACAAGGTCTTCCTCAAGCTCAACACGGGCATGCAGCGCCTGGGATTCAACCCCGACCGCTTCCGTGCCGCCTATGCCCGCGTGCAGGCACTGCCCCAGGTGGAAGATGTGGGCCTGATGACCCACTTTGCCACTGCAGACGTGGCCGTGCCGGGCATTGCACGCGCCTGGGAAATCTTCGAGCGCACCACGGCCGAACTCCCCGGCGAACGCAGCGTGTGCAACAGCGCCGCCCTGCTCCGCCACCCGGAACTGGCCGCCGCCACCGACTGGGTGCGCCCCGGCATTGCCCTCTATGGCAGCAGCCCCGACGTGGATGCACACGACGTGCATCACTGGGATCTGCAGCCCACCATGAGCCTGCGCAGCAAGCTCATCGAGGTGCGCGACCTGCAGCCGGGCGACCAGGTGGGATACGGCGCCCTGTTCACGGCCGATCGTCCCCTGCGCATCGGCGTGGTGGCCTGCGGCTATGCCGATGGCTACCCCCGCACCTGCGGCACCGGCACCCCGGTGCTCGTGGCAGGTCACCGCAGCCGCACCCTCGGCCGCGTCAGCATGGACATGCTGGCAGTGGACCTGACGCCCGACACCACCGACATCCCGGCCGATGCCGTCATCGGCCTGGGCACGGAAGTCACGCTCTGGGGACGTGCCAGCACCGGCGAAGTGCTGCCCATCGACGAGGTGGCCGCCACCGCCGGCACACTGGGCTACGAGCTCATGTGCGCACTGGCGCCCCGGGTGCACGTCAGCGTCACGGACTGAGCCCCTCCGGCCCCCAGCCCGGTTCTACAGCACTCCGGGCCTGCACATCCTGCCGCATCGGTGCCGAAGGTCGAGGCGGCAGAACATGCCGCGTCACAGCCGTCGATGCTGCAGCGCGGGCAGCTGCTCGCGCATTTCCTGCATCACGGCCCAGTCGCAGTCGGCCAGCACCACGCCCTCTCCTTCGGCCAGCTCGCCCGTCACCCGCCCCCAGGGGGTGATGGCCAGCGTCTGCCCCCAGGTTCGCCGCCCGTTGGCATGGCGACCGCCCTGCGCCGGTGCCAGCACCCAGGCCAGATTCTCGATGGCCCGTGCCCGCAGCAGCACCTCCCAGTGAGCCTGCCCGGTGGTGTGGGTGAAAGCGCTCGGCACCAGCAGCAGATCGGCGCGCAGCGCCCGGTACAGCTCGGGAAACCGCAGGTCATAGCAGGTGCTCAGCCCCACCCGCCAGACATGGCCATCGCGCGACGGCAACTCGAAGGCCACCGGCTTCGCCCCCGCCTGCTGCACACGGGATTCGTCGTAGCTCTCGCCTCCCCGCTGAAAGGCGAACAGATGCACCTTGTCGTAGCGGGCCACCTCGCGTCCGTCGGGCGCGTACACGAGCGTGGTGTTCGTCACCCGTGCGGGATCGTCGGTCCGCAGCGGAAGTGTGCCTCCAGCCAGCCAGATCCCCAGTCGGCTGGCCTGTGCACGCAAGAAATCCTGCAGGGGCCCGGCGCCGTGCTCCTCTGCAATGCCCAGCTTGTCCCGGTCACTGTGCCCCATGAGACAGAAATACTCGGGCAGTGCCACCAGCTCGGCCCCGCCCTGCGCGGCCTCCTCGATCAGGCGGGCAGCAGTGTGCACATTGGCGGCGGGCTCGGTGCCGGAAACCATCTGGATGGCAGCAACTTTCATGGAACGCTCCGAAAATCAGGAAAGAAATGGCAACATGCCCACTCTAGCGGCTCCAAGCGCTGCCCGCAGGGGGGGCTGCTCCATGTCCACATACAGAGGAGCACGCATTCCCGCAATCGCGGGCCTTTCCCGGGCTGCCACCGCAGTCGGCATGCAGAAAGACCCTGCGCAAAACCATGCGCCGGGGTCTTGCACACTGCCTCGCACCTCATCCAGAAAAGCAAAAGCCCCGCATGGAAGCGGGGCCCTGTCATGATCGGGTGCACCATGGACCGGGGCCCATGGAAACCGTGTGATCAATAGTTGTTGTCGCGGTCGTCGAAGTTGTGACGACGGCTGGAGCTGTCACGACGGCCACCGTAGGGGCTGCGGAAGCCATCGCCGCCGTTGCCACCATTGCCACCGCCGAAGCCGCCGGCATTGCGACCACCACCGAAGCCGCCTTCGCGGTTGCCACCGCCGAAGCCACCTTCACGACGGCCGTAGCCACCGCCACCGAAGCCGCCTTCGCGACGGGGGGGACGGGGTTCGAGAGGACGAGCCTCGTTGACCACGAGCGGACGGCCGCCCATGTCCTTGCCATGCAGGCCTTCAATGGCGGCCTGTGCCTCGGCATCGCTGCCCATTTCGACGAAGCCGAAACCCTTGGAACGGCCAGTGTCGCGCTCCATCATGACCTTGGCGCTGGTCACGCTGCCGAATTGGCTGAATTCTTGTGCCAGATCGTTGTCGCGCACAGCATAGGGCAGATTGCCCACGTACAGTTTGTTGCCCATAAACGGACTTCTCCAGATAGATCAAATACCAGCGATGTCCGTTTGGGATGCGATTCGAAAACCCACTCTATCACTCTCGCAAATCAATCACCGCAGTCATATGGCCGACCTGCCTGCCGGCACAGAAACCGGCGCGACAGAGTGTCATCCATACGCGGCTCATTATCGGCCAGATATGTGACTCGCGGATGCCCCGTGCGCCTGAAAACCCCGGGTTTTCTGCGCGCCTTCATCACAAAAGCAACGGCGCTGTGCGCTTTGTTCTTCCCGCGCCACACTGCCCCGCCCCGGGGCAGCACGCGCGCCGCAGGTGGGGGACTGCGGCGGCAGCACGCCTTACCAGCTCGTTTCGCGGTCCGGAGTGGAGGAAATGCGGTGGATGCTCAGGTCTGCGCCATCGAACTCTTCCTCCTGGCCCAGCCGAATGCCCACGGTCTTCTTGAGCACCCCATAGACCACCAGACCCGAGCAGACCGCCCACGCCACGCCCATGAGGCTGCCGATGAGCTGAGCCCCGAACGACACCCCGCCGATGCCTCCCAGCATGCGCTGCCCGAAGATGCCGGCTGCAATGCCGCCCCACAGGCCGCACAGGCCGTGCAGGGGCCACACGCCCAGGACATCGTCGATGCGCAGGCGGTTCTGCGTCAGGGTGAATGCCTTGACGAACAGGGCGCCTGCCACGCCACCGACCACCAGGGCGCCCAGCGGGTGCATGAGATCGGAGCCGGCACACACCGCCACCAGTCCGGCGAGGGGGCCATTGTGGACAAAGCCGGGGTCGTTGCGCCCGACCACGAGTGCTGCGAGCGTGCCGCCCACCATGGCCATGAGGCTGTTGACTGCCACCAGCCCGCTCATCCTGTCGATCATCTGGGCGCTCATGACGTTGAAGCCAAACCACCCGACGATGAGAATCCACGAGCCCAGCGCCAGGAAGGGAATGCTGGAAGGCGGATGGGCCGACATGGCGCCGTCCTTGCGATAGCGGTTGTGGCGCGCCCCGAGCAGCAGCACGGCCGGCAGGGCCACCCAGCCACCGAAGGCGTGCACCACAATGCTGCCTGCGAAGTCATGGAACTCGGCTCCGGTGACCTGCCTGAGCCAGGCCTGCAGCCCCAGATGCTGGTTCCAGGCCACGCCCTCGAAGAAGGGGTAGCAGAACCCCACCAGCACCGCCGTGGCCATGAGCTGGGGCCAGAAGCGCGAGCGCTCGGCGATGCCCCCTGAAATGATGGCGGGAATGGCGGCCGCAAAGGTGAGCAGGAAGAAGAACCGCACCAGCTCATAGCCATTGGCTGCCGCCAGCGCGTCGGCATGAACGAAGAAATGGGTGCCATAGGCCACCCCGTAGCCCACCAGAAAATACACCACGGTGGACACACTGAAATCGACCAGGATCTTCACCAGCGCATTGACCTGGTTCTTGCGCCGCACGGTGCCGAGCTCCAGAAAGGCAAAGCCTGCATGCATGGCCAATACCATGATCGCGCCCAGCAGAATGAACAGCGCATCGACGCCCTGTTTAGGTGCAAACGTCCCCATTATTGAACACACTCCCTTTTGAGAAAACACTGCATCGCCATATTTCGCACTGATGAGGTGCGTATCACGAGATGCTTTTGCGAACACCAGGAAACTTTCTGATCTAAAGCCCCAAAGCGCACCGGAATAAGCACAAACTGTGCCAATGAGGTGCGCTTCGCGTATGCCATGATGGTGCATCACCCTCAATTGGTGCGCAGCGGCCGGGGGCCGGCCCGCGTGCGCTGCCATCGGCAGGCCGGTTCTCCACGCGGGGGGACTTCTTGCTATACTGGTTCCGAGTCAGCGCCGATTTGCTTCCAGCTTGCGGGCGCGTTACAAGTTCAGCTAAAACGGAGCACTGGCAAACCCGGCGTCCCGTTGCGGCTCCGGGTTTTTTTGTTCCAGTTTTCTTTGCGATGTCCCTGATAGCCATTCCCCAGACCATGCACTTTGCGGAGCCCCTGTCTCTGCAGAGTGGCGCCAGCATCCACGACTACACCCTGGCCTACGAGACCTACGGCACCCTCAACGCCGACAGGAGCAACGCCGTCCTGATCTGCCACGCGCTCAATGCCTCCCACCATGTGGCGGGCGTGTATGCGGACGATCCCAAGAACGTGGGCTGGTGGGACAACATGATCGGCCCCGGCAAGTCGGTCGATACCGACCGCTTCTTCGTGATCGGAGTCAACAATCTCGGCTCCTGCTTCGGCAGCACGGGGCCGCGCGACCCCAATCCCGATGCGCCGCCGGACAGCCCCCGCACGCGCTACGGGGCGGACTTTCCGGTCATGACGGTGGAAGACTGGGTCCATGCCCAGGCCCGGCTGCTCGATGCACTGGGCATCACGCAGCTCGCGGCGGTGATGGGCGGGAGCCTGGGCGGCATGCAGACCCTGAGCTGGACGCTGCAGTATCCCGAGCGGGTGCGCCATGCGGTGGTGATCGCAAGCGCCCCCAACCTGTCGGCCGAGAACATCGCCTTCAACGAGGTGGCGCGGCGCGCCATCGTGACGGACCCGGATTTTCACGGCGGCCACTACTACGAACACGACGTGGTGCCGGCGCGCGGGCTGCGCATTGCCCGCATGATCGGGCACATCACCTATCTGTCCGACGACGTGATGAACGCCAAGTTCGGCCGCGAGCTGCGCGACGCCGTGACCGACAACGCCACGGGCTACAAGTACAGCACCCAGGACATCGAGTTCCAGATCGAGAGCTACCTGCGGCACCAGGGCGACAAGTTCAGCCGCTACTTCGACGCCAATACCTACCTGCTCATCACGCGCGCCCTGGACTACTTCGATCCGGCCCGGCGCTTCGACGGCGACCTCACCCGCACGATGGCGCAGGCCCGGGCCGGCTTCCTGCTGGTGAGCTTCAGCACGGACTGGCGCTTTTCCCCGGCGCGCAGCCGCGAGATCGTGAAGGCCCTGCTCGACAACGGCCGTGACGTGACCTATGCAGAGATCGACGCGCCCCACGGGCACGACGCCTTCCTGCTCAACGACCCGCGCTACCTGGCTCTGGTGCGCGCGTATTTCGACAAAGAGGTGGCAGCATGAGCGGCGGACTGGTCAATGTGAAGGCCGTGGCGGCCCTGGTGCCCGAAGGCTCGCGCGTGCTCGATCTGGGCTGCGGACGCGGCGAACTGCTGGCCTACCTGCAGCAGCACAAGGGCTGCTCGGGCTACGGCGTGGAGCTCGACGATGCCAATGTGCTGGCCTGCGTCCAGCGCGGCGTCAACGTGCTGCAGCTCAACCTCGATCAGGGGTTGTCGGTGTTTGCCAACGACATGTTCGACGTGGTGCTCCAGATCGACACGCTGCAGCATCTGCGCAATGCCGAGACCATGCTGCGCGAGACGGTGCGCGTCGGGCGCATGGGCATCATCGCGTTTCCGAACTTTGCCCACTGGGCCAACCGCCTGTCGGTGCTGCGCGGACGCATGCCGGTGAACCGCCGCATGCCCTACGAGTGGTACGACACGCCCAACATCCGGGTGGGCACCTATGCCGACTTTGGCATCATGGCGGCCCGCAACCACCTGCGCGTGCTCGACAGCTTTGGGCTCAACGAAGCGCGCGTGGTGCGCCACCTGCCCAACCTGCTCGCCCCCACTGCCGTGTACCAGGTGGCGCGCGGCACGCCACGCTGAGGGGCGCTGTCCGGGGCCATCACCCGGGAGCCGCCCACGCGCTCACTGGAAGGCCACTTCCTGAAAGCTGCGCAGCTTGCGGCTGTGCAGCTGCCCCGTGGCACGCTGGCGCAGCAGCTCAAGCGCCTTGATGCCGATGCGCAGATGCTGGTCGACCCGCTCGCGGTAGAAGCGGTCGGCCATGCCGGGGAGCTTGATCTCGCCATGCATGGGCTTGTCGCTCACGCACAGCAGGGTGCCGTAGGGCACGCGAAAACGAAACCCGTTGGCGGCCACGGTGGCGCTTTCCATGTCGATGGCCACGGCCCGGCTCTGGCTGAAGCGGCGGGCCGGCGTGTTCTGCGCGTCCAGCTCCCAGTTGCGGTTGTCGGTGGTGGCCACGGTACCGGTGCGCAGCACGGCCTTGAGGTCGTCCCCTTCCAGCCGCGTCACCTCCGCCACGGCCTGCTGCAGGGCCTGCTGGATCTCGGCCAGAGCCGGCACGGGCACCCACAGGGGCAGATCGTCGTCGAGCACATGGTCGTCACGGACATAGCCGTGGGCGAGCACGTAGTCGCCCAGAGTCTGGCTGTTGCGCAGCCCCGCGCAGTGCCCGAGCATGAGCCAGGCATGGGGGCGCAGCACGGCCACATGGTCGGTCATGGTCTTGGCGTTGCTCGGGCCCACGCCGATGTTGACCATGGTGATGCCCTCGTGGCCAGGACGCACCAGGTGATAGGCCGGCATCTGCGGCAGCCGCTGCGGGTGCGTGCCCTGCACGAAGCCTTCGGGCGGCTGGCCTCCGGCCGCGTGGGTGACCACATTGCCCGGCTCCACAAAGGCGGTGTAGCCACTCTCGGGGTCCTGCACGGCGGCGTGCCCCAGGCGGATGAACTCGTCGATGTAGAACTGATAGTTGGTGAACAGCACGTAGTTCTGGAAATGGCCGGCATCGGTCCCGCTGTAGTGGCGCAGGCGCTGCAGCGAATAATCCACACGCGGCGCCGTGAACAGCGACAGCGGATGCGCCGCCGAGCCGTGGGGCTGCCAGGTGCCGTTGGCGATGCGGTCGTCCATGCTCGACAGGTCGGGCCAGTCGAAGGTGGTGTGCATGCGCTCGCGCAGAGTGGCATCGAGCGTGCCCTGCAGCGCCTCGTGCGGATCGAGCGCAAAGTGCAGCGCAATGGGCTGGTGGCTGGTGGCGATCTCCAGCGGCACCCCATGGTTGGCCAGCAACAGCGCGAACTGCGTGCGGTAGTAGTCGGCAAACAGAAAGGGATCGGACAGCGTGGTCTCGTACACCCCCGGCTGCGCCACAAAGCCAAAGGCCGAGTGGCTCTCGCCCCGCGGATGCACGGTAGGCACCACCGTGCGAATGCGCACCAGCGGATAGTGCGCCCGCACCGGCCAGGGCAGACTCCCCTCTTCCAGAAACCGCCTGAACCCCGCCCGCAGATGGTCGATGGCCTCCTGATAGATCGTCTGCACCTGGCGCAGCGCAGCATCAGGATCGGTATGGAGCTGGGGCGCCTGAAACGGCGGCGTGAGCGGTTGCTGGGTCATGCACCCCATTGTACGAAGCGCGCGTGGCAGGGGGATGACTGGGGCGGTGGGGGGCTGCCTCTTGTTTTTCCTTTTTCCGGGTCTTTGGAGACCGGCAACAGCCCAAACATGCGCTGGTCAGGCCACGACCGTCTGACTTAAATCAACTGGCCTCCGCGAATCCCGGAGTGATTCAATTACATGGTGATCACAGGACCACTTTGGCTGCGGCTTTGCTCTTGTGTCTGAGCCCGGGCGACCTGCACGTTCTGCATTTGGGCCAGACTGTCCTGTACGGGTGTCTGGGTGGCCTGTGCCACGTCTACGGTGGCTGTGCTGGTGTAAGGGTTGCGCTCTGCCTTGACGGGATCATCTACCAGAGCCAGGGTTTTGCCTTTGTGCTCGAAGCTTTCCACCTCTGTCATGCCAGAGATGTCCTTGCCGGTCTTCAGGCATTCCAGACACAAGGCTGCGGTAATGCGGGCGCGTTCGGTATCCGTGTGGTGTGCCAGATCAGGGCTGTTGTTGACCAGGTTGTTGAGGGCAACGATGGAACGGTTAGGGTGATTGGCCAGGGTGTCTACTTCGCTGGCCTCTGACCTTTGTTGCGGACGATCGGCCCGGGGTTCTGGCGTGGCAGGCGTGGGCCTGGATTCGATTGTCTGGCTGCGTGTGCCATCCGCATTGACATGCGCACGGTGGCCCAACTTGTCGAATTCTGTGGTTTTATAGAAAGACCGGTGCTGCGCAGAGTTGTGCACCAAACTCATGTCGGGTGCCTGTGGCACTTCCCGATGCTGCAGAAACGGCTTGTCCGACAGCTTGTTGAGAAAGTCAGTCATGGTGTTCTGGCTACGCGCCGACAGCCCGTCATGCGCATAGCTGCCACCAATATCGCTGTGCGCCCCGCCCACCGTAGCGTTGACGAAGCGTCCGTTCGCTGAAACACCAGGGGCAATGATATCGGTAGACTTGAACAGATCGCGCCGCTCGTGCTGTGCCGTCAGTTGCAGACCCGCCTCTACCGACGTGGGCAGGAGGGCATTTTGCCGCTCCATCACGCCTGTATTGACCGGGTCGTACAAGGCAGCAGCCATGCGCACATGGCCGGGTTCGACCAAAGGGGGCTTGGTGAATTCTAGGCTTTTGATGGTGCCGTCGGGGTTGTAGTGAGGTTTTGTGCTGCTATAGCTTTGAATACCACGTTCTTCTATCATTCGAGTGAATAAAGTGGCTTCTACGGCACCACGGCTAAAGCCCATGCTGGCCACGCTGATCTCAGCCTGTGGATCAGCTGCCTTCCACTCTTCCGCCTGTTTGATGAACTTCCGGTACATGCTCTCCAGATGCGCCTGGTAAGTTGATCCACGAATGCTGTCTACCACTCCGGTGAGGCCGCCTTGGGTGCCTACGCCGGGTTCGTAACCAGCACGTATCTGATTTTGAGACTCTGAAGAATCAAAAATCTGCTGGTACTGCTCCGCCACATTGGTCATCTTCTCACCGGCTGCCACATGGTTCATGTCATTGCCAGTGCCGTCGAAGCAGGGAACATACAAACGTGTATGCGGGTCTTTGCTGCTGACCAGTAGTGGCATCTGCATCTGCGCAACAGTCTGGCTAGCCTGAGTGTGGCTGTCGATGACGGAGGCATCAGCCACCCAGGTATCTACACCGTCATCACGAGGGCCGGGAGTTTGATTGGTTGCCATGCCGCACCTCGCTTAAAAGGTCTGGCTGTAGGCCAGGGTTAGCTCATTTTTGGTATAGCTGTATTTATTACCAGGAATTTGCTCACGATTGGTATTGATGGATGCCAGCATGTACACCTTGATTGTCCGATCATCAACTACTAGTACTATCGTAGGATCGTCGGAAGACGCCATAGGATTGTCTTGAAAAGCAAATTCACGCAAAGGCAAGTGGTGAATGATTCGCTCATCCTTGAAGATTTTGCCGATATCAATCTCTGCGGAATGGGATGTACCGTCCTTGGAGCGCCACGTCACCTTGGCGGGGGTAGGAAAGTTTTTGATGTTGATATGCCCGCCTCCTCCTGCCAGCTTCAACCCACTCTCGCCTCCCCATTGTGCAAAAGAGAGTGTTTTTTCATTTGGTTCATCGTTGGGAACAGCGAGTCCGGCATAGGTGACTTTGCAGCCATAGGTATCAAAGCACAAGCCTCTAAACGAATGAAACTTGAAATGCAGCACAGGAATGGAATTAGGGTCTGCCACAGCGGTAGTTGTGCCTGAAGTGGACAAAGATGGCGTTTGTTGGTTCATTTGGCATCCAGATAGAAAAAGTGGGCCGACAATCGACAGGCTCAAAAGCGTGGATTGAAAAAATAGCCGTTTGCGCTTCATGTCACCCTCGTGCGTGTGCTATTGAAAAACATAATTTCTTTAATTCAATATAATTCATATTACACAAAGAAAGTATTGTTGTAAAAAAATTTTTCTTCCTGTCCAGCACATGGTTCATCGCATTGCCAGTGCCCTCAAAGCAAGGGCGACATGCAGGCGAGCATGTGGATCTGTGCTGCTGACTAACTGCGGCACCTGCATCTGCGCAACAATTTGCTGCGACTGCGTGTGGCTGTTGATGACTGTGGCATCTGCCACCCAGGTGTCTAAACCGCCATCACGAGAGCAGGGGTTTGATCGGTTGTCATGCGCGGCCTCGCTTAGAAGGTCTGGCTGTAGGCCAGGGTCAGGTAGTAATTCATATTGACTTCGCTCAACATGTACACCTTGATAGTCCTGTCGTCCACGATAAGCAAGATGGTTACATCTCTACCGGTGGTCTCTGGGGAGTGCGGAAAATCCCGCAAAGGCAAGTGGTGAATGATTCGCTCATCCTTGAAGATTTTTCCGATATCGATCTCTGCAGAATGGGATGTACCGTCCTTGGAGCGCCAGGTCACCTTGGCGGGTGCAGGGAAATTTTTGATGTTGATGTGCCCTCCGAATGCCCGTTTCAATGCATTCTCACCTTCGTTACCGCTCCATTCCGCAAATGATAATCTTTTCTTGTTTGATGCGTCGTTCGGTACTGTTAGCCCCGCATAAACGACCTTGCAGCCGTATGTGTCAAAGCAAAGTGCGTTAAAGCTATGAAACTTGAAGTGCAACACAGGGACTGAATCGGGGTTAGCCGCAGCGGTAGCGGCGTTTGATAGGGTCGAAGATGGAGTTTGCTGGTTCATTTGACATCCGGATAGAAAAGACAGACCGGCAATCGACAGGCTCAAAAT